>CAYOBO010000222.1:0-1918 GCA_964402295.1 uncultured Candidatus Solibacter sp. | reverse complement strand
GCGTGCGGAAGGTTTGGCGCAGCACGACTTCGTAGTAATCCCCCTGGCGCATGCCTTCGCGCACCCTCTCGACGTTCGCCATATATTCCTCGGGCGTATGGTCGGACTCGATCTCGCACGGTGCGCGCCGCGTGGGCGGCGCAATGGGTGCTGACGTGCGGGGGAGTCCGGCCGTGGTGTTCAGCCCGTGCGCGAAGTCGAACGAGTAGTGCTCGATCGCTTCCTTCTTGCGATCCATGAAATAGATGTCGTCGCAGAAGAACAGGTGCAGCGTCTTGGTCTGCTCGCGCGGCAGTTTCAGTTCGATGGGATCGAACTGTAGCAGCAGGTCGTAGCCGAAGGCGCCGGCGAGAAACAGGCGGCACTCTTCCGGGTGCCGGAATTCTTCGATCAAGGCGCGCAGGATGGAGAAGGGAGAAGGTTGCCGGCTGCGTTCCTCTTCGGAAAAGAAGCCGGCGAGCGGCTTCAGCGTACCGCGCAGTATGCCCTCTTCGGAGGTGAAGCTTTCCCAATCGGGATGCGCCGCCAGCACCGGCTCCAGCATGCGGCAGAGCGCTTCGCCGCGCTCGTTGAGCGGGCGGAATTCGAGGCGGCGTTCGTAACCGACGATTTCCAGCGGCGGGCAAATGGCGGCAATGTCCCAACGCGAGTACCGCCCCGGGTATTCGTATCCGGAGGAGAAGTAAACACCGCGGCGGGAATCCAACTGATCGAGCAATTTTCCCAGCCCTCGCTTGTAGGAGGAACGGGAAAGCTTGCGCGTGACGTGGATGCCGCTGCGAGTGGAGTATTCTAGCGTTGGCATGAGCACCTCGTAGGCGTGGTTCTTTGAGGATAGCAAAGCTTCATTCGATGGCGTCGACGAGCAGCCGCAAGAAATCCCCCATCGCCTCGCCCCGAAACCACCGCCACACCACAACCAGGCGATGCTCGCGGTCCACCCAAATGATATTACTGCCGTTGCCGATGGCCGCGAACGCCGTGCGCGGTGCGCCAGGCCACCGTTCCCCGAGTGTGTTCAGCCACCACAGGTAGCCATAATCCTGGCCCGTGGTTCCTGCCTGTAGGGATTCCTGCAACCACGCCTCCGACAAAACCCGGCGCCCGTTCCACTCGCCATGGTTCATGACCAGCAAACCCACGCGAGCCATATCGCGCGTGCTCATCCAGATCCCCCCGCCCCAACGCGTGCCGCCGGGAACGGAAGCGATATCGCGGCCGTCGATATTGACGACGGAATTCCGATAGCCGTGCCAGGCCCAGGTGTTCGACGCGCCCACCGGTTCCATGATGTGCTTGCGCAGCACCTCGCCGAGCGGTTCTCCGAACAGCCGCAGCAGCGATAGCGAGAGCCGGTTCACACGCACGTCATTGTATTCGTAATAGGCGCCCGGCTCGTGCAAGGCGCGCGGCTTGCGTTCCGCCGCTCCGAATGCTTCCCGTCCGATGAAGTCGTGCCGGCGGTCCCACAGTGTTCCTTCCCACTCGCTGGTCTGGCGCAGATGATGCTCCCAGGTGATCTTGGCGTTGTGCGGCGAATCATAGCCGCCGTCCTTCACCGTGAGGCGCACCGGATCCTGCGCCTTCCCGATGAGATTGCGGTCCACGGCGAGTCCGCACACCATCGACAGGAAGCTCTTCGCCGCGCTGTAGATGGGATCGACGGCCTGTGTGTCGCCGAATTCCGCCGCCAGCAACCCGTCGCGCAGGATCATCATGTTGGTGGCCGCGCGCGCGGCGGGTACCGGGCCCAGCGGCTTGCCGAATACCCGCTGCTGGTCTCTCGCGAAATCCCACGAGCTTCCGTTCTGCTGCGCGAAGGCCAGCGCGGCTTGCAGTTTCTTGCGGTCGAATCCGGCGGTGCTCTTCTTCCAAATCGGTCCGGGAGGCGGGAAATACTGCGCCGCCGCCGGCAGGG
>CAYOBO010000221.1:0-2817 GCA_964402295.1 uncultured Candidatus Solibacter sp. | reverse complement strand
TATGGAAACGGGTCAGCCGTAAGGCTGAAACCGCGCCATAATCTACCAATGCTCACGCGCAGACAATTCAGTTGGATGATGGGGGCGAGTGCGTTCGCGCAAGGCAAGCCGAGCCGGCCCCACATGATTTTCTACCTGTCGGATGACCATGGTTGGGATCTGGCGGGGTGTTACGGGAACAAGGTGATCCGGACGCCGCATCTGGATGCGCTCGCCAGACAGGGGATGCGATTCACGAAGGCGTTTGCGGCTTCGCCGACGTGCAGTCCGTCGCGGGCGATTCTGTATACGGGACTGCATTCGGCGCGGAACGGACTGATGGGGAACCATACGCGGAGCCGGCCGGGGATCCGGTCGATTGCGCATTATTTGAAGGAATTGGGCTATCGCGTGGTGCTGGCCAACAAAACGCATGTGGGGCCGGTGGAGGTGTTCGATTTCGAATATGTGAAGGCGGCGTTGCCGGCAGTGCCGGGGCGATTGCGCAAATACCGGCAGGAGGGATTAGACACGAAGGTGATTGACGGATTGCTGGCCGAGCATGCACAGAATCGGGCGCAGCAGCCGTTGTGTTTGATCTGCGCGGATAACGGTCCGCACGTGGTTTGGGAGAAGAACCGTACGTACAAGCCGGAGAGCATTCCACTGCCGCCGATCACGGTGGACACTCCGATGACGCGCACGGCGATGGCGAATTACTATCAGGACATCACGTCGACGGATGCGCGGCTGGGCGAAGTGATGGCCTCGGCGAAGAAGCACGGATTCGAGGAGAATACGCTGTTTGTGTACACGAGCGATCAAGGGCCGGAGTGGCCGCACTCGAAATGGACGGTATACGACAGCGGGCTGCGAGTGCCGTTTGTGGCGCGGTGGCCGGGACGGATCCGGGCGAATTCGGTGACGGATGCGATGATCTCCTTCACCGATGTGACGCCGACGCTGGTGGATGTGGCGGGCGGCAAGCCGGCGGCGGGGCTGGATGGGAGCAGCTTTCAGGACGTGTTGTTAGGGAAGAAGAACAGCTTCCGGACGGAGATTTTCGCAAGCCACACGGGCGATGGGGAGATGAATGTGTTTCCGCAGCGCGGGTTGCGGGATCTGCGTTATAAATACGTGCTGAATCTCCATCCGGAGCGGCGGTGGACGACGCACTTCACGCTGGTGGATGGGATTCCGGAGAGCCACCGCGATGTGTATGACACGTGGGTGGCGAAGGCGGGGACGGATCGGGCGGCGGCGAAGCTGGTGGAGACGTTGGAGCGGCATGCGGGGGAGGAGTTGTTCGATACGGAGAAGGATCCGTGGGAGTTGGAGAATTTGGCCGGGCGGGCGGAGATGGCGGGCGTGCTTGCGAAGATGCGGGCGCGGATGAAGGAGTTGCGGGAGAAGTTGGGGGACAGCGAAGGGTAAGGGTATCCTGACAGCATGGCTGTATCGCGAAGGACGTTGCTTGCCTCGATGGCCGCGGCGGCGGATCCGCCAAAGCCGTTACGGTTGCTGGTGGTGACGGGCGGGCATGGGTTCGACAAGCGCTTCTTCGACCTGTTCGCGAACCGGCCGGAATGGAAGTGGGAGCATCGGGAGCACGCGCCGCGGTCGTCGAGTACGGTGTATGCGAATGCGGTGGCGAAGGACTTCGACGTCGTGGCGCTGTACGATATGCCGCAGCGGATCACCGATGCGGAGCAGAAGAATTTTCTCGATCTGTTCCGGCAGGGGAAGGGTGTGGTGGTGCTGCATCACGCGCTGTGCAGCTACCAGACGTGGGACACCTATAACGAGATCACGGGATACCGCATGCGGCAGGATGGCGAAGGGGCGCTGCCCGCCTTTACGTTTCTGCACGATGTGCGCTTCCCGTTGCAGAGGGTGGCGGTGGAGCATCCGGTGCTGGAAGGCGTGCCGAATTTCGATGTTTTCGATGAGACGTATGGGCGTGTGTTTCTGGAAGGCGGCAGCCAGCCGCTGATGGTGACGAACAACGCCACGAGCATGCCGGTGGTGGTGTGGACGCGCACGTACCTGATGTCGCGGGTGGTGATGATTCAGCCGGGGCACGGGCCGCAGATTTTCGGCAATGAACATTACCGGCGATTGGTGGCGAATGCCGTACGGTGGGTGGCTCCGCGATGATGCTGCTATGGGCGATGGCGGCGCAACTGCTGTTCGATGGAAGATCGCTGGAGGGTTGGCGGCCGGCGGCAGGGCTGCCCGGGAATGGGTCGTGGGTGGTGGAAGACGGGGCGATTGCGACAGGAACGCCGACGGGCGGACGGCACGATTTGCTGAGCCGGCCGGTGCCCGCCGATTTCGATCTTTCGTTTGAGTACAAGCTGGCTCCGGGTACGAATACGGGTGTGAAATATTTCGTGCGGCATGCGCTGTTTTACGAAACGGGCGGGGCTGATTATGCGCGTGGGGCGGCGGCGGTGGGACCGGAATTGCAGTTGGTGGACGATGGGAGCGCGGAGGTTCCGAAGGCGGATCAGAAGACGGGGGCGCTGTATGGGCTGATGGCGCCGGAGCGGCCGGCGCGGGCTCCGGCGGGGCAGTGGAACACGGCTCGGATTGTGTGTGTGGCGCTGCGCTGCGAGCATTGGATCAATGGGGAGCGTGTGTTGCGGATTGATTTTACGGATGCGGCGGTGAAGGAGAAGGCGCTGGCACTGGCGGCGAACCCCGGGGCGACGGTGAGTTCGGTGGGCGCGGTGGCGGTGGCGCATCTGCGGCATGGAACGGCGTCGATTGCCTTGCAGCATCACAATGGGAAGGCGTGGTTCCGGAAGATCGCCGTGCGGCGATACGCCGGCCGCT
>CAYOBO010000220.1:0-2879 GCA_964402295.1 uncultured Candidatus Solibacter sp. | reverse complement strand
GCTCCACGGGCGGCGTATGAACCGGTGGCGGCGCGGATTATCGTGGTGGATTCGGGCGGGGTAACGGGCATGAATCCGGCACGGTTCCCGTACAAACATATCCGGCCGAATTTGTTTGGGATGAAACCGTGACCCAGTGAAACGGGCGGGCATGCCATCATAGTAGGTATCTCGCAACAATGATCCGCCCAAACCAGACCATCAAGCAGCTTTTTCATCTATCTCCCGGCAGCGCGGCCACGGCGCAAGGCTGGGTGAAGACGCGCCGCGACAGCAAGGGAGTGCACTTCGTGCAGATCAACGACGGTTCCTGCTTCGCCGATTTGCAGATCGTGCTGGAGGCGGGTTCGGTACCCGAGGATGCGATCGCGAAGGTGACCACCGGCGCGTGCATCCGGGTGTCCGGCACGATGGTGGAATCGCCGGCCAAGGGGCAAGCCGTGGAGTTGCGCGGCGCGCAACTGGAGGTGTTGGGAGCGGCTCCGCCGGAGACGTATCCGCTGCAAAAGAAGCGGCACAATCTGGAAACGCTGCGGGAGTTCATGCATTTCCGCACGCGCAGCAACACGTTTGGCGCGGTGTTCCGGGTGCGGAATGCGGTCTCCTACGCGATTCACAAGTTTTTCCAGGAACGCGGCTTTCTGTACGTGCACACGCCGATTCTGACAACGTCGGATGCCGAAGGGGCCGGGGCGATGTTCCAGGTGACGACGCTCGATCTGATGAACATGCCTCGTGTGCCGGGTGGGGGCGGTATCGATTTCTCACAGGATTTCTTCGCCAAGCCGGCGTATCTGACGGTGAGCGGACAGTTGGAGGCCGAGATCTTCGCGCTGGCGTTCACCAATGTGTATACGTTCGGACCGACGTTTCGCGCGGAGAATTCGAACACGCCGCGGCATCTGGCGGAGTTCTGGATGATTGAGCCGGAGATGGCGTTCTGCGATCTGGAGGGCGATCAGCAATTGGCGGAGGAGTTTCTCAAGTACATCATCACGTACACGATGGACCACTGCATCGCCGATCTGGAGTTTTTCAATCAGCGCTATGAGCCGAATCTGATCGCCACCCTGGAGAACGTGGCCGGCAGCGATTTCGCGCGCATTTCCTACACGGAGGCGATTCGCATTCTGGAGTCGAGCGGCAAGCAGTGGGAGTTTCCCGTGCATTGGGGCTCGGATTTGCAGAGCGAGCATGAGCGTTTTCTGACGGAGGAAACGTTTCAACGTCCGGTGATTGTCACGGATTATCCGAAAGAGATCAAGGCGTTCTACATGCGCCAGAACGACGATGGGAAGACCGTGCGGGCGATGGATGTGCTGGCGCCGGGGATCGGAGAAATCATCGGCGGCAGCCAGAGAGAGGAGCGGCTGGATGTGCTGGTGGAGAAGATCCGGGCACATGGGTTGCCCGAGGAGGCCTACTCCTGGTATCTCGACTTACGCCGCTATGGGAGTGCGCCGCACTCGGGCTTTGGACTCGGGTTTGAGCGCATGGTGATGTACGTGACGGGGATGAAGAACATCCGCGACGTGATTCCGTTTCCGCGCACGCCGGGGCACGCGGAGTACTGACGAAGAAGACGGAAGTCAGGAGCCAGGAGTCAGAATGCCGGCCTGTGGCCGTTCGGCGGCATGGGCCAGTAGTTCGCCTGCCAGCAGGCGGTAGAAATCGAGGCGCGTTTCGGCCGCGATTGTCCTAGCGAATTCCGGAATCCATTCGAGATGGCGGATGCGGAAGCGCTCGAATTCGTCGGCGGAAACGCCGCGTTCGAGCAGCATCCCGGCAAACAGCAGGAGCAGTCCCGCATGGTCGGCGGGTTCGCTGCCATGCGCCGGCTCCATCCGGTATTCGCGGAAAAAGGCCAGAGCCGAGGAGTGGCTTTCCCCCATCAACTGCGGCGACTCATTCTCTTTGGTGTATACGGATTGCCAAGGGGGGCATATCGCCCCCCCTGGACTGAGGAAGAGCCGGACGTACTCGCGCTCGATGTCGATGGGATCCACCGCAAGAGCTTCGAGCCACCGGGAGCCGGATGGGAAGGCCTCCTGAGCGGCGGCTCTCAGCTCTTGCGGATGCGTGGACAACAGGCAATTGCCGGCAAACAGGTAGTGCGCGGAGGTCATGAAAGCTTCTCCAGGTTGACCACCGCATCCATGATGCAACTGGCGCCGCCAAAGTTGCCTGCCTTCACAGCCTCATCCATGGATTGCGCGGGTACGATGTCGCCGTCGCGCACGCCGCGCCCGCCGGCAAGGCTCATGCGCCTGGACCGGTGGCCGAATCCGTGCGCCACCATGACGCAGTCGGGACGGAGGCGCTCGGTGAGTTGCGCGGGTAGTTCAATGGCGCCGACACGGGAGCGGATGCGCACCATGTCTCCGTTCTTGATTCCCAGTTTCGCGGCCAGTTGCGTGGGGATCAATGCCGAATTCGTGGGGAACATCTCATTGAGAATGGCGTTATTCTGCGTGGTGTTGCGCTTGTGCACGGCGGGAATGAAGGTGAGGTAGTAGTAAGGGTATTCGTCGGAAGGTTGCTCCCGCTTGGGATGCCACTTGGGCAGCGCTTCGGCGCCTTTTTCGGCGAATTGCGGGACGTAGATCTGGCATTTGCCTCCCGGGACGTTGAACGTAGTGCGAGGCACGAAGGGTTGCTGCACCGTGTGAATGCCCTTGGCGGCGAATTCGGCAAAATTAGCGCCGAGCCCGGCCCGCCGCGTCTTCTCGTCGAGCAGCACGTTCGGGTTGATCCATTCGCCCGACGGCGTCTTGAAGTAATCCGGCGCCAGACGTTTGCCGAGTTCGATGGCTACGTAGCCGATTCCCTTGGTTTCGAAGATAGGCGCGGAAACGGCGGTGCGGGCCACCACCTGCGGC
>CAYOBO010000219.1:0-3177 GCA_964402295.1 uncultured Candidatus Solibacter sp. | reverse complement strand
CACAACAAATATGCGGCATTGAGCGATGGGTTCATCACGTATTCCGATGGCGTGCACGACGATGTGAACAAAGTGGTCTGGAGCGCATTGGGTTGGGACCGCGGGCAGAACGTGCGCGGGATATTGGTGGACTATGCAAGGGTGTTCTTCGATCCGGCATTGGCTGAGGAAGCCTCCGATGGGTTACTGGCGCTGGAACGCAACTGGCGCGGGCCGCTGGCGGCAAATGGCGGCGTGGAAGCGACGCTGCGGTACTGGCAGGGATTGGAGGCTCGGGCGGGTCATCTGAAGAACAACTGGCGATGGCAGATGTGTTTGCTGCGGGCGAACTACGATGCCTATGTGCGGCGGCGCCTGATGCAGGATACTCAGTTGGAAAAGGATGCCAATGCGGTGCTGGAACGGGCCGAGGAGCTCGGTCCGGTGCAGGCGATGGATGAAGCTACGCGAGTGCTGGCGCGGGCGGTGTCCTCGCCCGCGGGTGGCGAACTGCGGGCGCGGATCATCGAGCTGTGCGAGGCGCTGTTCCGCTCCGTGGGCTTGCAGACGAGCGTGGAGAAGTATCATGCCAGCGGCGCCGAGCGCGGGGCTGTGCTCGATTTCATCGACAACCCGCTCAACAATCGCTGGTGGCTCGAAGATGAATTTGCCAAGGTGCGCAAGATGAGCGATCGCGCGATGCAAGTGCGGCGGCTGCTCGAACTGGCGCGGTGGGAGAATCCGGGACCGGGGAGTTTCTACGACGACATCGGGCATTGGGCGCGCTCGCCGCATGTGATTCGCGGGCTGGCCCCGGAGGACGATGAGCCGCTGTTTTGGTGGTGGGATCAGGGCAAGAGCCGGGCCCGGTTATCGTGGCAGGTGACGATGTGGCCGAAGGAAATGCGTTATGAGGGCCTGGATCCGCGGGCGCGGTATGTGGTGCGTACCACGGGATATGGACAGGCATTGCTGAAGATAGACGGAGTGCGGGTGAAGCCCCGTGTGGATGGGAAGCAAATGGGGGAGTTCAAGGAATTCGAGGTTCCGGTGCAGAGCGTTCGCGACGGGAAGCTGGTGCTGACTTGGGACAAGGCGACGGATGAGGACCATCTGAATTGGCGCCAGCGGTCGCGGTTGTCGGAAGTATGGCTGTTGTGGGAAGGAGCGGCACGATGAATCGACGGACGTTTCTGGCTTCGCTGGCGGGCGCCGGCGTGGCGGCGGCTCAGGCGGCGGCGTTGCCCAATGTGGTGGTGATCCTGTCGGACGATCACGGCTATGGCGATGCGAGCTGTTATGAGAATCATGGAACCGATGTGAAGACGCCGAACATTGACCGCATCGCGGCGATGGGCGTGCGCTTCCGGCAGGGATACGCGAGTTGCTATGTGTGCGCGCCGACGCGGGCGGGCTTGATGACGGGGCGGTATCAACAGCGGTTCGGGTTTTATACGGCGTCGGATTCGCGGGCGGGAATGCCTGTGGATGAGGTGACGCTGGCGGACTTGCTGCGGGGACGCGGTTACGCGACGGCTGTGTTCGGCAAGTGGCATCTGGGGTTGGAAGAGGCCTATCATCCTTTGTCGCGCGGCTTTGACAGGTTCTATGGATTCCTCGGACACGGGGCGCACGATTATTTCGCGTTGAAGGCGTCGGATGGCCACAATGCGATGTATCGTGACCGCAAGACGATTGACGATACCGGGTATTTGACGGATAACCTGGCTCGGGAGGCGACGGCGTTCATCGAACAAAATCGGGCCAAACCGTTTTTTCTGTATCTGCCGTTCAATGCGGTGCACTCGCCGATGCAGGCTCCGGAGGCCGATGTGGCGCGCTATGGAGGGAAGGGCAAGCCGCGCCATGTGCTGCTGGCGATGCTCGGCCGGATGGATGCGGCGGTGGGACAGGTTCTGGATGCGCTCGAGCGGCACAAGCTGACGGACCGGACGCTGCTATTCTTCCTTTCCGACAATGGCGGGGCGAAGGCGAATTCGTCGTTCAACGGCGTGCTGCGCGGGTTCAAGCAGAGTGTGTATGAAGGCGGGATACGAGTGCCGTTTCTCGCGGCGTGGCCGGGGCGGATCCCCAAGGGCAAGGTGGTGGATGAGCCGGTAATCTGCATGGATGTGTTCGCGACGGCTTGCGAGGCGGCTGGTGCGAAGTTGCCGCAAGGGCGTGCGTACGATGGCCGGAGCGTGCTGGGGCTGGTGAGCGGGAAGTCGAGCGGGC
Organism: uncultured Candidatus Solibacter sp.; assembly: GCA_964402295.1. GTDB lineage: Bacteria > Acidobacteriota > Terriglobia > Bryobacterales > Bryobacteraceae > CADEFT01. The sequence continues at coordinate 963 of CAYOBO010000219.1, read as the reverse complement.
CGCTGCACGATGCCTTGTTCTGGGATGCCGATGAAGGGCGTCGCGCCGTCCGCGTGGGGGATTGGAAACTGGTGGACAACAATGGGGTGGTGGAGTTGTTCGATTTGAAGAACGACGTATCGGAGAAGGTGAATCTGGCGGCGCAGCATCCGGAGAAGGTGAAGGAGTTGCAGGCGCGGTTTGCGGCATGGCGCAAGCAGATGAAGCCGCGCATTCGGAGGAAGGCATGATCGGAGCATGGTTGTTGCTGTTGGCTCTGCCGGTGTTCGGGCAGGATGAGATGGCGCTGCGGCGCTTCTTTGAAGGGAAGAAGGTGCGGGTGAAGATGGATATGCCGGCCTCGCATTTGGGTGTGGACGTGGTGTTCAAGGGCGATCCGCCGGTGAACTTCCGCGAGTACGGGCAGCGGACCAAGAAGTTTGGGATTTCGTTGCGAGAAGGCGATTCGGTGATGATTACCACGGTGAAGGTGAAGGACAAGCTGATTGAGTTTCAGCTTGGGGGTGGCGGATATGGGACGTTCGGGGATGATTCGGGTTCGGTGAGTTATTCGCCCGTGTCGAAGTCGACGCGGGAAAAGGACCTGGAAAAGGAGTTGAAGAACACGACGGATGCCCGGCGGAAGGATGAGTTGCGGCGGGAGATCGGGAGATTGGAAAGCGCGCGGCGGTATGAGGATTCGCGCCGTCGCGATGAGGCCCGGCGGCTGGAGGCGATCAAGCAGGCGGAGATTGCCCAGAAGCGCAAGGATGCAGGGTCGCGATTTAACCTGCGGTTTCCGGATCGGTATCTGCGCGAGTCGCCGCCGACTCCGGCGCTGGTGATGAGCATGCTGGAGGAGTACGTGGACTTTGGGGATTTGAAGGAGAAAGCGGCGGCGGGTCAGTAATCGAGCGTGGTGGGGAAGTATTCGGTGATGAGCATGATGGGTTCCGCGTGCCGGAAGACGCGGTAGGAGCGGGC
>CAYOBO010000218.1:0-3606 GCA_964402295.1 uncultured Candidatus Solibacter sp. | reverse complement strand
CACATGGTCCATCATGCAACGCACAACCGGAACTACTTCTTTGTTTCCGGCTTCGCATGGGATGTCCTGCTGGGTACGGCGGTGACCGAAAACACCACCATGGCGAGGTTGTTGGCGCCCCGCCAATCATAGTAGAGGTAGAAAACCGACAATTCGTCAGATGCCTCACCGAGGTGTCGCCGGTACTGATCCGTACTTTGTTCTAGTACATTTCCCTGTTCGCCGCAGATTCGCAGGTGGTGTAGCAAGGCCTTTCTTTTGTTTTGCTTGCACTCGCGCTGCTCTCCTTTCATCCCGGTGCGCGGTAGGACTTCGGCCAAAGTCCTCGATACATGGGACTACTGTTTCTCTGGTACCTACTGGTACACATGTACGATTGTTGCTCCGGAAAGCCGGCACCTATACTGACAAAGCACATAGGTGTTGCTATTTAAGGAGGAAAAATGCTTTCGTGTTTCTCGCGCGCCATACTGGCCGCCACAATTGTCGTTGGATCCGCCAGTGCGGCCTATTACGACGGGGATTTGAATATCACCGGGCCCGGGGTGATGTCCACTAACACTTACATTGATTTTCAGTTGCCGGTTGGTCCGCCGGACGGACAGGTTGTTGTTGGCTTGGGCAACTCCGGTTCCTTCGCAGGTTATCCGTCGGGCGCTCCGGGAAGTGTGAAGGACATTAGTGCAATTCCGATTGCCAACTTCCTGACCTTCCCCGGCAATCTGCCCGCTTCCGCCAACTGGCAGTTGGAAGGCCTTACCAACCCGATGGGTGGGAGTGTCACCGTCTGCGACGGAACGGAAAGTGTGGGTGACAGTTGCGTGTCGTTCGCCGGCAGCCCCATCCTGCTGACCTACGGTCAAGTGTTCATTCCCGGGCAAGGCTTGGTTGACGCAACCACTGCCACGCTCTTGCTGAACGGCAACATCTACGATAGCGGCGACGTTTCGCCCTGGACCGGCGTTTTCAGCGCACAGTTCATCGGCTACACCCCGGATGCGATTTCCGATCTCTCTGCGGGCAATGGCACGCCGGTTGTCACCTGGTCGGGCAACCTGCAGGTCGTCACCCCGGAACCGAGTTCCATTTTCTTGGGCCTGACGGGTATCGCCGGAATCATTCTCGGCTCCATCCGCCGCCGCAAGAACAGCTAAGCCAAGCGTTCGCATAACCGACGTTGCAGGGCCTCTCCTTTACGGAGGGGCTCTCTTTTTTTTCAGTCGTCGCGTGTTCTCCAGGATGCTGCGGTTTACCGGATGTACCGCCCAGGTGCCAGCACGTCATGGGGATCGATCTGCTGCTTGATGCCCCGAAGGAACCCATCGAAGCCACTGCTCAAGGGCAGGGAGTAAGCCGATTGCACGCCGAGCCGATAAGGTGCGTATCCCTCCCCCAGAAGTCTATCCATCAGTTCCCGGTAACAGGCCTGGGCCCGCTGGTCCTCGCCGGCAACGTCGCGATCGTAAGCGATGGACACCACCGAGCAAAGCGTTCGTTCGGTCAGCAGCGTAATGGATACCGCAGGCTCGAAACCATGGCGCAGCACCAGCTCTTCGGTCAAATCCATCATGCGGGAAGCTTCGCGGCCGGAAATCGGAGCGGTGTGCGAACACCACAGCAGTCCGCAGCGGTCCCGATCCGGATCCATATCGGCGGGTGGCGCGAAACGCTTGCGCCAATATGTGGATCGGAGCGGATCGGCGGTGGGCACGCCCTTCATTAATCCGTAGACTGGCTTGACCAGTTCGATAATGCGGCTGATATCCCAGCCCGTTACCATCGCCACCGGTTTGGCAAACCGGGAGGCTAGCGCCAGCATCCGGTCGTCCAGAAACTGTAGCCGGGAAGTTCGCCCTTTCAGTGCTTGCTTCAGCAGACGCCGCGCTTCGCCTACCTGGCGCTTGGTGCCATAGAGCGCTCCCGAGCCGTTCCAGGCGCCGAAGTTCATCGCCTTCGCCAATCTGCCCATCACCTCAGCAGACAGTGGCGTGGCGCCTCCGGTCTCCTCCCAGGGATACTGCCGCAGCCCGGAGAGCACTTTATACGAATTGCCGATATGCACGGCGCTTTGCAGTGTGCCGTTCAGCCGTAGCGGCCGCAGCGCATCGATCAGCCCTGCCAGCCCTTCCGCCTCATCGCAGCGGAAAAAGAACGCCTGCGTATACTCCGGAGCCGGCATCAGCCAGATCGTCATCTTCGTGACGATCCCCAGGTTCGATTGCGTGAACAGGCCGTCGATGTACGGCCCGACTCCGTACTTGTAGACCGGCGTGGACTTCGCGCCCGGCACGCGGCCAAAACCCGTCCGCAACAACTCACCGTTCGGCAGCACCACCTCCAGCCCACAGCAATGCCCGAAGTGGTCGGAGTATGGCGTGTGCCCAAAGCCGCGCTCCACTGTATTGCCGATCAAGCTACAGTCTGGGCTCGCCCCGGTGGCGTCAATCCACAGGCGCGAGTTGCGAGCGCTCAGGAACTCCATCAGGTCCCGTTGCGTGACCCCAGGCTCCACCGTCACATATCCCAACTCCTCGCTGAAGTCGACGATTCGCTTCATCCGCCGCAGATCCACAAGCGCACAGCCGCTCGCCGATGGCGCCCCGGACCCGTATCCCCAGTTCTTTCCGCTGCTAATGGGATAAACCGGAACGCGAAAATGGTTGGCGATTCGCAAGCATTCCTGCACATCTTCGCGTGTGGACGGCAGCAGAATAGCGGGCACTTTGCGGCGAATGGCGAATGTCGCCGTGCCTGCCCGTTCCAGGTGCTCCGCATCGCAGATCACGGCTTCCTCGCCGAGCGCCTTCCTCCATGCCGCCACGGCGCCGGCAACCCGATCGGCGGATATGCCTTCCGGCGCGATCGTCGAAAGGTACTCGCGTTGCACCATCATCTACTCCTCTAGGCGACAGCCAGCGCCGGCACGGGTAGATTGGCGGCAGCCGGTGCGGCTACCTGCGTTTGCGCCGAATATACCGCGGCCGTGTTGCACAGCGCGAATTGCAGATCCTGCGACAGTTTGGCGTATTTATGATTCGGCGTGGCAGAGCGGAACACAAGGATCTCCATTTCACACTGGTAACGCGCATCCCAATAGGTGGCGGCCTCCAGCCCATTCCATCGCAGCGACTCTCCCCCAATGCGGCGCAAGATGGACGCCGATGCATGGCGGCATGTCGCTGTTGCCACGCTGATGCATCCGCCAAGGGTTTCCGCCAACGCGTAGGATCCAACCGCAAGTTGTAACGCGGCGCTCGAACAGCGCAGCTCTTCCGTGATCGCCCAACCTCCCGTTTCCGCGAACGCAAGCCCCGCCGTGCGCGCATCGCGAATCTGCGCGCCGATCGCGTTGCAGAACCAATCGCGCGAGGTCTCCGACCGCGCGATCGGAGACTGGGCCACACCCAGCGATTGGAAGTCCACGAAACCAAAGTAGGGCGTGTAGCGGATGCAACCGGAAATAACTCCGCTGTCCTCCATCACCATGAGGTGCCAACTCTTCTCGTCGATCTCCATCACGTGGCGCCCATCCGCGGTCAGTTGATCGGATTGGATCGCTCCATCGTCCAAATAAACCCGTCCCCGCAGCCTCTGCAAATCGGCCAA
>CAYOBO010000217.1:0-3720 GCA_964402295.1 uncultured Candidatus Solibacter sp. | reverse complement strand
CGTCTCTACTCGGAATGAGGCCATATTTTCCCTTGTACCACTCCAGTCGACACGCCTACTTGCGCGCGTGTACGATGGCGCCCATCATGGCGCCGAATGCCCCTGCCACGAAGGCCAGACCCCAGTAGAACTCCGCTAGCCCGTCGAACCGATAGCGCGACAGGAACACCGCGTAAACGGCCAGACAGAAGACGATGGCCCCATACATCGCATAGAGCACGCGAGCCGTCTTGCGCGCCGCCAACCAGATGGAGATCAATCCGAACACGCTCAATGTCAATATCCACGCCCGGACACTCGCTTCCGCCCAGGGCAACATGTCGATGGTGAGCTCCTTCCTCCCCTCCAGATAGGCAAAACACCCCATCGCAAAAAAGAAGAGCGACAGCGGCACGAGGAAGACGAAGCTGTAGGCACGCAGAATCAAATTCACCTTATCTCTCCGGATGCACGAAAACCTTACATTCTACCAGGGTTAGGACAAAGCTGGTATCCTTGCGCCATGACGCGGTTTCTGCTGCCTGCTTTGCTCTGCGCCCTGACACCCCTGTTTGCCCAATTGAGCCCTGACCAGAAAATACTGGAATTCCAGCAACTGGCAGCCTTGTATGCCAAACAATACGCCCCCTACGAGTGGAAACGCGACGTCATTGGTTTCGACCTGCTGCAACTGGGCCCATGGCTCGATCGCGCGCGCCGCACCAGGGATGATTTCGAATTCCTCGATCTCTGTGCCGAATACGTCTCGCGCCTTCGCGATGGCCACACTCGTTTCTACCTCCCGTCCAGCTTCACGGCCGACAGCGGCCTGTTTCTGGATCTCTATGACGGCAAGGTGCTGGTGGACGCCATTGATCGCCAACTCCTTCCGGCGCGCACGTTCCCAGTGCAGGTTGGCGACGAGTTGCTGAGCGTTGACGGAAAACCGGTCGCCGATTGGATCGCCGTACTGCGAAAATTCTCCCCCTCGGGCAACGAGCGCGCGGCCGTGCGCGACGCCCTCGACCTGCTCGTCTTCCGTGTGCAAAGCGCCTATCCCCGGGCCCATCTCACTCCCGATGTTTCGAAATTCGAATTCCGCCGGCAAAGCGGGGCCGTCCAGTCGTTCGACATTTTCTGGCTGAAGGACGGCATTCCGCTCACCGCCATCGGACCCGTGCCCTCACCGATCCTGCAAAGCAGCGCGCCGGCGGACACCGTACAGGGCGAGGAACCGCAAGTGCCGGTGGAAAGCCCGATGGCGCCGAAGTCCTTCCGCGGACTCCGCGAACTGCGCCTGGCCCGCATCCAGCCTCTCCGCGCCGTGCGCGGCATCGGAGCCGTCCAGCCGCTGTTTGCCATGCCGAGTGGCTTTCAGCAGCGCCTCGGCCGCGGACGCGATCTGCTGTTCTCGGGCACCTACCAGAGCCAAGGCCTGCGGCTGGGCTTCCTGCGCATCGGCTATATGCACGACAATCCCTTTCTGGCGAGCCAAGCCATTTCACAGCTTGCCGGCGAGATCGCATACCTCGAACGCAACACCGACGGCTTGATTGTCGACATCATGCGCAATCCCGGCGGCGACCCCTGCTTCGCCCAGGACGCGGCATCCCTAATGACGCGCAAACCCTTCCAGATTGCCGGCGCCGAGATCCGCGCCACGCGGGATTGGATCAACAAGTACGAGAACCTCATCTTCGAACTGGAATCGGCCGGAATCGACCAGTGGATCACGCAACTGCTGCGCGCCATGCTCGGCGACATCCGCGGCGCCTATAGCGAGAATCGCGGCCGCACCGGGCCGCTGCCGCTCTGCGATCTCAGTCTCGAAGTGGACCCGGCCCGCGACCGCTCCGGCAACCTGCTGGGCTACAGCAAGCCCATCATGATGCTTACCGACGATTACACCGCTTCGGCTGCCGAGTTGTTCGCCGCCGCCATTCAGGACAACGGGATTGGCATCGCCTTCGGCATGCCGAGCCAGGGCGCGGGCGGCACGGTGAGCGTCCCCATCCAGACGGGTATGTATTCGGAGACCTACGCGAGCGTCACGCAGAGCCTGGTCGTACGGCCGGCGGCGGTCCGCGGCAAGGATTACCCCGCCGCGCCATACCTCGAAAACATCGGCATTCAACCCGACGTGCGCGGCGACATTATGACCATCGAGAACTTGCGCCAGAACGGCGCTCCCTTTGTGGCGGAATTCACGGCCGCGATGGTCCGCTTCCTGCGCGGAGAATAGCCCAGCGATCCGCTTGCCATTTTCCATCGAGATCATTGCAAATGCCCGCGCCCATACTTCATTCGCACGCCCGGGAAGCTGGAGGGCTGGATCGGTCCGTTCCGTAAAATCGTTAGCCGTCATAGACTGGTGAAACCAAGCCATGACACCGCTCCTCCTCCTGCTCCTTGCTCCCCTCGCTGCCCTGGAACGGCCCGGCGTCGAATACAAGATCTACCAATTCCCCTCTAACCAGATCCCCACCATCGACGGAAAGGCCGACGACTGGGCCATCGTCCCGACGGCCTACAACATCGGCATCGATCAACTGAAGGAAACCGTCAAAGGCCTGGGTTTCGAGTACAACAAGAAAGACCTCGACGTGAACGTCAAAGTCGGCTGGGTCAAAGGGCTCAACCGCCTCTACTTCCTCTACGAAGCCTATGACGACTACTGGGATTTTCGCCGTGCCGACCGCCACAACGACATCTTCGAAGTGGTCGTGGATGGCGATCTTTCCGGCGGCCCACTGATTGCCGGCCTGCATCCCAACCCCACCATCGACAAAGGCGACGCCTTCTTCAACTTCCACGGAGTCCATGCGCAGAACTACCACATCTTCACGCCGGCTCCCGACCGCGATTGGGTCTTCGTGTGGGGCGCACAGCCCTGGATCAAGCACCTGCCCTACGCCAACGCCGCCTATCAATACAACTTCCAGCACGGTGAATCGGGCAAGCTCACGCTCGAATTTTTCATCACTCCGTTTGACTACGCTCCCTACGATGGGCCGGGGCGCGCCGTGGAATCGCAGCTCACCGAAAACAAAATCATCGGGTTGTCCTGGGCCATCCTCGATTACGACGACGTGGACTCGAAAGACTACGACGGCTTCTGGAACCTCTCCCACAAGACATCGATGTTCGGCAATGCCAGCGACCTCGTCGCCTTCCGCCTCATGCCGCTCGAAGCCGTGCACCGTAAGCCGCTCGAAGCTGCCTGGAGCTTCCAGATCGTCGACATGAACCGCCGCCTCGTCGCTTTTCGCAACGAATCGCGCGGGCCGCAGCAGCGCTGGCTGTGGAACTTCGGCGACGGCGAAACATCCACCGAACAGCACCCGCAGCACTCCTACAAGCAGGCCGGCGAATACGTCGTCACGCTGGAAGTGGAAGGTCCGGCAGGCATCGCACGATGGACGAAAGTACGCGACGTTGTCGTGCGGTGATAGCATATTGCCATGTGCCCCCGAGCCTGGTCCCGCCGCGCATTCCTTGCCGCCGCGAGTGCCGTGCGACTCGCCGCCGCGCCGGCGGTGAAGGAATACCGCCGTGGCGGAATGATCTATCGCCAGCTCGGCCAGACCGATCTTTACGTTTCGCTTCTCTCCTTCGGCTCGCACACGGACCCGCGTTACAAGAAAAAAGTCGAACACGGCAACGTGCTGCTCGAAGAAGGCCAGCAGCGCCGCGACAGGCTGATCGCCAGAGCGCTCGACCGCGGCGTGAACATGATCGACA
>CAYOBO010000216.1:0-4133 GCA_964402295.1 uncultured Candidatus Solibacter sp. | reverse complement strand
GTGTGCTGGCCAAACGGGGCGATGCGGGCGGAGCGGAGGATTGCTACCGGCGGCTGGCCGGCCTCGCCTCGGCGCGATTCGAAGAGGTGCCGGCCCCGCTGGTGGCGCATTTGGCAAGACGGGATGGACCGGCGCTGGCGGCGGCGCTGGACCGGCCCGGGATTCTGCCCTCTCAGGCTGCTTATCTCTTTCACGCCGGGCAGGCCACGGAATTGACGCAAGGCCGTTGGAAGCCCGATCCCGTGCGGTTGCGGTTGAGCGAGGCGGTGGCGATGAACTGGCCCGCGGCAAGCGGCGGCGGGCGGCGGTCCGATGGGGAAATCACCCTCCTGTTGCGGCGTGAGGGTGCGGATGTCACGGTGATGGCGGCCACGGCGGAGTATGTGCGCGCGCATTGGGCCGCGCGGGCCGAGGCTGTGGCTGCGCAGGCCGGTGCACGGTTGCGGATTGGTCCGGCGGGCTCGCAGGCTGTGACGCGTACAGGGCCCGTGACGGGGTTGCCGTGGACCATCGGCCTTGATCGCGACCCGGTGAGCGCACCCACGCTCTATTCCGGCCGCCGCCGGTTGATCGCCATCGGCACGCTGGCGCTGGCCGCGATGCTGCTCGCCACCGGATACTTCACGCACCGTGCCCTGCATCGCGAACTCGCTGCGGCGCGCATGCAATCGGATTTCGTGGCCGCCGTGTCGCACGAGTTCCGCACGCCGCTGACGGCGTTGCGGCAGTTCACCGATATGCTGATCGAGCGCGCCACGCTCACCGATGCGCAGCGGCGCACCTGCTACGAGGCGCAGCTGCGCTCGACGGAGCGGTTGAGCCGGTTGGTGGAGAGCCTGCTCGATTTCCGGCGCATGGAAGCCGGGGCGCGTCCGTATGTGCTGGAATCGGTGGACGCGGCGGCGTTCACGAGGCGCGTGGCCGAGGAGTTTCGCCGCGAGACCGGGGCGGAGGTGCATGTTACGGCGGAGGACGGCGCTTGGATTGCGGCCGATGCCGGGGCGCTTTCGCTCGCCGTTTGGAACCTGCTGGATAACGCCGTTAAATACGCCCCCGGCTCGGCGGTGGAATTGCGCGTGCGGGGCGATGGCGGCGTGGTGCGCATCAGCGTCGCCGACCGCGGGCCAGGGATTGCGGCGTCCGATCAGCGCCGCATTTTCGACAAGTTCGTGCGCGGCCGTGAGGCGACGGAATTGGGGGTGAAGGGGACCGGCATCGGGCTGGCGATGGTGAAGCATGTGGCCGAGGCCCATCGCGGGCGAGTGGAACTCGAAAGCTCGCCCGGTGCGGGCAGCGTGTTCACGATTGTGCTTCCGGGAGTGGCTTCTTAGAGTATGGCGAGAATTCTGCTGATTGAAGATGAACCGGATATCGCCCTCGGGCTCGGCATGGATTTGGAAGCCGAGGGGCACACGGTGGAGACATCCGCCGACGGGATGAGCGGATCGTTGCGCGGGCGCGAGCAGGGTTGGGATTTGATTGTGCTGGATGTGATGCTGCCCAAGCGCGATGGGTTCGAGGTGTTGCGCGATCTGCGGCGCGCCGGGGTGCGCACGCCGGTGCTGATGCTGACGGCGCGCGGGCAGGAGGCGGAGAAAGTGATGGGGTTGGAACTTGGCGCCGATGATTATGTGACGAAGCCGTTCAGTCCGCGGGAACTGCGGGCGCGGGTGAAGGCTCTGCTGCGGCGCGGCGGGCCGGTGGAGGCGGCTGCGGCGGTGCTGCGCTTCGGCGATTGCGAACTCGATACGGCGAAGGTGGAGTTGCGGCGGGGCAGGGTCTTGCAGGAGATTACGGCGCTCGAGTTCCGGTTGCTGGAGATGTTTCTGCGCAATGCGGGCCGGGTGCTGGGCCGCGAAAAGCTGATTGCATCGGTGTGGGGGCGGGATACGAATGTGACCGACCGGGTGGTGGATACGCATATTGTGAAGCTGCGGAGGAAGATTGAGGCGGACCCCGGCGAGCCGCGGCATTTGATCAGCGTGCGCGGGTTGGGGTATCGCTTCGATGTGTAATGCCATGCGGACGTCACGGAATCTCCACAATGCGTGCACGGGGGCGCGACATGCGGGGGGCATGCTGAACTCATGAAACGAACACACCTGCTATTCCTGCTGCTGGTTGCGCTCAGCGCGCACGGCTATCAAAAGAACTCTTCCCTCGGCGTCGAACTGCAAGCCGCCATCCAGCGCGAGACGGTGCAGGGGGACATCGAGGGCGCGCTGAAACAATATGAGCGGATTTTGTCGCGCGCCGGGTCGGATCGCGAGACGGCGGCGCGGGCGCTGCTGCGGATCGGGCAGTGCCACGAGAAATTGGGGAACGCCGAGGCTCGGAAGGCCTACGAGCGGCTGGTGCGGGAGTTTGGGGATCAGAAGGATGCCGCGGAGGCGAAGTCGCGGCTGGCGGCGTTGGGTGGCGGAGCCAGGTCCGCCGGAGAGCGGGTGCTCTACGCTTCCGATCGCATCGCGGATGCGCGTTCTTCGCGGGATGGGAAGTTTGTCGGGTTTCTGTGTGGCGGCGCGATTTGTGTGCTGGATACGGCGTCGGGGGCTGTGAAGACCGCGGTTGCCGCGCCTTCCAACCGGCAGGCACGTCATTGGCGGCCGCTGGTTTCTCCCGATGGTTCGATGGTGGCCTATACGCATTTCGCCAATGAGCGGCAGGAGGGGAAAGGGGATCTTCGTGTGTCGCGGACGGATCAAACCGGGGATCGGGTGTTGATCGCCGGGGATGGCGCCGCGCATGACTACTTCTCCGCGGTGGATTGGTCGGCCGATGGGAGCCGGATTCTAGTGGCGAAGACCAATGACAGGAAACGGGGGCTGCTGCTGGTGCCGTCCGCCGGTGGACCGGTGCAGGAATTGGAGACTCCCGGGTTCAATTGGTGGACGGGCCGCAGGATTTCGAAGTTTTCGCCGGACGGGAAGTGGATCGCGTATCCATCGGCTGCCCCCGATCAGAGCACACGCGGGTATGTGCCCACGGATGTGAGGATTATGCCGGTGAGTGGAGGGGAGTCGAATGTTGCCCTGTCTGGTCCGGGCCATGATTATGTGTTGGGCTGGCTGAGTAGCGGCGAGTTGGTGGTGGTGAGCGAGCGCAGCGGGCGGCCTCGTGCCTACAAACTGGCGGTTGCGGCGGGGAAGGTGCAGGGGGAGCCGCAATTGCTGGAATTGGGCCTCGACGAGAAACCCCAGGATGAGAGCATCATTGGCATCTCGCCGTCTGGAGCCGTCTTTGTCAACCAGGGGGAGTTCTTGAGCGAGCTTTATTCGTTCCGTTCGAGCAACGATCCGATGCGGAAGCTGCCGCTAGGATTTCAAGGGGGGCGGCCCGCGTTTTCGCCGGACGGATCGAAGCTGGCCTACGCTGTCGGCGGAGGCGGAGTGAATGACAACACGATCGTGATTCGCGACATGGCGTCGGGTAAGGAACGAGTGCTGCCGGCGAAGATTCCAAGCGTACTGCGTCTGAGTTGGTTCCCGGACGGTAAGTCGTTGCTGGCGATCGGAAACACGGGGAACTACGGACAGCGGCCTACCTTCCGGCTGAACACGGAAACCGGGGAGATGAAACCGGCCGCTCCCGTTGTGGAAATGAACGCGTACTTCAATCCCGCTGTGCTGAACGATGGACAAACATTGATCTATACGGCTCGGGATCCGGAGGTGCAGAATGGGTCGAATAGCCGGATTGTGGGTCTGCATCTGGAAACGGGTGCAGTGCGAACTCTGATTAAGCCTCGCAGTGGGGCGAAGATCGGATCGTTCGGGCTTTCCGCCGACCGGTCAAAGGTCGTTTATAGTGAGTACAATCCAGCCACCCGAGAAAGCTGGCTCATGCTGTCGGCGGTGGAAAACCCGCAACCCAAAGTGGTGTGCCAGGGTACGAATTGCCGCGCCGGGGTGCCGTTCTTCGTCCCCGGGGATCGGGAAATCGTGTTCTGGATGGATGACGAGAACGGGGCGCCGTCGACCCTATGGCGCGTGAATGTGGACGGCGGCGAGCCGCGCTTGTTCCGCGAGGCGAAGTGGACCATGGATGGCCCCGTGTTTCATCCCACCTCCGGCGAAATCATCCTGGGTGTCGGCGAATACACGGCCCGCTTGCTGATGAAGCGGCTGCACTAG
>CAYOBO010000215.1:0-4329 GCA_964402295.1 uncultured Candidatus Solibacter sp. | reverse complement strand
GCCCTCAAACACAATTCAAACACTTCCCAGACGGTAGACAACCGCGGGCCGGACTATAATGGGCGTTCCGTGACCGAATACCGTCATTGGCTTCAGCCTCCGCGCAGCCTGTTTCTTGCCCTTCTCAGCACCACCCTGCTGGCCGTGGGATCGCTTGCGTGGTTGGGCTGGCGGCTGGCCAAGCAGGAGCGGCTGCTGGCGGCACAACGCGAACAAGCGCGCTTGGAGATGACGGTGCGCTCCATCGCCGCGTCGTGGAAAGAAAAGCTGGCGTTGATCCATGCCAGCCCGGAAGTCTGGCCTCCTTCCGAGGTTCCCAGCGGCGTGCTGGCATTGCGGTTCGACGAAGAGACGTTCCGCGCACATCCGCCCTCGATCGTGCCGTACGTGCCGTTTGCCATTACGGCTCCAGAGCCTCCGGAGGAGCCGTTCCTCGAAGTGCAGCGGCAGGAGGTCATTTCCGCCGATTTCACGACAGCGGCTCAGCAGTATCGGATACTGTCGCAGTCGAACGACACAGCGCTGCGGGCTGGAGCGTTGCTGCGGCTGGCGCGCTGCCTGCGCGCTCTGGGCCGCGAAACGGAGGCGCGGCAAGCATACCAGGAGTTGTCGCGCATCGAGCAGGTGCGGATTGCCGGCGTACCAGCGGCCCTTCTTGGCTTGCATCAGTTGAAGGATTGGACGCGGCTACGGCGCGAGCTCGCAGCCTCGCGGTGGCAACTCACTCGCGGGCAATTCTTGTTCTACTGGGAAGCCGCCTCCGGCGCCGAGCCGGAAAACGTCAACTGGGCCGAGGCGGCCGCCGAAAGCTGGCGCACTTGGAAGGAATCGAGAGCCTCTCAAGGCGAGCGGCAGGTAGGCGCGGGCTTTCAATTGGTGTGGCGCGGCAATACAGGCTTGCTGTTCCCCACTGCGTCGATCGAGCAGGCAGCACGCGCCATGCTGCGGCCGGAACCTGGTAGCGCCAAGGAACAGGAGCGGCTCCTTTTGACGGGATTAAGTGCAGTGGCGTTGTTCCTGCTGTGCGGGACGTATTTCATCGCCAGGGCCATGCGGCGGGAAATCGAGGTGGCACGCCTGAAGCAGGATTTCGTCTCCGCCGTCTCTCATGAATTCCGTACGCCGCTCACCTCGATCCGGCAGTTCTCGGAGATCCTGCAATCGGGACGCGCGCCCAGCGAGGAACGCCGCAGACAGTATTACGCGGCACTGATCGAGCAGGCAGGCAAATTGCAGCGGCTCGTGGAAACTCTGCTCAACTTCGGCAGCATGGAAAGCGGCTCCCGGCAGTATCGGATGCAGGCCGTGGATGTGGCGGAGGTCGTGGCGCACGTAGCGGCGGAGTTTCCCCTTGCCGGCAGCGGACGCCGCATTGAATATTCCGGAGCGCCCCTGTTCGTTCCAGCGGATCGCGAAGCGCTGGCAGTGGCGCTACGCAACCTGATCGACAATGCCTTGAAGTACTCGCCCGGCCGGGACGCGGTTTGGGTGACATGGCGGCGCGAAGGCAACCACGCTATCATCGACGTCCGCGATGAAGGAGCCGGCATTCCGCCTGGGGAACGGCATACGATCTTTCAGAAATTCGTACGCGGAAGCGCGGCGGCCGCGACGCATGCCGGTGGAAGCGGCGTCGGACTGGCCATGGTGCGGCACATCGCCGAGGCTCACGGCGCAACGGTCGAAGTGGAGAGCAAGCCGGGCGTGGGCAGCACCTTCACGCTTGTGTTGCCGCTGGCGGGAGAAGCGACATGACGAAGGTTCTGATTGTAGAGGATGACGCGGCGATTGCCATGGGCCTGGAAGACGACCTCGCCGCGGAAGGATACGCCGTGGAAGTCGTGGCCGATGGAGCCGTGGCCAGCCACCGTGCGCGTGAGGGTGGAATCGATGTCATCCTGCTCGACGTGATGCTGCCGGGCAAGGACGGATTCACCCTCTGCCGCGAATGGCGCAAGGCCGGCATCGAGACGCCGATCCTGATGCTGACGGCGCGCGCCGAGCAGGCCGAGAAGGTTCTGGGCCTCGAATTGGGCGCCGACGACTACGTCACCAAACCATTCGGAACGCATGAACTGCGGGCTCGCATCAAGGCCCTGTTGCGGCGGGCCGCGCCGCGAGAGTTCACGAGCAGGCAGGTGTTCCGCTTCGGCGATTGCGAACTGGATTTCGACCGCGGCGAATTGCGGAAAAGCGGCGCCGCGGTTGAGTTGACGGCGATCGAGTTCAAACTGTTGGAATGCTTCGTGGAAAGCCGCGGAAGGATACTTAGCCGGGCTCAATTGCTCTCGGCCGTATGGGGCGAAACAACCCACGTCAGCGAACGCGTGGTGGACAACCACATCCTCTATCTGCGGCGCAAGATTGAGGATGATCCCGCATCGCCCATCTACCTGAAGAACGTGCGCGGGCTGGGCTACCGTTTCGATGGTTGAATCAAACGGAAACAAAACATTGCGAGAGAGGGATTCAAATCTACGCCGCATATCGTTGAGCTGAGGGCACAGAACATGAAACTCACTTTCTGGATGACAACGATGCTTGCGGCACTGCTGATGGGACAAACCCCGCAGGAAGCGGAGAAAAGGCTACAGGCTGCGATACACAAGGAAACTGTCGAAGGGGACTTGCGAGGCGCGGTCGCGGCCTATCGCAAGGTGATTGCCGGAGCCGGGCCCAATCGCGCCGTGGCGGCGCAGGCGCAACTGCGGCTGGGGCTATGCTACGAGAAGCTGGGCGCCGCCGATGCCACGAAGGTGTACCGGGAACTGCTGTCGCGATACGGGGATCAGAAAGAGGTGGTGGCACAGGCGCAGGCTCGGTTGTCCGCGCTGTCATCCGGAACGGGCGCCGCGCAACAGGGAGTCTCGTTGCGCCTGCTCTGGGACAACGCAATCGACGTGTCTGGCAGGATCTCCGCCGACGGACGCTGGATGAGTTTCGTCGATTGGCCTTCCGGTGGCAACGTGGGACTTCGCGATCTGCGCACCGGAGTCAACAAAACCGTGAACAAAGTGGGGGACTGGCCGGTTTCGAACACGGATGTGACTTGGACGGCCCTGTCCAACGACGGAAAACAGATCGCCTATCTATTCCGCAATAACAAGACCGCTGGGAGAGGGCGAACATACGAGATCCGCGTCGTGGGGGCCGATGGGTCGAATGACAGGACCGTGTACAAAGGACAATCCGGAGAATACATGGAACCCGTCGCCTGGCTGATGGACAACCGTCGAATTGCGGTGACGCGCTACAAGGATGACGCGCCGCTGGAGTCGGGGCTGCTGTTTGTCGATGCGGCGGATGGGAAGGTGTCGATGCGCGTGAAGACCGCGTATGCCTGGCCTGCATTCTCACCGGACGGAAAGTGGTTCGCCTACAGTTCCACGCCGGAGAGCACAAAGCAATCCATCTTCATTGGCGCGGTAGAGGGAAGCGAGCCCCCGCAGGAGTTCCCCGCGCGTCCAGCAGGCGAGAGTGTCGGCGGCTGGTCTCCGGATGGTCGCTATTTGCTGGTTTCGAGTGGAAGGGATGGGTCGATAGGACACTGGCTGCGGCCCGTGGCGGACGGGCGCATTACCGGAGAAGCCATCCTGGTAAAGGGAGGAGTGCCCGACCGCGCATTCCCGTGGCTGGGGTTCACTGCGTCCGGCGGATTCGCATATGCCGTGAGGGACCGGCGAGTGAAGACTATGACCGCAAATGTCGACTTAGACCGAATGACACTATCGGGCGCCCTGACACCGTTTGAGGAAGTGCGTGGCGCCAGCTATGGCGCGTCCTGGTCGCCCGATGGGAAGAGAATGTTCTATCGCGTTCAAGATAGATTCGTAATCCGGGACGTATCCAGCGGAGCGGAGTACGAAGTCTTGCCACGAGGGAAACGCATCGGGCAACGAGCGCAATGGGCGCCCTCGGGGAATGAAATTGTACTGTTCCAAGAGGACGGATCGGAGACAGGATTCGTTCTGATGGATGCGCGCACCGGTGAACTCCGCCCGCTGGTGAAAGCGCGCGCGGACCGCAACAACGCCTATGCGATCTTCTCCCCCGATGGCCGGAGACTTTACTTCAACGGTGGGCCGGGGATCGGGGTGAAAGACATGACTACGGGTGAAGTGCGAATCCTGCACGCGCAGGCCGCCAGGGCCCTGGCACTGTCTCCTGATGGGAGCAGGTTGGCACTGAAGGCGAGCCAGCGCAAGATCCTGATTCTGGACAGCGCAACAGGAAAAGAGGTCAGCGTGGTTTCCACACCGAGGCAAGATAACGATTTCGGGCAGATTGCCTGGACGCAGGATGGGGCCGCATTGCTCGTGGAACTGTGGC
>CAYOBO010000214.1:0-4387 GCA_964402295.1 uncultured Candidatus Solibacter sp. | reverse complement strand
TACTTCAACCTGATGGGTATGAAGGCGCAGGGCGTGGGGCGGTATGTGGCGCACTTTGCCGGGCCGATTCCGTGGATGGCGCCGCTGATGTTCCCGATTGAAATCATTTCCACGATGGCTCGGCCGCTATCGCTCACCATTCGTCTTTACGCCAACATGTACGCGGGCGAACAGGTGACTTTGCTCTTCCTGGGACTGACTTACTTTGTCATGCCCGCGGTCTTCATGGGACTGCACGTGTTCGTATCGTTCCTGCAAGCCTACGTGTTCATGCTGATGACGATGTTGTATGTCGGCGGCGCGGTGGCCCACGAGGAGCACTAAAAATCATATTTGACGGCATTATGGCCGTGCAGTGTGAGCTACCCCGGCCCCAGCCGAGGGATAGAACCACCTCCTGCGCGGTGTTTATAAGGAGCAACGAATGAACCTCAAGACCATGTTTATGGCGCTGGCGCTGCTGTTGATCGCCTCGCCGATTTACGCCGCGGACGGCACCAATTGGGTGGCCATCACCTCCGGCTTCTCGATGGCGATCGCTTCCGGCTTGTGCGCCCTGGGACAGGGCAAGGCAATCGCCGGTGCGGCGGAAGGTATGGCTCGCAACCCCGCGGCGGCGGGCGCCATTCGCGGCGCGCTGATTCTCGGCCTTGTGCTGATTGAATCGCTGGCGCTGTACGTGCTGGTAATCATCTTCGCGAAGGTTGTCTAAACTCCGAGCGAATACAAGTTACAAGAGGGGCTGGGCGCGTTTGGCTGCCTGGCCCCTTTTTCCATAGGTGCACCATGAAACTGCAAGGAATCTTTCCTCCCATCGCCACTCCGTTCCAGCATGATGGAGCGCTGTACAAGGCCAAGGTGTTCCACAACGTAGAGAAGTGGAATAAGACAAATCTGGCGGGGTATGTTGTATGCGGCTCGACCGGCGAGAGCGTGATGCTGACGCCGGAAGAAAAGTTCGAGTTGTGGGGATGGGTGGCGGAGGCGGCGGCTCCGGAGAAGCTGCTGCTGGCGGGCACGGGTGTGGAGAGCGTGCGGGAGACAGTATGGCTGACGAATCGTGCGGCGGAGATGGGATACAAGGCAGCGATGGTGCGCACGCCGCATTATTACAAGAACCTGCTGAATAAAGACGAAGCGCAGGTGCTGTATTTCCGGTCGGTGGCGGACCAGGCGAAGATTCCGTTGATGATCTACAACTGGCCGCAGACGACGGGTGTGGATATTTCGCCCGACGCCGTGGCGATGCTGAGCGAGCATCCGAATATCATTGCGATCAAGGAAAGCTCGGGAAACCTGGAAAAGGTGATGCAGTTGATCCGGGTGGTGAAGCCGGGGTTTCAGGTTCTGGTGGGATCGGCGCCGACGCTGTGGCCATCGTTCGCGGTAGGCGCGGTGGGGGCGGTGCTGGCGTTCGCGAATGCGGCTCCGTATGCCTGCATCACGATTTGGGAAGCGCATCGCACGCGCGAGCAGGAAGCGGCGAAGGACTGGCAGAATCGCATTGCGCGGGCGGCGCAACTGGTGACGGTGAAGTACGGCGTGCCGGGGTTGAAGTACGCGATGGATTTGAACGGGTATTACGGCGGTCCGCCACGGTTGCCGTTGACCACGATTTCGCCGGCGGCGAAGAAGGAAATCGAAGCGGCGTTCGCGGAAATTAAGGGGTAGCGGCTTGACTCCCGTGACCGGGGGTGTAACAGTAGACTCCATCGATTCGTCTATACCGACACCTCAATTCTGGGAGCAACCAAGTGAAACCCCTCGTAGAACGCGTATTAACCGGTCTCGGTTTGCTGGCGCTGCTGATTGCGCCGGCCGCCGCGGCCAATTTGAGTGCTTCGTTGAAGGCAGGCAAAGCCGAACTGAAATCGGCCGGGCCGCTGGCCTTCGCTCCAGATGGAATTTTGATCGTTGCGGATCCGGCGGCGGCTGCGGTGTACGCCATCGACACCAACGACAACAAGCAATCGAATGCGCCGTCGGCCGATGTGGCTGGGGTGAACGAGAAAATCGCGGCGTATCTGGGAACCTCGGCGGATCAGATTCTGATCAATGACATGGCGGTGAATCCGCTGTCGAAGCGCGCCTATCTGTCGGTGTCGCGCGGCAAGGGGCCGGATGCCGCCGCTGTCATCGTGCGCGTCGATGCGAAGGGCAAGATTGAAGAGCTTTCGCTCGAAGGCGTGAAGCATGCCAAGGTGGCTTTGCCGAACGCTCCTGCGGCGGATGCGAAGGATCGCCGCGGCGCCAGCCTGCGCAACGAAGCCATCACCGATGTGGCGTTCGTGGAAGGCAAGGTGGTGGTGGCGGGGTTGTCGAACGAGGAGTTTGCATCGAATCTGCGCGTCATCCCGTTTCCGTTCTCGTCGGCCGACCGCGGCACCAGCGTGGAGATCTTCCATGGCGCGCACGGCCGGTTTGAAACCAACGCTCCAGTGCGTACGTTCGTTGCCTACCGCATCAACAACAAGCCGCATATTCTCGCTGCGTACACCTGCACGCCGCTGGTGAAGTTCCCGATGTCGGATCTGTCGCCGGGCAAGAAGGTGATGGGCACGACGATCGCGGAATTGGGCAACCGCAACCGCCCGCTGGACATGATTGTTTACAAGAAGGGCAAGACGGATTACATCCTGCTGAACAATTCGAGCCGCGGCGTGATGAAGATCTCCACGGAGAAGATCGATTCCTACGAGGGCATTACGAAGCAGACCGATGTGACTGGCGTGCCGTATGAGACGATCGCATCGCTGAAGGGTGTGGAGCATCTGGACAAGATCGACGATGCGCGCGCCATGATGCTGGTACGCGGCGAAGGCGGATCGCTCGACCTGAAGCAACTGGCGTTGCCGTAGGCATCGATCGCCGTGGTATTGCTGCATTGGACGCTGGCGTTCGCGCTGGCGGCAATCACGTTCGAGTGGCGCCGGGATGCCGTGGAAGTGCACGGCGTCCCGGACGCCGCATCGGTGCGCGATCTTCCGGCTCGGTTTCGCGTGTCGGTGGCGGGGAAGGATATCGCGATACCTGGCTCGTATGAAGTGAAGGGCTCGACGGTGCGGTTCCGGCCGCGATTTCCGTTGCAGGATGGTTTGGCGTATGAGGCGCGGTGGGGCGATGTCAGGGCGACGCACACCATCCCAAAGATTATGCGGACGCCTTCGGCGCGGCTGGAGCAGATGTATCCCACGGCGGAGGTGCTGCCGGCGAATCAGTTGAAGCTGTACCTGCATTTTTCCGAGCCGATGAGCCGGGGGGAGGCTTGGCGGCGGATTCATCTTGTCGATGACGCGGGCAAAGAAGTCTCGCTTCCGTTTTTGGAGATCGAAGAAGAGCTTTGGGACCGCGAGGCGAAGCGGCTCACGGTGCTGTTCGATCCGGGGCGGATCAAGCGCGGGCTTGTTCCGCATAACGAAGTGGGTCCGGCACTGGTGGAGGGGCGGGAGTACAAGATCGTCGTGGATCGGGAATGGCCCGATGCGCATGGCACGCCGCTGGTGGAAGGATTCGTGAAGAAATTCATGGTGGGACCGGCGGATCGCAAGCCGCCAACGCTTGCGAACTGGAAGGTCCAGGCCGGCCGGTCGCTGGTGGTGGATATCCCGGAACCGATGGATGCGGCGCTGTTGCAACGGCTGATCTGGGTGCTGGATCCGCGGGGCGAGCGTGTGGAAGGCGAGATCCGGCTGGAGAACGAAGAGACGCGGTGGGTGTTCACGCCCTCTGCGCCGTGGGTGGCGGGGAAATATCAACTGGTGGTGGGGACGATTCTGGAGGACTTGGCGGGGAATCGCATTGACCGGCCTTTCGACGTCGATTCGTTTGAACGCGTGGAGATGCGGCTGACGACGAAGACGAAGTCGATTCCGTTCAGCGTAGCGCCTGAAGCAGCGCCAAGGTAGCCCAGCCCGTGGTGGACATGTGCTGCGCGTAGCTGATGGAGCCGCTGGGGCGTGTGGTTCCTTCCCATCCGCCGTCGGGAAGCTGATTCTGCTTGAGCCATTGCGTGCCGCGCTCGATGGCCGCGGTGTTGCCGAGCGGCTGTAGGGCGAGGATGGCGATGGCGGTGTCGAACGCTTCCGAAGGCGAGGCGCGATAGGGGCCCCAACCGCCGTTGGGATTCTGCGCGGCCTGGAGTTTGACGGCGGCATCGGCGTTGCGTGTGGCGAGAATCTGAGCGGCGAGGTCGGGCGTAGAGGAGGCTTTTAGCCCTTGCAGCCACGCCGTGGCACGTTGCACGGCGGCTTCGTGCGAGCCTGCCGCGCGCAGGGTGCGGATGGCGGCATAGGTGGCGAGCGCCGAGCCGTAGGTGGCGGGGGAACCAACGTTCGACTCCCGATCGACGGTCCAGGAGCCATCGGGCTGCTGCATGGCGGCGAGGCGC
>CAYOBO010000213.1:0-4446 GCA_964402295.1 uncultured Candidatus Solibacter sp. | reverse complement strand
AATCGAGCGCTGTCGGCGCGGCACAAGCGCTCCGTGCCCGCAAGAGCAACGTGAAGATGGTGGGTTTCGATTGGAGCCAGCCGCTACTCGACGACTTGAAGTCGGGAGTGATCGATTCCCTGGTGATTCAGCATCCGTTCAAAATGGGCTATGAATCCGTGAAGGCCGCCGTGGCCAAGTTGAATGGCAAGCCGGTGGAGAAGATCAACAACCTCGCTCCCCGGCTGATTACCAAGGACGATCTGGACAAGCCCGATGTGCAGGAACAGCTCAATCCGGACTTGAAGAAGTATCTGGGGTAACGATCAGGCGCCTGTGAGCGTCGTGATCACGTTGCTCACACGTTCCCATATCGTGCGCATGGGACCGCCCACGACAACGGGAAACACGCCGTATACGATAACAACGAGAAACGCACCCAACAGCGCGTATTCGATAAAATCCTGCCCGCTCTCATCCGCACTCAGGCGGCGCTGAAATCGTTTCAGTCTATATGTAATACTCCGGTGCATCGCAATGTGGTCTCTCCTTCTTCCATCATGCGAGCTGAGGGGTGCGGCGACAAGTTGAAAAATGACCTACATGCGGCCGGAATTCACCTAGTACCACACCCCTTCATGGGGGGTGCCCTCCTTACGGGTTAGACTGCGCCGGGATGCGAATGATCGTGATGTTGCGCAAGGTCAGAGTTTCCGACGTCGGAGTCGACATCTGCCCCATCAACGCCACTACGATATTCCCGGAAGGTGGCGTGGCGTTTGTCCCTCCGCCCGCCAGCATGGATGCGGAGTTGCCCCAGCTTTGCCAGTTCCAATACATCGAGCCGCTCGCCGGCAGCACCTCCGAGCGTGCCGACATCCAGGATTCCGTTCCGGCTCCGCTGCGGGCCATCAGGAAAACCGATCCCCAACTGATCGCGAAACTGAACGCGGAAGTGCTGCCTTCATGCGACAGGTCGACCCGTATTTCGATGCGGTCCCCCGGCCGCACCAACGCTTCGGGAATGGTGCAACTGCCGAGATTCGTCATCGTCGTGGAATTGGTTCCCGTGCCGGCCGTCGAGCAAATCACTTGTGGCAAGGGATGGCTCTGTCCGCCTTCGCGAGTTTTCCGCGCCTGATCGGTGGTGTTGAACCATGTGCTGCCCGAGGATGGCGCTGCCGGATCCGAAGCCGTGCCGGTTTCCTGCCACGCCGCCCGGCTCGGTGTGCTCGATGCCTGTACCGCCGCCGCCAGCACAGTTCCGTCGCTTTCCACTCTGGCCAGATCCGTCGCCGATTCGTTTTGCCAGCGCTGTAGCGGAGTGGTTGTCTGGTTTGCGCCCGCGCGAACGGACACTGTCGTGACGCCATCGCCGGCCGAAGAATCATGTACGGTGAGAGTGGCTGTCGGGGTATTTACGCCGATTGCCAATCGCCGCGCAGCATTGTCCCAAAACAGCCGGCTCTGGTTGTGCGACAAGTTGCCCGAAGCATCCACAAACGGTACGGCGCCCGCCGGATAGCCCGTGTAAAGGCAGGCGTTCCATACCGCGTCGAATCCATTGGATGTCAGGCAGCGGTTGGCTGCGCCGAGCGGCAATCGGGTCCATGTCGTGGGACTGGTGCCCATGCCGACAATCAAGTCCCCCCGCGCTACTGTCCCCGTGGTTGAATCCGTGTGGGAACTGCTGAGCAGTCCGTGGCCGGTCGGTGTCCGGGCATCGGTCAACCTCGGATCCTGATTCGTAACGTAGCGATTCCCGCTCGACGGCGAACCGGCCGTTCCGGCGAGCGCCGCCTTCTGATCTTGCGTCGGGTCGTTCGCGTTCGAGTGTGTCGGATAATTCAGCGCAAGCTTGGATTCCTGAATGGCTGCACTTTCCGCCACGTGGACATCGGCGATGACACCCGCCGCGATCGACGGAGCCGGATAATACCCGGTAAGAGCGCCGCCTGCCTGCGATCCCGTCTCGACGCCGGCTTGTCCGGAAGTGCCGGGCAGGCGATAGGAAGCTGTCAACAAGTCGCCCGTCTGCGGCACCGATCCGGAAAGAAAATTCACGATGTTGCCCGCCAGGGTGAAGTCCACATCAACCCGCTGTAGTAAGCCGTTGCGGTAAAGCAGAAGGCTGGAGGCCGGGTCGGGCGCATTGGCCAACGTGAACGTCGTATTCGATCCGTTCACCAGGCCGGCAGGCGTTTCGTTGTCCACGAATCCCGGACCCGAGGAAACTCCGCACGGGCCGCTGGTTCCATCCACGCGCACGCAATCGGAGGGATCGCCCACGGCACTGTCCAGATCCCCGGCGCTGTTGATCACCGCGGCCGACGAAGGCCGGTATCCCAGGCCTTTCTTGACCCGCGCATTCAATTCATCGGTGAGGCCGATGACGTCATTCATCGTCACCGGATCCGAACTGCCGTTTTGCGGATCCTGCGAACGCATGGGAGGGCCAACCAGGCGCACATCCTTCAGTTTCAGAGTGGCCGTGCTGGGAGGGACGCCCCAGTACTCCACGTAAAGCACCCGCCCGTTGTTGTTTACATAGCGAACCTGGTAATGAGAGCCGGAAGATGCGTTCGTGGTCGGCGCCAGGCTGACACGAAAGGAGCCGTTGACGATACGGACGGCCTTGCTGTATGCGGCCACGGTTGTGTAGTCGGCGAGCAGGAAACTCCGCCATTCGATCAGGGCGGTTCCATCGAAACGAGTACCGTCGGCGCGGTAAATGATGTCGTCGATGGTGGTCAGTTGCGGTTGCGCCGCCAGAAAAGGGGCGAGAACGACGATCGCGGCCACGGGAAGAACACCCCTGGCCCAACGGATGAAAACATGCATTGGGAAAACCTCCTGGAAACCGCCCGGGACCGCGGATCGGCCCAGGCAGAGGGGGTGTGGATGCCCCGCTGGCTATATCCTAGCCATTGAGGTCGGAAACAAAGGGGGATTTTTGAGGGATAGATTGGCGGTTTTTGTTAAAAATGCTAGATTTATTGACCGATAATATTTCCGCAAACGATGTGATCGCCGGCTCTCTGGACCCGCGGTTCCCCATTGCCTGAAATCCCGGCATTCATTGACAATCCCGAGATTCGCCGCCGGGTCGCGGTACAATATCCGGTGAGAGCAATGGACAATCCCCGCAAACTTGAAATGACCGATCCCTTCGGGCGGAAGTGGACGGCGGAACTGCGCTGGCTGCAAAATGCGATCACGATCCGGCATTCGGATTCGGTGGACGTGAAATGGGAGCTGGCGGCAAGCGATGGGACCGTGATGGACAAAGTCATCGCTTTGATGCATCCCGACTTGCTTGCGGTGAGCAAGAAGATGGGACGCCAGTTGACGGATTCCTGGTGCATCCGGCTGGCCGGACAGCACCTGATCTATATCATCGAGACGTGGGAAGACGCGGAGAAGACGATCGTGACTCCCACGCGGGAACAGTTGGAGGCGCTCGCCGCGCGCATCGAACAGAGTTTCGCGGCGGCACGATGACGACGCGGCGGACGTTTCTGGGGGCGCTGCCCGCGGCGGGGCTGGCGATGCAGGACGAGTCCGGGTTCACTTCGCTGTTCGACGGGCGGTCGTTGGCGGGATGGCGGGTAGTAGAAGGTCCGGAGACGGCCTTTTATGTGGCGGACGGGGCCATTACGGTGCATCCGGGAGCGAACTTTCCGGCGTGGCTGCGGTCGGCCAAGCGGTATGAGAACTTCGATTTCCGGGGCGAGTTTTTCCTCAAGGGTTGGATGGATTCAGGAATCTATCTGCACGCGGCCGAACACGGAAGGCCGGGTTGGACGGGCTTCGAGGTGAAGCTTTTTCATCAGCAGGAAGCGAAGCCGACGCCGTATTCGTGCGGGTCGATTTTTCCGCTCGTGGCTCCTTCAGCGGTAAAGGTGAATAACAAGGGCGAGTGGAACACCTTCCGGATTGTCTTTGACTGGCCGTCGCTACAGGTCTGGATGAACGAAGAGCGGGTGCAGAATCTGAATGTCGAATCCATCCCTGAGTTGCGGCACCGGCTGCGGCAGGGGTATTTGGGGTTTGAATCGCTGTCGTACCCGATCCGGTTCCGGAATCTGCGCGTGAAGGAACTGCCCTCGAAGCAGCAGTGGACGGCGCTCTACGATTCGCCGGCGAGTCTGGATGGGTGGTTCGTTTCCGAAGGCAAGCCGGTGTTTCAGGCGCTCGGGAAGGTGCTGCGGCTGGAGGGCTTGGGGCATATCGCAACGAAGGAGAAGTATAAAGACTTCGAGTTGCAGAGCTATGTGCGGACGAGCCGGTGGCATAACGGCGGGGTGATCTTTCGGAGCACCGGCGGCGGGACGCGGGCCAAGGCGCATTACGAGATCCAGTTGCACAATGTGGAAGGGGCGCACTTCCCGACGGGATCTTTGTATCATTTCAAACGTGGTGCGTCCTGAAAGACGCGTTCTTCTCGCGGGTGAAAGTCCCGTCCGG
>CAYOBO010000212.1:0-4517 GCA_964402295.1 uncultured Candidatus Solibacter sp. | reverse complement strand
GGGCGCGTAGCTCAGTTGGTTAGAGCGCCTGCTTCACACGCAGGAGGTCACAGGTTCGAGTCCTGTCGCGCCCACCACTCCTCGCAAACGCGGCTCTACGACATGGGTCTCTACGGCTTTGCGACATTCATGGGAACCCCGGTCGGCCCCGCCTACCCCTTTTTCACCGGAACCCCGCGCACCACGGGAATCAATCCCCCGCCTCGCGACTGCTCGGCCGGCAACGGCTGATTGGCCAGCTCCAGATTGAGCCGCTTCACGAACTCCTCGATCTGCGCCTGCATCGCCGCCATCTTATCCCGCATGTTGAGAATAATCTCCACGCCGGCCAAGTTCACGCCCAATTCCCGCGTCAATTGCAGAATCACCTCCAGCCGCTCCAAATCCTCGTCCGTGTACAGCCGCGTATTGCCATCCGAGCGCGACGGCGTGAGCAACCCTTCGCGCTCATAGAGCCTGAGCGTCTGCGGATGAATGCCGTACTGCTCGCTCACCGAGCTGATCATGTACACGCCTTTGGAACGCTTCTTCGCCATCGCCTAAGCCTCTTTCCAAATCTCGGCCCGCGGATCCTCCGGATGCAGCGCCGCCAACTGCCGGAAAATCTCGCGCGTCTTCTCGTCCTGCGTCTTCGGCACGGCGATCTGCACTTCGACAATCTGATCGCCCCGCGTATTGGTGCGGGCGTTGTAGACGCCCTTCTCCCGCAGCCGGAACTTCTGGCCCGTCTGCGTGCCCGGCGGAATCTTCAACAGCGCGCGCCCGTCGATGGTGGGCACTTCGATCTTCCCGCCCAGATAGGCTTCGCTGATGGAGATCGGCACTTGAATCAGAATATCGTCTCCGTCGCGGTGGAAGAAACGGTGCTCCTCGACACGAATGGTGATGTACAAATCGCCCGCCGGAGCTCCCATCGTGCCCGCGCTTCCCTTGCCCGCCACGCGCAGCCGCGATCCATTCCTCGCGCCTTGCGGAATGCGTACCTCCACCGATTCCGGTTGCGCCGTGCGCCCTTCGCCCATGCACACCGGGCAGGCGTTCACCGCCTTGCCCGACCCCTGGCAACGGTTGCAGGTGAGGCTGAATTTCATCGCCCCGGCCATCTGCGTCACGCTGCCCGATCCGCCGCATTCGGGACACACCACCGTCGCCCCACCCGCGCTGCCCGACCCGTGACAGGCCCCACAAGTCTCCTGGCGGTTGATGGTCAACCGTACCTGCGTCCCCTTGATCGACTGCCAGAAGTCGATATTCAGGGCGTACTCCAGATCCTGCCCGCGCTCGGGACGCTTCGCCTTCTGCTTGCCGCGATTGAAGAACTGGCTGAACAGGTTGCCGAATCCGCCGTCTTCGCCCGGCTGCGGACCCATGCCCCCGCGCGGACCCGCACCGCCCGCGGCTTGCCCAAACAGGTCGCCGAAATCGAATCCGCCGAATCCAAACCCGCCCGGCGGCGCCTGCGCGCCAGGCGGCGGGAAACCCTGCTCGGAATAAAATCCGAATTTATCGTACATCTGGCGCTTTTTGTCGTCGCTTAAAATATCGTAGGCTTCCTGGACGTTCTTGAATTTTTCCTCGGATGCTTTATCGCCGGGATTCAAATCCGGGTGATATTTGCGGGCCAGCCGGCGGTAGGCTTTGCGAATTTCATCGGCGCTCGCCCCGCGCTCGATGCCGAGTGTTTTGTAGTAATCGTGTTTCGAAGCCATCCCGCGCCTCCTTGCACTCGAAGGGCGGCGCTCGCAACCGCCGCCCTCCCTTCACAAGCGCTACTTCTTATCTTCCACGTCCACGAACTCGGCATCGACGACGTTGTCCTTCGGCTTGGCGCCATCGCCGGCCGCGCCCGCTCCCGGAGGCGGAGGCGCACCAGCCCCGCCGGCCGCACCCGCCGCGCTGTACATGGCTTCGGCCAGCTTGTGGCTCGCCGCGGTCAGCTTGTCCAGCGCCGCGTTGATCTGCTCGGTCGAACCGCTCGCGGTCACCTTCTTGGTTTCCTCGATCGCGGCTTCGACATTCTTCTTATCGTCCTCGCTGATCTTGGAGCCGTGCTCGCGCAGCATCTTCTCGACGTTGTAGACCATGGCGTCGGCCCGGTTGCGCGTCTCGATCTCCTCGCGCCGCTTGCGGTCTTCCGCCTCATGCGACTTTGCGTCGGAGGCCATCTTTTCCACTTCTTCCTTGCTCAGGCCGGAGCTCGACGTGATGGTGATCTTCTGCTCGTTGTTCGTCGCGCGATCCTTGGCCGTGACGTTCAGAATACCGTTGGCGTCGATATCGAACGTCACCTCCACCTGCGGAATGCCGCGCGGCGCGGGCGGAATGCCCACCAGTTGGAAAACGCCCAGCAGGCGGTTGTCGCGAGCCATGGCGCGTTCGCCCTGGTACACCTTGATCTCCACCGACGTCTGATTGTCGGAAGCCGTGGAGAACACCTCGCTCTTGCGCGTGGGGATGGTCGTGTTGCGTTCAATCAGCTTCGTGAACACGCCCCCCAGCGTCTCGATGCCCAGCGACAGCGGGGTCACGTCGAGCAGCAGCACGTCCTTCACTTCGCCGGCCAGCACGCCGCCCTGCACGGCCGCGCCGATGGCCACCACTTCATCCGGATTGACGCTCTTGTTCGGCTCCTTGCCGAAAAATTCGCGCACCATCTGCTGGATCTTCGGAATACGCGTCGAGCCGCCCACCAGCACCACTTCCTCGATCTGCGACGGGTTCAGCCCGGCATCGTGCAGGGCCCGCTCGCAGGGACCGAAGCAGCGCTTCAGGATATCGTCCACCATCTGCTCAAAGCGCGCCCGCGTCAGCTTCATCTGCATGTGCTTGGGGCCGCTGGCATCGGCGGTGAGGAACGGCAGGTTGATTTCGGTTTCGAGCAGCGTCGAGAGCTCGATCTTCGCCTTCTCGGCGGCTTCCTTCAGCCGCTGCAACGCCATCTGGTCGTTGGATACGTCAATGCCCGATTCCCGCTTGAATTCAGTCACCATCCAATCGATGATCCGCTGGTCGATATTGTCCCCGCCCAGGTGCGTATCGCCGTTGGTGGCCTTCACTTCCACCACCCCGTCGCCCACTTCGAGGATCGAAATATCGAACGTGCCGCCGCCGAAGTCGAACACCGCGATGGTTTCGTCTTTCTTCTTGTCCAGCCCGTAGGCCAGCGCGGCCGCCGTCGGCTCATTGATGATGCGCATCACCTCGAGGCCGGCAATCTGGCCCGCGTCCTTGGTGGCCTGCCGCTGGGCGTCGTTGAAGTAGGCCGGCACCGTGATGACGGCCTTCGTCACCTTCTCGCCCAAATAGGCCTCGGCGGCTTCCTTCAGCTTCTTCAGCACCAGCGCCGAAATCTCCGGCGGCGACATCTTCTTCCCCGAAATGTCCACGCGCGCATCGCCGTTGTCTCCCGCCACAACCTTGTAAGGGACCAGTTTGGTCTCCTCGCTCACTTCCGAGAAGCGGCGTCCCATGAAGCGCTTGACGGAAAAGATGGTGTTTTCCGGGTTCGTGATCGCCTGCCGCTTGGCCACCTGCCCCACCAGCCGCTCGCCGGACTTGGTGAATCCCACCACCGACGGCGTCGTGCGCCCGCCTTCTTGGTTGGGGATGACAACAGGCTGGCCGCCTTCCATGACGGCAACAACAGAGTTGGTCGTTCCTAGGTCGATTCCGATGATCTTGCTCATAATCGTTTCGTTCGCCTCCACGCTCACGTAAGGTCTTTGGCGCAGAATATTGCGCTCGTTTTTAGTATCTAAGTTTAGTGTGTCGTTGTCAAGTCTGTTCCGCGCTAATCCGTCGCTTTTCCCTGCTAAACTGATACTCATGCGCCATTTGTTCCTCTCGTGCGCTCTCCTCATCCCCGCCCACGCCGCCGAACTCCTCATCGCCTGCGCCTCCGACCTCGCCCCTGCCCAAGCCGAACTCGCCGCCGCATTCCGCAACTCCACCGGCCACACCGTCCGCTTTGTCACCGGCTCCTCGGGCATACTCGCCCGCCAGATCGCCGGCGGAGCCCCCTTCGATGTCTACCTCAGCGCCAACCGGGCGTATGTTGACGATCTCGCCCGGCAGTCCGCCATCCACCCCGATTCCATCCGCGTCTACGGCCGGGGTCTGCTTGCCATCTGGCCCCAGAAATCCCTCGAAGCCCTGAAGGATGCCGCCATACGGCACATCGCCATCCCCAACCCGAAGCACGCCCCTTATGGAATCGCCGCCCGCCAGGCTCTGGAAAGGGCAGGCCTGTGGAAAGCCCTCGAACGGAAGATTGTCTATGGCGAAAATGTCCGCCAAGCGCTACAGTATGCCGAGAGCGGCAACGCCGATGCCGTCATCACCAGTTGGACGCTCCTCCAGGGAAAGGGCACACTGCTCCCGGAATCGCTCCATGAGCCGATTCTCCAGGCCGGCGCCGTCACCCGATCCACCCGCCACCGCGATCTCGCCGCGCGCTTCCTCGACTTCCTCACCGATGGCGGAGGCGCCCCCATCCTCCGTAAATTCGGCCTGCGCTA
>CAYOBO010000211.1:0-4630 GCA_964402295.1 uncultured Candidatus Solibacter sp. | reverse complement strand
CGGACGGGACTTTCACCCGCGAGAAGAACGCGTCTTTCAGGACGCACCATGCCTTCATTATAGTTAGACTATTCACTGATGCTGATCGTTCAAGTCTACGTCCACGTTAAGCCGGAATTCGTTGAGGCTTTCCGCGCCGCCACCATCGACAACGCCACCCACAGCGTGCAGGAGCCCGGCATCGCCCGCTTCGATGTCCTCCAGCAACAGGACGACCCCACACGCTTCCTGCTCACCGAAGTGTATCGCTCCGTCGAAGCCACCGCGGCTCACAAGGAAACGGCTCACTACCTGCGCTGGCGCGACACCGTGGCCCCCATGATGGCCGAGCCCCGCTCCAGCGTCAAGTACACTAACATCTGCCCCAACGACGAGGGCTGGTAAGTGCGCTTCGAGTTCGCCACCGCCCAGCGTATCCTGTTCGGCGCGGGCGCCATTCGTGACGTCGCGCCGGCGGCGAAGTCCATGGGCCACCGTGCCCTCATCGTCACCGGGCGCTCTCCGGATCGCGTCCGAAGCTATTTCCAGACACTCGACGCGGCGTGGTTTGCCACAGACGGCGAGCCGACAGTCGATCAGGTCCGTAGCGGCGTTCACCACGCCAGAGCCGAAGCATGCGACTTCGTCATCGCCATCGGCGGCGGCAGCGCCATTGACGCGGGCAAAGCGATTGCCATGCTCCTCGCCAACTCCGGCGAACCGCTCGATTACCTCGAAGTTGTCGGCCAAGGCAAGCCCTTCGATTCTCCATCCCTGCCCTTCATCGCCGTACCCACCACCGCGGGCACAGGCTCGGAGGCAACGCGCAACGCCGTGCTCGCATCTCCGCAACATCGTGTCAAGGCAAGTTTGCGCAGCCCCTCCATGCTTCCCCGGCTGGCCATCGTCGACCCCGATCTGACGCTCGGCTTGCCACAAGCTGTGACGGCCAGCACGGGGCTCGATGCACTCACACAGTTGATTGAGCCCTACGTTTGCCTGCGCGCGAACCCCTTCACCGACATGCTCTGCATGGATGGCATTCGCCTTGCCAAGGAGCACCTGCGCGAAGCCTTTCACCAGGGCGCGAATCCCGAAGCACGTTCCGCCATGTCGCTCGCCAGCCTCTATAGCGGCATGGCGCTGGCCAATGCCGGACTCGGCGCGGTGCATGGATTCGCCGCACCGATCGGGGGCATGTATCAAGCCCCGCATGGAGCCGTGTGCGCCGCGCTGTTACCCCACGTCATCGAAGTGAATTTGCGGGCGCTCCAAGCAAGAACGCCCCAGAGCCAAGCGCTGGGGCGTTACCAACAGGTTTTGGACTTGGTGCAGGGAATCGGCTGGATTCAGGAAACCTGCCGCCAGTTGGAGATACCTCCGCTCCGCAGATACGGAATCGAGCCGGAGCACTTTCCGGACATCGCATCGAAAGCTGCGCAAGCCAGCAGCATGAAAGCCAACCCGGTTTCTCTTACCGAAGAGGAACTCATCGAGATCCTCCAACGGGCGTTCTGAGCTTAGAAGGAGTGCGCAATGCCGAACAGCGGCACATACTTGTCGCGCAATCCCGAATCATCCAGCGCCACCAGCATGTTCGCCGTCAGCACCAGATTCCCGGCGATCTTCAGTTTCACGCCGAACGAGCCGTTCGTCATATCGAAGGATTGCTTGTTGGGCGCCAGCGTCAATCCGCGAGCTTCACCAGCGCTGGTACCACGGCCGCCCACGGAGGAATTGATCAGACGGTAGGAATCGAGCAACCGCATTCCCATCAGGTCCGCAACGAAGGTCACGTGGCGTGAAGCCGAGATCGCCGCGCCCATCGACCAGTTGAACTGATTCGGAATGCGTTCTTTCGTTCCCGTCACCGGATCGCCCGCCAGGATGCTGTTGCCGTTGAACGTGTAGCCGATGTTGAAATGCGGCGAGATGCGCACCGGGCCAAGGTTGCCCGAATGCAATGACAAGGCCGCGAAAGGCTTGAAACCGACCGCGCCGGAACCATGGTAGTTGTACTCATCGCCCGTGGGCAGACGCAGATCGGCGCCAAGGCCCAGGGCGTAATGCTTCCGCTCGACGGCGGTTCCCTTCACACGAATGATGGTGTCGCCGATGCCCGTCGACTGGCTGCGCGCCCGGCCGAATACGTCGCGCTGTAAACCGGCCAAGCCCAACCCGCCCGGATCGTTTTGCGATGCGCGAATATCCAAGGTCGCCGCGCACCAGCAGGTGCCGCCGTCGCCGGGGTTGCCGGAGTTGATCTGCCGCGCATTGTAGCCGACCACCGACATCGTGGAGTTCACCCACGTGAGGGCCGTCGAAATATCCAGCCGGTTCGTCAACCCGTAGGTAAAGAAGGCCACGTTTTGATCGAGCCGCAGATCGACCTGTGTTCCGAACACCATCGGAGCAGTCGTTTGCAGCCGACCGTTCTGTGTCACGTTGGTCGGGTCGCCGCCCGCGTAAAGGTTCTGCACCGCGCCAAGCGGCTGCCCTTCGATCCGGTCAAAGCGGAATTGCTGCCGCGTGAAACCCATGAAGAAGCGCTTTTTTCCGATGGTCTCGGCGCGCTCGGTGAGGATCGGCCCGAGGCTGTCGGAGGAAGGAAGCATCGCGCCGGTGGCTGGATCTTCCTTAAAGATGACTCCCGAAGCAGGGGAGGCAATCGGCAAGGCGGAGAGCTGGGAGGCAATCCCGACGTTCAGCGGCCGCTCCAGGCCCGCTGGACGCAGGTTCACGAAGTTCGCCTCCGAACCGACCGCGGTGATCAACTGCTGTGAGATGTTTCCCGTCGAGTCAAACACTTCAATCCGATTCCGCAGTCCGAATATGCCCAGTCCGCTCATTGCCTGGGGGTAGGCGTAGATGAGTTGATTCGATGCCGGGACCGTCTGTCCAAGTCCCAAGCCGGCGCAGCCGAGTCCAAACAATAGCATCCTCGAAATAGTCATAGTTCTAAGTGTACCCTTCCCTCTCTTGTACTAGCGAAAATGAGCGGCGAATGGCATCACTTCATGCCCTGAATTATCCAGTTTCCGCCACGCTTGGCTAGCGTGACGAGAACTCTCCTCGTCGCTCCTCCCAGATCTCTGCCCCGGTCCACGGTTTTGGTCTGCTGATCGCAGGTCACCGAGGCGGTGTCGCCATTGATCGCCGGATCCCCTACGGGAGTCAGGGTCATGGTAACGGTGAAATTCTTATTGGCAAAGGTGTCTTTCCACTGGCGGTCCGAACCGGGATAGATAGCTGCCATCCCAGCGGCATCCTTGCGGCCGATGGCGGATGTAAAGCGGGACAGTGTCTGGAGCACCGCGTCGCGCTCGCCCTTCAGGGCGTCGGCTTTCGCTTTGTCCTCGGCTAGTTTCCGGTCCGCGGCGGCTTTCTGCTCCAG
Organism: uncultured Candidatus Solibacter sp.; assembly: GCA_964402295.1. Taxonomy (GTDB): domain Bacteria; phylum Acidobacteriota; class Terriglobia; order Bryobacterales; family Bryobacteraceae; genus CADEFT01. Next base: position 1,257 of record CAYOBO010000211.1, on the reverse strand, counting down.
ACGCTCCATCTCCCGCGTGGCGCGGGCGGCAACCTCGCCCTGAGGATAGCGCTGGCGAAACTCCTGCAACGCCTTCAGATTGTTCTTATCGAGCGCATCCCATTCCAGCCGCGCGACACTGTCGGCCGCCGTCCGCGCATAGGGGCTATTGGGATTCTTCGCCGCGTAGTCCCGCAGGGCGGCGATGTTCTTCTTATCGACGGCCTCCCAGCGAAGTTCCGTCACGCGCTCCTCGGCATTGCGCGCCAGCGGATTGCCACGATTCCGGCGCATGAAGTCTTCTAACTGCCCGATGTCGCGGGAACCCTTCAGCTTCTCCCACTCCTGCGCGACGGCTGCCTGTGGATCGACCTTCGGGATGGCCGTGAGATTGACTTCGTTGCGGTCGAAGGTCACCGTCTGCCCGGGATCGAAGGTGCGCCGGATGGTGCGTGCCTGGAATTGGTCTTTGCTCAACTCGATGGTGTGGTCCCCCGGCGCCAAGCGGCTGTTGAAGCTGCCATCCTGGCCCACCGTTCCCGCGGGCCGTGAATCGATCTTCACCAACGCCCCCGGAGTTGCCCCGCGAAGAGCCAGAGTTGCTTCCATTACCACCAGCTTGAAGCTAACCGCCTGCTGCCCGTTCTTGGGCACGGTGATGGTCTGCGGAGCCACCGGCTCATAACCCGGTTTCTCGACGCGGACGGCATAGCGCTTCGATTCGACGGGCGCTCGGAAGTTGCCGGAAGCATCGGTGGCTCCGATGCGGCGGCCATCGAGAAAAACGTCAGCACCGGCGACTCCGGCCGAGACGGCGAGCGTGCCCTGGGCCACGGAGGGCGGCGGCGGAGTCGGAGTCGGCGGCGGTGGCGTGGGCGCCGCGGTGGGTGCGGCAGTCGGCGTCGGCGTCGGAGTCGGTGTGACCACGGCCGTCTCCGTGGTGTCCGGTCGTGTGGCGAAGTAGATTCCACCTCCAACAGCTACCAAGGCAATCGCGGCGGCGACGCCGATCCAGCGGCGATTGGGTGCCGCGGCAGGTTCGGGAACAGAAACAGGGGCCGCGGGTTCGGGCTGTTTCTTGCGAGCCTCTTGTTGGCGCTGCTTCTCGGCGCGCTTGCGAGCCTCTTCCTCTTCCTTGCGCTTGGCTTCGAGCTTGCGCTGTTCTTCTTCCTGCCGCTTGCGCTCGGCTTCGGCCCGCTTGCGAGCCTCTTCCTCTTCCCTGCGCTTGGCTTCGAGCTTGCGCTGTTCTTCTTCCTGCCGCTTGCGCTCGGCTTCGGC
>CAYOBO010000210.1:0-4843 GCA_964402295.1 uncultured Candidatus Solibacter sp. | reverse complement strand
CGACTCCCGATCGACGGTCCAGGAGCCATCGGGCTGCTGCATGGCGGCGAGGCGCTTGGCGGCTTCGGTGAGGGCGGCTCCGCGATCGAGGAAACCGCGTTCCACGGACTCGGTGAGAGCGAAGGAGAACTGGATACGGGCGAGATCCTTGTCGCGGAATTCGGCGTCGGCTTGCTGGCGATCCCACTGTTCGGGCTTGGCGAGCCATGCCAGGGTTTCGGCCAACGGTTCGCGGCGTCCGGCGGCCATGAGGGCGCGGGCGGCGTCGCCGTTGTTGTGGCAAGAAAAACATCCATTGTTTTTCTTCCACGCGGGTACTTCGCGCGATAGGTAGTCAAGGGCCCGGCCGATGGCCGGATCCTGGGGCCAGGCGATTGAGACGGGGAGAAGAACCAGTACCCAGCGCATGATTCGTTTCAATTGTAGCCCCCGCAGAAACAAATCCGAAAGACACGTGTTAGAGAACACAGGAGGAGAGAAAACAATGAAAACCATAACAACAGCAACATTACTCCTGGCGATGGCGACGTCCACCTGGGCAGATGTAAGGGTCAACCTGCGGCTGGGAGCGGGCCATCCGATCCGGCGCCCGGCGCGCACCGTGGTGGTACGCCCCGTGCGTCCCGCGGTGGTAGTGGCGCCTCGGGTTACCTATGTGGCGCCCGTGGTTTGGACGCGGACCGTGGTGGCGTTGCCGCCGCGGGAGCGCATTGTTGTCGAGGATTCGGAGACCTTGCAGCGGCGCGAGGATTGGGTGGATACGACGCTGGCGGTAAACCAGAATGGCGACAAATTGTTTTTGCGGGTGAACGGGCGCGTGCAAGTGGATTTTGCCGAAGTGCACTTCCGCGGCGGGCAGGCGCAGGTGGTGGACTTCAATGAAGCGCCGATGGAAGCGGGCACGTATTCGCTGCTCGATTTCAAGGATGGCCGCCATGTGGATCATGTGCGGCTGGTGGCGCGTGCGCGCAGCCAGAATGCACGGGTTTCGGTTCTGCTGGCGCGGTAGGCGGCTTTAGTAGAGCGGCCGGCGCGAGCCCTGGGTGACGCGTGCGGTGATGTGGCCGACGCCTTCGATGCGGCCTCCCACGCGGTCACCGGCTTTGATCCGGGCGCCTTTCGGGCACCCCGTCGAGATGAGATCGCCGGGGTGCAGCGTCATGAAGTCGCTGTGGAAGCGCACCAGTTCGAAGGGCCGCGTGCGCATGTGGTGGACAAAGTCGCGCGAGCAGATGGCTTCGTTGTGTTCGGTGATGACTTCGAGGTCATCGACGTTGCCGATCTCGTCGGCGGTGACGATGACGGGGCCGAAGCTGAAGAACGTGTCGATGCTTTTCGCGCGCGTGAGGTATCGCGTGTTCTTGCGGAGCACATCCAGCGCGGTGAGATCGAGCGTGACAGTGTAGCCGTAGATGACATCGGCGATGTGCTCGGCGGGCACGAAGCGGCAGGTCTTGCCGATGACCACTCCGAGCTCGCCTTCGGCATCGACATCGTCGCTGACTTCAGCGGGGGGCAGCACGATATCGCCGCCGGGGGGGAACATGCAACTGGCGGGTTTCATGAAACTGCCGGGCTCTTCCGGTTGTACGGCGTCGATGTCTTCGGCGTGGGAGAGGTAATTAAGACCGATGCACCAGATCTTGCCGGGCTTGTCGTAGGGGAGCACGGGGGTGACTTCGCCGAGTGGCAGGCGCATCACGTCGGCCGTGGGCAGATCCTTCACTCCCGCTTCAATCAGCGCCAGCACATCGTTGGGGAATTTCGTGCCGTGGCGGGCATTGATCTCGCAGACAGGGACGACTCCATCCGCGGCCAGTGTGCCCGCATGGCGGACACCGTTGTGGATGAAACTGAGAATTCTCATATGCTGGAAACCAATCCTCCGTCGACGCGAATGACGGACCCGGTGAGATAGCTGGCACGTTCGGATGCCAGGAAGGCGACCACTGCTCCGAACTCTTCGGGTGTTCCGTAGCGCTGTAGCGGAACGGTGGCGGAGCGCTCGGCTTCAATCTGGGCGATGGTCTTGCCCGATTGTTCCGAGGCGGCGCGATCCATGGTGGCGGTGCGATTGGTGCGGATGCGTCCCGGGGCGACGCAGTTGACGAGGACGCCGTCGGAGGCGACTTCGGCAGCCAATGTTTTCGCCCATCCGGCGATGGCGGGGCGGTAGGCGTTGGAGATGATGATGCCTGGGATGGGCTGCTCGACGGAGGTGGACACGATGTTGACGATGCGCCCCCACTTGCGTTCGCGCATGCCGGGCAACAGGGCGCGTGTGAAGCGCAGGGCGCTGAGGAATACCTGCTCGAAGGATTCGATCCACTGCGCTTCGCTGATGCTTGAGAAGGTGCCGCCGGGCGGTCCGCCGCAGTTATTGACAAGAATGTCGACGGCGCCGAGTTCGGATTGGACGCGGGCGAGGGCGGCTTCGATGTCGCCGGCTTTCGACAGGTCGCAGCGCACGGCGAGGGCCGCGCCGATATCCTTGGCTACGGCCTGGAGTTCGGCTTCACGGCGGCTGAGGATGGCGACACGCACGCCTTCCCGGGCGAGCGCGGCGGCGGAGGCGCGGCCGAGTCCGGAACTGGCAGCCGTGACCAGGGCGGTTTTACCTTGAATGGAGAGTTCCATGGTTGAACTCTCAACTATAGAACAATCGGGGAGGGGCACTCATCCGGCGGCGCGGTTGCGCACGGCGCGGGGAAATGGTTTAGAATCCCAGTAATATGGCAAACCCAGAAGATCTGTTGGCTGAAATCCCGCGGCTGAAAGCTGAGAACGAAAATCTGAAGAAGCCCGCGGCCAAAGGCGTGATCAGTTACAAGGTAAGTGATAAGGGCGCTGTCTCCGTATACGGGTTGGGACGCTTTCCGGTCACACTGTACAAAGAGCAGTGGGAAAAGCTGCTGGACCGGTCAGACGAGTTGCGGAAGTTCATTGCCGACAACGACGCTTCATTAAAGAAGAAGGAAACCGGCGCATAGCTTCAGCGGTAGAAGCGCCCGATCGTTTCGGCGACACAGGCGGGCTTCTGCTGTCCTTCGATCTCAATCGTCACGTTCCAACGCGTCTGCCAGCCGCCTTCGACATCGCTCACTTCGAGCAATTGATGGCGGCCGCGGATACGCGATCCGCTTTTTACGGGTGAAATGAAGCGGATCCGGTTGCAGCCATAATTGATGGTCATGGCGAATGGCTGCCGGAGGACGATGGTTTCGTAGGAAAACTTCGGAATCAGCGAGAGCGTCAGGAATCCGTGGGCGATGGTGGTGCCGAACGGCGATTCCCGGCGGCAGCGTTGCGGGTCGACGTGGATCCATTGGAAGTCGCCGGTGGCCGCGGCGAAAGCGTCAATGCGCTGTTGCGTGATCTCCAGCCAATCGCTGACGCCGACCTCCGTACCGACCAATGTGCGCAGTTCGTCGATTCCTTCAATCTCTCGTTTGGGCATTCCCACCTCGGCGTAAATATTCAATATAATCTGATCCAAGCCCATGTTAGCGCCAAGGATGCTGGTGACCGCACTACTCGCTGTCTTGCTTGCGGCCGGACAAGCCGGGCGTGTCGTTTCCTTCGAGAAAGAAGTCAAGCCACTGCTGGAGGCCCGCTGTATCAAATGCCACGGACCGGCCATGCAGATGGGAAAGCTGGATCTGCGCAATCGCCAGACTGCGTTGAAGGGCGGGGAAAAGGGGCCGGGGTTTCTGGCGGGCAATGCGGCGCAGAGCATTCTGTACAAGCGTGTCGCCGGGCTGGAAAAGCCGGCCATGCCGATGGACGGCAAACTCAGCGATGCGGAAGTGGAGACGTTGCGCCTGTGGATGGACCAGGGCGCGCCGTGGGAAGGCGAGATCGGCACGAAGAAGCCGGCGGTGGATCCGCTGAAGGCGATGGAAGAGTCGCCGCTGCCACCGAATGCGAAGGAGTGGTGGAGTTTTCGCGCGCCTGTGCGGAGCGCGATTCCGAAGGTTTCCGATGCGCGATGGGGCAAGCATCCCATCGACGCTTTTGTGAAAGCGCAGTTGGATGCGCAGGGATTGAAGCCCGCGCCTGAGGCCGATAAGCGCACGCTGGTGCGGCGGGCGTTTCTGGATTTGACCGGACTGCCGCCGACGCCCGCCGAGGTGCGCGCGTTCGTGGAAGATTCGCGGCCCGATGCGTGGGCGCAATTGGTGGACCGCCTGCTCGCGTCGCCGCACTACGGGGAACGCTGGGGGCGGCACTGGCTGGATGTGGCGCGCTACGCGGATTCGAACGGCTACGAGCACGATTTCGACCGGCCGAACGCGTGGCGCTATCGCGATTACGTGATTCGTTCGTTCAACCGCGACACGCCGTACGACCGATTTCTGCTGGAGCAACTCGCCGGGGATGAGGTGGACGAAGTCACCTACGACACACTGACCGCGACGGGGTTCTTGCGCAACTACGCGAAGGTGGGTTTTCGAGAGAAGGACAATCCGCAGTTTCGCTTCGAGTATCTGGACGACATGATCGCCACGTTGGGACGCGGTGTGATGGGGCTGACCGTGCACTGCGCGCGCTGCCACAATCACAAGTTCGATCCGATTCTACAGCGCGATTATTATATGTTGCAGGCTTCGCTCTTTGGCTACGTGGAAGTGGAACATCCGCTGGTTCCCAAGGAGCAAGCCGAGGAATACTACCGGCGGAATGAAGAGATCGACGCGCGGATCAAACCCTTGCGGGCGCGCGTGGCGGCGATTGAGGATCCCTACAAGCTGGTGCTGGTGAAGGAAAAGTACAAGCGCTTTCCGGCGAATGTACAGGAGGCGATTGCGATCCCCGAAGAGCAGCGCACGCCGGGGCAGGCCTT
>CAYOBO010000209.1:0-5142 GCA_964402295.1 uncultured Candidatus Solibacter sp. | reverse complement strand
TTGCGGCGGTTGTCCTCGCGCTGGCGGTTGTGCCGGCGGCGGGCGCGGTGTTCACAGACCGCGCGACGTGGGAGGCGGCTCTGTCGAGCCGGCAGGATATCAGCTTCAACGCGTTGCCATTGGGTAGCACTTTCAATGTGACGCAGGGGAGCGGCTCGGACACTGTCTTCATCGCCCCGCAAAACGCCATGTGGCTAGACGTGGTGGGAAACAGCTACGGCAATTCCTGCGACGTCCGCTGCCTGTTCGTGGACACTTTGAGTATCAATGCGGGCTTCCTGGCAACGCTGGCGCTCACCACCAACACAGCCGTAGGGTTCAACGTATTCACGGTGAACAGCACGGCGCAAACGGTGACCATCCGGATATACAACGTAGGCAGCGTCACGCCCGACTATACGACCACCGTGGCAACCGTGGCCAACACCTCTACCACACCGGTGTTCTTTGGCTACACGGGCACGGCGGGCATCAAACAAGTCGAGATTCTCACCGCGCCGAACACGGGTGACGTGGTGCTCGACAACTTCTCCTACGGTGTCGCCAACAACGATCCTCCGCCGCCTCCCCCGGCTGAAACTCCGGAGATTCCCACCCTCAGCTACTTCGGCATCGGCCTGCTGGCGGTGCTGTTTGGCTCAAACAAGAGAATCCGAGTCTGAGGCAAGGGTAGAACAATGAGAACGCTTCTCCTGGGGCTGGTGCTGGCAGCAGCGCCGGCCCTGGCCTCGCCGCTACAGGACTGCCTGTTCTGCTACGGCGGACTGGACTTCAGCAACTACGTCCATCCCGTCACGGTCGAAAACACACCGGAGTGGGCGCAGGTGCCCAACGCGCAGGCCTGGTATGAATTCGAACTGGGCATCCTCACCGGACAATGGGAGGGGATGATGCTGGTGTTGCGCGGATTGTTGTTTATGGAAGAGCGTCCGCGGCTGCACGCCTGGCTGGAGATTATCCCCGCACTCGGCGAAGGGGACGGTGGCAACTCGCCCGAGAGCGTCACGCCCGAGCCTGGAACATGGCTGCTAATGGCAGGCGGCGCCGCGGCGATCAGTCTGCGTCGACGGCGAAGTCGTGCTGGCGCCGGTGGTGCGGGCCGTCGAAGTTCTTCGTTGACTTGAACAACTCATGCCTCCCATCGCCGGCAACGTCTTTCACCTTTGCCAGTAACTGCTGTTTGGCCTGTGTGGTGAGCGGCTGGAAATTGCGTGCCAGGGCAATATCCGCCTTCAGTTGCTCCATGGAGTTGATACCCATGACTTGGACGGCGACCGGGAGGCTGAGGCAATAGCGGTAGCACTCCTCGGCGGTGAGCTTCACATGGCTGAGCAATCTCCCTTGTGGATAGCCGCCCGCCAAGCCCTTCATGCCGATGATTCCCACGTTCTTTTTCAGACAGACCGGCACGACCTCGTTCTGAAAGCTGCGATAGCTGTAGTCGAGGACGTTGATGGGCATCTGGGCCGTGTCCCAATTGTGCGGTTTGGCCAGCATCTTCAAGTGAATGCGGGGATCCTTGTGTCCGGTGAAGCCGATGAAGCGCACTTTGCCGGCTTTCTGCGCCTCCAGTGCCGCCTTCAGGCCGCCTTTCTCGAAGACCCAATCGGGATCGTTGTCGTAGACCATTTCGTGGAACTGCCACAAGTCGAGGCGGTCCGTCTTCAGGCGGCGCAGGCTGTCTTCCAGATTCTTCATTGAACCCTTGTAGTCGCGTTCGCAGTTCTTGGTCATCAGAAAGACTTTGTTGCGCTTGCCGCCGGCGAGCGCTTCGCCCATGACGGTTTCGGCGCCGCCGTCCTGATAGTCCCAGGCATTGTCGAAGAAGTTGATGCCTTCATCGATGGCGGCATGCATGATGCGCACGGCTTCTTTCTTGTCGGGCACGGCGCCGATGTGCCATCCGCCGATGCCCACAATGGACACGCGCACGCCTGTGCGTCCCAGAACGCGCATCGGCATTCCTGTGGCGGCGGCGGAGGATGTCTGTGCGATGACCCGGTCGGCCAGGGCGGCCACGCTCAGTGCACGGGTGACGAAATTGCGGCGGGATTCTCGGGTAGCCATGGCCGCTATTGTCCATCGGAACCGCCTCCGGAGACAAGCCTACGGGCGTGCGATGCGGTGACGCTCCAGCATCTCCACAGCCCTGGCGTTCCCAGCCTGCGCGGCGGCGACCGCATGCTTCCAGGCCGCGCGGTAGTCGCCTTTCACGGCATAGATCTCCGCCAGCGATACGTGCGCTGGAGCACAGGCGGCATCGAGCGATACGGCGTGCAGCAGCAGCGCAAGCCCTTCCTCCTGCTTGTATTGCATCCGGCGGAGTTGCGCCAGATTGTAGAAGGGGATGGCGTTGCCGGGTTCGCGCGCAATCCATTCCAACTGCTCCCGTTCGTTCACAAGAGTCTCGTGATCGAGCGAGTGCTGTATCAGATCGTCCCACAGATCCATCGGCTATTTCCCCACCAGAACAAGCCGCACATCCATGACGTTCGTGTTGGTGGGGCCGGTCCGGATGAGCGTTCCCAACCGGTCGAAGAACTCGTAGGAGTTGTTTTCCGCCAGGTATTGCGCTGCATCCAAACCCGCCGCCCGGGCACGCGTCAAAGTGTTCCCATCGCACCAGGCGCCGGCGGCATCGGTGGGACCGTCGGTGCCGTCGGTTCCGGCGCTCAGCAGCAACACGTTTCGCATGCCGTCCACGTCCAAAGATGCCGCTAAAGCAAATTCTTGATTGCGGCCGCCTTTGCCGTTGCCGCGCAAGGTGACCGTAGTCTCTCCGCCGGAAATGATACAGGCAGGCGGCTTGAGCGGTTCGCCGGAGGTCCGCATCTCGCGCGCGATGGCCGCATGCAGGCGCGCCACATCGCGGGTTTCCCCTTCGATCGTGGTGGACAGGACGAGTGTCCGGTAGCCCAAGGCTTTGGCCTTCGCTTTCGCGGCATTGACCGCCAACCGGTTGCTGCCCACAATCAGGTTCTGCGTGCGTTCGAGGGATTTGGGGGTTTCTTCCAGTTGCCCCGCGGCGCCCTGTTCCAACCGCCGGCGCACGGAGCCCGGCGCCTTGTCGAGCAAGCCGTATTTCTTGAGGATGCCGAGTGCATCGGCGAATGTCGACAGATCCGGCGTGGTGGGGCCGCTGCCGATCACGTCCAGATTGTCGCCAATCACGTCCGAGAGCATGAGCGTAACCACGGTGGCGGGAATGGCAAGGCGCGCCAGTTGCCCCCCCTTCAACGTCGAAAGGTGTTTGCGAACGGAGTTGATCTCATGAATATTCGCGCCGCAGGCGAGCAGTAGTTTCGTAACAGCCTGCTTGTCGGCCAGACTGATGCCGGCGGCGGGCGCGGGCATCAAGGCGGAAGCTCCCCCGCTCACAACGCATAGCACCAGATCTTTTTCTCCGGCTTCGGCGGCCATTTTGGCGATTCGCTCGGAACCTCTTACGCCCGCTTCATCGGGCACGGGATGGCCGCATTCGTTGATCTCCACTCGCTTGAGCGGCGCCGTATGCCCGTACTTCACGTTCACCAGGCCGCCCGCGATCCGTTTGCCGAGCAGTTTTTCGAGCGCCAGCGTCATCGTGGCGCCGGCCTTGCCCGCCCCCAGTACAATGATCCGCTCGTAGCGGGAAAGGCGGTAGCGGGTTTTTCCCACGATCAGCGTGTCGCCGGCCAGGCGGACATGGCGCAGCACCGCTTCCACGGGATCGGCGGCGCGGAACGCCGCTTTCATGATAGCCAATGCGTCGTTCGTTAGACTCATTTGTCAAAATACTCCCGGTAGCTCTAGGATCGCCCGAACCGTGGACGCGGCATCGTCCGTTTCCGCCGGCACGCGGTAGTCCGCCAGTGCGTACACCGGCCGGCGGTCGGAAAACAGCTTGCGGAACGCAGCCGGATCCTTTGCCAGCGGCCGGTGACTGAATGCGGCGACACGCCGCTCCACCAGTTCCAACGGGCAATCGAGCCAGATGGAAACGCCCGCATCCGAGAGGAGTGCGCGGTTGGATTCCGTAACAAACGCCCCGCCTCCCAGGGCCAGCACCAGCGGTTGCAGGTTTCGCACTTCGCGCACTCGCGAGGCGAGGCATTCGGATTCGATGCGGCGGAACTCCGGTTCCCCGCGTACGGCAAAGATCTCCGCGATCGGTGCCTGTTCCCTGGCCTCGATGTCGTCGTCCAGATCGGCAAAACGCCAACCCAGTTCCTCGGCGAGCAGTCTGCCCACGGTGCTCTTGCCGGAACCCATAAAGCCAACCAGGTATACTCCGGGCGTGCGTCTCAGTTTAGCGATCATGATTCCTGGAGTCCGCGAAAATAGATTTCCTCGAGTTTGCGATCCACCCATCCGGGCAGCAACCGTTCCAATACGACAAACACCCATCCGCTTGCCGGGGTGACGACTGTCCTGGCGCCTCGCTCTATCCCTTTTACTATGTCCAGGGCGCATCGTTCCGGCGTGATCTTGAACCACTTGGTGCGGCGCACATGTTCCGGAGGCCGGCCGCGCAATACATGATCCTGAAAGCGCGTGGAAACATATCCAGGACATACGGTCATGGTGTCGATGCCGTCGCGGCGCAGTTCCATGCGCAGGCCGTCGGTGAGCGAACCCAAGGCGTATTTGGATGCCGAATACAGGGTCAGCCAGGGGAGGGTCACCTTTCCCGCAATGGAGGCAACGTTCACAATGAGTCCGCTGTGCCGCGCGCGCATGCCGGGGCTAACCAGTTGGATCATCCCCAGCGCGGCAAAGAAATTGAGCTCGAACATGCGGCGCACATCGTCGAGCGGCGCCTGCCAGGAGGGGGCGTAGAGTCCGGCGCCGGCATTGTTCATGAGAACGTCAATCCGGCCAAAATGGGCGATCGCCTGCTCCACGGCGCGGGCCCGGTCGGAAGCATCGGTGATGTCCCCGGGAAGAACCAGATCCCGCGGCCCGGCGTTGGCGCGGAGTTTCTCGGCGTTTCTGGCCACCAGCGCGACTCGGGCGCCGCGTTCCCGCAATAGCTTGACGCAGGCTGCCCCAATCCCCTCCGAGGCTCCCGTCACCATCGCCACCTTTTCCGATAATTGCATTGCTTACGGCCCTGGCAAGAAAGCCATAATGGTAACATGCACGCCGAGGTGCTGCCTCTTT
>CAYOBO010000208.1:0-5162 GCA_964402295.1 uncultured Candidatus Solibacter sp. | reverse complement strand
CGCGGGCTGAAGGAGAACACGCTCGTTATCTTCATGGGCGATAACGGAATGGCGTTTCCGCATGGGAAGGGATCGCTGTACGATCCGGGTTTGAACGTGCCGTGTCTGGCGCGATGGCCGGGGAAGATCCGGGCGGGGTCTACGTCCGCGGCGCTGGCGTCGGGGGAAGATATCACGCCGACGTTTCTGGAAGCGGCGGGATTGCCGCCGTTGCCGGCGATGTCGGGCAAGAGCATGCTGCCGCTGCTGACGGGGAAGACGGACAAGCACCGCGAGTATATTTTCGGGGCGCGCAACGTGCATGGCGGGGCGACGTTCACGGAGACGACGAAGGCGAACAGCTTCGATTTATCGCGGTGTGTGCGTAATGAGCGGTGGAAACTGATCTTCAACTGCACGCCGCAGATGGAGTACTGGCCGGTGGACAGCGCGGCGGATCCCGGCTGGCAGGACATGCTGAAGGCGCATGCGGCGGGGAAGTTGAAGCCGGAGCATGAGAAGGCGTACTTCGGAAAGCGGGCGGTGCTGGAGTTGTACGATTTGCAGGCGGATCCGAACGAGTTTCACAATCTGGCGGGGAGGCCGGAGTATGCGGCGATCCAGCGGCAGCTTGGGGTGGCGCTACAGGAGAAGATGATTCTGGATTATGATTTTCTGCCGCTGCCGTATAACGAATAGTCATTACAGCAGCCGGAAGCCTACATCGACGATGGCGAAGCTGGAGACGGGCTTGCCGTCTTTGCCGGCGGGGCGGAAGCGCCATTGGCGGATGGCTTCGATAGCTTTTTCATCGAGGCCGAGCCCGAGGGATTGGCGGACTTCGATGTTGCCGGTGCGGCGGGGGCGGCCCGAACCAATGCCACCAACACTGCCGGGGCCTTCGGAGGGCGGACCGGGGATGCCGCCGGGTAGTCCGATGACGGTGGGTTGGGTGGATTGGGTGATGGGGCCGGAGATGGTGGGTTCGACAGGGAGCGCGTTTCGGGGTGGTAGTGGATTTCAAGCGGTTAGGGCATGGCGGGGGGGATTGGAGGACACAGTTGTGAAGCGGGGAACAATCGCCGGTGGGGCTTCGTCTTGCACGGGTAGGGAGAAGAATTATGTACTGCACACATTGCGGACGCGAAGTGGCATCGGATGCGCGGTTCTGCCCTGCTTGCGGCAAGGCGACTCCGGTGTGGCAAGCCGAGCACGCCGGGGAAGCGCCGAAACGGCTTTTCCGGCTCACCTCGGATAAGAAGATCGCGGGGATCTGCTCGGGCGTGGCGAAGTACCTGAATGTGGATGTGACGCTGGTGCGCATCTTCGTGGTAGCGGTGGCGGCGATTACCGGCTTTATTCCCGGTGTGATCGCGTATCTGGTGGTGTGGATGATTATGCCAGTGGAGGAGTTGATCCACGCGCCACACACGGAGCCGCGTACGGTTTAGGCTGAGAGAATGGAGCAGGCCCCGGGCCGATATCGCGAGCGCCTGGCAGCGGTGCATCTGGCATCGAGCGTGGAGTGCTTCTGGACGTTGCGCGCGGATTCCGATGGGGCGCATCGTGTTTATCCCGACGGCTGCATGGACCTGATGTATACGCGCTCCGGTGGCCGGTCGCGGCTGGAAGTGATCGGGGCGATGACGCACTATATCGATGCGGAGGCCGCGGCGGGGACGGAGATTTTCGCGGTGCGGTTTCGTCCGGGTGGAGCGGGGTTGGGCGTGGCGGCGAACGAACTGCGGGATGCGGCGGTGGAATGGCAGGCGATTCATCCGCATGATGCGCGGTGGTTGAAGACGCGGTTGGATGATGCGGATTCGGTGGCGGAGATGGTGGCGGTTTGCGAGCCGGTGATACCGGCGGCGCAGGGCGATGGAGTGCAACGGGCGATGGCGGAGTTGGAACGGCGGCGGGGATGGGTGGATCTGGAGTGGCTGCGCGGCAGGCGAATGTGAGCGAGAGGCAGTTCCGGCGGTTGTGCGTTGCGCGGACGGGGCTGGCTCCGAAGCAGCTGGCGCGGATTCTGCGCTTCCGGCACGCGATGGGATTGCTGCGCGGTGCCCGGTGGGGGGAGCTGACTTCGGTGGCGCTTGATTGCGGCTATTACGACCAGGCGCATTTCGTTCACGAGTTTCGCGAGTGGGCGGGGGTTAGTCCTGTCCGATTTTTACAATCTTGCGGGCGGGGGGAGCGGCTACACTCGGGACATGAAAATCACAGCAGTGCTCACGATGGAGCGGATTGAAGAATCCGTGGCGTTCTGGACGGAGAAAGCGGGCTTCGAACTGACAGTGTCGGTGCCGCATGGCGATGCGCTGGGCTTCGCGATTTTGCAGAATGGCGCGGCGGAGTTGATGCTGCAGAGCCATGCGAGCGTGGCGGAGGACATGCCTTCTCTGGGGGAATATGCACGGGCTTCGAAGGCGTGTTTGTTTGTGGAGGTGGAGGATTTCGACGGGATGGTGCAACGGCTGGAAGGCGCGCCGGTGGCGTTTCCGGTGCGTGAGACACCGTACGGGATGAAGGAGATCGGGGTGCTTGAACCGGGCGGGCACCTGGCGGTGTTTGCGTGCCGGATGGGGTAGTAGGCTACAATCGGGCTCGTGACGGAACAGAGCTTACCATTTGAGATCACACCGCGAGAAGTGAAGGCGCTGTTGGACGGTGGTTCACGCGTCGTGTTGTTGGACGTGCGCGAGCCGCACGAGCATGCGATTTGCAGCATCGACGGGGCGCATCTGGCGCCGATGAATACGGTGCCGGCGCGCTTGCAGTCGATTGAGGCGGCGGCGGATGAAGCGCTGGTGGTGGTGTTTTGCCATCACGGAATGCGGAGTTTGTCCGTGGTGAACTGGCTGCGGCAACAGGGAGTGGAGAATTGCCAGAGCATGAGCGGGGGGATTGATTTGTGGAGCGTGGAGGTTGACGCGGGGGTGCCGCGGTACTGATGGGGCCTGCGATTTTTGGGGTACATTGGGGAATATGAAGAGACTCATTCTGGGCACGCTGTTTTTGAGCACGGCCATGATGGCCGCGGAGATGACCGGGTGGATTAGCGACGATTCGTGCGGTGCGTCGAACGCGAATGCGTCGAAGGCTTCGCGCGAGTGCGCGCAGTCTTGCATCAAGGCAGGATCGAAGGCTGTGTTTGTGGCCGATGAAGGCGGGAAGGTGTACCAGTTGTCGGATCCGGCGAAAGCGGCGAAGTTTCTGGACAAGAAGGTGAAAGTGTCCGGGAAGGTGAGCGGGAACAAGATCGAACTGGCGTCGATTGCCTACGTGCAATAGGTTGGGATGGCGAACTCCGCATTTGACGGATTACGTGTTTTATCGCTGGAAAGCCGCCGCGCGGCCGAGATCGCCACGCTGATCCGCAACCATGGCGGGGATCCGTTTGTAGCTCCCTCGATGCGCGAAGCGCCGCTTGCGGAGAACGAGCACGTTTTTGCGTTCGGCGAGCGGCTGCTGGCCGGCGAGTTCGACATGATGATTTTCCTCACGGGCGTGGGGACTCGCGCGCTCTCTAAGCTGCTGATCACGCGGTTTGCGGAGGCGTCGATTTTGCAGGCGCTCCATGGATTGACGAAGGTGGCGCGCGGGCCAAAGCCGGCGGCGGCGTTGCGGGAATGGAAGCTGCCCGTGGATATCGCCGTGCCGGAGCCGAATACGTGGCGCGAGTTGCTGGCGGCGATCGCGGGGCGCGAGGGGAAGCGCATTGCGGTGCAGGAATACGGGCGGACGAATGAGGACCTGGTGGCGACGTTGCGGGGTCGCGGGTCGGATGTGACAACGGTGCGGATTTACCAGTGGCAGCTTCCGGAAGATACGGCTCCGTTGCGCGAGGCGGCGCGGCGGCTGGCGCGCGGCGAGTTCGACGTGGCGATGTTCACGACGGCGATTCAGGTGCCGCATCTGCTGCGGATGGCCGCGGAAGAAGGCGTGGAAGCGGAAGCGTTGCAGTCGCTGCGCAAGGGGACGGCGGTGGCTTCGATCGGACCGACGTGCAGCGAGATGCTGGAGGATTACGGCATTCCCACGGACATTACGCCGTCGCATCCGAAGATGGGGTTTTTGGTGAAGGAGACCGGCGAGCAGGCGCACGCCGTGCTGGAGCGGAAGCGGGCTTCGTCATGAACCCGCAGGATCGAATGCTGGTGCGGCTGCTGGGGCGGTATATGCCACTGGCGCTGGCGCTGCCGGTTTCGACCTTCGTGGGCTACGCGATCGGCTACTGGCTGGACAAGAAGTTTGGGACGACATATCTATACCTGGTGTTTCTGCTGCTGGGGATTGCGGCCGGGATCACGCAACTGATTCGCGAGTTGAACAAAGACAACAATGTTCGGTGATTCGTTTCCACTGGATGCGGCGGTGAGGCGCATGAAGCGCATCATGATGGCGCTGGCCGGAGTGGGATGTGTGGGGCTGGCGGCGGCGAAAGGGATGGATTGGGGTGCGGGATTTCTGCTAGGGGCGCTGATTTCGCTGGCGAGTTTTCACTGGACGCACCGTTTTGTGATGGCGATCGGGCCGGGGGGCGACGCCAAACCAAAAACATGGAAGAGTGTTTTATTGGGAGGGCGGTACCTGATCATCGCGGCGGTTGTCTATGCTATCATAAACAGTTTCGGGCTCAATATTCTCGCTGCGCTGTGCGGTCTGCTGATCGCGGCAGTGGCCGCTCTGCTCGAAATCCTCTACGAGTTCATTCATGGAACATGAGATATTAGTCACGCGCCTGTTCAACGATTATCTGGCGGGCGTTGGGAATGCGATTCTTGCGGCGGTGGGCCAGCATGCGCATAATGCCGACCGGCCGTGGACGAATTGGATCACCATGCAGATTCTACTGGCGCTGGTGATCGTGGTGTTTTTCGCGATGCTGAAGCCGCGGTTGTCGATGGAGAATCCGGGCAAGCTACAGCATGTGATGGAGGCGATTTACGGCTTCATCCGTGGGGAAGCGGAATCGAATGTGCATCATGGGCATCATTACGCTCCTTTCTTCGGTTCGATCTTCATCTTCGTGCTGTTCGGGAACCTGATTGGAATCATTCCCGGGCTGGAATCGCCGACGATGTTTCCGTACGTTCCCGCAGGGCTGGCGATTGCCTCCTTCCTATACTTCAACCTGATGGGTATGAAGGCGCAGGGCGTGGGGCGGTATGTGGCGCACT
>CAYOBO010000207.1:0-5454 GCA_964402295.1 uncultured Candidatus Solibacter sp. | reverse complement strand
ATGCTTGGGTTGGGGAAGAGGTCCTTTCCCGAGAATTACTACAGGTATTCCAAGGCGTTGGCTTTCGTACATGACAGATCCGGGAACCCCTCTCCCATAGCCTGCCCCGACGACAATAACGCACGTATCTTTGCAGCTTCGCTTGATGGCAGATACCCTTTCACGGTATGTAGAGCCAGGCACAATGTTCAGGTGCCTTGGCACACTGAGCAGCAGGAGTGAAGTAATCGCCGTGGCGAACCATTTTTTGGAGACAGAAAAGCTGATAGCTAGCGCCACAAATGGGGCGAGTAGCCCGAAGTAGTATCCAGATGGCATAGCGGATACCGACTTTCCGGAAACAATCGCCAACATGGAAAATCCTGCTATAAATCCGAGGATTGTCAGAACGGGCATCGTGACCCCTTGGCGTATCGCGAGAAAAGACCCCGCGGCAGTACATGCCGCGGCCATGGACAAAGCCGCTCTCCGCAGGAGATGAGCACTGCTGCGAGGAAATCCTGCGTTCAACGGGCCGGTCGCAACGGCAAATACTTCACGGGAGAGTGTCGTTGATTGAGAGTATTGGGCTGGCCGTGCATGCATGTGCCGATAGGCGGAAGGAACAAGCGGAGCGGCGAGCACTACAAACAGGATGATGCTCGCTGTGCTCCTCTTCCGGTCCTTCAAGAAGAAGCAGATGAGTAGCGGCGCTACCGCAAGGGCGGAAAAGTAGTGGGTCCACACGGCAACGGCGCCAGCAATTCCAGCCAGTTGGTTTCGGCGCTGCACCAGCAACGCTGTGATCAATATCAAAAACGTCGCGATGGCGTAGACCGCCCAAAGGGAAAGAAGAATGAATAGTGCCGACATAGCTCGGACAGCCTCGAGTGAAGTTCCAAAGATGAGCCTCCATATGGCTGCAAGCAGGAAATAGGCTGGCGGATGGACATCGTAGCTGTTGAGGTCAGCCACGATTTCAGAGAAAGAGGCAAAGCCACTAAACTGATCACCATTCCAGTCGGGAAGGGCATGGCCCGACAGCGTAAGGCAGCGTGATTGCCTCGTCGTACCAGATTGATACCGTTGCGATGTTATAGGCAGAGTACGCCGCCGAAGCCGCCAACAGTGCCCAAGAACCCGCGACTCAATCCGGGTCAAACTGCCGCCCCTGAAACCGGTCCCGCAACTCCGGCGGCTGCTCCTCTTTTCGCAGCAGGCAATTTCCCGCCACCAGCACGTCAATTCCCGTGCTCAGGAAACAGGCCAGCGCATCTTCCGGAGTACACACGACCGGCTCGCCCCGGACATTGAAGCTGGTATTCACCAGCACCGGGCAGCCGGTGCGGGCTTCGAAGGCCGTGAGCAGCGCGTGATAACGAGGATTCGTCTCCCGGTGCACCGTCTGGATGCGCGCGGAGTGATCGACATGCGTCACGGCGGGAATCACGCTGCGGGGCTGCTGCAATTTGTCGATACCGGTGAGCACAGCCGCTTCCGGGGGCAGCGCCACACGGCGCGAAGCAGCGACATCGGCCACCAGCAGCATGTACGGACTGTCCGTGTCGAGATCGAACCACTCCCCCAGCTTCTCGCGCAGCACGGACGGGGCAAACGGGCGAAAACTCTCGCGGAACTTCACCTTGCGATTGAGCGTCGATTGCATGCGCGGGGAGCGGGCATCGGCGAGAATCGAACGCGCCCCAAGCGCACGCGGCCCATACTCCATGCGGCCCTGGAACCACCCGACCGCTTTCTCCTCCACCAGCGCATCGACGGCGGCATCGAGTAACTCCCGGTCCGCGAGCACCGTGAACCGTGCGCCGGCTTTGCGGAGCCGGGCTTCGGTTTCCTGTTGGGAGTACGCCGGGCCCAGATACGCCCCCTGCATGCGGTCTGACCCCGCCGCACGCGGTTGCTCCTGGTGCAGGTAATGCGCCACCAGCGCGGCGCCGAGTGCTCCACCGGCATCGCCTGCCGCGGGCTGGATCCAGATATTGCGGAAGCGGCCGTCGCGGTGGATCTTGCCATTGGCCACGCAGTTCAGCGCGACACCGCCGGCAAGGCATAGATTCCGTGCGCCGGTCTCGGCAGCAATCGAGCGGGTCATGCGCAACATCGCCTCCTCGATTACCGCCTGCACCGATGCCGCAAGGTCCATGTGGCGCTGCGTCAACGGCTCCTCGGGCTTGCGCGGCGGGCCGCCGAACAGTGCATCGAAGGCGCGGTTAGTCATCGTCAGGCCGGTGCAGTAGTCGAAGTAGTCGAGATTCAGCCGGAAGGAGCCATCGGGCTTGAGGTCGATGAGGTGCTCCAGGATCAGCGGCGCATAGCGAGGCTCGCCATAGGGAGCAAGACCCATCACCTTGTACTCGCCGGAGTTCACCTTGAAGCCGGTGTAATAGGTGAATGCCGAATAGAGCAGCCCGAGCGAATGGGGGAAATGGATCTCCCGGGCGATCGCCAGGCGGTTGCCGCGGCCTTCGGCCAGCGACGTGGTGGCCCACTCGCCGACGCCATCCATGGTCAGCACGGCTGCCTCTTCAAAAGGCGAAGGAAAGAAGGCGCTGGCGGCGTGGCTTAAGTGGTGCTCGGCGAAGAGCAGCTTGCGCTCCCAGTCGGTGCTCTGCCCGCCGATGCCGCGCAACTCGCCGCGCAGCAGGGTCTTCTGAAACAGCTTTTCCCGCAGCCAGAGCGGCATGGCCATCTGAAACGAACGCAGCCCGCGGGGGGCGAAGGCGAGGTAGGTTTCAAGCAGGCGTTCGAACTTGAGGAACGGCTTTTCGTAAAAGACGATCCAGTCGACGGCGTCGAGCGGGATGCCTTCTTCGGCCAGGCAATACCGGATGGCGTGCACGGGGAATCGTGCATCGTGCTTGCGGCGGGTGAAGCGCTCCTCCTGGGCCGCGGCGATAATTTCTCCGCCGCGCAGCAGCGCCGCCGCACTGTCGTGATAGAAAGCCGAAATGCCGAGGATTCGCACGGGAACTAAAAGATGGTGTAAAGGAAGGGGGCAAGCGCGCTCGATTGCACAAACAGCAGCAGCGTACCTAGAATGAACATCACCAGCAGAATGGGGATCAGCCAGAACTTCTTTCTGGTTTTGACGAAATCCCACAACTCGGCAAGGATGGACAATGCGAATCTCCTTTTCAGAACTGCTTGGCGAGCGTATCGCGCGTTGTGTCGCCGGGCTGGCGCGGAATCCAATACGTGGATGCCTGTGGCGCCCATTTCAATCGTAAGGGATCTTTGCCGAGTGCGCGTGCCAGCAGGCCCGCGGGGGTGAACACGGCGAAGAACAATACCGCAGTCACGATCGGGTTGACGATGCGGCCGAGCAGCACGCCGAATCGCGTCCAAAGCCGGTTGAGCGGGTGCAGAAGCGGCGGGCGGGCGAGCGCGGCCAAGAGGAAACACGCGGCCGGCAGCAGCGCGAGCCATCGCGGGTCCGCGCCCGAGCGCAAGGGCCAGAGGCCCACGAGGGTGAACACGCCGGCGAAGACCAGGCCGAACTGGCGGTCGGAGCCTCCGCGCGGCGCGGTGTGCGCATGTAGATCCTCGTGAAAATTCGCTCCCATTGGCTTCCATGCTATCGGAAGCAGCGGTGGGATGCTTTATGCATTACAAGCTGATGCGCAAAGCATCAATACTACGATGATCGTGTGCGCACCACGGTCTCCATCGACACCCCACTTCTCGAAAACGCCAAACGCCACGCGGCGGACCGGGTGTCACACTGGGCGGCCTGATCGAAGATGCCCTACGCGTACATCTGGCGAATACGCACCACGGCGGAAGCGCTAGAAATGCAGATGCCGGATGCGAATATCCTTGTCTACACGATGGCCGAAGCGCTTCGCTTTCTGCGCGAGTTGACAGACCGCCCGAAGTGCACGGTGCTCCGGGCGGGAAGCGGCAACTGGAGCATCCTGGAGCAGTTGTGCCGGAGGGACGGCATCCGCGGGAAGTTGCGAGTGGGTGACGGCGGACACCGATTTGGGGAGGTTTGCACCGCCGCTGCGGTGGAGGCATCCGTAGCGCCGGTCAGTAGACGATCCGCTCCACCTCATCGAGCGCCACGGCATCGCTGCGCCGGTCGTACAACTCCGTCGTCCGCGGCGATTCATGGCCCGCCATCTGCTGGGCTACCTCCAGCCGTCCACCATTCTTCAAATACGTCGTAATTCCGGTGGCGCGAAAGCTGTGGCAATTGATCCGCGTGCGGATGCCGGCGGCGGCGGCGCGGCGGCGCACCATGAGAAACACGTTCGGCTGCGCCAGCGCGGTGCGCGTGGGCCGGCCGTTGCGGAAGCCGGGAAACAGCGGATCGTCCGGCCGTAAGCCGGCTTGTGCGATCCATTCCTCCAGGTACTGCTCCAGGTTGTGATGACAAGGCATCTCGTTCACCTTGCCGCCCTTTTCCTGCAATCGCACCCAGCCGCGGCGTCCCTGCACGAAGTAATCGGCGGCGGTCATCGACACCGCCGCGCCGACGCGGGCGAAGGTGTAGGCCATGAGCGCAATCAACGCCCGGTCGCGCAGATCGATGAGCCGCCGGGCGCCGATGGATTCAAGCAGCGCGCGCATCTCATCCGGTTGCAGCACGGGAGTTTTTCCCCGGCGCTGGCTGAATCGGGGGCCGCGCACCGCAGCGGCCGGGTTCGAGGGGATTGCCTGACGCACCACCAGCCAATCGAACAGCGCCCGCAGCGCCGCCAGATGCTGCTTGGCGGTGGGCTTGGAATGCGTGCGGAGCAACTCCTCAACATAGGCCGCTACGTGGAACGGGGCGATGGCTGCCAAGGTGAGTCCATGGGCTTGGCACCAGGTGGAAAACCGCCGCACGGCGTGAAAATACGCCCGCCGCGTGTTCGGATTGCGGATGTGCGCCGTGAAGTATTCCCAGAAGCTCTGCGCGTCGGCGCGGCTTGCGAGAAACAAAGCCGGCAGCGCGGTGTCTATTCCCTGGACCGGTAGCATCGCTTTCTCTATCAGATCATAGCTACCATCAAAAGATCGGGGGTCCGCACGATGAAAGGAGACGGATGGAACGTATCGACGAACTCAAACTCAAATACCAGTCGGTGTTGAATCTGATCAAGCAGAAAGGGGTGCGCCTGGCGCATGTGCACCTCAAGGACAACAAGCTCTTTGTACAGGGGGCGGCGCCTTCGCAGGAGGTGAAAAACGACATCTGGAACCAGATCAAGCTGGTGGACGCCACCTATTCCGATCTGACCTGCGATCTGACGGTGGACCCGAGCCTCGCTCCGGCCGCGCCGCCTCCGCCGCCGCAACGCACCTATACCGTGGTGGCCGGCGATTCGCTGTGGAAGATCGCGTCGCACTTCTATAAGAACGGGGCGCAGTATCCGAAGATCATCGCCGCCAATCCGGGCAAGCTGAAGGATGAGAAAAGCGTGATTCATCCCGGCGATGTACTGGTGATTCCCGACTAAGGAAGTAAACTCT
>CAYOBO010000206.1:0-5570 GCA_964402295.1 uncultured Candidatus Solibacter sp. | reverse complement strand
TTGGCGTCACCGCGGACCTGAGCCGGATGAAGCTGATCGGCGAGGTGACCGAACCTGGGCGCAAGAATGTGTTTTACCGCCCGGACGGGTCGCTGACGCACTGGTAAGAGTTGAGAGGAATCGGCCGCGGCGGGCACTACGCACATAGGTGTATCGCGTAAATCCGCTGCTGGTTCCGGCGATGGCATTCGCCGCGGGGATCCTCATCGCGCCGCTCGCCGGAGCGGGCTGGCCGGTCATTGGCCTGGGGATAGCCGTGTCCCTGCTGGGGGTGAAAGCCAGCCGTTTTCGCGGTTGGTATCTGCCGTTGCTTTGCGCGTTTGCGGGGATGGCGGTGGAGACGGCGATGCGCCCAGGGGCACGGCCGGAGATCGATGCCGCGCCCGGTGAAACCGTTCTGCTGCGCGGGTGCGTGGTGGAGCCGCCGGCGATGTCGGAAACACGCGAGCAGTTCGTACTGGAGTTGGAACCGGGTGCACGGGTGCGCGTGTCGAAGTATCGCGCCGAAGATGCGGCGCTTGGTGCAGCCTTGCGCTACGGACAAATGGTGGAGATGGAGGCGAAGATCAGGCCTCCGCGCAATTTCGGCAATCCAGGGGCGTTCGATTTCGCGGGCTACCTGGCGCGGCGCGGCATCTTCTGGACGGCGTCGGTTGCCGCGTCATCGGAGATCCGGACGCTGGCGGGCAAATGCGGCAACCGGGCGATGGCGGTGTTGTACGGGATGCGGGTCTGGGTGCTCGAGCGGGTGGAGCGACTGTATGCGGGCGATGCCTATGCGGTGGGAATGCTCCAGGCGCTGCTGGTCGGCGAGAATGCGCGGATGGAGCGGGTGTGGGCGGAGGAGTTCCGGCGTACCGGAACCTATCACGCCATTGTTGTTTCGGGGCTGCACGTGACAACCATCGCCATGGCGGTGGCGCTGCTGCTGCGGCTGGCGATGCCGCGGCGGTGGAAGGCCGCCGCGATTACGCTGGCAGCAGTGTGGATGTATGCGGGCATGTGCGGATGGCAGGCTCCGGTGCTGCGCTCGGCGGCGGGATTCACACTCTTTTCGATCGGACGGTATTTTCATCGCGAATGCCGGCTGTTGAATCTGCTGGCGGCGATCGCAGTGGCCTTCCTGGCGCTGGCGCCATGGGAATTGCAGGAGGCCAGCTTTCAGTTGACGTTCTTTTCCGTGCTGGCGCTGGGGGCGCTGGCCCTTCCGGCGGCCGATGCCACGAGTGCTCCGTTGCGGCGGGGATTGGCCGATCTGGGCGACTCCGCCAAGGACGCGCATCTGGAACCGCGCGTGGCGGCGTTCCGCATCGAGATGCGGCTGATCGCGGAGACGCTGCAACTGTGGTTGCGGCTCCCGATGCGCTGGGTCAATCTGGCGCTGCGCACGGGTGTGGCGACGCTCTTTTGGATATGGGAGACGTTTCTGGTTTCCGTGGCGATCCAAGTCGGCTTGGCCCTACCGATGATTGTCTACTTTCACCGCCTGTCGATTTCGGGCATCACAGCGAACCTGGCGGTGACGCCGCTGCTGACAGTGGCCGTGCCGACAGGGCTGATTGGAGTGGCCACGGGTTGGGGGTGGCCGGTGTGGATTACCGGAGGGCTGGTGCGGGTGGCGGGGCGCATCGCCGGCTGGCACGCCCAATGGGAGCCAAACTGGCGCGTACCCGATCCACCGTTGTGGCTGGCGGCGGCCTTCGTGGCGAGCCTGGCGGCGCTTGCCGTGACGCGCCGGAAGATCCTGCTGATGCCTGTCGTGTTGCTGCTCGGGGCGATGGTTTGGCATCCCTTTGCACCGGGGCGCGCGGAAGGATCGCTGGAACTGTCGATGTTGGATGTCGGGCAAGGAGAAGCGTTGCTGGTGGGCTTTCCGGACGGGCGATGGATGATGGTGGACGGCGGCGGGATTCCGGTGTTCGGCAAACGGCCCACACCGGCGCGAATGGATATCGGCGAGGATGTGGTCACGCCCTACCTGCTCTCGCGCGGCATTCGCCGCATCGATGTTGCCGTATCCACTCATCAGCATGACGACCATGCGGCGGGACTGGTGGCGGTGATGGATAATTTCCGGCCGCGCGAGCTTTGGGTGGGGGCCACGCCGGAGGGCGAATCGTGGCAGGCGTTGCGGGGCACGGCACGGCGGCTGGGCATCCGGGTGGTTCCCATGCGGCGGGACGACCAACGGGAGATCGGTGGCGTAAGGATCGATGTGCTGGGGCCGCCTGTCGATTACCAGCCGAGGCAGACGCCCGGAAACAACGATTCCCTGATCCTGCGGATGACTTACGGCGCACACCGCTTTCTGTTGACCGGTGACGCCGAGCGCGCTGCGGAGATGGCGATGCTTGAAGGCGTGGGGAAAGCGGACGTGCTGAAGGTGGCGCACCATGGCAGCAAGACGTCCAGTTCGGCGGCGTTTCTCGAAGCCACGCGGCCATCGATCGCGCTGATCTCGGCGGGGAAAGACAATCTGTTTCGCCATCCGCACGCGGAGGTGCTGGACCGGCTGGCGGGCCGGCATACGGCCGTTTACCGCACCGACGAATGGGGTCTGGTGCGAGTACGGAGCGACGGGAAGCGGTTCGAGGTGTCCAGCCACCGCTGGCGGACGGCCGATTAGGCTTTCTCGGCGGGCTGTCCGAAGCGGAGCAAGTTGCCGGTGGGATCGAACACTTCGAATTCGATCATTTTCCAGGGCTTCTCTTCGATGTCGCCGAGGCGGTCGACACCGGCGGCCACGAATTCGGCATGCAGCGCCTGAACGTCGGGGGTGTGCAGATAGCAGCCGGAGTTTTCGGCGCGGGCATGGGAAGCGAAGAGATGAATCTGGACCTCATCGCGCGAGACGATGGCGTACCGATCGTTGCGCGAGCGGAGGCGGAATCCGATTTGATGGTAGAAGGCGACGGATTCGTCGAGATTGAGAGCGGGAAGGGTGGGGATGGAGGAACGGATGAGGCCGGCGGCTCTGGGGATATCGGTGCTTTGCGCTTCGTCGGCGGCGGAGGGACCGGCGGCCTGGGCTTCCTTGATGCGAAGTTGCGCCTGTTCGACTTGATCCTTGGGGACCTTGACGAGGAAGGGCAAATTCGGCAGGGAGGAGGAGCCGACGAGGACGGCGGGGATATCGCTGGCCTGGAGGATGGTGTGGATGGCGATGGCCTCCATTTCGGCTTCGGCGCCGATGGCCTCGAAGACGGGGACGAGGTCGAGGTCGTGGGAAGTGTCGGGTTGCATGGCTTTACGATACCGCTAAGAACATGAGGAATCCAAGCCGATGAGCTAAGAGAGGTGTCTAAGCCGGCCAATCGGATATTACTTCTGTCCTTGGGGGCAGGGATATGCGGACTGGTGTGCAATCTGCTGCCGTACACGCTACGCGATGGGGTGCATTTGTATTGGGGCGGGATCTTCGCGGTCATGGCGGCATTGGCGCTGGGGCCGGTGGAAGGGATGCTGGCGGCGGTGATTTCACAACTGCCCGCGCAGTGGCTGGAGGAGCACTGGATTTCTCTGGCCGGCGCGGTGGCGGAGGCGGCGCTGGCCGGCATGGCGATCCGCCGCGGCAAGTGTTGGCCGGTCGGCGAAGGCGTATATGGGGTAGCGCTGGCGGCCTCGCTGGCATCGATGGTTTTTTATTTCGCACTGCCTGTACATCCGTCTCTGGTGTGGGCGGCACTGCTCAAGAGCCCGCTGGAAGCACTGCTGCACGTCTCGGCGGCCGTGTTGCTGCTGAATCTCGCCGGCGACAGGGAATGGCTCGGCGAGCGGCTGGAACTCGGCCATGTGCGCACCATCCGATTGCAGCTATTGAGCGCGATGATTGTGGCCGTCGTTGCTCCCTTTGGCTTCCTGACCATGGAGCACGGCAAACAGTTGGAGAAGGCCGAGAAGACGCAAACGAGACGGCGTCTGGATGAGTTGTCGCGGCAGTGCGCCCGGGAAATCGACGGCTACATTGCGCTGCACCGGGCAGGGATCGCGCTCGCTGCCGCGGCATTGGAGGATGGGATTGCGGCGAACGCACAGAAGACAGAGGAAATGCTCGCCCGCCACAGCCAGATTTATGACGGAATGCTGACGATGCTGTATGCCGATGCATCGGGCAAGATCCGGGCCGCGCATCCGATGTTCGACCGCGATGGAGAGCGAGTCATCGCGTTGGGGATTACGGTAACGGACCGCGAATATTTCCAGAGGCCGAAGGCTACGGGGAAGCCGTACGTTTCCGATGTGTTTCGGGGGAAGGGATTCGGCAATGACCCGATCATTGCCGTCAGCGCGCCACTCCGCGACGGGCAAGGCCGGTTCGCGGGAGTATTGGAGGGATCGCTGAACCTGGAAAAATTCCTGCACTGGGCCGAAGACCTGGAGCGGCGCGAGGGCGTGCGTTCCCTGCTGCTGGATGGCCATGCCAACACCATCTTCGCCAGCCGTTCCCTGGGCTTGCCGTTCCTCGGGCGGGTAGGGAAAGACAGGCTGGAGCAACTGGAGAACGGGCAGATTCACCTGTCGGGCTCGGCCGATGTGGAATCGAGAAACTGGCGGCTGATCCTGCTGCGGCCCTCCGCACAGGTTTTGGATGCCATCGCCGCGCGCTACCGGCAGACCGCGTTGTGGACCCTGGCGGCGATTCTGCTGGCGATGATACTGGTGCATCTGGCCGCGTATTTCGTTCACAGCCCGCTCGAACGGGTGATTGAGAAATTGCGGGCCATGCCGATGGATGCGCCGCAGCCGGTCCAGATCGAGTTGCCGCGCGGGGCGCCCAGAGAGGTTGAAGGGCTGGCGAGGAACCTGGAAATCCTGTCCGCGGGACTGGCGGAATCCTACCGCGGGATACGCGAGTCGCTGGAGGAGCGGATGCGCCTCAATGAGGAATTGACGCGGCTGTTCGGCGAACTCAAGTAGAAGGCAGCGGATCTGGCAGAGGCGAAGCTGCGCGCCGAGGAGGCCAATCGGACGAAGACGGCATTCCTGACGAACATCAGCCATGAGATCCGAACACCGATGAACGGGCTGATGGGGATGCTGGCGATTCTTCAGGACAGTGCGCTCAACGAAGATCAGCACCGCCGTGTGCAGATGGCGCAGGAGTCGGCGAGTTCGCTGCTGGCTCTGATGAACGACATGCTGACATTCGCGCCGGGCGAGGGCGGAGGAACGGAGGTGGAACGGGTGGAGTTCGTTCCGGGGACGCTGGTGGAGGGAATCTACAATACTTACCATCACCGGGCCACGGACCGGGGGGTTCAGATGTCGCTTTACGTCGATCCCTCCGCGAGGGAACTGCACCTTGGCGATCCGACGCGCATCAGCCAGGTTCTGACGCAGTTGGTGAATAACGCCATCAAGTTCACGCAACGCGGGAGCATTCGCGTGGCCGTGGTTTGCAAGGAGCACACACCCGAGGGCGCGGATTTCCGCTTCGAAGTAAGCGACACCGGCATCGGAGTACCGGAGCAGATGCAGGGGCGCATTTTCGAACCGTTCACCCAGGCGGACATGAGCCTGACGCGGAAACACGGCGGAACGGGCATCGGCCTGGCCGTATGCAAGAAGAT
>CAYOBO010000205.1:0-5910 GCA_964402295.1 uncultured Candidatus Solibacter sp. | reverse complement strand
ACTGAATTACTCCATCCCGTGCGGCTCGACATGCACCAGTACGTCGGCCACCCACTCCAGTTCCGTCTGCAACCTCTTCCGCACCAGCGTGGCGATATCGTGCGATTGCCGCACCGTCAATTCCGGATCCACTTCCAGGTGCAGGTCCACGTGATACTGCAACCCTGTCTTGCGTGCGAAGCATTTCTCCACGCCGAGCGCCCCCGGAACCTGCACCGTCAAGCGCCGCACTTCATCGAGCAATGCCGGCGGAGGCATCGTGTCCATCAAGTGCAACGAGCTGTCGCGCACCACGGTGAGCCCCAGGAAAATCACGATCGCCCCGACAACGATTCCCCCGATCGAATCCGCCGCCAGGAACCGCGCCGGATCGAGCAAGGTGAGCGACAACGCCGCCAGCGCCACCACGCCCGAAAGAATATCCACCGAATCGTTCCACGCATCGGCACGCAGTCCGGCGCTGCCGGTTCGTTTCGCCACGCGGAACTTGTAGGCGCTCAGCACGCTTTTCGCCCCCACGGATACGATCATCGCGTACACCGCGTAGCCCTGCGGCGGCGATGCCGTCACGTACAGCCTCTGCATGGAGGAAACGGCGATGCCGGCCCCCACCAGCGCCAGCATCACGCCCACCGTGAATCCGCTCAGCGTTTCGATGCGCCCATGCCCGTAGGGATGATTCTCATCCGGCGGCCGCGCCGCCAGCGCGAGCCCGAAGAACACCACGGCCGAGGACACGACATCGCCCGCGGCTTCCACACCATCGGCCACCACGGCGGTCGACCCCGCCAGCCACCCGACACCGATCTTCAATGCGGCAAGAGCGGCGCTGATTCCCATGCTGAGAACGGCGACCCGCCTTGCTGTCATCGAATGCGGCATCAGCGCTGATTGGCTTTCAGGATTTTCTTGCGTAACCGGATGGATTGCGGCGTAATTTCCACGAATTCATCCTCGCGAATGAACTCGATGGCCTGCTCCAGATTCAGCAGGCGCGGCGGCACCAGGCGAATCGCTTCATCCGCCGTCGAAGACCGCATGTTGGTGAGCTTCTTCTCCTTCACGATGTTCACATTCAGATCGGCGTCGCGCGAGTTTTCGCCGACAATCATGCCCTCATACACCTCCGTGCCCGGCGTGATGAAAATCTCCCCGCGCTCCTGCAAATTAAAGATAGCGTAGCCGGTGGCCTTGCCGGGCCGGTCCGCGATCAGCGACCCCGTGGGCCGCATCGGAATTTCACCCTGCCACTCGATGAAGCCGGCAAACAACGAATTCATGATCGCCGTACCCTTCGTATCGGTCAACATCTCGCTGCGCAAACCGATCAATCCGCGCGACGGCACCTTGAACTCCGACCGCACGCGTCCCGAGCCATGATTGACCATCTTCGTCATCTTGCCCTTGCGCGTGCCCATCTTTTCCATCACCACGCCGACAAATTGCTCGGGGCAATCGACGGTGAGCAACTCGAGCGGCTCATGCAGCACGCCGTCGATGGTGCGCGTGAGAATCTCCGGCTTACCCACCTGTAGCTCATACCCTTCGCGGCGCATCATTTCAATGAGAATCGCCAGTTGCAATTCCCCGCGTCCCATCACTTTGAAAGCGTCGGGACCGCCCGCCTCTTCCACCTTCAGCGAGACGTTGGTGAGCAACTCTTTGTTCAGGCGGTCGCGCAGGTGGCGCGACGTAACGAACTGCCCTTCCCTGCCCGAAAACGGCGAGTTGTTGATGGTGAACGTCATGGCGATGGTGGGCTCGTCGATTTGAATCGGAGGCAGCGGGGCCGGCGTCTCCGGATGCGACACGGTTTCGCCGATCGTAATGCCTTCCACACCGGCGATCGCCAGCACTTGCCCGGGAACGGCGACGGTTTCATCCACGCGTTTGAGGCCTTCAAAGCTGTACAGCTTGGTGATCTTGGTGCGCTGCACCGAACCATCCAGCTTGCACACGCTCACTTCATCGCCCAGCCGCAGCGTGCCATTGACGACACGGCCAATGGCGAGCCGCCCGAGATACTCCGAGTAATCGAGATTGGCCACCTGCATCTGAAGGATGCCGTCGGGATCGCCCGCCGGCCCGGGAATGTGCTCCAGGATCGCCTCAAACAGCGGGCGCAAATCGGTGGATTCCTCCTCCAAGGAGCGCTTGGCAAACCCTTCCTTTGCGTTGGTGTAGACGATGGGGAATTCGAGTTGGTCTTCCTTGGCATCGAGGTCGATGAAGAGGTCGTAAACTTCGTTCAACACCTCTTGAATGCGCGCATCCGGACGGTCGATCTTATTAATGACGAGAATCGGCGGCTGCCCGGCTTCGAGCGCCTTCATCAGCACGTAGCGCGTCTGCGGCAGCGGTCCTTCGCTGGCGTCCACCAGCAGCATGACGCCGTCCACCATGGTCAGGGCGCGCTCCACTTCGCCGCCGAAGTCGCTGTGTCCGGGGGTATCGACGATGTTGATCTTGACGCCCTTGTAGTGCACGCCGGTGGTCTTGGCGAGAATCGTGATCCCGCGCTCGCGTTCCAGCGCATTGGAATCCATGACGCGGTCAGCGACCTCTTCATTGGCGCGGAAGATGCCGCTCTGGCGGAGCATGGCGTCCACCAGCGTCGTCTTGCCGTGGTCCACGTGCGCAATGATGGCGATGTTACGGATTTTGTCGTTACGGGTTTGTGGCATGCAGGTTGTGAGGGGAAACTCTTATTGTCGCATGGATGGCCGGCAAAGCTCTATCCTGGCCCGCGGCCCGGCCCGGCGCCTCCCGGCGTTCAGCGCTCCAGCACCTCATGCGCGGCATAGCCGCAGGAGAGCGGTAAACTATCGTGCGACGTGCAGCGCACCACAAGCTGATAGGCTTCGGGAAAGCCGCGCAAACCTTCGCGGCGGAAGCGGTCGCGTAACTCCAGCAGGTGGGCCGGCGAGAGGAAGAACTCCATCGCACCCTGGATCCCGACATGCGAGACACCGGACACAATCAAGGTCCGCCGCCGCTGCCCCGGCTCGGCATCGGAGGGAAGGACGGTCAGGAGTCCGAAGACCTCGGCCGTGTCCGCCGCCCGGCCCTCGCTTCTGGCGAACGCCGGCGGACTGGAGGCGGGCTTTCTGCGGTCCCGGATCACCAGGCGGTTCGTGGAAGGGTCCACCGCGATACTGAGGTGGCCGCGCCCGAGCAGTTTGGCGGTCGCAAGCGAGTGGAGCGGGTCGCCCAAGAGGATCACGTTGCGGTTACGGAAACTCGCCAAAGGGGCTGACCGCTCGGGCAGGATCTGATACCGGCCGCCCATCGCGCGCAGACTGGACGCCGCTGCCGCGACGGCCCCCACTACGCCGAGGGTGGTGGTATTGGATGCCGGCCGCATGTAGAGCGTGCCGCCGTCCGGCCAGGGATTCAGCTTTTCATAGAATCGCATGAGTTCCGGCGGTAAGGGAAAGGAGGGCGGCTCGCTTTCCGGCGCGAACCCGCCCGCACGAACCGACAGATTGAGGCCCGTGGCGACGCAGATCAACACGGTGGAGTCTGTCGCGGCGAGAGGTCCCCAGGCTTCCCGCACGATGGCCTCCGGCGCTTGGCCGGCTCTGCCGCTCAACAGGAGGCGCGTCCCCAATCCACCCAACAACACGCCCACTGCCAGCGCCGCCGCCATGGTGGCGGACGGGCGGAGCCGGCGGCCGTTGCCGCCATCGCCGCGAAACCGGAAGACCGGGACGTAGGAGCCCTTGGGCAGTTCGATGAGCACCTCGCTGGCGGCCAGTTCCCCGGCATAAACCTCTTCGAGCTTGGCGCGCAGCTCAAAGGCCCGCCGCCGGACCGAGGAGTCGTGGACGGGCGAATAGGAGGGGGGACGCCCCAGAGCGTCAACCCCGATCGAGTATTCCTTGATCTCGGCCGATCGCCCCGCGATCTCCAGTTCGCAGACGTAGCGAAGGAATCGCTTCAGTTGGTCGCTCCGGGCAAACGACTGGCTTTCGAGTACTTCACGTAGCGCTTGCGCGCATTGCTCCGTCGTGGGAGCGTTTTCGGCCTTCATTGTTCCCTGCTCTGCCGTTACAGCTCACTGTAACATCTTCCCGCAACCTTGCAACACGTTGCGACAACCGTTGTAAAGCGTTGAAAGCACTGCTGGAACACGCGAGCATCGTGCTACGCAAAGGAAATGAGCTGCAATTCAGGGCGGAGGTTTTCAATGGCTGGAAAACGGAACAAGATCTGGTTGGCGGGGATGGCGTGTCTGGCGTTCCCCTTCGTAGTGGCTGCGCAGGAATCCCGCGGCGTCGTCACTGGACGGGTCACCGATCTGTCCGACGCGACGGTGACCGGGGCCCAGGTACGAGCGGAGAACGTAGGGACCGGGGTCGTCACGGCGACTGTAACCGGCGAGGGTGGGGGATTCCGCCTTCCGTTTCTGATTCCCGGCATGTACCGGATCGTCGTCGAATACCCGGGCTTTAAGAAGGTCTCGTTGGAAGGCATCGAAGTGCGGGTCGGTGAAACGGTCGACCTCCCGGTCCGGCTGGAACTCGGCAGCGTCGCCGAAACCATGGAGGTAACCAGCGCAGCGCCACCGCTCGATACCGCAACCTCCTCTGTCGGCGCGGTCATGGACCAGCGCCGGCTTCAGGAACTGCCGCAGCGCGGTGGAAACCCGATGGAGCTGACCCGGCTGACCCCACAGGTCGTGGTGCTGACCAACCTGCGGGCATTGAAAGCGTCCTCGCCGCAAGGCACGTCGACCATCTCGGTAGCGGGCAGCTCGCGTTTCAACACGGAGTTCCAGATCGACGGCATCACCAACACGGCGGCCGATAGCGGGCAGGGCTACGCGCGTGTGGCGTTCATTCCGCCCTCGAGCGCCATCTCCGAGTTCCGCATGGAGGTGTCGCCCTACGATGCGACCTTCGGCCATACCTCAGGCGCGACAGTGAATATCAGCACGCGGAGCGGCTCCAACGAACTGCGTGGAGACCTGCGTTACTGGCTCAAGAACGCGGCGCTCGACGCACCCAACTGGTTCGAAAACCGGAATGGAACCAAGAAGGTCGTCTATCAGGACAACCGCTACGGTCTGTCGGCTGGAGGACCGCTCTGGATTCCCAAGGCGTACAACGGGCGCAACCGTACCTTTTGGTTTTACGCCTATGAGGGCAACCAGTGGGGCCGCCCCACTCCGACGACCAATACCGTGCCCACGGCGGCTCAGCGCCAAGGCGACTTCTCGGCGCTGCTCGAGATTCCGCAAGGCAGCCGCTATCAGATCTACAATCCGTTCACAACGCGCGCCGTTGCCGGCGGACGCTTCCAGCGCGATCCGTTCCCCGGCAACCGGATTCCCAGCTCGCTGCTGGATCGCGTGGGGCAGAACCTTGTCAACCTGTATCCCGCGCCGAATCAGGCCGGCCGTACCGACGGCACGAACAACCATTTCTACGTCGACGTCCGCCGCCAGGAGTACAACACCCACCTCGGCCGTATGGACCACACCTTTCATGAGAACCACCGCCTCTTCTTCCGGATCAACGACTACGGATGGGAGAATTCGCAGGACCGGTTCGGCAATCCCGCGGGCCGTTTCTATACCCGGCAAGCGCGGCAAGGACTGGCCGTCGACGACGTCCTGGTCCTCAGCCCGACCACGGTGCTGAATCTGCGCTACGGGCTGACGTTTGCCGAATTCGGCGAGCGGCGGGCCACAGAGGG
This sequence comes from uncultured Candidatus Solibacter sp., assembly GCA_964402295.1. GTDB lineage: Bacteria > Acidobacteriota > Terriglobia > Bryobacterales > Bryobacteraceae > CADEFT01. The sequence goes on along the minus strand of CAYOBO010000205.1, from coordinate 210 downwards.
GATCGGTCTCGGAAGTCTCGGCTTCTCACCCGCGCTGCTCAGCCTCGTGGATGATTCGCGCGCGCCGGCTCCCAGGGTGCAGGTGGGCTCCTACACGCCGCTTTCCAACTGGAACAACGGCGACGGCGCCAACACCAGCCTGACGCACACGCTGCTGGCCAACCTGAGCCAAGTCCGTGGCCCGCACAGCCTGCGTTACGGCGCCGACAT
>CAYOBO010000204.1:0-5984 GCA_964402295.1 uncultured Candidatus Solibacter sp. | reverse complement strand
TCGTATAGCTCCACCCGGTGGCCACGGACACAATCCACGCCACGGCCGACAGATTCCCGGCGATCAGCACGGTGAAGCAGCAGATGGTGAGGATGGACACCAGCAGTTCGGTGCTGCGGCCGTAGCGCCGGAAGAAATACTCCGGCAGCGTCAGCAGGTTCATTCGGTTCAAGGGCGCCGCCAGAAACCGCCCCACGAAGAGCAGGCTCGCGGCCAGGCCGACGGGAATCATCAAGCCAGTCCAGATGCTGCTCGAATAGGTGAGTGCGACGTTGCCCAGGGTTGCGTTTCCATCGACGGCCTGCGCCAACAGCGCGGTACCGATGATGAAGAACGGCATTGCTTTTCCGCAAACGGCGAAGCGGTGGCTGGAGCCACGCACCTGGGTATATGTGTATAGGCCCACCGCCAGGGAGAGGGCCATGAAAACGATCACCGGCCAGAACATGACAGTCACGGATAGAGCTCCTGTGGCGGCAGACGCAGGCGCCGGAAACGTGGTTTGTGCGTGATTTCTGACTTGGAAAATGACCCGGAGACGAGGCGGGAAACGCGGAAACGGGGAGCCGGACGGCTCAGGCTCTTTATTGTAGCAGAGCCTTCGCGGCCCACTCAGCAGAAATCGCTTATGACTTCGATTAATTGTTTTTGTCGTTTTGCGGCACGAATTTCATGGCTTTCCCGGAACGGCCTGTGGCATAGTGAAGGCATGCCACGCGGCCTTCGATGTGTACGAATCCGAGCCTTCGTGGCGCTGCACGTGTTCTTGCGCATGACCGCGATGGACGTTTGTTGCGGCCCCCCGCGTTCCTGAACTCCCCGCAATCATCCAGTCTTTTTTTGAACGATGGAGGTCCGCAATCCATGCGCGATGAGTGTGTGCTTTTTTCTGAACTGCTGCCCGCCGGCGCGATGTGGTCCCATGTCCTCAAGCGGGGCACGGCGCTGCGCATCACCGATCTCGAAGGCGGCGCCAATGCCGGGGCGTTATTTTTCAATTTCGAGAATCCGGTGGAGCGTTACAACATGCCGGATACCTTGAAGGCGCAACACATCGCGCGCCTGACCAAAGGCTCCGTGCTGTACTCCGACATGGGCCGCGTGCTCTGTTCCATTACCGAGGATTCAGTGGGATGGCACGATCCGATTTCCGGCTGCTCCGATGCCGCTCTGGCGCTGAAGCGCTACGGCCCATCGAGCTATCAGAACTCGCGCAATGACTATGTAAAGAACGGCCGCGACAGCTTCCTCACCGAGATGGCCAAGTGGGGGCTGAGCGAACGCGATCTGTCGTCGAACGTCAACTTCTTCAGCAAAGTCGTGGCCGACCCCGAGGGGCTGCTCTCCTTTATTCCTGGAAATTCGCGCGCCGGCGACTACGTGGAACTGCGGGCGGAAATGAATACGCTGGTGGTTCTCAATTCCTGCCCTCACCCGCTCGATCCCAATCCGCGCTTCGAGCCGAAACCGCTGCAACTTGCCGTGTGCAGGGTTCCACCTCCGGCCGCCGACGATTTCTGCCGCAACTCGCGGCCGGAGAACGTCCGCGGATTTATTTTGACAGAACGCTATTTCTTATAGGGATTTACCATGAGCGCAAAACGAATTGTGGAAAGCAACCTGGATCCCGCGCGGGCCATTCGTTGCGACGTAATCCCCGCCGGCGATGGCTGGGGCGGCGAATTGAAAGCCGGACAATACTTCCGCATTGTCGATCTGCACGGCAATCAGGCCGCCGATACGCTGTTCTACAACGCTTGGGATTTGTCGGACCGCTACAGCGCCCAGCGCACGATACGCGAGCAGGGGGGCATTTATCTCACGACGGGAACCAAGCTGCTCACGGAACGCGGTTCGGTCCTGCTGACGATCGTCGCCGACACCTGCGGCCGCCACGATACTTTGGGCGGGGCGTGCGCGATGGAAAGCAACATGGTGCGCTACGCCCTGGAGAAACGCTACATGCACGCCTGCCGGAACACGTTTCTCAAACTGGCGCGGGAGCGCGGCATGGAGAAGCGCGACATCACCTGCAACGTCAATTTCTTCATGAATGTTCCCGTGACGGCGGAAGGCGGCTTGACCTTCGAAGACGGCGTTTCCGATGCGGGCAAGTATGTGGAGATGCGCGCGGAAATGGACACGCTCGTGCTCATCAGCAATTGCCCGCAACTGAACAACCCCTGTAACGCGTACAATCCGACGCCCATCCAGGTACTGATCTGGGACGCCTTCTGATGTTCCAGAAAGTTCTCATCGCCAATCGCGGCGTCATCGCCTGCCGCATTATTCGCACGCTGCGGCGAATGGGTATCGGCTCGGTTGCCGTCTACTCGGAAGCGGAAGAGGATTCGCTCCATGTGGCGCAGGCCGACGAAGCCGTCTGCCTTGGCGAACCGCAGGCCGCGCGCAGCTATCTCGATGTGGATAAGGTTCTGGCCGCGGCGAGGTGCACCGGCGCGCAAGCGATTCATCCAGGCTACGGATTCTTGAGTGAAAACGCCGCCTTTGCCGAGGCGTGCCAGGCGTCGGGGATCCGGTTCATCGGACCGAGCCCCAGTCACATCCGCGCCTTCGGACTGAAGCACACGGCGCGGGAGCTGGCGCAACAATGCGGCGTTCCCTTGCTGCCCGGCAGCGGACTGCTGGATTCGGCGTCGGAGGCTGTAGCGGCAGCCGCGCGCATCGGCTACCCCGCGATGCTGAAAAGCACCGCCGGCGGAGGCGGAATCGGAATGCGGATCTGCTACAACGATGGCGAACTGCTCGATTCCTACGATGCCGTGCGCCGCTTGAGCGAAGCGAATTTCCGCGACGGCGGCATTTATCTGGAGCGCTTCGTGCAGCAGGCACGGCACATCGAAATTCAAGTGTTCGGCGATGGCAAGGGCCGCGTGCTGGCCCTTGGCGAGCGCGATTGCTCGCTGCAACGGCGCAATCAGAAAGTGGTGGAGGAGACTCCGGCGCCGGGCATTGCCGCCGCAACGCGGCGCTTGCTGTGCGAGTCCGCGGTGCGTCTCTGTCAACAGGTGAATTACGAATCCGCGGGCACGGTGGAGTTCATCTACGACGGCGTCACCGGCGACTTCTTCTTCCTCGAAGTCAACACTCGCCTGCAAGTGGAACATGGAGTGACGGAGGAAGTGACCGGCATCGATCTGGTGGAGTGGATGATCAGGCAGGCACACGGCACGTTCCAACTCCCGGAAGCCGTGCAGTCCAACGGGCATTCCATCCAGGTGCGCGTTTACGCCGAGGATCCCGGCCGCAATTACCAGCCTTGCGCGGGTACGATTCACGAGGCGCAATTCCCCGCGCAGGCGAGGATCGAAACCTGGGTGGAAGCCGGGACCGCCGTTACACCGTATTACGATCCGCTGCTGGCAAAGGTGATTGTCAAAGGCAGCGGCCGGCGGGAGGCATTGCGCGCGCTGCAATCGGCGCTGGCCGGCACATCCTTGCGCGGCATTGTCACCAATCTCAATCTCTTGCGCCACGTGGCATCCCACCCGACGTTTCAAGAAGGAGACGTTTCCACTGCCTTTCTCTCGCGAATCGCCATTCCGGAGAGCACCATCGAAGTGCTGGATGGCGGCACACAAACCACCGTGCAGGATTATCCCGGCAGGCTCGGCTACTGGCACGTCGGTGTTCCGCCCTCCGGTCCCATGGATGCGCTCGCGTTTCGCTTCGCCAATCGCCTCGCGGGAAACGCGCCGGGGGCGGCTGGCTTGGAAATGGCCATCAGCGGCCCGACTCTTCTGTTTCATCGGAACGCCGTCATCGCCATCACCGGCGCTGACATGGGGGCAACAGTGGATGGCACGCCTGCCCCAATGTGGAGCGCCTTCGAAGTGAAGAGCGGTTCGGTTCTCAAGTTCGGCGCCGCGGCTTCCGGAGGATCGCGCGGCTACCTCGCCATTCGCGGTGGATTCGACGTTCCCGAATACCTGGGGAGCCGGAGCACGTTCATGCTCGGCAAGTTCGGCGGACACGCCGGTTCGGCGCTTCGCGCGGGCGACCGGTTGGCGGTGCATGCATCGGCAGACAATCCGCCCTTGGCGGAACTCCCGCTTGCGTTGCGTCCCGTCTACACGCGCGAGTGGGAAATCGGCGTTCTTTACGGGCCACACGGCGCACCGGATTTCTTCACGGACGGCGACATCGAAGCATTCTTCAACGCCAGTTGGAAGGTCCACTACAACTCCGACCGCACGGGAGTGCGTTTGCTCGGCCCGAAGCCGGAGTGGGCGCGCAAGGACGGCGGCGAAGCGGGATTGCACCCCTCCAATCTGCACGACAACGGCTACTCCGTCGGCGCCATCGACTTTACCGGCGACATGCCGGTGATGCTCGGGCCGGACGGCCCCAGTCTCGGCGGGTTCGTTTGCCCGGCGGTAGTGGTTGCCGCCGAGCGCTGGAAGATGGGTCAACTTCACGCCGGCGATCGTGTCCGCTTCCGCAGGCTGACGCTCGAACAGGCGGAGGCAATGGAGCAGGAAGTCGAGGCGGCACTCCACACGCTACGTTCGCCGCTGCCCCCGCTTCCGGCCGCCGCGCGGCAGGAACCGGCCGTGCTGCGGAAGCGCGAAGCCGCCACGGCGAGCGTCGTGCGCGCCGCCGGTGACAAGTATCTCTTGCTGGAATACGGCGAGAATCTGCTCGATCTGAACCTCCGGTTCCGGGTGCATGCCTTGGTCTCCGAATTGGAAAAACTGCGATTGCCGGGGCTTATCGATCTCACACCGGGTATCCGCTCGCTGCATATTCACTACGACAACGGCCGCCTGTCGCGCCAGGAACTGCTCGATGCTCTCGATGCCGCCGAGCGCGCCATCCCCGATCTCGACGACATCAGCGTGCCTTCGCGCATCGTGCACATGCCGCTGTCGTGGGACGATCCCGCAACGCAGGAAGCCATCCGCCGCTACACGCAGTCGGTTCGCCCCGATGCTCCCTGGTGTCCCAGCAACATCGAATTCATCCGCCGCATCAACGGGCTTGCCTCAACCGATGAGGTGTATCGCCTCTTCTTCGATGCCAGCTATCTGGTGATGGGCCTCGGCGATGTCTATCTCGGCGCGCCCGTTGCCACACCTGTCGATCCTCGGCACCGCCTGGTGACGACGAAGTACAATCCCGCGCGCACGTGGACGCCGGAGAACGCCGTCGGCATCGGCGGCGCGTACCTGTGCATCTATGGAATGGAAGGCCCGGGCGGCTATCAATTCGTCGGGCGTACATTGCAGGTTTGGAACACCCACAAAAGCACCCGCGAGTTCCAGCCAAACAAACCATGGCTGTTACGGTTTTTCGATCAATTGCGTTTCTACCCGGTCAGTGCCAAGGATCTGCTGGAGATGCGCCGCTCCTTCCCGCTGGGACGCTTCCATCTGCGAACGGAGGAGCAAACGTTCCGCCTTCGCGAGTACCACAAATTTCTGGACTCGATCCAGCCCGAGACAGAAGCGTTCCGCAAGCAGCAGCGTGCGGCGTTCGTGGAAGAGCGCGAGCGTTGGGCCGCCGCTGGACATGCGGAAATCATTCAGGCTGCCGACGAGGATGACGGCCCACCGCCCGATACAGGGCTCCCCGAAGGATGTGAGCCCTTGTTTTCGCCCGTTACGGCCAGCGTCTGGAACATCGCAGTCGAGCCCGGACAGCGCGTCGAGCCGGGCCAAAAAATGGTGGTTCTGGAGGCAATGAAGATGGAGGTTGCGGTGACCGCGCCCACTGCCGGAACTGTCGAAGAGTTGCGATGCCGCAAGGGCGGCTTCGTGATGGCTGGACAGCCACTGCTTGTCTTCCGCCCGGAGCAGGAGGCTGCATGAGTATCTGGATCGCCAAGGTAACTCCGCGGCGCGAAGCCCCAAACGGTCCGCTCCAGGGACTGACCTTCGCCGCCAAAGATAACATCGATGTCGCGGGTGTGCCTACCACGGCGGCCTGCCCCGAATTCGCTTATACGCCGGACCGCAGCGCCA
>CAYOBO010000203.1:0-6099 GCA_964402295.1 uncultured Candidatus Solibacter sp. | reverse complement strand
TGTTGCCGGACGAACCCGTTTCCAAAATTTCCCGCAATCCAATCCGGTGCTGACAGCACGGGGTGCAATACTCTATCCGGATGGCATGGCTCAACGCTTGTGTCAACCGCGTGCGGCATTGCTACAACCTTGTTCGGACGGGTTTGCGGTGATCAGCGAATCCGGCGATCCACTGCTCCATTCCACATTCCTTGGTGGAGTCGGCCTCCGTAACCAAGTCTCTCCATTTCCGACACCGTGACGGTCATATTGCCGCACGATTGAGCCCTGTCAACCAACACGCATAAGCCGCGGACTTGCATTCTCTCGCACTTCCGCATTGTCTCTAGGACCTTGGTTCCTTCTCCCTGCAAGCGGGCGCACCCATGCTAGGGTGTGAGTAATGCGTTACATCTTGTTGCTCGCAACCCTGACCGGGGTCTTGTCTTCACAGGAACGTCCTGCACCACAGGAGCCCTCATCGTCCACCACGCCCGGTGGAGGCGAACGCGGCGGCCCCCCTTCCGGCGGCCGTAATGCCGAGCCTGACCCGAAGCCTTACGACCGGGTGATCACGAAGGAAGCGAAATCGCAGCCGGGCGTCTTTAAGGTGCACCAGGTGCGGAATCGCTATTACTACGAGATTCCGCGTGAGGAATTGGGAAAGGAGTTTCTGTGGGTGAGCCAGATTGCGCGGACGACGCTCGGCGTCGGATACGGCGGGCAAGCGCTGGGCAACCGCGTCGTGAAGTGGGAGCAGCGGGGCAACCGCGTGCTGCTTCGGCATGTTTCCTATGACGTGGTGGCGGATGGAACGCAGCCGATTGCGAAGGCGGTGGAAGCGGCAAATACGAACTCGATATTGATGGCGTTTAACGTCGAGGCGTTCGCCAAAGACAAATCGCCGGTGATTGAAGTGACGCGCCTTTTTACCACCGATGTGCCGGAGTTTTCGGCGCGAACGCGCCTGCGGGCGCGGGCATTGGATGGCAGCCGCAGTTTTCTCGACCGCATCACGGCGTTCCCAACGAATATTGAGGTGGAAGCGACGCAGACGTACACGGCATCCTCCGAGGGCGGGCCTGGTTCCTCCGGTGGTCCACCGCAGCCGTCGCCATCGCCTTCGAGCCGGTTTGGCGGATCGGGCATGCAGGGATCGAGCGCCACGGTGGTGATGCACTTCAGCATGGTGAGGCTGCCGGAGAAGCCGATGATGCCGCGGTTGTACGATCCGCGGGTCGGGTATTTTTCGATTACGAATACCGACTACGGGCGGGAGGAGCACAAGGCGGCATCGCGGCGGTATATCACGCGGTGGCGGCTGGAGAAGAAGCATCCGGAGGCGGAGATTTCCGAACCGGTGAAGCCGATTGTCTACTACGTGGATCCGGCCACGCCGACAAAGTGGGTGGCGGCGGTGAAAAAGGGCATCGAAGACTGGCAGCCGGCGTTCGAGGCCGCGGGATTCAAAAATGCAATTCTGGCAAGAGAGGCTCCGAAGGATGATCCGACGTGGTCGCCGGAGGATGCGCGGTATTCCGTGGTGCGGTGGCTGCCTTCGACGATTGAGAATGCCAGCGGACCGCACATTCACGATCCGCGCACGGGCGAGATTCTGGAATCGGACATTCAGATGTACCACAACGTGATGCAGCTATCGCAGGACTGGTATTTCACGCAGGCCTCGGTGGTGGATGAACGCGCTCGCAAGCTGCCGCTGCCCGACGAATTGATGAGTGAGTTGATTCGCTATGTGGTGGCCCATGAAGTGGGACATACCTTGGGGTTCCAGCACAACATGAAGGCCAGCGCCACATATTCGTTGAGCCAGGTGCGCAATGCCGAGTGGGTGAAGACGATGGGGCACACGCCGACGCTGATGGATTATTCTCGATTCAATTACGTGGCGCAGCCCGAGGATAAGATTGCGGTTGCGGATCTGATTCCGAAGATCGGGCCGTATGACAAGTGGGCCACAATGTGGGGCTACAAACCGATTGCGGGCGCGCACTCGCCGGACGATGAAAAGAAGACCTTGGATGAATGGGCGAAAGTGCAGGACGAAAAGCCGTTTCTGCGCTTTTCGACGTCGGATGCGTTGGGGAGCGATCCGGGGGAGAACACGGAAGCGGTGGGCGATGCCGATGCCGTGGAAGCAACTCGGCTGGGGTTGAAGAATCTACAAAAGATCATGGGCTACTTGCTGGAGGCCGGCACCAAGGACGGCGAGGATTGGAAGGATCTGGAGCGGCTCTATGGGCGCGTGCTGGGGCAATGGACCCGCGAGATGGGACACGTCACGCAACTGGTGGGCGGGTTCGATTCGCAACAGAAGCATGGCGGGCAGCTCGGCGTGCGCTTTGTACCGGTGGCGAAGGAGAGACAAGTAGCAGCCGTGCGCTTCCTGAATGAGAATGCATTTGCGACTCCAGCGATGTTTCTGCGGCCGGAGATTCTGCGGCGCATCGAGCCCGCCGGGGCGACCACGCGATTGAAGACGGCGCAGATGGGCGTGCTGAGTTCGCTGCTGAGTCCATCGCGCATGCAGCGAATGGTGGAGCAGGAAGCGCTCGATGGCGTCAAGGCGTATCGTCCGGTGGATTTTCTCGGCGATCTGCGCAAAGGCTTGTGGAAGGAGATTTACTCGCCGGGCGTGAAAGTGGATGCCTTCCGGCGCAATTTACAGCGGGGCTATCTGGATCTGCTGGCGGAACGGTTGAATGGCAGTGCGCGGGCCAATGACGATCAGCGGGCGTTCTTCCGGGCGGAGTTGAAGAAGTTGTCCGGTGAGTTGGCGGCGGCGATGGCACGCACGACGGATGCCTCGACGCGGGCGCATCTGGACGATTCGAAGGATCTGATTGCGAAGATATTGGATCCGAAGATTCAGTGGACATCGCCGGCGGGCGCTCCCAGCACCGGGTCGCGTGGACGGGGCTGGGCGGATGGCTTCTGCTGGCCCGATTACGGGATCTACTTGGAGAGGGAGTAGCCGCTTATCGGAAGCAGAGTACGAGCCGTTTCATGGCGTCCCAGTGCGCGTAGGACGGCTGGCAGGGCGCAACGAGCAGACGCTCGTCGGCGAGGTTGATACAGCCGGCGTTGGATTCGATGTAATCGAGGAAGCGCTGGCTTTCCGGCCAGTGGGCGACGTTGTTTCGCTTCATCGTCTCGATGCGGCGGGCAAGGCGCTGTGCGATCCCGGCGGTCCACTTGAAGTGGTGGACGGGGATGAAGTGTACTTCCGGCGGGCAGCCCATGGGCGAGTAGGTGTAGTGCTGCCCGCGGACGACGTAGATTGCGCCGCGAACAAGAGTCACTTTACGGGGATCGGCGAGGAGGATCGGATAGGTCAGCATGGCGCCGAGCGGGAACTGTCTATCGAGGGGCATTTGAGGATCGAGCGCCGGGAATGAGCCATCGGCGGCGATGCGATCGACGAAGCAGCCTTTGAGATGATCCCAATTGTGGCGCTCGCAATCGGCGACGATGTCCGCCAGTGGCGCCGCATACTGCTGGAACTCGTCGCAATCGGCGAGCAGAAACCAATCGTTGGGATAATCGCGGCGGGGCTTGGCGTAGGCTTCCTGCTGTATGTCGTGCCAGGGGCCAATGTAAGTATCGGTGATGGGGACGCCGCAGCGGCGGGTGATCTGTTCGACGATTTCGCGGATGGGGTCTTCGTCGCTGTTGAGGTGAAGATTGACGAAGAAGGATTCGATGCCGAGGGAAATGTAGTAGCGGAGCATGGGCTCGAGTATGGCGACATCGGAGCCGCCGACGGTGGTGATGAGGTGTGGGAGCGCCATCACTTTTTTCCGGGCTTTTCGAGGACATGGCGGAAGAAGGCTGCGTAGCGCGGGGTGAGGCTTTCGCGGGAGTACATGGCCGCGGCCTGCCGGGCTTTGGCGCATTGGCGCTGATATTCCTCTTCGTCGAAGCACAATCGCACGATCATGTCGATCCAGGGCTGGACCGCTTCGGGTGCAACCGGACGGGTGGTATGGACGGTGAGATCTTCGGGAATCGGGAGCACGAAGCCCGCGCCGTTGCAGCTTTCTTCGAGTCCTCCGCGATTGCTCACAAGGGGAGGGACGGCGTTGACGAGTGCTTCGGCGACGACGCGTCCCGAGGGTTCTTCCCAAACGGATGGAACCAGAAGCATGCGCGTGTTGGCGAAGATGTCGCGCGGTGTGGGTACAGCGGGGGAGATCATGATGCTCTCGTGGCGGCGGAGGTCGAATCCGCCGCGCAGGCCGGCCTTCACGACGAGTCCGGCGGTGCCTCGGGATTCAATGGCAAGTACAGCGATCTTGGGTTGGGTGCGGCCGAGTTCTTCGGCGAGCCGGGCGAAGAAGAAGAGGCCTTTTTCGACGGACGGATTGACCATGGTGACGAAGATCGGATCGCGCTCCGGGGCGAGAACATCGTCGAACTGGATGGGTGTGGGCAACGGGATCGTGTCGAAGCCGATGGCCTCTTTGTAGCGCTGCGCCATGAAGTGGCTGGGCGTGGTGACGGCGTCGACTTCGAGGAAGAACTCGCGGTGGAGATAGCCCATGTTGAAGACGCACGAGGCGACGCGGATACCTTTCTGGCGGGCCCGGCGGATGCGGCGCATGTCGCCGGAAAGGCCGCCGTAGGTGAAGAGGATGTCGGGATCGAAAGATGCGATGGCGTCGTCGAAGAGACGATCGAACTGGCGGCCGTGGGTCTTCTCCCATTGCGTGACGGCGAAACGTCCGGTATCGAGGAGGGTATAGCGAATGCCGCGTTGTTCGAAGCGAAGTTCGCGTGAGCCCTTCGTGGAAGCGGGGCGGACTTCGGGTTGCAGTCCCATCGAGTGGAGGTAGGAGAGTGGGTCGGTGTGTATGCCGCGCTCGGTGGCAGTGGTGGCGAGGGCATGGACTTCGAACCCCGATTCGAGGGCCATTTCGGCGGCAGTTTGGGCCGTGCGCGCGGCGCCGCTCGAGGGATCTTGGGGGAGTTGAGGAAGGACGAGAAGGATGCGCGGACCCATGACCTTCTATGATGCCTCAGGCAAGCATCTTCTTGAGGAATGCGTAGGCCTCGGCGCGGATGTTGCCAGGAAAGTCGTGGGCGGCTTCGGGATAGACGGCCCGGAGGCGGCCGGCGGGAAAATGTTTGGATACGGCGCGCACACAATCGAGGACGCCGGAGACATCGAAGTTCGAATCGCCGGTGGGGGCGTTGATGAAGATGGCCCGCGGGGCGATCGCCGTGAGAACGTCTGTAAAGTCGAAGGGCATGCGGGCCGGGTCCTTGCCGTAGATTTCCCCGATGCGGGGCATGTAGCCTTTGTGCGACCAACCGCTGAGATCGCCGTTGTAGTATTTGGCGAAGGCGGTGAATCCGCAACTGGTCACGGCCGAGCGGATGCGCGTGTCGAAGGCGGCGGCGAACAAGGAGTTGTGCCCACCGAGGGAATGCCCGCACACAGCGATACGGCGGGGATCGACGTTGGGGAGGGAGGTGAGCAGGTCGATGGCACGGATGTGGTTGAAGATGCCTTTCATGGTCGCGGAGAAGTAGCCGTTGGCGTAAGGATCGAAGGTGTATTCGCCGAAGTTCGGATAATCGGGGGCAAGGGTGAGGAATCCTTGTTCGGCGAGCTCCATGGCGTAGTGGAGGTTGGGTTTGCCGCCGAGTCCGGCGGGCTCGTCTTTCCCAATGCGGGTGGTTTGGTGGAGACACAGTACGGCGGGGAGCTTCGAGGTTGGCGGCGATTTAGGGGTGAGCAGCCAGGCAGGGACGAAGTCGTTGGGTTGTGCCTCGTAGCGAAGTTTTTGACGGACGTGCGTGGGTTGGTGCATGGGTGGCTCGAATCGGGTGGCAGGAGGGGCATCGGGGCGATTGGGGAGAGGGCCCATGACTTGTTGCATGGCGGCGAGGATGGCGGCTCGCGGCTTAGGTTGTTGGAAGGCGAAGGAGAGTTGGAGGATGGTGCGGCGGGTATGCATGTGGCTTTCTTAGATGCTAGCCAAAAGCCGACATCCGCGCGGCCGCGGCAGATCCACCGTCGGTGAACTCCTGGCGCAGGCGATCACCGAAAATCACAGGCGGTGCAAGTCCTGCTCGGCGGCTGCGACGGTGGGAGCC
>CAYOBO010000202.1:1217-6527 GCA_964402295.1 uncultured Candidatus Solibacter sp. | reverse complement strand
CATGGGGATATTCTATCGGCATGCGGGGCAGCGATAGAAGGTCCGGAATCGAAGACCGATTTGCCTGACGTCAGATGGAGTCTGCTGAGGTGGCTCTTTGCCGCGTCGCCCAGAAGGGATGCTGACAGTGATGGGGGCAGAAGTGGTTCTATCTGGACCGATACGTACCGGGCAGCCTTCGCCCGCGCCCGGCGGGATGCGATGCTGACGTTCGACCTGGTGCTCGCGAAGCCGGCGCCGTCGAAAACGGGGAAAGCGGCTCTTGTGAACGCCGCTTCCCCCGCCGGAGTGCGAACGTGGTTAGAAGGTCACGCGCAAAGCCAGTTGCGTCGTACGAGGCAGGTTGGCTTGTGAGGTGATGACGCCGAAGTTGGAGTTGGTCGGCGTCAGGTTCGGCCCATTGAAGATCGCATGGTTGAAGAAGTTGAACGTTTCGGCGCGGAACTGAATCTTGAACCGCTCAACGAGGGCGATGGACTTCACTACCGACAGGTCGATGTTGTAGATCTTATCGGAACGGTAGGCGGTGAAGGCGCTGTTGAAGGTCCGGACGTTGCGGTCGAGTTGCAGCGCGGCCGAGCGTTCAAAGCGGGTGACATCGAAAGCGCGGCTGAGGTTGCGGGCGTCCCAGTTCAGGTCGCCGCCGAAGTAGATCACATTGCCCCAGCCAACGGGCGCGCCCGATTGCAGGTTGAGGATGCCCGCGAGCTGCCATCCGCCGATGAGGCGGTCGAGCCAGGGGCCGGCGCTGGACCCGAGCGCTTTGCCCTTGCCAAAGGGTAGTTCGTAGTTGCCCGAGCCGACGAAGCGCAACGGGCGGTCTTCACCGGCGATGCGGTATTCGGGCCGGGGAGCGGAGGGATAGAGATATCCCGTCGCTTCGTTGAACTTCGACCACTGGAAGTTGGTGAGGAATTGCACGCCGTTGGCGAAGCGCTTGTCCAGACGGACCTGGAACAGGTGGTAATTGGAGTATCCCAGGGTCTGGGCGTCTTCGCGTACGCCGCCGTTGCCGGAGAATTGCGGGAACTGGCGCAACAGGTTCTCGGTGGCGATGGTGGTGCCGTTGAGGCCCGTTCCCGGCAACAGGCCGCGGAACGGATTGGCCACGACGGCTGTGAGACGGTTAATGGTGGCCTGATCCCGCGTCGGCGAGGTGGACAAGAATTGTTCGGGAACGAAGTTGAGTTCGCGATCCACGGGGAGTCCGTTGGCATTCGAACCCATGTAGCCCAGTTCCAGAAGTAGATTCGAGGCCAGTTCGCGCTGGATATTGAAGTTCCAACGCGCGGTGTAGGAACGCCCCAGTTTCGGATTGACGTAACGCACACTTTGGCCGAGGAAGGTATTTACGCCGTTGGCGTTGCCCACGGGCTGCTGGATGCCGTTGGGAAATGGATTGCTGAACGTTGCCGCCGGGGTCAGGAAGTTATTGAGCGTCGCCACCAATGGTGTGGTCTGGCTGAAGCCCGGCTGCTGCACAGCCAACTGCGTCCCCGCCGTGTTATAGAAGAGGCCGTAGCCGCCGCGGATCACGGTCTTGCCGCCAAGCGCTTTCGGAGACCAGGAGAAACCGAAGCGGGGGCTGATGGCGTTGTTCGGTGTGCCGTAGAGGGAGCGGTTATTCGGATCGGCGTACAAGATGCCGCCCACCGGATTGAACTGCGAAGCGGGCAGCAGAGCGATCGGGCTTGCGGCGTAGGCAGCGCGGGCCGCGGCGGTGATGCTGAGCGTGGCCGCACGGTCAAAGCCGCGCACGGCGCGGTTCCATCGCTCGATGTTGGCGGTCTCCTTTTCGTAGCGAATCCCCAGATTCAGCGTCAGGTTGCTCGACATGCGGAAATCGTCCTGGAGGAAGAAGGAGGCGTACTTGGCGCTCTGCGTCCGCTGCGCGTTGACATCGAAGCTGCCGCCAGTGGGCATGCCGAGCATGAACGCAGCCAGATCCTGGCCAAGCGGGGCGACCGGCGAGTTGTCGAGCGGGCCGCGCGTCCAGCTTTCCGTGAACTGATACAGCCCGGAGGAGTTGCCGAAGCCGTTCGAGCTCTCGCGCTGCGCACGCAGATCCGTTCCGAATTTGAGCGTGTGCTTGCCCGCCAGCTTCGTGGCGGCAAGGAAGATCTGATAGCTGTCGAACGGTGTCCGGTCGCCGCCGCTGTCGCCGATATCGGTGAAATCGGCGAAATCGATGCGGGGCAGCACCAGCTTCGTGCTGGCAGCCCGCAGCGAAGCGGGCAGCCCCAGCGAAGTGAAATCGAATCCATCGTGGGGGCGGATGCTTCCTTCGACGAAACGCGTCCAGTTCAGCCGCGTGTTGACGAGGAAAGTGGGCGTGACGGTGTAGACGTCGTCGAGGGTGACGCCCCAATTCTGCCGGAGCAGGTTGTTGCCCGTGGCGATGTTGCCGAAGCGGTTGCCGCGGTTCTCGATTCGGTCATTGTACCGGCCGGAGAGGAACATCTTGTTGCGCTCGGAGAAGTTGAAATCGAGGCGCCCCATAAAGGAGGAGAACACGTCGGAGCGGACGGCGTTGTTGAAGTAGTTGTTGGCGCCGTCGGGGGCGCCGCTGGTGTTTGGCTCGGGCAGGAACTGGAGGAAGTTGCGCGATACGGCGTTCAAACGCGTGCCGGGAATGATGTTTCCGGCAAACGGTTGGCGGCGGATGCGGCTACCTTCGGTGACACCGGACATCGGATCGTAGATCTGATAGCTGGAATTGACAGCGAGCAATTGCGAGAAATCGCCATTGCGCTGGGCCGCGGTGGGAACGGTGGAGAAAGTGGGTTCCGGCTCCGATTGGCGGATGCCTTCGGCCCCGAAGAAGAAAAACAGCTTGTTGCGGCCATTGAAGAGCTTGGGCAGCAGCACCGGGCCGCCGACGGTCAGCCCGTACTGGTTGAAGCGGGTCACGGGCTTCGTCTGCTGAGCGGCGTTGGTGAAGAACGGGGTGGCCTTGAGGCGCTGATTCTGGTGGAACTCGTAGAGCGAGCCATGGAAATCATTGGTGCCACTCTTCATGGTGACGTTCACCGTGCCGCCACCGGTGTTGCCATAGGCGGCATCGGGCTGGAAGGCTTCCACCTTGATTTCCTGCACGGCGTCGACGGGAGGATTGTAGGCAACGCGCCGGTTCTTGGTCATGTCGGGAGAACCATCGAGCAGCAGCTCGTTGGTCTGTGCCTGGCCGCCGCCCATGGAGAAGCCCGACGGGCCGGCGTTGTCGAAGGGCCGCGTGAAGCGGGGGTCGGAGGAGGGCGTGACGCCGTAGGACAGTTGCGCCAGCGTGAGTGGCGTGCGCCCGTTCATGGGCAGCACTTCAATCTCGTTTCTTCCGATGACCTGGCCTACCGACGCCGTGGCGGTTTGAAGCATGGCTGCATCGGCCGACACGGTCACCGATTCAACCTGGTTGCCCAACTGTAGCGCAATATCGATGGCAATACGCTGGTTGGTGCCGACGTTCAGCCCTTCCTGAACGTACTTCTTGAAACCGCCCGCTTCCGCGGTGAGCGTATACGGACCGGGCGGGAGGAATGGAAGGGAATACTCACCTTCGGCCCCGGACGTGGTTTCCGACTTGGCCCCGGTGTTCTTCTCCGTGACTACGACCTTGGCGCCGGCGACGGCGGAGCCACTGGGATCCATCACGCGGCCGGAAATGGTGGAACGAAATTCCTGTGCGAACGCACACGCGCTCCAAATAAAAAGCGCGACATAGGCTTTTTTCATAACTAACCTCTTTTGTACCCACGAAGTGGGAGCGATACCGATTAGACCCTGCAAAACCGATCCTGGTTTCAGCATAGCATCAGCGCCTGCACATTGGATGGATAAGAAGAACGCGAGAGGCAGGGGTTAGATATGGTATAAAGACCCGTATGCCCAAAAAGTTTTACGGCTGGTTCATCGTAGCCGCGGCCGTGTGCACCTTTGGACTCTCCACGGGTCTGCCGTACTACAACATGCCCTTCTTTTACGATTACTATGCGAAGGAATACAACTGGACAAAGCCGGATATTACGCTCGGCTTCCCGCTGGCCGCCTTGTTCACGTTGTGGGTGGGACCGATTCTGGTGCACCGCTTTCCGCCGAAGACCCTGTTGCTCATCGGCTCATCGATGACCGCGCTGGCCTTTGCGGGTTTCAGCCAGATGGGCAGTAATCTCAACGTCTATTACGGGCTTTGGTTTGTATACACGATCGGCTATATCTTCTCGGGGCCGATTCCGCACCAGGTGCTGATTTCGCAATGGTTCAAGAAGAACCGCAGCCTCGCCATGGGGATTACCTACGTGGGCGTGGGCTTCGTGGGCTCGCTGGGCGCCTACGTCGTGAAGTGGATCACAGCGGCGTCGGACTTCCGGACGTGTCTGCTGGCGCTGGGCGGGATTGTGCTGCTGGTGTGGCCCATCACACTGTTGTTCATCAAGAATAAGCCGTCGGACATCGGGCAGAATGCCGATGGCGCGGCGGTGGCGGCGGCCGACAGCAAGGCGGAACCGCTGCCGTTCAGCCATCTCACGAGACGGCTGGCGTTCTGGCTGTTGGTAATCGGCTCGGCGTGTTCCATCGGCTCGATCGGGTCTGTGAATCAGCACATGAAGTTTGTGTTCGAAGACCAGGGGTTCAAGGACCAGGCGGCGCGCGACGCGGCTTGGGCGGCGGCTTCGGCGGCGATTCTCTGGTCGAGCATCGCGGGCCGTTTGCTGATCGGCTGGCTGGCGGACCGCTATCCGAAGAAGTACGTCATGACAGCGACCTATTTCCTTGTAGCGGCGACCATTCCCCTGCTGCTGATGGTGCGGCCCAACGATACCGCCAGCCTGTATCTGTTTGCGATTCTGTTTGGCTTCGGCATGGGTGCGGATTATATGTTGATTCCGCTGATGGCCGCCGATGTGTTCGGCGTGAATACGCTGGCGCGGGCGATGGCGATCATTCTGCCGACGGATACCATCGGGCAGACGTGGTTCCCGTGGGTGATTGCCAAGCTGCGGCAGAGCATGGGCAGCTACGATCAGGCGATGATGGCCGTGTTCGCCATGGCGTTCATCGGCGCGGTGGCGATCGCCCTGTTGCCGAAGCACGAGGGGAAGGATGATGCGGTGCTTGTGGCGGGGGCGAAGCCGGCGACGGGAGATTGAGGGTGCGCTAGTCTCGGCCTAGGACACCCCTATGGCGACCCTATACGTGGAAAATGTGCCGGAGGAGTTGTACGAAGCCCTGCGGGCATCGGCCAAAAACCGGCGCAGTTCCATTGCGGCGGAGGTGCTGAGCATTCTGAAGGACGCGGTGCCGACGGAATCGGAG
>CAYOBO010000202.1:0-1117 GCA_964402295.1 uncultured Candidatus Solibacter sp. | reverse complement strand
CTTTGGAAGCTCGTCCGGTTTGCGGGCTATCGAACGGATGCGGCGGAGAAAGCACTGGACCGGATCGCGCAAATGAATCTGCGGTCGACGGGCTCGCAGCATTTGCTTGCGGATGCGTTCGCTTTGGCAGCCACGTATCATCGCAGCGCCTATGACTGCATCTATGTTGCGCTGGGATTGTCCCTATCCGCACCTATGTTGACCTGCGATGAGAAGTTGGTGAATGCGATGGGAACCAGATTCCCTGTGCGC
The DNA here is from genome assembly GCA_964402295.1 of uncultured Candidatus Solibacter sp. Lineage (GTDB taxonomy): Bacteria > Acidobacteriota > Terriglobia > Bryobacterales > Bryobacteraceae > CADEFT01. The sequence goes on along the minus strand of CAYOBO010000202.1, from coordinate 865 downwards.
TGGATAGGGGCGCGTGGCGCGGGGTAGGGCACGCTGCGGGCGTGCGCCACAAGTCCACCTAGCGTTGCGTTTCGGCGGGGGTGAAACTGGCCTCCTGCGCGGCGATGGCTTCCTTCAGTTGGGTGACGATGTCGGAGTGCGAGGCGGCGACGTTGAAGCGCTCGGCGATGTCGGTTTCGACGTTGTACAGTTCCCAGTTCTCACCGTTCCGGTGCAGCTTCCAGGGTCCGCGGCGGATGGCTCGGAGGCGGCCGGCGTTGTAGTAGAAGAAGTCCGGTTGTTGGCGCATGCCGCCGCCCCAGAGCAGCGGGGCGAGATCGGCGCCATCGAGCTTGGGGTTTTCCTTCGGCAGGCCGCCGGTGAGATGAGCGAGCGTGGGGAAGAGGTCGAGCGTGGAGGCTACGGCAGTGGAGACTTGGCCCGGTTTGATGCGGCCTTTCCACTTGGCGATGAAGGGCTCGCGCATGCCGCCTTCCCAGGTGGTGGCCTTCCCTTCCCTGAGCGCTCCGTTCGAGCCGCCGTGCTCGCCGAGGTTTACCGCGCCGCCGTTGTCGGAGCTGAACAGCACCAGGGTATTCTCTTCGATCTTCAGTTCGGCAAGCAGGCTGAGTATTTCGCCGACGGACCAGTCGAGCTCCTCCACGGTATCGCCGTATAGTCCGCGTTTACTTTTGCCGCGGAAGCGCGCGCTGGCAAAGAGCGGCACGTGCGGGAACGTATGCGCGAAATAGAGGAAGAACGGCTTCCTTGCGGCGGCGGATTTGCGGATGAAGTTGGCGGCTTCGGCGGTATAGCGCGGCGTGAGCTGCGTTTGATCGGGCTCGGATTCGATGACGTTCTCATCGCGCATGAGCGGAATGCCGGG
>CAYOBO010000201.1:0-6709 GCA_964402295.1 uncultured Candidatus Solibacter sp. | reverse complement strand
GTGCCGGGATACGGGGCGAAGATGAAGCAGGAACTGATTGAACAGAACCTCCTGCATGCGGGGATGAATATGCAGGGGACGCTGCTGCAATCGCCGCGCAAGATGGTGGATCTCGACGCTACGCGGAAGGACAAATACGGGCTGCCGCTGCCCCGCGTGCATCTCCATTATGAACAGAACGATTTGAACATGGCGAAGGATGCGGTGGAGAAATGCTCGATGATTATCGAGGCCGGAGGCGGAAAGGTGGTCTCGAAGCCGGCGGCGATTACTCCGCAGAACATGGTGATCGATTACAACCACTGGGTGGGGACGGCGCGGATGGGCAAGGATGCGAAGACGTCGGTGGTGAACGAGCACAGCCAAAGTCACGACGTGAAGAATCTGTTTATCGCCGATGGATCTGTGTTTCCCTGGTATCCGGAAAAGAATCCGGTGCTGACGATTGCGGCGCTGAGTTGGCGGATGAGCGATTACCTGGCGGCACAAGCCAAGAAAGGAGCGCTGTAGCGATGGAGCGGCGCGACGTATTTCCAATATTGGGGATGGCGGCGTTTCAGCCGAATGCTCCGTTTTTGCCGAAGTTTTTCACGCCGGCCGAGGCGCACGTTACCGTGCGGCTGGGGGAAATCATCCTGCCCGGGGCGGAACAGGCGGGGACGGTGCGGTATATCGACCTTGTGCTGCAATACGGCGAGGCGGCTCAGCAGCAGGCGTTCCGGCGCGGCTTGGCGGCAGTGGAGGCGGATGCGAAGAAGCGGTTCGCCAAGCCCTTCGCTTCGCTCAGCCGCGCGCAGCAGGACGAGATTGTGGCCGCGATGGCGGTGAATGAAGGGGCTCGCACGGATGAGTTGGGCCGCTTTTTCACGCTGCTGAAGCGGCTGACGATTGAGGCGTATCACTACTCGGCGTATCACTGGAGGCAGGATATCGGCCGCGACGTGAATGTGGCGCTGTCCGAATTTCCGGCGTGCAATCATAAGAATCACAGCCCCGTGGGATGAAGTTGCTGTTTCTCTTCGCGCTCTGGCCTGCGATGGCGCAGGAGACGGTGAGTGTGCGCGTCGACGCCGATGCGCGGATGGGGCCGATGCGTCCGGTGTACTCCTTCTTCGGCTACGATGAGCCGAATTACACCTACATGAAGGACGGGAGAAAGCTGCTGAGTGAACTGGCGGCGCTCAGTCCCTTGCCGGTGCACGTGCGGGCGCACAACATGCTGAATACGGGCGATGGGGTGGCGGCGCTCAAGTGGGGCTCAACGAATGCTTACACCGAAGACGCACTCGGTAATGCCATATACGACTGGACCATTGTCGACCGTATTGTCGATACATATGTCGAGCGCGGGATGAAGCCAATGATCGAGGTGGGGTTCATGCCGGAAGCGCTGTCGGTGAAGCCGCAGCCGTACCGGCATCGTTGGGACCCATCGCAGCCGTACAACAACATTTATACGGGGTGGGCGCACCCGCCCAAGGATTATCGGAAATGGGCGGAACTGGTGTATGCGTGGGTGCGGCATTCGGTGGATCGTTATGGGCGCGATGAGGTGGCCACTTGGTATTGGGAAGTGTGGAACGAACCGAACATCGCCTACTGGCAGGGCACGCCCGAGGAGTATCACAAGCTGTACGACTACACGGTGGACGCCATCAAGCGGGCCCTGCCGGCGATTCGCGTCGGGGGACCGACGAGTACGGGGCCGGGAAGCGAACAAGCGGCGAAGTTCCTGCGCGATTTCTTACAGCATGTGGTGAGCGGGAAGAATTACGCCACAGGAAAGACGGGATCGCCGATCGACTACATTACCTTCCATGCCAAGGGCCGGCCGAAGGTTGTGGATGGGCACGTGCGCATGGGCTGCGAGTTTCAACTGCGCGACATCGACAAGGGATTTGAGATTGTGGCCTCGTTTCCGACGCTGAAGGCGCTGCCGGTGATTATCGGGGAGTCGGATCCGGAAGGATGCGCGGCGTGTTCGGTGCGGTTCAATCCGCAGAATGCTTATCGGAACGGGACGATGTATTCCAGTTACACGGCGGCGACGTTTGCACGCAAACTGGAACTGGCGGCGAAGCATGGGGTGAATTTCGTAGGGGCGGTGACGTGGGCGTTTGAGTTTGAGGATCAGCCCTATTTCGACGGCTTCCGCGATTTGGCGACCAACGGGATCGATAAGCCGGTGTTGAACGTATTCCGGATGTTCGGGATGATGCAAGGCGAGCGGGTGAAGGCGGAATCGAGCGGGGCGCTGGGTGTGGCGGAGATGCTGCAATCGGGCGTGAAGGGGCGTGCGGATATCGGTGCGCTGGCGACGCGCGGGACGAACGCGATCCGCACAATGGTGTGGCATTATCATGACGACGATGTGCCCGCGGCGGCGGCAGAGATCGTCTTGACGGTGGCCGGGGTGCCGCCGGCGGTGGACCGGGTGCTGGTACGGCATTACCGCGTGGATGAACGGCATTCGAACTCCTACTCGGTGTGGAAACAGATGGGTTCGCCACAGCAGCCAACGGAGGAACAGTACATGGCGCTTGTGGCGGCGGGGCAGTTGCGGACGGTGGGATCGCCGGAGTGGGTGAAGGCGCGCAAGGGGTTGATGGAAAGCCGTTTTCGACTGCCGCGGCAGGGTGTATCGCTGGTCGAAGTGAGCTGGTGAAACAGGGTGGAAACGCGGGGAACTGATATGGTACCCCCCTACAGCGGTGGCTGTATTGTATTGCCGTGGTAACTGTGTTACCGTTTGTTCAGACGGCAGGCCGTTCGGTGACCTGCCCACATGTTAGACGAATGATTCTCACCCACCGAGCCATTGATTTTCCTCAAAGAACAACCCGACTCGGCGTGGTATCTCAGGAAGGAGAGACCCTGTCTATGGAGATCACGCAAGAAGAATTGAAAGCGCAACTGATGCAGCACAGTGAAGAGTTCCGGCACCTGGTGGAACAGCACGCGGACTTGAAGAAGCGTGTGCATGAACTGGAAGCCAAAGCGCACCCCTCCGAAGACGAACAGTTGGAGGAAGCGCGGTTGAAGAAGCTCAAACTGCAGATTAAAGATCAGATTACGGACTACATGAGCCGGCATCGTCCAGAGCCGGTTGTCTGATTTCTGCATCGGAAGCGCGAAGTTCACCAATCGGCCCGGGCCGCTCGAATGCGGTTCGGGCCGATTCGCTTCTTGGGGGGGACTTTGCCGTAACGGATTTACAGCAGGAGCTTCGATAGGCGCTCCACCTGGTGCTGGGCGGCGCGGGCGATGTTCGAGGTTTCGCCAGGATCCAGTTTCAGGTCGAAGAGGATGGGTTTCGGTTCGGTACGGGGTTTGCCTTTCGCCGGCGGTTCGGTTTCAAAGCCACGGATGAGTTTGTAGCGGCCATCGTAGACCAACTGCCAGCGGTCGAGGCCCGAGAGCAAATATTCGCGGTGGGTTGTGGCCTGACGCTCCAGCAAGGGGCGCAGAGAAAGGCTGTTGGCGTCGGGGAGGCGAGGCGCGGCGGCGAAATCGAGGAAGGTTGCGGCGAGATCGTAGTGGCTGACGAGGGCATCGGAGGTGATACCCGAGGCAATGCCCGGACCCGACACCAGTAAGGGAACATTGACCGAAGGCAGGTACGGGACGCTCTTTCCCCATCGGTCGTGATCGCCCAGCATCTCGCCGTGGTCGCTGCTGAAGACGATGATGGTGTTTTCCAATTCGCCGCGGCGGCGCAACTCTTCTGTGTAGATGCCGAGCCAGCGGTCAATGTTTTCCACCATGGCGGAGTAGTTTTGCCGGATCGCGACGTGCTTTGCCACGGTGTGCTCTTCGTAGTCGTCCGGCTCAGGGAACTGGCGGCGGCGGACGGTGCGTTCCATGCGGCGGGTGATATCGACGGGGTTGTGCGGTCCGGTGAAGTTCACCTGCAAGAACCAGGGTTTGCCGGCGGGGGCTCGGCGCAGCAGTTCCAGGCCTTTGGTGGCGATCCAGTTGTCGCAATAGGCGTCCTCGGGCAGGGAGGTGGGTTCGGTGTGGAGGTAGCTGTTGAGTCCCGTTCGGCGGCGGAAATCCTCGACGTGGGCGGTGGCGAGTCCGCGGCGATGAAGGAAGGCCATGTAAGGGTCGCGGGCTTCCGTGGCGCCGCTCGCGATGGCATCCATTTTTCCGGCGTTGTCGATGCCATCGGAGAAGCCCCATTCGGGCAGGAAGCGGCGGCCATCGATCCCCCAGTCGAGAGTGGCTTTGTGCAGGTCGAACTTGCCGCATCCCATGACGTGGTAGCCGGATTCGCGTAAGGACTGATAGAAGGTGGGGTAATCGAGTGGGAGATCCTGGCCGTTGTTGCGGACCCCGCAGCGGTGGTACTCGCGGCCCGTGGCAAGACAGGCGCGCGACGGAGCGCACAGCGGGGATGCCACCATCGTACGGCTGAAGCGCATGCCGGTCTTCGCCAGCGCCGTGAGATGCGGCGTTTCGAGTGGCAAATCTTTACGGGGCAGAATCCAATCGGGGCGGAGCTGGTCGGGAAAGAAAAAGAGAAAGTTGGGGCGCCGCCGCCCTGCTAAACGAGCAGCTTGTGGGGCCGCCGGTAACGCAGTTGCCAGGGAGAGGAAGCCGCGGCGGGAAACCATGAGGTTCGACACCGTTATTCTACCACCGGCCGGCCGCGGCTCCGGCCCAACGCAACGAAGGTATCTTCAACCATCGTCCAGTTAGCTGCGGAGAACTGCTGTGGTGGAATCGCGCGGGATGGGCGCGCTGATCACCCGTGTAGCCAAGGGTTGGCGGATCACTTCACCGGTGATTCGATTTTTGGGGCAGAGAGGAATCGCTCGGCCTGACGGGTTTCGGCGGCTGTGGGCCCGCGGGCCTCGCGCAGTGTGGCTAGGCTTGCCTCGAGAAGAGGTCGGCCCTCGGCTGCGCGGCCGGAACGAATCAGGGCGCCGGCGAGTTCGGCGTCGACCAGGGCCACCATCCAAGGTGTGTGGGCGAAGCGCTCGTGTCGGATCTGAGAGGCCTCGCGCAGCAACGGTTCGGCTTCGCGGGCGCGTCCGGTATCGTTGAGCAGAGCGCCGAGATAGAAAAGGGCGAAAGAAATGGAAGGATGCCCGGGCGGGGCGTGCTTTCTGTTGATTTGCAAGCTATCCCGGAGCAGCGGCTCGGCTTCGCTGTCCTTACCCTGTTTGCGGAGAAGTGAGGCCAGATTGCGGAGGTCGGTGGCCACGCTACGATGCTGGTTTCCGTAGATGTTGCGGTCGATGGCCAATGCCTGCCGGTAGTTCTGTTCGGCTTCCGGAAGAAGGCCCAGGCCGACCTGCGCATGGGCGAGATTGCTGAAGGCAGTGGCCACGTCGGGATGTTTATCGCCGTAGATCCGCTGGCGCATCGCCAAGCCTTCGCGCAAGAGTGGTTCGGCATCGCGAAAGCGTCCGGCATCGGTGAGCACGGCGCCCAATTTGGATAAAACCAAGGCGAGGCGCGGGTGATCGCCCTTTAGCGTTTTGCGGCGGATGTCGACGCACTCACGCAGATACTTTTCGGCCTCCTCGAAGCGGTTCTGCGCGCGGAGTGTTCCACCGAGGTTGCTGAGGACAGCGGTTTCCAGGTGCTGATTCGGATCGTTGGTGCGGAGCACGTCGCGCATGGCCAGCAGGCGGCGGAAATAGGGTTCGGCATCCTTGGGCCGGCCGGCCTCATCGAGTGTCAAGGCCAACGTATTGAGCGATTCGGCGACATCGAAATGGCGTTCCCCGTGAAGGCGGATACGGATGGCGAGAGACTCGCGGGCCAGTTTCTCGGCGCCGGCGAAATCGGATTTGCGGCGCCGCAGTTCGGCCAGCGATTTGAGCGAGGCAGCCAGCGCGGCGTCGTCGCGATCCGCCATTTTGCGCCGCAAGGCAACGGCCCGCTCGAGCAGCGATGCCGATTGGTCATAGAGTCCGAGGTTTTCGTAGATCCGGCCCATGTGGTCGAGGAGGCGGGCCTGAATAACCGGTTGGTTATCGAGTTCGCGCAGTTTCGCGGCGCTGCGGTCCAGCACTTCGCGGGCCGTGACTTCGCGCCCGCGGGCGCGTTCCGGATCGGCGACCGCGAACAGGTCCATCATGAATTGCGAGACTTGCTCGGCGGTGTCGCGCTCGCGTTGGGCGCGCCGGGCGAGCACTCCCATGCCGATGCCGAAGCCGACAATGAGCATGGCGACGAGAGTGGCCATGGCCACGGCGGCCTTGTGGCGGCGCACGAACTTGCCGGCGCGGTAGTGAAAGGAGTCCGGGGCGGCGACGACGGGAAAGCCATCGAGGTAGCGGCGGATGTCCTCGGCCAGCGCGCCGGCCGACGGATAGCGCCTCGCGGCTTCCTTGCGCATCGCCATGCGGACGATGTTGTCAAGGTCTCCGGAAAGCTCGTTGCGCAAAGCGTGGCCTTGGCGCGCCGTGGCCGCCACGACGGTGCTGGGCTTGTCGGGCTCCCATTCGCAGATGATGCGTTCGGCCTCGGCGGCGGTGGTGTTTTCCAGGCGGAAGGGACGGCGGCCGGTGAGCAGTTCGTAAAGCAGCACGCCGAGAGCGTAGACGTCCGTGGCCGTGGTAACCGGTTCGCCGCGCACCTGTTCGGGGCTGGCGTACTCGGGCGTCATGACGCGGTCGGTGGCGCGCGTTAGCGCGGGCTCGCCGGTGGGCGCGGTGAGGATTTTCGCGATGCCGAAATCGAGCAGCTTCACCAC
>CAYOBO010000200.1:4060-6910 GCA_964402295.1 uncultured Candidatus Solibacter sp. | reverse complement strand
GCGGCGTTGCGGCCTGTCAGGCTGCGTTGCGCGCCTTGCATTCCTGCGAACAGTAGTAGACGGTTTCCCCTTTGGAGGAGGCGGTGAGCGCCTGACTGGCGACGACATAGGTGCCGCAGGCGTGACAGGCTTTCAGTTCGCCGCGAGTGGGTGGGGGTTTGGTGGATTTGGAGGAGGAAGCGGAGGCTTGTTGGGGACGCGAAGCCTCTGCTTCCTCTTTCATGAGATCGGAGAAGCCTTTGGTGATGATTCCGATCACCATCCGGAGGAACGAGATGGCGACGATGCTAATCAGCGCGTAGATGAAGGCTCGGACCACTTACTTTTTCTTGGACTTTTTCTGCTGCTTCTTCAATGCATCAGGGTTGGTGAACTCGGTCTGTACGGTGGCATCGAGGGTAGCGATCATGCCCTTGGCGGATTCGGCGAAGGGGCCATCGGGCTTGAGTTCGATGTACTTGGCGAAGGCTTCCTTGGTACCGGGAGGCGGCACGACTTTGCCGTCGGCGGTGGTGGTGGCCTTCGACAGCAGGTATACACCGTATTGATACTGGGCGTCGGCGTAGTTGGGATCCTTCTCGATGGCCATCTTGAAGGCATTGCCGGCGGGTTCGGTCTGGCCGGTGTTGACGAGCACGGCGCCGAGGTTGTAGAAATAACGGCCCGCGTTGGGGGGATCGATTTCAGCGGCCTTGGTGAGTTCGGCTTGGGCTTCGTCGAATTTCTTGGCTTTGGCCAAGGCGAGCGCATAGTTGTTGTGGTAGGCGGCGTCGTCGGGCTTGAGTTCGAGCGCTTTGCCGTAAGCTTCGAGCCCCTTGGCCTGGATATCGGTCTGTTCCTGACCGGTCTTGGTTGCGGACAGGCCGATGTAGGATTCGGCGAGTTGCGCCCAGATGACGTGCTGCTTGGGATCGATAGTGGATGCCTTTTCGAAAGCGGCGATGGCGGCGTCGTACTGCTTGGTCTTCAGGGCTTCCATCCCAGCGTTGAAGGCGTCGTTCAATTCCTTATTCTTGGCCATGGCCTGCTGGCGTTCCTTCATCGCCTTTTCGACGGCGGCGCGCTGTTCGGCACTCATTTCACGGGTTTGCTCTTTGGTGAGCTGGCCGGTTTCCGCAGCTTTGGTCATGGCCTCCTGCTTCTGGCGCATCGCGGCGAGGTCGAAGTTGACGGGGACGGGGTCGCCGAGGCGAGTGCGAACGCCCTTGACGGAGTCGCGTTCCTTCCCGTCGACGGTGAGGGTGACGTTGTAGGTGCCGAGCGGTAGACCCGCGTGGAAGTAGTGGCCCTTTTTGTCCGTGGCGGTCTGGTAGTTTCCTTTGATGTCGGTACGCTCGATTTTGATGCAGACGCCAATCCCTTTTTTGCAGTCGCCTTTGGGCACCATCTTCCCATCTTCGCCCTTGACATCGCCTTCAATCGCGCCGGTCTGCGCCATCGCCATACCGGCGACAAACAGCAACACGGCCGGGAACCAGATCATTCTGCGGAACATGGGATACATCGGTGGATCTCCAATCTCTAACGTTTCGGGGCGGAATTCGCTCAATCTCAGAATACTATATCAATGGACGCGGGGGACTGGGGGAAGCGTTACGGGGAGGAGGTTATTGGGTGGGAAGACGATGATCTGCTGTATGCTGGGGCGAGGAGCGAGACGGAATTGCGACTGACGAGACGGGATCTGTTTGCCGGCGGGCTGAGCGCACTGGTTGGGGCATCCGCGCAGCAAGGGCGAAAGCCGAACGTGCTGTTTCTGGCGGTGGATGATTTGAACGATTGGGTGGGAGCGCTGGCGGGGCACAGCCAGACGGTGACTCCGAACATCGACGGATTGGCGAAGAGCGGAGTGACGTTCCGGCGCGCGTATTGCCAGGCGCCGATGTGCAACCCATCGCGGGCGAGTCTGATGACGGGGCTGCGGCCTTCGACGACGGGTGTGTATGGCAACAACGACGTGTGGCGGGATGGGGCTGGGGAGGCAGTAACGCTGCCGCAGCATTTCGCCCGCAACGGCTATGCGGTGCTAGGCGGGGGCAAAATCTTTCACGGGAGCCAGAACGAAGCGGCTTCCTGGCAGGCCTACTACAATTTCGAGGGTTTTCTACATCCGGAGCGGACGCCGGTGAACCGGATTCCGAACGCGGGGCATTTCGATTGGAGTCCGCTGGACGTGAAGGACGAGGACACGGCGGATACGCGGCTGGCGCTGTGGGCAGGCGAGTTTCTGCGGCGCAAGCATGACCGGCCCTTCTTTCTGGCTTGCGGATTTTACCGCCCGCATCTGCCGTGGTATGCGCCGAAGAAGTACTTCGACAAATTCCCGGAGGAGAGCATCCGGCTGCCGGACGTTCTGGAGAACGATCTGGCGGATGTGCCGAAGTCGGCGATTCGCAGCCTGCGGGATCATGACAACGTCACGTCGACGGGGCAATGGAAACGGGCGGTGGCGAGTTACCTGGCGTGCATCCATTATTCCGATGCAAATGTGGGGCGGGTGCTGGAGGCGCTAGAAGCGGGGCCGAACAAGGACAACACGATTGTGGTGTTGTGGTCCGACCATGGCTGGCAATTGGGGGAGAAGCAGCAGTGGCGGAAGTTCACCTTATGGGAGCGGTCTTGCCGGGTAGTGCTGCTGATGCGCGCGCCGGGGGTATCTCAGGCGGGTGGCGTGTGCGGGCGAACGGTGGAGTTGCTGGATGTGTATCCCACGCTGGCCGACTTGTGCGGGCTGCCGGCGCGGAAAGAGTTGGAAGGGCGGAGCCTTCGTCCGCTGCTGGCCAATCCGGAAGCACGCTGGGACAAGCCGGCGATTACATCGGATGGGCCGGACAAGATGAGCGTGCGGAC
>CAYOBO010000200.1:0-3960 GCA_964402295.1 uncultured Candidatus Solibacter sp. | reverse complement strand
GCTTTGCGCTGGAGGTCGCGGAGTTTGAGGCCGGTCATGGCAACGGCGACGCATCCAGCGATGAGAAGGGGGACGGTGATGATGAAGAACATGACGCCGGAGAGGCCCTTGGCGGTTTGGCGGTCGACGCCGAGCATCATGAGTCCGGCGGCAGCGAAGGCATTGAAGAGGCCGATGTTGCCCGGGGGGCCGGGGATCACTGTGCCAAGACGAAGGACGACCAGCACGCATATGGCATGGCCGAAGGATAGTTCGAGGCCGTAGCCGCGGATCATGGCGAAGATGGGGACGGCTTGCAGGGCGAGGTAGAGGAAGCTGGCGCTGGCGGCGGCGAAGAAGGATCGCGATTGGCCCATGGCGTGAAGGCCTTCGATGAGGTGGCGGAGGACTTTGAGCCAGGAATAGCGGGCGAGGATATCGGCGGATTCATCGCGGCGGTGGACGGCGAAGGCGAGCAGGACACCAAGAGTGGCGACGATCGCGGCGAGGACTCCGGCGCCGTATTTGAGATTGGCGTCGACCTTGACGAACAAGGTTGTGAGGAAGAAGGCGAGGATGAGCCAGATGCCGTCGAGCAAACGCTCAATGAGGGCGCTGGAGACGGCGACGGGGAAGCTGATTTTACTCCAGTGGGCCTGGAGGTAGCAGCGGATGGCTTCGCCGCTGCGGAGAGGGAGCAGTTCGTTGGCGAAGAGGCCGATGTAGATAGCCTGTACGCTGCGGCCGAGGGGGACGTTGACGATGGGGCTGAGGAGCAGGTTCCAACGCCAAGCCTGCGTAACGTAGACGAGGATGTCCGTGGTGACCGCGAGGAAAATCCAGAGCCAGTGGATGTTGCGGAGGCGAGGGAGTTCATCGTGCCAGTTGAAATCGCGGTAGACCCAATAGAGGCAGGCGATAGAGATGGCGTAGACGATGGCTGGTCCCAGCCAGGAAGGAATCCTCACACTCGCAACGTTCGCATTGGATGCACCCATGCCTTAAGCAACCATCATATAATCGAGTGTATTGTTGACGCACACATCGTATCCTGCGTCTTCGATGCGAACTACCGCAAACAGGACGTTTTGAATGAGACCACTCCGCCGGGCCGCTGTGTTAGGGGCCGGAACCATGGGCGCGCGCATTGCCGCGCACTTTGCCAACGCCGGGATTCCGGTGGATTTGCTAGACATTGTCATTGCCGGCGCGCCGGACCGGAACGCGGCGGCGAAGAAAGGCATCGAGACCGCGCTGAAACAGAAGCCGGCGGGCTTCTTTACGGATGCGGTGGCGCGACTGGTCAGGCCGGGAAATTTTGAGGACGATCTGGGGCGCGTCGGCGAGTGCGATTGGATCATGGAAGCCGTGGTGGAGGATCTGGAAGCCAAGCGCGCGTTGTGGCGCAAGGTGGAAGCGCTGCGGCGTCCGGACTCTATTGTTTCGACGAACACCAGCGGCATCCCGTTGCGGCGGATTGCCGAAGGGTTTAGCGACGGGTTCCGGGCGCATTTTCTGGGGACGCATTTTTTCAATCCGCCGCGGTATCTGCATTTGATGGAGTTAATTCCAGGGCCGGAGACGAAGGCGGATGTGCTTTCGTTCGTGGCCGAGTTTTGCGACCGGCGGCTGGGCAAAGGCGTCGTGCCGTGCAAGGACACTCCGAATTTCATCGCCAACCGGCTGGGAAGCTTTTTCGGATCGACAATCGGCAAGATCACGCTCGAAGACGATTGGACGATTGAGGAAGTGGATGCGATTACGGGCGGGCTGATCGGGCTCCCCAATAGCGCGTCCTACCGGTTGCTGGACATTGTCGGCGTGGATGTGATGTACCTGGTGAACCGGAATCTGTACGATGCGGTGCCGCACGATCCGTGGCGTGAGCGCTTCGTGCCGAATACGATTCTGACGCAGATGGTGGAGCGGAAGTGGCTGGGGGAAAAGACGGGGCAGGGCTTCTACAAGCGTGTGGGACCGAAGAAGGAGATTCACGCGATTGACTGGAAGACCCTGGAGTACCATCCGGCGCGCAAGGTGCGTTTCGAGAGTGTGGAACAGGCGCGGCAGATCGAGGATCTGGGTGCGCGGCTACGGACTCTGGTGGCGGGTTCAGACCGTGTGGGCGTGTTTTTGTGGAAGCTGTTCCGGGATTATGTGGCCTATGCGGCGTCGATGGTTCCGGAGATCAGCGACCGCATTGTGGAGATCGACCGGGCGATGCGGTGGGGCTACGCGCACAAACTGGGTCCGTTTGAGTTGTGGGATGCACTGGGGTTTGTGGAGACGGCGCGGCGGATCGAGGCGGACGGAGTGGCGCTGCCCAATAATGTGCAGCGGATGTTGTCGGCTGGGGCGGATGGATTTTATCGCGACGCCGACGTGGGTGGGCAGCCGGGGACGGAATATTTCGATCTGAATCGGAGTGCGTTTGCGCGAGTGGAAGATCGGCCCGGCGTGATGGAACTGGCGGCGATCCGGCGTGCGCGGGGCGTGGTGAAGGAAAACACCGGCGCGTCGTTGATCGATGTCGGCGATGGCGTGTTGTGTTTGGAATTTCACAGCAAGATGAACACGCTGGGCGAAGATCACTTCGCGATGATGTATGCGGGCATTGAGGAGACGGCTCGCAATTTCGAGGCGATGATCATCGCCAATCAGGGGCAGGATTTCAGCGCCGGTGCGAACCTGGTGCTGGTGCTGCTGGCGGCGCAGGAAGAGGAGTGGGATGAGCTGAACGCGGCGATTCATCGCTTCCAGCAAGCCAACATGGCGATCAAGTACGCGCCGAAGCCGGTAGTGGTGGCTCCGTTTGGGCGGACGCTGGGCGGGGGCTGCGAGATTTCGCTACATGCGGCGCGATGCCAGGCGTCGGCGGAGTTGTATATGGGGTTGGTGGAAGTGGGTGTGGGCGTGATTCCGGGCGGCGGCGGTTGCAAGGAATTGTTGCTGCGGCTGAAGAATCCGCAGAAGGTGTTTGAACTGGTGGGAATGGCGAAGGTTTCCACATCGGCGGAGGATGCGAAGAATCTGGGGCTGCTGAACCGGGCCGACGGCATTTCGATGAATCAGGAGCGGCTGATTGCGGATGCAAAGGCGCTGGCGTTGTCACTGGCGCCGGGCTACGCGCCGGGGACGCCGCGAACGGACATACCGGTGGGTGGGGAGAGCGTGTATGCGGCGATGAAGCTGTATGCATGGTCGATGCGGCAGGGGAACTTTATCAGCGATCATGATGTAGCGATCGCGGAGAAGATCGCGGGCGTTCTCTCCGGGGGACGGCTGAGCGGGGAGCAGATGGTGAGTGAGCAGTATCTGCTCGATTTGGAACGCGAGGCGTTTCTGAGCTTGTGCGGGACGCGCAAGACGCAGGAGCGCATGCAGGCGATGCTGCAAACGGGCAAGCCGCTTCGGAATTAGCCAGAACGAAAGGATTTCATACGATGTTTACTGGATGCGGAACCGCAATTGTCACACCCTTCACGCAGGATAAATCGTTGGACGAGGCCACGCTGCGCAATCTGGTGCGGCGGCAGATCGAGGCGGGGATCAACTTTCTGGTGCCGTGCGGAACGACGGGGGAGAGCCCGACGTTGGAGCGCGCCGAGCATCTGCGAGTCGTGGAGATCACTCTCGAAGAAGCGAAGGGGCATGTGCCGGTGCTCGCCGGGGCCGGCGGGTACAACACGGGCGAAGTGGTGGATCTGGCGCGCGAGTTGGCGACGATGGGCGCGGACGGGATTCTGTCCGTGACGCCTTATTACAACAAGCCGACGCAGGAAGGACTGTATCAGCACTACAAGGCGATTGCTTCGTCGATTGATATTCCGATCATTGTGTACAGCGTGCAGGGGCGCACGGGCGTCAACGTGGAGCCGGCGACACTGAAGCGGCTGGCGGGGATTGACAACATCGTGGGGGTGAAGGAAGCAAGCGGGAACATCGGGCAGCAGGCGCGCGTGATCCAGGAGGTGCCGCAGG
>CAYOBO010000199.1:1556-7189 GCA_964402295.1 uncultured Candidatus Solibacter sp. | reverse complement strand
TTAGCCAGGAAAGCGGAAGCGCTCGTCCCGGAAGTGCCTGTCGAACGCAAACGCCGTTTGTGCACCTCTTTGCCGCATTACAACGAAGCTGGCGCAATCCACCAGACTGAGTTTCCTGCGCTTCGCCGACAAGAGGGCGGCCATGGCGAGGGAGTGAACGCTCTCGTCAATCCACACAATCTCCATCAGGGGCAGAATGTCATCCTCGATGGAACGAACTGCCTCCAAACACAGCCTGCTCTGCGCCAGAGCACAGCTTTCCACCACGATGTAGTTGGTGGTAAAAAGGGGACAACCGGAATCCAGCAGCGAAAACCAACAGTCCTTGGCTGCGTCATGATTCGCATCGCTTCGGTCCAAAATGGCGTAGATTGCCGATGTGTCGACGAAAGTCATTTCCGCCCAAAGGCCGCCGCCAGGTACTGGTCGTGCTTCGCGCTTACGTCGGCCGCGGAGGAAGCAAATCGTCCGGCCGCTCGCTTTGCCCGCGCAATCCGGTTCTCTCGCCGGAGGCCTTTTTCCTTTTGCAGGAACGAATCGATGCTGATTCGAATTAACTCCGCCACAGGCTGGCGCCGTTCGGAAGACAACGCTCTCAGGCTGGCTGCCTGCTGCTCCGTGAGTTGAATCTGCGTTCGCACCATGTGTTATCACTATAGCAAGCAGCGATAACACGATGGCACGTCAGGGCTACGGCTTCCAGATCGTCCCCTGAATCGAATACTTGCCCGCCACATTCATGTAATACACGGTGAGTATCCGCCCATCCGCCAGCACCATGGACTCCGGATAGCCTATATCCCAATTAAGCAAATCATTCCGCAGGATCACCTCATGCTCCATGTCCCACGTTTCGCCTTCGTCCTTGCTGAACGCTGCGCGAATCCCACCCGGAGCCCCGTGCACCGGCTCCCGCACTCCGTAAGTGCAGAGCACGCGGCCGTCAGGCAACTGAACCAGATCGGCCGGATGCCCTGTCATCGGACTTGGCTTCGGCTCCGACCATGTCTTCCCCCCATCCTTCGATTTCGCCGTCCAGATGTAGCCGCTGTTGTTCCGCATCGCCACCAGCAGATGCCCGCTCTTCATCCGCACCAATCCCGGCTCCTGAAAATGCCCCTTCTTCCCGCCGGGGTCATCGGCCATCGTGGAAAAATACTGCCAGCTCCTCCCGTTGTCCGTGGACCGCAGCAGCACCGAAGCATGATTGTCCAGATCCCCCCGCACGTTGTAGCCGATCAGCGGCATCAGCAGTGACCCGTCCGGCATCGGCACCATTGCATCGGCCGGCCCTTCCGTGTCGGTGAAATGCATGCCCTTCAGCGAAACGTGCTCAGGCTCTGACCACGTGCGCCCGTCATCTTTGGAACGCACAATGTAGGCGCCCAAATACTGCTTCCCCTGCCCGAACTTCACGCGCGTCGCCCATTGCCGCTCATACTCGCCATCCGGCCGGTACAGCTTGTTGTAGAAGATCGCCAGTATGATCTCGCCATTGGGCATTTGTAGCCCGCACGCCTCGCGCTCATCCAGGTTCGGTATGCCGAACCGCGAGCGCACACTCCAATTCCGCGCATCCCGCGAATGCATCACCACGATGTCTCCATCGGCCGCCAGATGCTCCGATGCCACGCGCGTCGTCACCAGAAACTCTCCGCCCTTCAGCGCCACAATATCCGCCGGATGCAAATGCCGGTAGCCTTCCGAATGAATCGTGAAATGCTCAAACTGCGGATCGGCCCTCCGGTTCATTAGCACATCCACCAGTTCGCTCAGCCGGTTCACATCGCTGCGCAGTTGCCGCACTTCTTCTTTCAATTGCTCATGCCCGTCGGCCAGCACATCCGTGCGAGCCTTCACCATGAACCACGCCTTGTCCCACCGCGCCAGCGGTTTCAGTTCCACTTTCAATGTCACCGGCTCGCCGGCGCGTATGCGGTCTTCGGGCACCGTCAGTTCATAGATCCCGCTGTCGCCCTCCAGGGAAAACTGGCGATGCCGGTCCCACGTCACCCACTCTGTGCGAATCGAACGGTAGCGCAAGGAGAACCCGTTCCCATTCCACCCATAGTCGCGCCGCATCCCGATGGAAAATGTGAGCGCATACTGCCCGTTCACCGACAGCCGCAACTCCGGTCCGCGCAACAATTCCGGAGGCAGCGGCGAGGATGCACCAGCGAAGACGAACGTTGTCCGAGCCTTCGACGGCGCCGCCGCTGTCTTCCACTCCAGCCGGTTATCCTTCAATTGCCCCGGAGCCCACCACGCCGCCGTCGTATACCCGCGCGACGACCCGCGAAAATCGACCCCGTTTTGCACCACGGACGAAGCATCGATATTGTGCGCGAACACGATGCTCGCAAAGCCCTCCACGCGCTGCGGCGATTGGCCATACGCCAGGCTCACCGCCGCACAGCATCCTGCAATCCATGTTACTTTCATGTTGCTGCTATTCTAGATCAAGGCTTGTCCACAACGGGCTTGCCGCCCCACCATCAGGAGTTCTTTACACGAATGAAAGGCGTCGTGCTGGCAGGAGGCACCGGGAGCCGGCTCTTCCCGTTGACCAAGATCACCAACAAACACCTGCTACCCATCTACAACAAGCCCATGATCTACTACCCCATCCAGACGTTAGTGGATGCGGGGATTCAAGACATCCTCATCGTCACCGGCGGACGGAACTCCGGCGACTTCCTCCGCCTCCTCGGCAACGGCAAGGAGTTTGGACTCAAGCATCTGAATTACACCTATCAGGAAGGCGAAGGCGGCATCGCCGACGCGCTCGATCTCGCCGAACACTTCGCCGACGGCCAGAAAATCTGTGTCGTCCTCGGCGACAACATCATCGAGGGCAACATCCGCCAAGCCGCCGACGACTTCCGCGCGCAACCCGCCGGCGCCAAAATCCTCCTCAAGGAAGTCCCGGACGCCTCCCGCTTTGGCGTCGCCGAAATGAAGGGCGACCGCATCGTCGGCATCGAGGAGAAACCCAAACAGCCGAAGTCCAACTACGCCGTCACCGGCATCTACATGTACGACGGCTCGGTCTTCGAGAAGATCAAGAAGCTAGTCCCGTCCGGCCGTGGTGAACTGGAAATCACCGACGTCAACAATGCCTATATCCGCGAAGGCACTCTCACCTACTCCTTCCTCGAAGGCTGGTGGACCGACGCCGGAACCTTCGATTCGCTTCGGCGAGCCACCAACCTCGTCGCCGAAACCGAAGCGCGCCGCACCGGGGGGCCGCTCGAAGAGGAAGACGACGAATGAAACTGCTTGTTACCGGAGGCGCCGGCTTCATCGGCTCCGCCTTCGTCCGCCTCGTTCTCGCCACGCGCCCCGGCACTCGCGTGGTGAACCTCGATAAACTCACCTACGCCGGGAATCTGGAAAACCTCGCCTCCGTTGCGGACTCGCCGTACTACCAGTTCGTCAAAGGCGACATCGCGGACGGCCCCTTCGTCATGGACTTGTTCGCGCAGGAAAAGCCCGACGCCGTCGTCCACTTCGCCGCCGAAAGCCACGTCGACCGCAGCATTCTCTCGCCCGATCCCGTCGTCCGCACCAACTTCTACGGCACATTCTGCCTGCTGGAAGCCGCCCGTGTGCACAGTGTCGCCCGCTTCCAGCACGTATCCACAGATGAGGTGTATGGCAGCATCGACGAACCGCACGACGCCGACGAAACCTATCCGCTTAAGCCCTCCAGCCCTTATTCGGCTTCCAAGGCCGGCTCTGATCTGCTCGCCCTCAGCTACCACACCACTTACAAATTGCCCGTCACCGTCACGCGCGCATCCAACAACTACGGGCCGTATCAATTCCCCGAAAAGCTGATCCCGCTCATGATCAGCAATGCGCTCGAAGACAAACCTCTGCCCATCTACGGCGACGGCAAGCAGGTTCGCGACTGGCTCTATGTCGATGATCATTGCCGCGCCGTCCTCGCCGTGCTCGACAAGGGCCGCCCTGGCGAAGTGTACAACGTCGGAGGCAGCCTGGCTCTCGAAAACGTTGAAGTGGTCCGCCGCATTCTCGCCGCCACCGGCAAACCGGAAAGCCTCATGAAGACGGTGACGGACCGTCCCGGCCATGACCGCCGCTACGCGCTCAGCAGCGAAAAGCTCGAACGCGAAACAGGCTGGAAGCCGGAAATGCCCTTCGATGAGGGCCTCGCCTCCACAATTCAGTGGTATCGTGTCAACAGTGACTGGGTTCGCCGCGTCAAAAGCGGTGAGTATCAAAGCTACTACGAAAAGAACTACGCAGGCCGATAGCAAGGAGGTCCCTTATGCACACCGCATGGTTGCTCATCGCCGCAACGCCGCTGCTGTTGGCGCAACGACCAGGCGCCGGGACAACCGGTTCCGCAGCCGACAACGTCGTGCGTCAGTTTGAACAGGCAGCCCCCGCTGTCGGCGCGCTCTTCCCCGCTGCCTCCATCCACGATGCCGAAGGCAAGCCTTTCCAGACCACTTCCCTCAAAGGCCGCTGGACGGTGCTTGTCAGCGGCTGTCTCACTTGACCGCCCTTCCGCAATAAGATCCCCAGTTTGGAGACCATTTACAAAGATTACTCCCCCAAAGGAGTGCAGTTCTACTATCTTTACAAAGCGCTTGCTCATCCCGATCTGCACGGTTACATCGGCCCGATCACTCTTCAGGAGCGCCTCCTCCATATCAAGGAAGCGAAGCGCACGCTCGGCTCCGAAATCCCCTGGCTCTGCGACACCATGGAGAACACGCTGAAGCATTTGCTCGCCGATGCGCCCAATTCCGAATTCCTGATCGACCCCGAAGGCAAAATCGTCGCCCGCCGCGCCTGGAGCGATCCCGATGCTCTCCGTAAAGATCTCGAAGTGCATGTCGGCCAGGTCGAAAAGGTAACCCTCGTCTCCGAACTGAACATGAAAACCGCGGCGCCCCCCAAGCACGCCCCCACTGGCGTTGTGCCCCGCATCCGGCTGGAAGAGCGCTATCGCAGTCTGCGCAGTGAACCGCAACTGGCCAAAACAAAAAATCCGTTTTATGTGAAACTCCGCGCCGAAGCCGAGCCACAGCTCATTCGCCAGGGCAAGGGCAAACTCTACCTCGGCTTCTATCTCGATCCCATCTACGGAGTCCACTGGAACAACGAAGCCGCCCCGGTTTCCTTCAAGCTGTTTCCCTCCGAAGGTGTTACGATCACGCCCGCCGAAGGCCGAGGCCCGAAAGTGGAGCAGCCTTCCGATGCCGACCCCCGCGAGTTCCTTCTCGACGTCGATCGCGGCGCCTCCACCGACCCTGTGCGCGTTTCTTTCCGCTACTACGCCTGCACGAGTGAATGGTGCATTCCGCTCACGCAAGAGTACCTGCTGTATTGGGAAGAGGACCGTGACGGCGGCATCCGCCAATCCGCACGTCCCGCCGCCGGCGGCGCCACACCCGGCGGCGGCCCCATGCGCCTGCTGACCGAGTTCAGCACCTTCGACCGCAATCAGGACGGCAGACTGGCGAAGGAAGAATTGCCGCCACCCATGCAGCAGCGCTTCCTCATGATGGACGCCAACTCCGACGGCTTCGTGGACCGTAAGGAAGTGGAAGCCATGGTCGAGCGCTTCCGCAATCAGGGCCCCCCGCGCAAGAAACGGT
>CAYOBO010000199.1:0-1456 GCA_964402295.1 uncultured Candidatus Solibacter sp. | reverse complement strand
TCCTATAGTCATCGGACCTTGGCACGAGCCTCATCAAGCGGCAGTCCGGACCGGTGCAGAAATTCATGGCAGTTGGGACACACCGGGATCAGATCAGACACCGGGTCTACTTGGTACTCTTCTCCAATTTCCGCTAAACGAGTCAAATGATGCACGTGGATGAACCCCTGCATCACCTCCCCATACCGCTCGCCGAAGCTCATGCCGCATACCGCACACGATGTGCCGTGGTGATCGATGCATGCCTGCCGGGCCCGCCGGTCACGTTCGTAGCGGTTCAGGACAACTGCCGTTCGCTCGCCTTCCAGAAACGGCGCTTCTTCCCAGTCCTCGGTGGTTGAGAGGCCGCCCCCGGCCAGCCACTGCTCCACGAATGCGACCACGCCGGGAGAATGCGCCTTCACAACGTTTGGCTGACCTCTGCGCTTGGCCGTGATCGATAAGGCGGCATGGTGCGCATCCATTAGCTCCGGCAATGACTCCGCCAGTTCCTGATGCGAGAGTCTCACCATCCGGCATCCAGGCGCCATCGCGTATGAGAACCGTTTGGAGTCTTCAAACACAGTGCCCGCAGGCGCGGAATCCACTTCCACCAGTACGTGAAGAGCCACCGGATGCAGCACCAGGCACTCCACCCACCCGCCGTTGAGCCTCACCATATCCGGAAACAGCGTCACCGTCCAATGTTCCGGATGACGCTCCGACAAATACTGCACGGAGGAGCCAAGAAACGCCATGTAAGCTTCGAGGTTCGCGCTTCCGGAATCCTCCAAAAGCCGCTCAATTACCTCTGCCGCCACCTGCGGATCGGCTCGCTCCTCCCGCGTCAACGCAATAAATCCTCCAACTGGATCTTCCCACCCGTTTTCGCATCCTTATACTTCACAATCACCGGGGTATACAGCGAAATCCCCCATTCTTTCCCCTTCCCGCTCGTCACCGCCCGCGATCCCGCCACAACCACGGCGTCTTCCGGCACCACCAGCGGCAGATCCTCCGTCGCCCGGATCACCTCGCCCTTCACGAGATCGTAAATCGGCGTCGAGCGATTCAGAATCGTCCCCGTCCCCAGCACCGCTCCGCGCTTCACAATCGTCCCTTCATACACCCCACAATTGCCGCCCACCAGAACGTTGTCCTCCAGAATCACCGGCATCGCCCCCACCGGCTCCAGCACGCCGCCAATCTGCGCCGCCGCCGAAATGTGGCAATTCTTGCCAACCTGCGCGCAACTTCCCACCAGCGCGTGCGAATCCACCATCGTCCCATCGTCCACATACGCCCCGGCATTGACATACATCGGAGGCATGCACGTCACGCTCTTTCCAATAAAACAGCCGTCGCGAATCGACGACCCGCCCGGCACAATCCGCACCCCGCTCGACGCCGTGAACGTCTTCACCGGATACGTCGCCTTATCGAAGAACGGCTGCCGCGTCCGGTCCACCGACATGTC
>CAYOBO010000198.1:0-7530 GCA_964402295.1 uncultured Candidatus Solibacter sp. | reverse complement strand
GGATCGCTCCATCGTCCAAATAAACCCGTCCCCGCAGCCTCTGCAAATCGGCCAACAAATCGCTGTGGCCTCGCGCGTCATCCCGCCGGTTGCGAAATTTGTCAGGAACCTTCGCCCCGCTCGGCGCGAGTAATACAAGCTGCCGCCGGCTGCCGCCGAAGCTGCTGGATCCATTCATCCTGAACATCAAAGCTCCTTCCAGCGGCATGCCAGGAATACAACGGCTGGCTGCCGCGTTCTAGGACTAAAGGTCACTGGGTTCCCATCCGTCCTGATCGTCGTTCCGCGTCGCCAGCTTTATAGATCCGATCCCGATTCCAAACTCCAAATTGAAATCGTCAGGTTCGGTTAACTTGCTCCCACACATCGGCTTACAAGGCTGGCTAGGAGGAACACCCAACCACCCCATAAGGGATCAAAACATCCGCCACCGAAACTGCATGAGTGGCCTTTACTGCAACTGTGGGAGAAACCTAAGCTAGAGAGTGCGGTTCGCGGATCCAGGCCGGACCCATGAACTTTCTCTGATTACATCAGGGGGAGAGTCAGTCTTGAGCGGAACACCTTAACAGGTACTAGGCTCTTTGTAGTACTTAAAGGTTACTCAAACTCCCCGCTCCTTGGCAAGTCCTCTCTGCGGGTATTCCCCACAAACGTTTGTGGGTATCCCCTCTCACCTTCCACTACCGCGCTTGCGGCCGCGTGTAGGGCACGATGCTCCAGTTTCCCGGCGCCAGCGTGACTCCCCCGATCAATTCCGACCCCAGCCGTACTTGCTCCTGGGTGCCCGTACGCAGCCGGTACAGCGCGTTCTCCTCCACCGTGAACCACTCCGGGAATTCGTTCAGCCGCACGTAATTCTTGTCCAGGTTCAGTTCCCGGCGGTGCCGCGCGTAGTCGAATTGCAGCTTCACCGCGCTCGGAGCCTCCAGCGCCACCAACAGGCCGCCGCCCTGCCGTACCGCGCCCACCCGTATCCCCGGCCTCCATTCCACCGGACGCACCCCCTGGCTCTTCATCAACGCATACAGCATCGCCGTGCGGTTGAAGTTTCCTTCCCCATACCAGTCTTCAATATGTCCATCCGCCCGCTGCATGCCGAGCATTACCTGCATCTCCGATTCCATCCACTCGAGCGCTGCCGCCACCGGTTCCCGGTTCACCAGATACAGCGCGCTTTCGAGCGAATCCGCATACCCGTCAAACGAGCCAAGCTTTGAACCCTGGCGCGGCTCCCACGCCCAATTGCGGTACTTGCCCAAATTCCCCAGCACCTTCCGCACCGCATCGCGATACTTCGTCTCTCCGGTGCATTGATAAAAGGTGTACATCGCACCGTACACATAGCCCCAATTATCGGAAAGCCCCGCATTCACCGGCTTCAGCGTTGCCGCATCCCCTTGGTTGTACAGCATCCCGTCTTCGTTCGCCGACGCCAGAATGCGGTCCAGCATCCGCGCAATCGCCGGCCGGTAGCGTTTGGCCCGCTCCGTCCCATCGCGACTCTCCAGCGCATACAGCAGCACCAGCCCCACCACGGTTTCATTGCCATGATCGCGCAGCCGCAGCATCCCATCGCCTTTGTGCGCGCCGAAATCCCACTGCGAACTCGGCACGCCGTGATTCCCCGGCAGCACTTCTTCAATGTAGGCATCACCGATGCGCCGCGCCCATTCGAGAAAACGCCGGTCGCCGGTCATCGTCGCCAGCCGCATCAGCGCCTGCAAAAAATCGCCGTTCAACTCCGCATCCGATGCCGGCAGTTTGCCGAAGCGCGTCTCGACGGGCGCATGTTCCATGGCGTCGGCGATCATGTCCACCATCCGGTAAAACCACGGCGTCCGCCCCAAATATTCGGTGACCGAAAGTAAACCGTCCTTGGCATATTCCCCGGCGCCAAACATGCTGGGCGGCCCGAGTTCGCCTTTCGTCAAGTCCAGATTCCCGGGGATGGCCCCACTGGCATTCGTGTAGCGCACTTCGTTGCGCAGCATCTCCATCATGCGCCCCTCGTACAGCGCGCGATCGGTGAGATGCGCCGTGAGAATCAGATAAGGATACAAATCCGCGCCCGAATTATGCGGCGTATAAACGCGCGCCTGTCCAGCGCCGATGCGGTCCGGCAGCAGCAGCGTGCGCGCATCGGCGTGCCGCAGCCATGCCCGCATCAGCCGGTCCATGGCCGTCAGCGATTGCTCGAATTTCCGGCCGTTGGCGCGGGCTGCCTCGAAATCCGCACAAGGCGCGCTCGCGGCCGCCGCCGCGGCAAGAACAACCAGGCGAAGCATACGCCTCCCAGCATACGGCATCCTCCTGCGCGGCACAAATGCAAAAATGTTTTGCAAAAATAGAAAATAATGTTATAACCAATAAGAGGAAAAACTGATGTCAATTTCTTCAGCTCACTCCGCCGCTGCCCGCGAAAATGGTGCAAAATCCCACGGTCCTGTCACCGCCGAGGGAAAAGCCCGTTCCGCCCGGAACGCCCGCAAACATGGCCTGTTCGGCGCCATCGTCCTCGACTCCGCCTCCGACCGGGAAGCCTATTCCGAACTCCTCGAAGCCTACATCGACGAATTCCAGCCCGATTCCATCTTCGAGCACCGCTGCGTCCGTGAAATGGTCGACGCCGAATGGCGCCTGGCCGCCGTCCGCCGCACCATCGGCAGTATCGAAGCCGCCCACGTTGCCGCCGCTCCAGCCGACGCCACTCCCGCCCAGGCCCGCGCCCACGCCTTCGAACGCCTGGCCAATTCCGGCAATGCGCTGTCCCTCGCCCTCCGCTACGAAAAACACTTCCAGCGCCAGTACGAGAAGGCTCACCAAGCCCTCATGGCCGCCCGCCGCGCCGAAACCCGCGAGCGCGAGGCCTTCGACCGGAGCGCCGACCGCGAGTTGGTGGCCATGCTCAAGGCCGTCGTCGAAGCCCCCCTCCCCCCGTTCCGTCCCCCGGCCCAAGGAAACCTGCGAAACGAACCCAAGCCGCCCGCGCCAAAACCGCAAAATGGCGCATTCAATCCATGCCTTCTAAGCAAAAGGTGACCCGCTCTAAAGAAAGCTCTAGAGAGAAACCGCGTTCTTTGACACATAATCCGATACCCCGTCATTATCGGGAGCGATGTGATGGAAATATTCGGCATATTGCAGCCCGTAAGCCTGCCCCCGCGCCTTGTCGCGCCCCAGCGCGAAGTGCCGCGTGTATTGCCGGTTCGCCGTGTCGTCATCCTCGCCGAGAAGCGGCAGCTTTTTCCCCTGCCGCGCCAGCTTGGCCCGCAACTCCGCCCCCAGATTCCCCGCCGGGCCCTGTGTCACGTTGGCCATGTTGGCATAGACCTTGGTCTCGAAATAATCCGAAATATCCACCACACGGTTCACCAACTGCGGGCCCCGCGCGAAGTAATACTTCTCCTGCGGCCCATGCGCCGTCAGCCCGGCCTTGAAATGCTCCGGATAATCCCACTCCGACCGCGCCATCCAGCACGCCGACTCCACCGCGCGGGCCGTGACGTAGTGGTCCGGGTTCCGTTCATACAGCGCCGAAGGATCGTACACCAGCACCGTATCGATCTTCAGCAGCCGGAACAGAAACACCAGCCGCGCGCGCATCTCCACAATCGGCCACGCGTCCATGTTGTGGTTCGGATAGTTCAGGAAGTAGGTCTCCTTCAACCCCAGCCGCCGCGCCATCTCCACCGTGTCCTTCTCGTTCTTCAACTCAATATCGGCGATCGACGTCCCCGTGCCGGCCATCGAATCGTCGGACATCGTAATCAGGTAGCCCTCATAGCCCTCATCGATGAGCTTCGCCACGGTGCCGCCGGCGAAGATCGGGATATCGTCGCAATGCGGCTGAATCGCGGCAAAGCGTTTGCCCCGATGCGGCTTGCCCGATTGCTTGCGCTCAATGGTGACGGTGGTCTGGTAGGACACGCTGCCCGTGCCGCCCGATACGAACTCCGCGGTAGGCGCACCCTGATACATCGCGGGCAGGGAAGAGCCGAGAAAATGACGTCTTTGCATGATGATCTCCGTGTCTTAGGATTGTGGTTCTTTTTCGAGTTCTTTCACGCGCCGTTCCAGGTCGCGTATGGTCTTCAGCAGTTCCGGCAGGCGGGGCATGATCGGCAGCGTGCGCAGCCAGGTCTTCGCTTCATAGGCCGGCGAGCCGGAGATGACGGACCCGGCCGCCACATCGCCGCCCACGCCGCTCTGCGCGTACACGACCACGTTGTCGTGAATCGTCAGGTGGCCGGAAACACCCACTTGGCCGGCCAGCAATACGTTCTTCTCCAGGATGGAACTGCCGGCGAGTCCCACCTGCGCGCAAATGATGTTATCTTCTCCGACCACGCAGCCGTGGCCGATCTGCACCAGCGAATCGATCTTCGCCCCGCGCTTGACGCGCGTCTCGCCGATCGAAGCGCGGTCCACCGAAGTCAGCGTTTGAATCTCGACGTCGTCTTCGAGCACCGTCACCCCCGATTGCGGGATCTTGTAATGCGTCCCCTCGCGCGTCTTGGCGAAGCCGAAGCCATCGCCGCCGATGATCGCTCCGTTTTGCAGAATGACGCGGTTGCCGATCCGGCAGGATTCGCGGACGATCGCGCCCGCATGGGCCAGGAAGTCATCACCGATGGTGACATGTGGATAGATGACCACATGCGGATGGATGACCGCATTGCGCCCGATGGTGACGTGATCGCCGATGACCGCATACGCCCCGATGGACGCGCCTTCGCCGATGACCGCCGTGTCCGCGATCGCCGCTGTCGGGTGAATGCCGGGAGCAGGGCGCGGCGGCTGATAAAACAGTTCCAGAGCCCGCGCGAAGTCGTGGTACGGGTTCTTCGAAATCAGAAAGGAAATGCCGAGCCCGGCGATCGGCTCCTGCACAAGCATCGCTCCCGCGCGCGTCTTCTTCGCCTTCGGTGCGTACTTCGGATTGGAAAGAAAAGTGAGTTCCGACGGGCCCGCCTGCTCCATGCCCGCCACGCCGCTGATGTCCAGGTTTCCGTCGCCCGCAAGCGTGCAGCCCAGGCGGCCGGCAATATCGACGAGTTTCATGTCCCATACAGGTTACCGCTTCTTGGGGCCGTAGTAGTGCGTGCTGAGAGCGGGCCCGAGGAACAGCAGTTCCATGCGCCAATCAGAAGATGCCGGCTCTAGAAGCGCCAGCCAAGGCGGTAGGGATCGTCAGCCCGGCCCATCGCCAAAATATTACCGCGTAGCGGTGTAGAATTCCACTGCCAATAAAGGTCTAATGATATTGAGTCGGAGTTGATTCCCCTGGTCCTGTTGCTGGTTTCCAGCCACCAACAGGTTGTCAGAGAATCTTACCGTCCAGGCCGATGATGAAATCGATGCCGCGGACCTTCTTGCCGTGGAGGGTTTTGTCGTGGGTGACGAACAGGTTCATGCCGACGTCCGAGGCGCAGGCGAGTTGGATGGCGTCAGCGGGTGCGATCCTCATGGCGGCGCGGATTTCGGCGTAGCGGTCCGCGGTGCGTTCGGTGAAGGGAATGAGTTGGACCGCCGGCGGGCGAAGTGCTTCGCGGAAGGCTTCGGCTAATTCGGTGTTTCCGGTCTTGCGCGGAGCCACCAGCAGTTCGGCCAGCGTGAACACGCTTGTGTAAATGGAGTGGCCGTGCTCTTCGCAGAGCGTGAGCAGGTCTCGCACTTTGGGGCCGAACTCCGGGTGATCCTCGATGAGATAGATGAAGAGCATGGTGTCCCAGAAGACTGAGGCCATGCGTTATTCCTTGTCCTTCTCCGGCCGGTCTTCCAACATGAGGCGTTCTTGCTTGAGAAATGATTCACCTCCTCCCCATTTGTTCCAGAGCCATCTGCCTTTTCCGGCTAGAGCACGGAGAGGGCTTGGTTCTTTCTGTTGCTGACGCGGAGTACCTGGAGAGTCGGCAAACCGATACGTGAACACCATCGTGGTGCTTTGACCGGACGGTGGCCCGCTTTCGCTCTTGATAACGATGTTGTTGGCTTGCAATAGCTTTCTCGATCGGAGCGCCTGACAAACAAGAGGAACTTGATTGGTGAATCCCAGAGCCTTGTGCACTTCGCCGGCTACCACAGAGAACTCCATTTTGCCCGCGTTCCGGGCGGGCTTCACCGCGCGCTCCACGACGTATTCTCGGACGAGGTCAGTGTACTTCATTTACAATCTCCTTCTGACCTAGATCATAATGCATTACGATACGTACAGCAAGCTAGAATATCATTAAATATCATTCATAGCTATCTTTAGGATCGCCCCATGGCACCGCAGGCAGTAGCGCCGGTTCTTCAAATCCATGCCCTCAATCGACGTCGAGGAGGCCATCGGGCAACTCCAGTCATGGCAGTGGCGCAGCCCGTAGGTATGCCCCAGTTCATGCAGCGCTTCCTTGAGAATCCGCTCGGCGGTGAGCCGTCGGTCGGCGGGGAGCCCGTAAAACTCCTGCCGCAGGCGCACCGTGGAGATCACCGCGCAAGGCCCGGAAACCTGCGCTTCACCGTAGACGAACGTGAAGATCGGCACATACAAATCCACGCCGGCGATGCCCAGAATGCGCTCACCCGCGGTCATCGAGGTCAGGGCGCGCAAGATCGCCGTGGCGTGGTACTGGTTGCGCACCGGGTCGAAAGCAAAGGACGGGTCGATGGTCTCTTCCCGCACATGGCAGGATTCGCGCAGTTCGCGCGCCAGGGCGGCGGCGAGTTCGTCCACCGTCTCCACGGCAATGCCGTCGCCGATGCGCACCAGATGAATCACTTGAGTCCGTAGCGTCTCAGTTTGGCATAGAGCGTGGTGCGGTCGATCGCGAGAATGCGAGCGGCCTTGGAGTGGTTGCCCTCGCATTGCTCGAAGACGCGCAGGATGTGCGCGCGCTCCACCTCCTCGAGCGTCTGGCCGGTGGCCGCCGGGGCGGCTGCTTTCGGCGTCAGGAAGCCGAACGCCGATTCCTCCAGCAGGGGACCGCGGCTCACCACCATGGCGCGTTCCACGGCGTTTTCGAGTTCGCGCACATTGCCCGGCCAGTCGTATTGCATCAGCCGCTCGAGCGCCGCCGGCCGCAGTTCGGGAACCGTGCTGCGATTCGTCGAGGCGCTCAAGCGGCGCAGGAAGAATTCGACCAGCAACGGGATATCCTCGCGGCGCTCGCGCAGCGGCGGCAGATCGATGCACAGCACGTGCAGGCGGTAATACAGATCCGGACGGAACGTGCCCGCTTCCACCAGATCTTCCAACCGCTTGTTGGTGGCGGCGATGCAACGGAAATCGACCTTGATGTTCTGATTGCCCCCGACCCGGGTGATCTCCTTCTGCTGTAGCACGCGCAGCAGATCGGTCTGCATGCGCAGGCTGATGTCGGCGATTTCATCGAGAAACACCGTGCCGCCGTCGGCTGCTTCGAACTTGCCCTTCCGCCGGTATTGGGCGCCCGTAAAGGCGCCGCGCTCGTGGCCGAACAGTTCGCTTTCGAGCAGCGTGTCGGTGAGCGCTCCGCAGTGGATCACCACCATCGGCATGTTGCG
>CAYOBO010000197.1:0-7607 GCA_964402295.1 uncultured Candidatus Solibacter sp. | reverse complement strand
TCCGTGCCGTTCTCCACCACGCCGATATCGCGCAGGTACACCGTCGGCCCCGAGCCCGTGCGCACCGGAGTATCGGCCAACTCCTGCAAATTCGCGCCAATCACAACGTTCGTGCTCGCAAAGCGGTTCAGATCGCCGGTGCGTACATTGCCCGACGGCAATACGGTGCTCGCCTTGTTCACCGCGGCAATCGCCTCTTCCGGCGATATGCGATATTGCCGCATGCGGTCCGGATTCAGCCGCACCACGATCGTGCGCTGGTTGCCTCCAAACGGCGGCGGAGCCGAGACCCCATCCAAAGTCGCAAACAACGGACGCACACGATTCAGGGCAAAATCCTGCATCTCGCCCGGCGTGCGCGTCGGCGATGAAAACACAAGCTGCCCGACGGGAATCGATCCCGCATCGAAGCGCGTGATGAACGGTGGCACTGCCCCCGGCGGCATGAATGCCCGCGACCGGTTCACATAGCCCACCACCTCCGCCATCGCCTGATTCATATCGGTGCCCTCATGAAACACCAGTTTCATCAGCGCCGCGCCCTGTATGCTCTTCGATTCCACATGCTCAATTCCCGTGATGTACAGGAAGTGATACTCGTAGTAGTACGTCATGAACCCTTCCATCTGCGAAGGGTCCATTCCGCCATACGGTTGCGCTACGTAGATCGCCGGAGCGCCCACGCGCGGAAAGATGTCCACCGGCATCCGGCGCACGGCCATCGCCGCCAGAATCACCACCGTGATCACCGACACCAGGATGGTAATGGGCCGCCGCAGCGCTGTCAGAACTAGCCACATCGTCCGTTACCTCGCCTGATCCAGAAACTCATTCAGATTCCCTTTGCTGACAGCCACCGCCAGCAACGCCCGCCATACATTCAGATTCGCCAGTGCGTTGTCCGCCTCAGCCTGCGCCAGCAGCCGCTGTGCTTCCGCTACTTCCACAATCGTCCCCAACCCGGCCTTATAGCGAGCCGCCGCCTGCCCTTCCACCGCTTTTGCCGCCTGCAACTGCACCGGAGCCTGCTTTGCCGCTCGCCGCGCCCCTGCGAGCATCGCCTTCGCCTTCTCCAACTGCCCGTTCAGTTCGCGCTGCATCTGATCCAAGCGCGCCGCCTCGGTGCGTTCCTTGTGCACCTCAATCTCCCGCTTCGCCTTCAATCCCGGCTGCTCCAAAATCGGAAACAGCATCGTAAACCCGACGCCCCAATTGTGGATGTTCGGTCCCAGCCCCGATGCCGCACCGCCGGTTGTTCCGTCGATGAATGCCCCCGTTCCGCGAGCATACGTCGATCCCTGCAACAGGAACCGCGGATACCAGGTCCGGTCCAACGCCGCCTGCCGCGCCTTCACTTCGTCGATCGCCACGCGCTGCTCGCGCAGCACCGGATGCTCGCTTACGCCGCCATCCGGCTCCAGGCCCGGCGGAGTGTCGAAGAATCGCCCCGCCTCCGCGCCAACCTCCGGCGGAGCAACTCCCAGCAACTGCGCCAGCGCCGCCTTCGAGACAGCCACCGCCTGCTCGGCTTGAATCAACTGCGTCTCCGCCAGCGCTACTTCCGCCCGCGCGCGCTCCCAATCCGCGCCCGGCCGCAACTCGGCTTTCACCAGGGCCCCCACCGCCGTCTCCAGCGATTTCCCGCGCGCCACCGAAGCCTTCGTGCTCGCCACCAGTTGCTCGGCCGCCAGAATCGTCAGAAACGCATCGGCCGCCGCCGTCGATACATCCAGCTTCGTTCGCTCCACACCCGCTTCCGCCCGCCGTCGAGCCACGTCCGCGGTGTCCACATTTGCCTTACGCAATCCGAAGTCGAATGGCTCCCACGTCACCAGAAATCCCAACGCCGTCCCCCACACATTCGTCAGTTTGTTCTCATGCAGCGGGGGTCCGGAAATTCCAGGCAGCGTCGCTTGCGGCATCAGCATCCCAAACACGTTATTCCGTGTGGCGCGATTGATCTGCGATAGAAAGTCCGCCTTAGGCAGAAACGCCGTGCGCGCTAACTGCACCCCCGCCGCGGCCGCCGACACCTGCTCCAGGGACACGCGCACCGACGGATACTTCTCCACCGAGCGTTCCACGGCCTGTTGTAGAGTAAAAGACTCGCCGGAAAGGCTCAGCGTACCGATCAGCGGTATGATGACAATCCAAGTAAGATTCATATCGACAATCGTCTACGAAGCGCGATATTATACTTTTCTGTAGTCGGGTGTCAAGCATGCCAGGTCACACTTCCAGTAAAGACGCTGTAACGCGTGAAATTCTCATCGGCTTCTGGAAAGTCCACATTCTTCATCACGCCGAAGAAGGTCCGATCTACGGACAGTGGATCGCCGAAGAGTTGCGCCACCACGGCTACAACATCAGTCCCGGGACACTCTACCCCATGCTGAAGCGCATGGAGTCGAACGGTTGGCTAAAGTCCAAATCAACGGGGAACGCGGCAGCCCACGCCCGCAAGGAATACACGCTCACGGCCCATGGGCGCAAGGTTCTTGCCTTCATCCGGACTCAGGTCAAGGAACTGCACCACGAAGTCATCGAGGAACGCCGCATCAAAGTGAAGGGTGGCGCCCACTAATCCCAAGCGCTTTCTCCACCGTCTCCGCTGCCGCCAGCACCAGGCCATCCGCGCCCGCGGGTCCCACCAACTGCAACCCCGCCGGCAAGCCATCCCGCGTGAATCCGCAAGGAACAGACACCGCCGGTAGCCCGTAGAAGTTCCACGGAGCCAGATTCCGCAGATAGATCAGATCCGCATGCGACCCCAGCGGAAACGCCGTTCCCGGCGACGAAGGCATCGCCAGCACATCCGCATCCCGAAACAAAAGCTCCCGATTCTGTTCCCGAGCTTCCAACATCGCCCGCACAGCCCGCGCATACGCGGTGGCCGGCACGCCTTCGCCGTTACGGACACTCGCCAGCGTCCCCTTGTGAAACTTCTCCGGAGCCTGCCGCACCCGCTCCTCGTGATAGGCATACGCCTCAACAGTAATAATCGTCCCGTAGTCGGCCGGCAGCGGCAGCGCCTCCATCATTGCCAGCCTGGGCAGTGTGACGTCGCGAACAGCACCCAACCGGCCGGCAGCCTTCTCCACCAGCGCAGCCACTTCCGCATCCACCTTTTCCCAATACACCGCTCGCGGCAAACCCACACGCAAGCCCTTCGCCGAAGCCGCACCCAAGCGCATCCCCATCGCCTCCAGCATGAGGCGCGTATCCTCCACCGTGCGGCACATCGGCCCCACATGATCCAGAGACCACGCCAGCGGCAACACGCCCCGCGCCGGCAATGCGCCATATGTCGGCTTAAAACCCACCACGCCGCACAACGCAGCCGGACACCGAATCGACCCGCCCGTGTCCGATCCCAACGCCCCATAACAAAGTCCCGCCGCCACCGCTGCGCCCGATCCTCCCGAACTCCCGCCCGGTGTGAACCCACGCTTCCACGGATTCTGCACAGGCCCGTAATGACTCGTCTCCGAAGTGAAATGGTAGGCGAACTCATCCATGTTCAGCTTGCCCAACAAGACGGCGCCCGCGGCCTTCAGCCGCGCCACCGCCTCGGCATCGCGATCCGGCACACGATTCGCAAAGTGCGCGCTTGCCGCCGTGGTCCGCACACCCGCCGTATCGTACAGATCCTTCACCGCGATCGGCACCCCATGCAAGGGTCCGCGCACGCGCGCCCCCGTCAACTCGCGCGCTGTCCGCAGCGCTTCCTCCGCCGTCACGGCGATAAATGCGTTCAACCCGCGGAGCCGTTCCATCCGCGACAGCGCGGCCTGCGTCAACTCCAACGGCGACACCTTCCGCGCGCGCACCGCCTGCGCCGCCTCCGCCAGAGTCCACCAGTGCATTTCCGCGCCGATAGCGAAGGCGGCGGCGCCGCCGCTCAATATCGTACGCCGGGTAATCGCCATGATTGCAGTCTACGCTACAAGCTTCCCCCCACGGCGGCGCCGGATGCGTTTCCCAATACCGCCAGAACGGCCGATTGCCCCGCCCAATCCACTGGCGTCAGACGCATCTCCAACCCTGTCGTACCCCGTACCTTCACCGTGACCGCATCGCCGCCCTTTCGCAGGCCCGTGAACAGTTTCTCCGGATCCGCTTCCAGCAACTCGGCGCGCGTCATGCCGAGCAGTTGGGCCGCCGCCTCATTGACGAACAAGGTGCAACTCAGGTTTGTGCGGAATACCATGATGGGAACAGGCATGACATCCGCTCCCTGACGCCGCGACATCGCCGATGGCGCGCATGTCGTACCGTGCGTGGCAATCACATTCCCCTGCCGGTCCTGCACCGATGCCGCGCGCCAATGCACGGTCTCCGTGCTGCCATCCTTGCGCAGAAACTCCAGATCCATTTCCGGAGTGCCGCCGCCTCGCTCCAGTTCGCGCCGCAACGCCTCGCCGCTGGACGGCGTCAGGAAACTCGCCAGTGGCCGGCCCACTAGTTCCGCGCGGTCGTAGCCCAACCGCTCCGCCCCTTTCCGGTTGACCTGGATCAACGTGCCTTCTCTGTCCGTCGAATAGAACCCGCAGGGAGCGAATCCCGCCTGTTGCCATTCCGGCGTAATCATCGCATCGCGCACGAATAGTATGCAGTAGTCCTTGCCCTCGAAGGTGAACGGGCTCACCTCCATCTCCATTGGAAACGCCGTCCCATCCTTGCGCTGCCCCAAGGTGGCGATGTGGTGCCGTTCGCCGTCGGACATCGACCGCCAGAAATCCGCCCAGGATTGCCGCCCGGCAAGCGGCACCAGGTCCGTCAACGATACGCCGCGTAATTCTTCCTCGCTGTAGCCATACAACTGCCGGAATGCCGCATTCGTCTGTAGCATGCGTCCGGCGTCGCTGGTCCAGGCGATGGCGTAGGATGCCCTGCTCAGCGAAAATTCGCCCATCATACGGTAGTGTTCCGTCTCCACCAGTCTGGTGACGTCGGTGATGGTGCAAATCAGATACTCCGCGTCCTCGGCCGCGCTGTGAACCGGTGAAGCATGGATCACCACCCACAACTCCGTGCCGTCCTGCCGCTGGAGCCGGAACTTCAACTGGCTGTGGCTCTGCTCCAGCCAGTGCTTCCGGTCCTCGGCATGCATGGCATCCAAGATGGACTGTTCGAGCAACTGTTCCCGCGAATAACCGAGCAGTTGGCACAGCGCCGCATTCACCCGTAGCCAACGCCCATCCTTCGCCACGTGCCCCACCGGCACGCCCACCGATTCAAAGACCAGGTTGAACCGCTGCTCGGCTTCGAGCGCCCAGGTAATGTCCACCAGTGTGATTACCGCCCCCGCCACCACTCCGTCGCGTGTCCGGTAGGGAGTCACTTTGCGCAGAAAATGCCGTCTATCGGGCCCCGCGATCGTCCGTTCGCTGATCGCTCCGTCGCGCAGCGCCCGCTCGATCGCGTCGAAGATGTCGTCGTCCTGGATCCGTGTCCGGATGTGCCGGATGTCGCGCCCCAGATCCTTTTCGATGAGGTTGAAGATCTGTCCCGCCGACGCGGTAAACAACCGGATGCAGGCGTTGCGATCGAGAAACACGGTTCCGATCTCCGTCGACTGCATCAGATTCTCCAGATCGCTCGTCACCTGGTTCAACTCGAGGATCTTTTGCTGGTACTCCGAGTTCACGCTGTAGAGTTCCTGGTTGACCGAGTGCAGTTCCTCATTCACGCTCTGCAATTCTTCGTTGGCCGCCACCAGTTCCTGGTTGCTCGCCTGCAACTCCTCGTTGCTTGACTCAAGTTCCTCCACTGTGCTTTGTAGCGACTCTCGCGTGTGTTGCAGTTCCCGCTCCAGATGCAGCAGCCGCTCGTGCGGATGCCCGCTCAACTCGATCGCTTCCGGCGCGGTCTCTGTCTTCTCCGCGCGATCTTCCTCGAAAAGCACCAGATAATAGTGGGCGCCGGTCGTGCGGTCGGGAAGCGGATCCACCGCTACACTCACGCGCATTTCTTCGTCGTCATCCTGAATCCGCACTCCCCTGAAGACAACCTTCTCGCGCCGCTTCTGCGCTCCGTGCAGCGCGGAGGACAGAGCCAGACGAACGTCCCCGGTGGTCAGCGACAGGATATCCGTCCGCATGCGCCCCGGCGACGGTGTCAGGTAACGGTGTGCATTGCCGAACACATGTAGGATTTCCTGATACTCGTTCAGCAAAAATCCCGCCGGAACATATCGCTGCAAGACTGTTTCATAGGCGCGCGACAGGCGCGGATCGGAATGCGCCGCCGTCCGCGTCCGCGTCACCGTGGGCAAGCCGAGAAAGCTGATCTCCGTGCTCACCGGCGCTTCCCGCTCCTTGCGGTACAGCTTCCAATACCGGTCGAGCGGCTGGAACGCATCCTCCATGTCCCCTAACCCTTCGCTGGGACCGAGAAACAGCACCCCGCCCACTTTCAGCGCAAACTGGAATGACATCAGCGCGCGGTGCTGCGCCGCCGGCTGAAAATAGATCAGCACGTTGCGGCAACTCACGAAGCTCATCTTCGCGAATGGAGGGTCGCGCAGCACATTATGCTGCGTGAACAGCACGAGGTTCCGCAATTGCGCGCTGACCCGGTACCCGTCGCCTTCGCGCACAAAGAAGCGTTCCCGCCGCTCGGCGGACATCGTCTCCACGCTCTCGGCCGGATACCATCCGTTTGAGGCATACTCCACCGACTGCCGGTGCACATCGGTGGCAAACACCTTCAACCGCGCATTGACTCCAAGTTTTTCCGCGCATTCCAAAAACACGATGGCCATCGAGTACGCTTCCTCGCCCGTCGCGCAACCCGCCACCCACAAACGGACTTCCCCGCCACCGGCGTCCTGGAGCAACTGCGGAGCGATTTGGTGAGCCAACCGGTCAAAAGCTTCCGGATCGCGGAAAAAGCCCGTCACGCCGATCAGCAGATCGCAATAGAGCGCATCGAGTTCACGCGGATCCGACAACACGACATCGGTGTAATCCTGCATGTTGTCGCGCCGCACCATCGACATGCGCCGCAGAATGCGCCGCGAAATCGTGCCCCGTTTGTACTGGCTGAAATCCAGCCCGTAGACGGCGTTCAGGCGCTCCAGAATCTCCGGAAGCCCCGAGTTCTTTTCACCCCTCTGCCCTCCGCTGCTTCCCTCCAGGGGTGGATTGGCAACCCCATCCATCAACGCCGCCGGCATGTCTTCCGGCGACAGCACGGCATGCACCTTCCCCGTGCTCAGCGCGCTCTTCGGCATGCCGTCGAAGCGCGCCGATTCCAAACTCTGCACCAGCACCAGGCCGCCCGCGTGATACACATCCTGGATCCCCAGCGATCCATCGCTACCCGTTCCCGACAGAATCACCGCCGCCGCGCGGTCCTCGTAAGCCGATGCCAGCGACTGGAGAAAGATGTTGATCGGCATGTTCACGCCCGGCCCCGATGGCCGGTCGTAGCATTGCAGATGCCCGTTGGCAGCTACCATCTGTTTGCCCGGAGTCAGCAGATACACAGTGTCCCGCTCGATGGGAGCCGTATCCGTCACCGAACAGATCTTCATCGCCGTGTGCCGGCTCAGCAGTTCGTCCATCATGCTGTGAAAGTCCGGCGACAAATGCTGGATCACC
>CAYOBO010000196.1:2207-7641 GCA_964402295.1 uncultured Candidatus Solibacter sp. | reverse complement strand
TGAAGTACAAGAAGCTGGTGGGCGGCGGCGTGATCAAGATCGTGAACAACACGGTGCCGCAGGCGCTGATCAAGCTGGGCTACCGGCCCGAGCAAGTGGAGCGCATCGTCAGCCACATCGATTCCACGGGAACCATTGAAGGCGCGCCCGATTTGAAACCGGAGCATCTGCCGGTGTTCGATTGCAGCTTCCGTCCGCAGAACGGCACGCGCTTCATCCACCACATGGGCCATGTGAAGATGATGGCGGCCGTGCAGCCGTTCATTTCCGGGGCGATTTCGAAGACGATCAACATGCCGGAGGAGTCCTCGGTGGAAGACATCATGGACGCCTACATCGAGAGCTGGCGGCTGGGGTTGAAGGCGGTGGCGATTTACCGTGATAACTCCAAGCGCGTGCAGCCGCTGAGTTCGGGGACGGGCAAGGGCGCGAAGTCGGCGGCGGCCGTGGCGAAGGCGGAACCGCAGGTGACCGAGCGCATCGTCTACCGGCCCATCCGGCGCAAACTGCCGGATGAACGGCAGTCGATCACGCACAAGTTCTCCATCGGCGGGCATGAGGGCTACATCACCGTTGGGATGTTCGAGGATGGGACTCCCGGCGAGTTGTTCATCACGATGGCGAAGGAAGGTTCGACGATCAGCGGATTGATGGACAGTTTCGCGACGGCGGTGAGCTATGGCTTGCAGTACGGCGTGCCGCTGAAGTTTTTCGTGGACAAGTTCAGCCACGTGCGGTTTGAGCCGAGCGGATGGACGGGCAATCCGCAGGTGCCGTATGCGAAGTCGATCATGGATTACATCTTCCGCTGGATGGCGGCGAAGTTTCTGCCGCCGGAAGAAGCCGTGGAGGCCGTCAATGAGGCGGGGGAAACGCCCCGGCTGCGGCCCACGGAAGCGGAACCGCAGCAATCGCTGCCGTTCGGCCCGGTGGTGGAGGATGCTCCGCTGTGTTCGGAATGCGGCGGGCTGATGACACGGAACGGGTCTTGCTACAAGTGCGAGAACTGCGGGGGAACCAGCGGGTGTAGTTAGAGGGATTGGAAGTTCACTTGTCCTTTCCTGGGCGCCGCGGCCGGTTCCGGTTGGCGGCGCCTTTTGTATTGGGTGGGGGTAGGGGTTAGTTTACCAGCACAGGGCTCTTGTATGGCGACATCAAGGGTTCGAACATTGGGGGAACGTTAGAGCATCAGTAGCCGCCGGGCCTTCATAGCCTTCACCGAGGAGGGTGCGGTACTTCTTGCGAACCTCGCAGGCCAGATCATCGTCGAGAACGCCGGCTCCCCAAGTGCCCATCACCTGTATTAGATCAGAGAATGCACCAAGTGAATCGACACTTGGCACGGCGAGGCCGGAGATGCGGGTCTTGCGATTGCCGGTTGTGTGCAACTCGTACACTGGCCGGTGCATTGGCAGAGGGTACGATTGCAACTTCCGGCCGAAGGACGGGACGCACTCAATCAATGTATGGGCCAATTGAAGTGTCGGGTGCGGACCACCGCTGAGGATCGAGCCACCAGTCCGAGGTGCGATACGGCGATAGAACTCGACGTCGTCTCTCAGGTTGCGGTGCCAGCCGAACCGAAGTCCCCCTATTCGAAAAGAAACCGCGGCAATCCAGACTGCCGAATAATGCTGGCCAGGGTTCCTACGCGGATGGGATTGTGAAGCGGGATCGGTACCGTGGTCGTTGTATTCCCGGTGCGCTTTTGCATGATGCGATGACTTCCGCGCTGCCGGACCGAGCGGAAACCGTGTTCGAGAATCGTGCAGACCTCAAGGCCGGAAAGAACTCGGAGCCTACCCAACCGGAACCTCGACCTGAGTGACAATCAACTCCCCGCGGTACCGCCGGCTCACTTCAGCAGGCTCTGCTGTCTCGAAAAACAGCGTCAGGGCTTCCACCAGGTTCGCGCGTGCTTCTTCGAAGGACGCGCCCTGGCTGGCGATATCCAGTTCCGGACACAACGAGACGAAGCCATCGTCCTCCGGTTGAATGATAGCGGTCAGGCGTTGCGTTCGTTGCATAATCTGGGTCTACACGTCGCCGATTGCATGAACAATCCCGTGTCCTGGGTGCTTGTAAAGTCGGGCATCGCTCCTGGCGCTTCATGCAACGAATGGGCCAGTCCCGCGCGTGGCACTGCAACTGCCGCGGCTTTCCTGACTTTCGACAAAGACTTCGGCGAACTTGCCGTTCACCGGGGCTTGCCCGCTTCGTTCGGAGTCATCCTGTGGGCAGGCCACCACGGCGCAAGGGCGATGCCAAGGATCTTCGCGGTACTCAGTACTACAGGAGTGCGACAGGCATCCTTCATCGAGAGGCCGGGATGCGGGGCCAGGACGTCGCGGATGCGTTCATCGTATGATGAGACGTTTGTCGGAGCGGACTCGGGGAGAACTGGCGCTGATTGCGGTGACGCTGGTATGGGGCGCAAGCTTCGTACTGGTGAAGGCGACGCTCGAGCACATCTCGACGTGGCTGTTTCTGGCGGCTCGGTTCACAGTGGCGGCAGTTGTATTGCTGGTGTTCTTTGGCCGCAGGAT
The DNA here is from genome assembly GCA_964402295.1 of uncultured Candidatus Solibacter sp. Lineage (GTDB taxonomy): Bacteria > Acidobacteriota > Terriglobia > Bryobacterales > Bryobacteraceae > CADEFT01. The sequence continues at coordinate 5,095 of CAYOBO010000196.1, read as the reverse complement.
TGGCGCCGTGCAGGGGCGGGCGGCAGCGCTACGGGCCGGCATGTGGGCGGGGCTGTGCCTGGCGGGCGGCTTCTGCTTCCAGACCTTCGGACTGCGGTATACGACGCCGTCAAAGTCGGCCTTCATCACAGGGCTGACCAGTGCGTTGGTACCTTTTCTCGCTTTTCTCGTCTATAAAAAGGCGCCACGGCCTTCGGAAGTACTGGGGGCAGCGATGGCGGCCGTTGGCCTGGGACTTTTGACGATGCCCGCGGGAACACTGGCCATCGGATATGGGGATGCAATCACACTGTGCTGTACCGTAGCTTTCGCCGGACACATTCTGCTGTTGGGACGCTTGGCGCACGCCGTGCCCTTCGAGTTGCTGAGTGTGACGCAGGTGGCGGTGACCGCCGCCGTCTGCTGGATCATGGCGGGATTGGCGGAGGCGCCTTACGCCGCGCAGAGGGCAAGTGTGCTGGGAGCGATTCTGTTCACCGGAGTGCTCTGCACGGCGGTTCCGTTCACCGTGCAGGCGTGGGCGCAACGACACACGACGCCGACGCGCACCGCGCTGATCTTTGCCTTCGAGCCGGTGGCGGCGGCGATCGCTTCGTATTTCGCGCTGGGCGAGACGCTCACGGCAAGGTCGGGCTTGGGCGCAGTACTGGTTCTGGCCGGTGTGCTGGCAGTGGAATTGAAACCATCGCCGGGCTGGAAGCATCCATCCTAACGTATGTTTGCGGACGCATAGCCACCCGGCTGCGGCGTTCGGCGGTTCCTGCGGCTATAATGAAACACAAGCGTACCCTTGGGGAGGTATCCACAAACAACTATGTCTTTCCTGCATAAAGCGCGCCAGCAGAAATTTCTATCGACGAGCCTGCTGCTGTTCACACTGTCGATCGGGATCCTGATCGGGACGTTGATCAGCACCGGAGTCCGGGCGGAGAAGGGACAGACGGCGGCTCCCGACGCGGCGCCGCTGGTTATCCCCAGCCCGAAGCAACTCTCCAATGAGTTTTCGAAATTGGCCAAGGTTTTGGAACCTTCGGTTGTGCATATCACCACGGATTACGCACCGAAGCCGCAGGAATCGGCGCGGCGGCGACGCCCGACGGATGAGGAAGAGGACGAAGAGGGCGATCTGTTGCGGCGCTTCTTCGGAGCTCCGCGCCAGGGATTGCCCGTGCCGCGCTTCCGCCGCGAGGCGTCCGGATCCGGCGTTATTGTGGACAAGAACGGCTACATCATCACGAATCATCACGTGATTGAAGGCGCCGATCATATCCGCGTGAAGCTGCATGGCGACAGCAAGGAATATAAGGCGAAGCTCATCGGCAGCGATATCGAAACCGACATCGCGGTGATCAAGATCGACGCCGGCAAGCCGCTGGCGGCGGCCAAGGTCGGCAATTCGGACGGCGTGCAGGTGGGCGATTGGGCCGTGGCGATCGGTTCGCCGTTCGGCTTTGAAGCCACTGTGACGGCGGGCATCGTCAGCGCGCTGGCGCGCGACGTCAGCGGGGCGCAGCAATTTCAGCGCTTCATCCAGACCGATGCCGCCATCAACCCGGGCAACTCGGGCGGCCCGCTGCTGAATATCAACGGCGAGGTCATCGGCATCAACACGGCCATTGCGACGCAGAACGGCGGCTATCAGGGTATCGGCTTTGCACTGCCGGTGAACCAGGCCGCGCGCGTGTATAACCAGATCATCAAGCATGGCAAGGTGACGCGCGGTTCGATCGGCGTGGGCTGGCAGAAATACGAGAAGCAGTCCGAGGTGCTGAAGGCGATGGGCGCCACCAGCGGCGTGCTGGTGGATTCCGTAGCCAAGGGCGGACCGGCGGAAAAGGCCGGTATCAAGCCTGAGGACATCATCGTGGCGCTGAACGGCAAGCCGGTAAAGGACGGCGACGACCTGGTGGCGCGGGTTTCCGAGATGCCCGTGGGCGCCGACGCCACACTGACGGTCGACCGCCAGGGCAAGAAGATGGACTTCAACCTCAAGATCATGGATCGCGAAGAAGTGTTCGCCGACGATCCGCGGTTCTCGCGCAACCGGCGGCCCAATGCTCCGGAGCGTGCCACGCCCGAAGGGGCGCAGCAGGCGAAGTTCGGGATCTCGATCCGCGCGCTGACGGAAGCCGAACGCGAAGATTTGCCCACGGAAAGCAAGCGCGGCCTGCTGGTCACTCGCGTCGAAGTGGACTCCTTCGCCGATGAAATCGGGCTCATGGAGCGAGACGTGATTGTGTCCATCAACCGCAACCCGGTGAACTCGCTGGAGGATGTGAAGAAGATCCAGGCGGGGCTGAAGCCGGGCGATCCGGTGGCCTTCCGCATTCTGCGGCCGCTGGGAGTTGGTGCTCGGGGGCGCGCGCAGTACCAGAGCCAGATTCTCGCCGGTTCGCTGCCGAACGAGTAACACACCACCAAACTGGACAATCCATGCCGCGGCGGGTGCTGCAACGCTCCGCCGCGGTTTTTGTTGAACTGTCGACATGAAGAAGATCACCCTGAGTGTGGACGATGAGGTGCTGGCAGGGGCGCGGCGATATGCTCTGCAACAGGATTCGACGGTCAATGCTCTTGTGCGGGAGTATTTGACGCGGCTGGCGGCGCATGCCGGCAACGCCCGCAGTGCCCGGCGAAAGATCCGGCGGTTGAGTGAGCGGCCGGAAGGGCGAACCGGGGCGGCACGGTGGACGAGGGACGAATTGCATGAACGTTGATTCGTTTCTGGATATCAATGTCTTGGTGTATGCCGCTGCCGGACGTGGCACGGAGGAATCGAAGCGAGTGCGGGCGCTGGAGCTGGAGTGGGTGGAGTTACTGGAGACCTTCCCGTGTAGTGGTGCGGAATCCCTTTGGAAACGCCCTGCTTCAGGCATCGCCGCGGCGCA
>CAYOBO010000196.1:0-2107 GCA_964402295.1 uncultured Candidatus Solibacter sp. | reverse complement strand
GTAGTGGTGCGGAATCCCTTTGGAAACGCCCTGCTTCAGGCATCGCCGCGGCGCAATAAACGGCGGGCGCGGAGGACCATTCGGGCCGCTTCGGCGGCCGTTGGGGCAAGGGCGGTGAGGTGGCCCATCTTGCGTCCGGCCCGGGCGCTGGTTTTGCCGTAGAGGTGGATCTTCACCGCGGGCAGCGCGGCGGCCGCAGCCCAATCGGGTTCACCGTCCGACCATTCGTCGCCGAGCAGATTGGCCATCGCCGACGGGCAGAGATGCGCCGTGGAGCCGAGCGGCAGGCCGCAGACGGCGCGCAGTTGCTGTTCAAACTGGCTGGTGACACAAGCATCGAAGGTGAAGTGGCCGGAGTTGTGCGGGCGCGGCGCGAGCTCGTTGATGATCAGTTCGCCGCCGTGAGTGAGAAAAAGCTCCACGCAGAGGACGCCGACGACATCGAGCGCTTCGAGCACGGCACGGGAGATTTCGCGCGCCCTTTGCTGCACCCGCGGAGAAACATCGGCCGGGGCGACGGTGAGATCGAGGATGTGATGGCGGTGGGTATTTTCAACGACGCCGAAATCAGCGTACTCGCCCGTGACGGAACGGGCGGCAACAACGGAGACTTCCTTGGCGAAGGAGATGAATCCTTCCAGGACGGCATCGCGGCGGCCGATTGTGTCCCATGCCGGGAGCGCCTGATGAGGCGAATCGATGCGCACTTGGCCTTTGCCGTCGTAACCGAAATCCGCGGTCTTGAGGATGCATGGGCAGCCGAGGTCGGCAACGGCCTGCGTGAGCGCCGCTTCGTCGCGGACGATGCGGAACGGGGCGACGGGCAGGCCGTGGGTTTCAAGGAACGTCTTCTCGCGGATGCGCTGTTGGGTGGTGTGGAGAACGGAGCCGGCGGGGCGCACGGGGGCGTATTCGGCGGCGGCGGCAGCCGTGGCCGCGGGAACATTTTCGAACTCGAATGTTACGGCGGAGACGCCACGGGCGAAGCGGCGGACCGCGTCGAGATCGTCATAGGATGCGGCGATTTCCACGTCGCTCACCTGCCCGGTGGGCGTGTCGGAATCGGGCGAGAAGGTGTGGACGCGATAGCCCATGCGGCGGGCGGCAATGGCGAACATGCGGCCCAGTTGGCCGCTGCCGAGAACGCCGATGGCCGCGCCGGGCAGAATCGGCTTCATGGCAGCACGTCCGCGCGCACCTTGTCCGATTGCTCGCGGCGGAAGGCGTGCAGCTTTTCGCGCAGTTCCGGCCGTTTGTTGGCGAGAATGGCCACTGCCAGCAGCGCCGCGTTGGCGGCGCCGGCTTTGCCGATGGCAAGCGTGCCGACGGGGATGCCGCCGGGCATTTGCACGATGGACAATAGCGAGTCCATGCCCTTGAGGGCGTGGCTTTCCACGGGGACGCCGAGAACCGGGAGCACGGTGTGAGCGGCGACCATGCCGGGGAGATGAGCAGCGCCGCCGGCCCCGGCGATGATAGCTTCGAGGCCGCGCAGCTCAGCGGTTTTGGCGTATTCGGCCATCCAATCGGGAGTGCGGTGCGCGGATACGACACGGCATTCGTGGGGGACGGCAAACCGCTCCAGCATTTCCGCGGCGTGGCGCATTGTCTCCCAGTCGGACTTGCTGCCCATGATAATGCCCACCAGGGGCGTTGGTTCGCTCATAGTTCTGCCAGGGAATCCTTGGGGGAGGAACCTTCAAGGTAGCGAAAACGGCGCGCCGGGCGCAATTGCGGTTGGATCAGGCCGGGCGCCAGGGCGCGAAGCCGTTGGCGGCGAGAAACTCGCGCACGCGGCCTTCCTCATCGGGCGTGACATAGAAGAACGCGCCGACTCGCTCGGTTTGGAAAATGACGCCGCCGCGATAGCGGTCGGGCTCCACGAGATAATCGAATTCGGCGCGAGTGAGCACCTCCTCGAGGGCGAGTGCGTCCTTGAGCCGCTTGGCAATGTAGACCAGCGCCAGTTCCTGCTCGGCGAAAAACTCCGGTTCGCGGCGCATCAGCGGGCCATGTTGCGGATGGTTTCCGCGAAGGTGTCGAAGGCTTCTGGGGATTCCCGGTTCATGTAATCTTTCATTTTACCCGCGGCGGTTTCGAGATTGAT
>CAYOBO010000195.1:0-8062 GCA_964402295.1 uncultured Candidatus Solibacter sp. | reverse complement strand
CAGGAGCGCGTCCGCGCCCGCTATCCCATGGCTGCATCCGGCGCCGCCCCTATCCCGCTTGCTGACCTCATGCCTGCCATCCACGCCCGCGACCGTGCCGAAGCCAAGGCCGGAGCCATCGGCACCGTAAACCCCCGCCCCCCCGGCCTGATCAACAACGCCATCCAATCCTGCAAGCGCGCCATCGCCCGATCCCTCAACTGGCTCGTCCGCGAACAGGTCGAATTCAACCGCGCTTCTCTCGATTGCGTTTACGCCCTCATCGAAGCGCTCAACGAATCCAATCGCGCCATCGCCACCCTCTCCGCCCAAATCGACCGCCGCTTGGAAGACCTTCGTGCCGAACTCCACGCCGAATCCGCCCGTTTTACCCAACTCAGCGCCGAAGCAGCCGAACTCAAAGATATGCGCCTCCATTGGGCGCAGTGGCGCCAGGCTTGGGAACAGAAACTCTCCGTCAACGAAGTCCAGTTCCTCCGCAGCGTCGCCGACCTCCAAGCTGCTTTCCAACACCGTGCCACGCTCATGGAATCGAATTTCCGGGATCTTGCCTCTTCCCAACACCGCGACTTCACCGTAGCCCTCGACCAGGCCCGCCTCGATATCCAGGAGCGCCTTTGGGGCGAAATGGAAAAAGCCCGCCTCCAAGTGGAGAAGATCATCCACAGTGAACTGCGCGTCCTCCGCCAGCGCGTCCACACGCTCCCGGCAGTCTCCGCGCCTCTCCCCGGCGAACAGCCCATCCGCCTCGAAGAACCACCCATCGATTACCTCCGCTTCTCAGACCGTTTCCGCGGTTCCGAATCCTACGTCCGCTCCCAACTCGAACGGTACCTTCCGTTCTTCCAGGGCTGCAACGAAGTCCTCGACATCGGCTGCGGCCGCGGCGAGTTCCTCGAATCCCTCCGCGACGCCGGCCTCCTCGCCAAAGGCATCGATTCCAACGCCGAAATGGTTGCCATCTGCCGGTCCAAAGGGCTCTATGCCGAACAAGCCGACCTCTTCCACTACCTCGGTGAACTCGATGAAGCCTCCCTCGACGGCATCTTCTGCGCCCAGGTCCTCGAACACCTCCCGCCGGCCCGCCTCCCCGAATTCCTCAGCCTTGCCGCCGCCGCCCTCCGCCCCAAAGGAAAGATCGTTCTCGAAACCCCCAACCCAGAATGCCTCGCCATCTTTGCCTCCCACTTCTATCTCGACCCCACCCACCAGCGCCCCATCCCCCCTTCCCTGCTCGTTTTCTACCTCGAAGAATCCGGCTTCGGTAACATCAAAGTCGAATCCATCAACTCCGCTGAGGAAACTATGCCATCGTTAAGGGACCTGCCGGCATCGTTTAAGAAAGCCTTCTTCGGAGGGCTGGATTATGCCGCCACAGCGACGAAACTCTGATTGCTAACCCGTATCCGCGTGCATCTGCGTCGATCCGCGGCCGTTAAGGAACATGTCAGCCGAACGCAACCGCATTCTCGAAGCCGGCAACCGTGTCCGCCACTGGCGGCGCTGGGGCCCTTACCTTGCCGAACGCCAATGGGGCACTGTTCGTGAGGACTACAGCGCCTACGGCACCGCCTGGGATTACTTTCCCCACGACCATGCACGCTCCCGCGCCTACCGCTGGGGCGAGGATGGCCTCTGCGGCATCTCCGACAACCACCAGCGCCTTTGCTTCGCCCTCGCCTTCTGGAACGGCCGCGACCCCATCCTCAAGGAACGCCTCTTCGGACTCACCGGCCCGCAAGGCAACCACGGCGAAGACGTCAAGGAGTATTACTACTACCTCGATTCCACCCCCACGCACTCCTACATGAAGTGCCTCTACAAATATCCCCAGACCGAGTTCCCTTACCACGAACTGACCCACCACCGCCGCAACGCCTTCGAGCCCGAACTGGAACTCATCGATACCGGCATCTTCGAAGAAGACCGCTACTTCGACATCTTCACCGAATACGCCAAGGCCACCGAAGACGATATCCACATCCGTATCACCGCCATCAACCGTGGCCCCGATCCGGCCACGCTCCATCTCATCCCCACTCTCTGGTTCCGCAACACGTGGTCTTGGAACCCGGCTGCCAAACGGCCTTCCCTCTGGCAAATCGACGCCAACATGATCGAAGCCGAAGAGGACTCGCTCGGCCGCTTTGTCCTGTGCTGCCAGGGCAATCCGCAACTGCTCTTCACGGAGAACGATACCAACACCGAGCGCCACTGGAACTTCCGCTCCGAACGCCGCTACTACAAAGACGCCTTTCACGAATACCTCATCGCGGGGAACCACGAGGCCCTCAGCCCCGATCTTTCCGGCACCAAGGCAGGAGCTCTCTACACCCTCCACCTCCCCAGCGGCGGCGAGCATACGATTCTCCTTCGCCTTTGCCGCAAGGATTCCCCTCCCAGTCAATCCAATGCCGTGTTCGCCGACCGCATTCGCGAAGCCGACGAATTCTACGATTCCTTTCAGCCCGCCTCCCTATCCCCCGACGCCAAATCCGTCCAACGCCAAGCCTTCGCGGGCATGCTCTGGAGCAAGCAATATTTTCACTACGTCATCGAGGACTGGCTCAAGGGCGACCCCGGCCAGCCGCCGCCACCGCCCGAACGGCGGAAAGGCCGCAACCGGGAGTGGGTGCATCTGTTCAATTCCGACATCATCTCCATGCCGGACAAGTGGGAGTATCCCTGGTACGCCGCCTGGGATCTGGCCTTTCACATGATCCCCTTCGCCATGATCGACCCCGAGTTCGCCAAAGGCCAACTCGCCCTCTTTCTGCGCGAATGGTACATGCATCCCAACGGGCAACTCCCCGCCTACGAATGGGCTCTCGGCGATGTCAATCCCCCCGTCCACGCCTGGGCCTGCTGGCGCGTGTATAAAATCGACGGCAAACTCCAGGGCAAGAAAGACTTGGCTTTTCTCGAGAGCGTCTTCCACAAACTTCTCATGAACTTCACCTGGTGGGTGAACCGCAAAGACACGCTCGGCAACAACGTCTTCGAAGGCGGCTTCCTCGGCCTCGATAATATCGGCATCTTTGACCGCTCCCGCCCCGTCCCCGGAGGCGGCTTCCTCGAACAGGCCGACGGCACGGCCTGGATGGCCATGTATTGCCTGAATATGTTGAAAATTGCAATCGAATTATCAACATTTAATTCATCATATGAAGATATTGCCAGTAAATTCTTTGAGCATTTTCTATATATCGCCAGCGCCACCAACGCCAGCGGCCAAAGCGGCCTGTGGCACGAGCCCGACGGCTTCTACTACGACAACCTCGTCTTGCCGGGCGCGAACGGGAACCTTGAGCACGTTCCCATGAAGATCCGCTCCATGGTCGGACTCATTCCCCTCTTCGCCGTCGACACCCTCGAACCGGCCGTGCTGGAGTCCCTCCCCGGCTTCCGCAAACGCATGGAGTGGTTCCTTGCCAACCGCCCCGATCTGTGCGGCAACATCGCATCCATGGTGAGGGAAGGGAAGGGCGAACGCCGTCTCCTCTCCATCGTTCCCTGGCATCGCCTGGAACGCGTCCTGCGCACTATGTTCGACGAAGACGAGTTCCTTTCCCCATACGGCTTGCGCTCGCTTTCCCGCCACCACCGGCGGAATCCCTTCCACCTCATGATTGACGGCGAATCCTATGGCGTCCATTATGAGCCCGCCGAATCCACCACCGGCCTATTCGGTGGCAACTCCAATTGGCGCGGTCCCGTCTGGTTTCCCGTCAACTACCTCATGATCGAATCGCTTCAGAAGTACAACCATTACTTCGGCGACGAATTCAAAGTCGAGTTTCCCACCGGCTCCGGCCGCTGGATCGACCTTGGCGAGGCAGCCGCCGAACTTTCCCGGCGCCTTTCCCATCTCTTCCTACGCGACGCCCACGGACGCCGTCCCGTCTACGGCGGCGCCGAGAAGTTCCAGCGCGACCCGCACTTCCGCGACTACGTCCTCTTCTACGAATACTTCCACGGCGACAACGGAGCCGGAATCGGCGCCAGCCACCAGACCGGTTGGACCGGACTCGTCGCCAAACTCCTCCAACAGAGCGGGGAATAGCCCTCAGCCCGCTCCCAGCACCTGCACGAACACTTCCGATAGCTTCCGCCGCCGCTGCTCGGTCAGCAACTGGCCGAGCGTATACTTGTCCAACTCCTCAAGGAACGCCCGCAGCGCCGCGTCGAGGTGCGTCTGCAACCCGCACACCGCCGCGATGGGACACGTGTTGGTCTTCCTGTCAAAACATTCCACCAGCCGCATGTTCGGTTCCGCGTCGCGCACGACTTGCCCCAACCGCACCTCGCGCGGATCTTTCTTCAGCCGTACGCCGCCAGACCGGCCCGGCAACAGATCCACATAATCGTGTTCTGCAAGAGTATGCATCACCCGTACCAAGTGATGTTTCGAAATCCCGTAGGCCCTGCTGATTTCCCCCGTCGTCACAACATCTCCACGGCGTGTGCCCAGATAGATGAGCACTCGAAGCGAATAATCGGCGTGTAGACTCAGTTGCACATCTCATCTCAGCACGGCTTGCGGCCGGGTTCAAGACGCCGACGGCACGAACGCATCGGCGTGGATGTCGCGCATCGCCATGCCCGCAAGAAAGAACTTCTTCTTCAGCTTGTGTACCAGCGTGGGGTCGCCGCACACGTAGCCCCGCCAGCCCTTCAAATCGGGCAGGCGGTCTTGGATCACTTTGTCGATCTCGCCCACTTCCACGCCGCATTCTCGATCGCCCGCGGCAAGCACCGTCGCCACATATTCGAAGTTCCGGTGCGCCGCCGCGAGTTCGCCCAGTTCTTCCCGGAAATACAACCCCTCCGGCCGCAACGCCCCGTGAAACAACCGCACCGGGCCGCGATGGCCACTCCGCAGTGCGTCGCGCACAATGCCATAAAGCGGCGCTAATCCGGTTCCTGTTCCCGCCAACAGGAGCGGCTGCTCGGCATTGCCCGGCAAGTAAAAACAGTCGCCGCACGGACCCTGCACCCAGACCCGGTCTCCTATCCGCGCCCGCTCGCGCAGCCATCCGCTCATGCGTCCGCCCGCAATCATCCGCACATGCAGTTCCACCAAGCCATCTTCCGGAAGGCTGGCAATGGAGTAGCTGCGCGCCACCCCAATCGGCGAGCGCAGCGTGACATACTGTCCGGCCCGGAACGCAAACGCGCCTTCCACCCGAAGGCGCACCCGCAGTACATCCGTCCCGATCCCATCGAGCGCCACCACCACGGCCGCCATCTGCGTGTCGGCCTCGGCCGCCGCCACCGCAAGATCGCCCTCCGGTTTGCAGACGCACGCAAGAAAGTACCCGCGCGCCTTCCAGGTGTCCTTCAGCCCAGCCTGTGCCCGCTCGGGCACCGTGCCTTCCGTCGCCCGCAGCATACAGGCCCCGCAACTGCCGGCTTTGCACGAATGCGACACGTCTGCACCATGGCGTAATAGCGCATCCAGAACAGTTTCTCCGTCCCGGCGCTCATACCGCCGGTCCTCGAAGGCTATCCATGGCATGCCGCTATCGCCCCAGAACGTCGTTGCGGGTCGATTCGGCGATTGCCGCCACTTGGGAAATCAGTTCTTCCGCCACACCCATTTCCCGCAATGTCCCCCCCAGCAATTCGATGATGGCATCCACATGGGAATCATTCAGGCCCTTCGCCACCAGATGTGCATGCCCCGCACGCATATCTTTGCCGGAATAGTTGTGCGGTCCGCCGAAAGCCATCGTTAGAAACGCCTTCTGCTTATCTCGTTGCCGGTCCATGTCAACGGAGTCAAAAAAGCCCGCGACGCGGTCGTCCACCAGTACCTTGCGGTAAAAATTGTCCACTGCTGCTTCCACCGCGGCAGCGCCGCCAAGTTGTTCGTAAAGTGTGCTCATAATATGCATCCATAATACATGTTATATCGCCCTCACCTCAACACATCGGCGAAAACGGAGGAAATAAGAGGAGGGAACTTTAGACCCGGTAGTAATCGCCACGCCAATCGCGAATCGCTTTCTTGATCGCCAGTGGCTCCATCGATTCCTTCGCCGCCCGCTCCGCAAGTGCGACAAACTCCGCGTCGGATGCAAACCGCAGCGCTACGATTTGCTTCACCGTGAGCCGGCTGTCGAGCGCCTTTCCCGTCATCATGTAATGACGCAAACTCTCCTCGGCACGAATCGCCCGGTCCTGCGCTTTCAATGCAAAAATCCGGCAGTAAAAAAACAACCCCATCGAAATGCACACCAACACCAGAATCAACGAGGCGCTGTACAAACGCACATGGTCCCCCCAGGACTGATACAAGTTCACACCAGACCCGATTAAGGTGAGCAAAATAATCGGAAACAGGATCTTGTGGAATCCGGTGACCAGTTGGGCATGATTTTCAAAGTTCTGACGTTCCGCCATAGCCCTCCATCGTAAGCCATACGCCGCACCGACAAAAGTTGACATAATATATGTTATCGGCAAACCCGGCCACGCCAAACCCGCCCCTCTCCATTCAGTGCGACAATAGTCCAAGAGTACTGTGGCTGCAAGAGCACGCACCCCCCGACCCTCCTACCTCCGTCGAGCGTTCCTCCACCCGCTCGGCCGCATCTTTCTGGCCCTCAGCGCCATTGCCATCACAGTCGGCCTGAGTGTCTTCCTCTACTACTACCTCAAGTACGCGCGCATGATCGAGGAAAAGCTCGCCGGCGGCCCTTTCACCAATACCTCCATGGTCTTCGCCGCACCGCGTAACGTCACCGTCGGCGACCCGGTAGCCCCCGAAGACATCCTCACCAGCCTGCGCCGCAGCGGCTATAGCGAATCTCGAGCCACGCGCATGGGCAGCTATACCCTCCGCGGCGACAGCCTCGAAATCTACCCCGGCCCCGACTCCTACTTCCGCCAGGAGCAAGTCGTCCTTAAATTCAAGGACGGCCAGTTGGCGCAGATCATCTCTCTCCGCGACAACACGGAGCGCACGCAATATACACTGGAACCGGAACTCATCACCAACCTCTTCGACCGTAAGCGCGAGAAGCGCCGCTTAGTCCGGTTCCAGGACATCCCGCCCATCCTGGTCAAAGCGGTCATTAGCGCCGAAGACAAGCGCTTCTTCCAGCACGCCGGCTTCGATCCCCTGCGCATTCTCCGCGCCGCCTACATCGATCTTCGCGAAGGTTACCGCGCCCAGGGCGCATCCACCCTCAGCATGCAGGTGGCTCGCATGTTCTGGTTGACACAGGAGAAAACCTGGCGCCGCAAGGCCGCCGAAGTTCTCATCACCATGGAACTCGAGCGCAAGCTGACCAAGGAGCAGATCTTCGAGTTCTACGCCAACGAAGTGGATTTGGGCCGCCGCGGCACCTTCGCCATTCGCGGTTTCGCCGAAGCTTCCTTCGCCTATTTCGGCAAGGATATGAGCCAGCTCACCATCGCCGAAGCGGCCACGCTCGGCGGTTTGATTCAATTGCCCAGCTACCGCAATCCCTTCCGCTGGCCGGACCGCGCCAGGAATCGCCGCAACGTGGTTCTGGTCATGATGCGCGACAACGGATATCTCACCGAGGAACAGTTCAATGCCGCCATCGCGGAACCCCTCGTGGTCTCCAAAGGCGGAGTCGAGTCCACCGATGCCCCCTTCTTCGTCGATCTGGTCAACGATGAACTTCAGGAAAACTTCCAGGATCACGATTTCCAGACTCGTACCTACCGCGTCTACACCACCCTCGACATGAACCTCCAGCGCGAGGCCGCCGAGGCCGTCCGCATCGGCCTCAAAGAGGTGGATGAGCGGTTAAGGAAAAAACATAAGCAATACGGCGTTGCCGTACCCGAGGCGCAGGTGGCCCTTGTCGCGCTGGACGCCACTACCGGCGAGGTGCGCGCCCTCGTCGGCGGCCGCAATTACGGCGTCAGCCAGTTGAACCGCGCCTTGGCCAAGCGCCAGCCCGGCTCCAGTTTCAAACCTTTCGTTTACGCCGCCGCCCTCAATACCGCTCTGTCCAATTCCGCCTCCGCCATTACCGCCGTCACCCACGTCAACGATGAGCCGACCACGTTCTGGTTCGACGGC
>CAYOBO010000194.1:0-8162 GCA_964402295.1 uncultured Candidatus Solibacter sp. | reverse complement strand
GCAGCCTGGGCCGCCTGGAAGCGTGCGGTGGCCTGATCGAGTTCGATCTTGGCGCCGATGCCCTGATTGACGAGGTTGTGGATGCGTGTGTAGCGCTGGCGGGCCTCGGTGAGGTCGGCGGCGGCACGGCGCACATCGGGGGTTTCGCGGATGTCGGCAATGCGGTCTTTCTCATCCTTTAACCCAAGCTTTTCCAGAGACATGCGCAACTGAGCTTCATTTTGCGCGAGAAGGTAGCGCTGCTCTTCGTCGGAGATGTGGACGAGTACCTGGCCTTCGGCGACGGCATCGCCGAGATCGACTTTGACTTGGTCGACCTTTCCCTCGATTTCAGCACTCACCAGCACTTCGTCGTAGGGGTAGAATGTGCCCACGGAGTCGACGATACGCTGGACGTTCTTGGGCCGGACCACGGCGGCGCGGACGGGGACGGGGCCGGTGGACTCCTTCTTGGGCGCATCGGCCGTTTTCTTCGCGCAGGAGAGGATCGAGAGTAGGAGGGCGTACAGAAGGAAGTGGAGCCAGTACCGCATCGGGAGCCGTTACCTGATTGTATCCAAGTCGAGCACAATTGGGGTACGGAGCAGCTAAGGAAATAGGCGTGGACACCCGATGTAAGGATGTATGGTTATCAGGCCTGATCTGGCGCGGCCGTGGAGACCCGAGGTTTGTTTCGGATGAGGCGTGCCGAGAAGCTATTCTTCTATCCAGTGTTCGCGCTTGGGGCTGCGGGCTTTCTCACGTCGATCTATCCGTTCGAGTCGGAGAATCCGCTACGGTATGTGTGCTTTCTGGCGCTGGCGGTGGCCGCGGCCGGTATCCGGCTGAGCCTGCCGACGGTGCACGGAACGTTGTCGATCAACTTCGTGTTCGTGCTCATCGGAGTGATTGCGCTCAGCCGGTCGGAGACCATGCTGCTGGCGGTGCTGGTGACGCTGATTCAGTGCCTGTGGCGTCCCCCGCGCAAGCCGACCCGGTTTCAGGTTCTGTTTAACTTGGCGAACATCTCGCTTTCGGTGACGGCCATGACCCAGGTTTACTACACCTGGAGTTTCACGGATCTTACGATTGACACTCCCTTGCGCCTGCTGTTGGCGACGTTCATTTACTTCGTGATCAACGGGCTGAATGTGGCGGTGGCGATCAGTTTCTCGGAAGGGAAGTCGATTGCGGCCGCGTGGCGGGAGTGCAACAGCTACAGCATGCCCTACTATCTGATCGGGGCCATTGCGGCAGGCTCGTTCAGCTTCTTGAAGCAAGCGGCCGACTGGCCCGTGCTGCTGTTCTTCGTTCCTTTTATCTATCTGCTGTATCGGGACTACCGGTTGTACATCCTGCGGCTGAGCGCGGAAAAGCAACATGCCGAGGAGATTGCCGGGCTGCACTTGCGAACGATTGAGGCGCTGGCGATGGCGATTGAGGCAAAAGACCAGTCCTCGCATGACCGGTTGGAGCGAATGCAAGTGTTCGCGCTGGCGTTGGGAGAAGAACTGGCGTTGCCGGCACAGGAAATGGACGCCTTGCGGGCGGCGAGCCTGCTGCACGATATCGGCAAGCTGGGGGTGCCGGACCACATCATTTCGAAGGAAGGCAGGCTGACGCGGGAAGAATCCGAAAAACTACAGATCCATCCGATTGTGGGGGAGGAGATCCTGAAGCGGGCGCAATTCCCTTATCCGGTGGCGCCGATCGTGCGGCATCACCACGAGAAGTGGAATGGGGAGGGCTATCCGGACGGGCTCAAGGGCGAGGCGATTCCGATCGGGGCGCGGATCCTGGCCGTGGTGGATGCGTTCGAGGAACTGACGGCACGGCGCGGCAACAAAGCCTCGACGCCACCCTGGCAGGCCGCGGCGATGGTGGCCGCAGAGTCGGGCACTGCCTACGATCCGCGGGTGGTGGCGGCGCTGGTGCATCACCACGAGAAGCTGATCCGGCGCGCGGAAACCCTGCGTCCGGAGCATTCGCGGCTCTCGCTCGATCTTCCCACGAACGCCGTCAAGCGGCCGGTGACGCGGCGGGGCGCCGATGCACCCGATCCGGGCACGTTCCTCGATTCGATCGCGGCGGCACGGCAGGAGGCGCAACTGCTGTTTGAAGTGGCCCAAGAGTTGGGCAACTCGCTGAGCCTGGATGAAACACTCTCTGTATTCGCCCTGCGGCTGCGCAAGACGATTCCCTACGATGCCATCGCCATCTACGTGCGCCGCGAAAACCTGTTGCGGCCGGAATATGTGAGTGGCGAAAACGTACGCGCGTTCTCGAACCTGCGGTTCTCGGTGGGGGAGGGATTGTCGGGAAAGGTGGCCGAAACGCGCAAGCCGGAGTTAAACGGCGATCCGATGCAGGAAGCCGGCTACGCGGAACAGGCGGTGCGGCCCACTCTGCTGCGGTCGGCGCTCTCCATTCCGCTCGAGGGCTTGAACGGCGTGGCGGGCGTGTTGACGCTGTACGGCACGGAGAAGGACGCCTTCACCCAAGACCACTTGCGGGTGTTGCAGGTGATCAGCGCGAAGGTTGCGGTGTCCATTGAGAATGCATTGAAGTACAGGCAGGCGGAAAGCTCGGCATCGACAGATTTTCTCACCGGGCTGTTCAACGCGCGGTCGTTGTTCCTACATCTGGATAGCGAACTGGCGCGGTGCCGGCGTCTGGAATCGCCGCTGGCGGTGTTGGTGAGCGACCTGGACGGCTTCAAGCAGGTCAATGACAGGTTCGGCCATCTGGAGGGGAACCGGCTGTTGCAGCGTGTGGCACAGAAGCTGAAGGAAAGTTGCCGCGAGTACGATTGCGTGGCGCGGATGGGCGGCGATGAATTTGTTCTGGTGTTGCCGGGCCTGACGCCCGAAGCGGTGAAGAAGTTGATTCCGCGGCTGCGCGAGACGGTGAAGCAGGCCGGCAAGGAGGTTCTGGAACAGGACGTGATCGGGTTCAGCGTCGGCGAGGCGTATTACCCCACCGACGGGAACGATGCCGAGAAACTGCTGGCCGAGGCCGACCGGCGCATGTACTTATTCAAATCGCAGGCGAAGCTGCTGGCGGCCAAAGAGGCGGGCTACGACTTCGACACCAAGCTGAACCCGCTATAAGGGATCAGCGGGAGGTAGGCATGTTGGCGTCCACTTCCTTGAGCCATGCATCGAGGCGGGCGGACAGCTTCCTGCTGAGTTCGGGCTGCGCCTGCGTTTGATCCTTCGCCTCCGCCATGTCGTTGTCGAGCTGGTACAACTCGGTGTGGCCGTCCTCGTAATACTTGAGGAGCTTCCAATAGCCGGAGCGGATGGCGCTGACCGGCGAAGTGGTGGCGTAGTAGTGGGGGTAGTGGAAAAAGAGCTCGGTACGAGGGAGCTTGGCATTCGGATCGCGTAACAGGGGCACAAGGCTGAGCCCATCGTTATTCTTGCCGGGGAATCCGGCCACTTCCTGGACGGTGGCAAACAGATCGGTGGAGACGACGGGGAAGGGGCAGGTTTTGCCACTCGCCATTCCGGGAACCCGAATGATGAGGGGAACACGGATGCCACCCTCGTAGAGCGAACCCTTGCCGGAGCGGAGCGGTGCGTTGTTGGTGACCTGCACGTTGTCGTAGCGGCCGATGTAGCCGCCGTTATCGGAGAGGAAGACGATGGCCGTGCGCGAGGCGAGGTTGCGCGCTTCGAGGTGTTGCATGACGCGGCCGACGCTCTCATCGAGGCTGTGGATCATGGCGGCCATGACGGGGTTCTGATGCTTCATGCCCGGCTTCATTTTCTTGCGGTAGTACTCGACGAGATCCTTCTTCGCTTCGATGGGCGTGTGGGGAGCATGGTGAGCGAGGTAGAGGAAGAAGGGCTGGGAGCCGGCGCGGTCGATGACTTTGAGGGCTTCATCCGTAAGCCGGTCGGTGAGGTACTCGCCGGGCTTGCCGCCATCGAGGCGGGGGACATAGCGCAATTCGTTTCCGTGGTGTTTGTTGCCTCGATAGGGGTAGAAATAGGTATCGGGAGCACCCCAGTGGGTGCCGCCGATGTTGATATCGAAGCCCTGATTCTCCGGATAGTGGCCGGCATCGCCGAGATGCCATTTGCCGACGGCAGCCGTGAGGTATCCCTTGTCATGGAAGACTTCGCCGAGGGTGACTTCTTCCAGCGGCAGATTGGGGCGGGAGACGGCGGGGATGAGTTTGGTGTTGGCGGCGGGCGGACGGAGAGCGCCTTCGTGCCAGATAGTCATTTTGAGGCGTGCCGGATGCTTGCCGGTCATGATGGAGGCTCGGGTGGGGGAGCAGATGGGAGCCGCCGCATAGGCCTCAGTGAAGAGCACACCCTGGGAGGCGAGTTTGTCGAGGTTCGGGGTTTCGTGAAGATCGGCGCCATAACAACCGAGGTCGGACCAGCCGAGGTCGTCGGCGACAATGAGGACGATATTCATGGGGGACTGCGCTGCGGCGGGAGTGGCGAGCGCGGCCAAGGCGCCCAAAAAGCTGCGGCGTTGCATGCCCTACAGTTTCTCTTTGTGGAAGTCGGGAGCGCAACAACAGGCGCGGGAAGCGGCGCTATTTGCGCCAGAACGAAGGGGACAGAATAACGAGGGCGGTGTAGAATTCAAGGCGGCCGGCGAGCATGCAGCCGCTGAGCACCCATTTGGCCAAGGCTGGGAGGTTGCCGTAGTGTTCGGACGGGCCGACCTCGCCCAGGCCGGGGCCGATGCTGAACATGGCGGCGGCGACGGCCGAGATGCTGGTGAGCACATCGACGCCGGTGGCGGCGAGCAGCAGACAGGAGACGAAGTTGACGAGGAAGGCGAGGTAGACCAGATTGAGGAGACTGGCGATGGCGTTCTCAGGGATGGCCTGGCCTCCGAGGCGGACGGCGATGACGGCGCGGCGTTCGACCATGCGCTGAAATTCGCGCAGGACGACTTTGAGCAGGAGCACAATGCGGGACACCTTCAGGCCGCCGGAAGTGGATCCGGTGCAGCCGCCGCAGAACATCAGAGCAAGCAGCATGAGTTGGGGCAAGGGGAGCCAGCGCTCGAAATCGGCGGTAGCGAATCCGGTGGTGGTAAGGATGGACGACACCTGAAAAAGCGCGGTGCGGAAGGCCTGCTCCGGTCCCTGGGGCTGCTGGCGGACGAGGAACCAGGCGACGACGAGGCTCGCGCCGAGGGCAATGCCGGCGTAGGAGCGGATCTCGATATCGCCGAAAAACTGGCCAGGGCGGCGCTCGGCGAAGAGGCGGTAGTGGCGGGTGAAATTAATTCCGGCCAATAACATGAAAAATATAACGATGTATTCGATTAATGGGTTTTGGAATCCGCCGATGCTGGCGGTGCGGGTGGAGAATCCGCCGGTGCCCATGGTGGAAAAGGAGTGGCAAATGGCTTCGTACCAGGTCATGCCCGCCCAGCGCAGGGCGAGGCATTCGGCGGTGGTCATGGCGAAGTAGATCTTCCACAGGGAAAGAGCGGTTTCGGTGATGCGCGGCTTTAACTTATCGGATTTGGCGCCGGAGAATTCGGCGCGGTAGAGATGCATGCCGCCCAACCCGAGAAGGGGGAGGATGGCGACGCCGAGGAGCACGATGCCCATGCCGCCGAGCCAGTGGCTGAAATGGCGCCAGAACTGGACATCCGAGGATAGGACTTCCACGTCGGGGAGGATGGTGGCTCCGGTGGTGGTGAATCCGGAAGCGCTTTCAAAGAAGGCGTCGGTGTAGGACTGGAAGGGGGCGTGGAAATAGAACGGAAGCGACCCGAAGAAGGAAACGCTGAGCCACACGGAACAGACAAGCAGGAGGCCTTCGCGGAGCGTGAGTTCGGTGGCGGGGCGGCGGCAGACGAGGAACAAAGCGAGGCCGGCGGCAAGGGTGATGCCGATGGAGAGCCCCATGGCGCGGAGGTCGCCCGTGGGGCCAAAGAAGGTGAAAGGCAGCGGGACGAGCATGGTGGCCGCGAGCACGAGCAGGAACTGGCCCAAGATGTAGCCGACGGCGGAGAAACGAATCACGCTTTCCCCCAACCGCCTTTCGCCAGGAAGGCGGATTCGAGTTTCGAGACCGTGCCCTGAAGGGTGAGGAAGATGACACGGTCGCCGGCCTCGATCATGGAGTCGCCGCGGGGCACGACGACTTCGCCGCTGGTGCGGGCGATGGCGCCGACGATGGCATCGCGGGGCATTTGGAGATCCTTGAGCTTTCTTCCGAGATAGGGAGAGCCGGCGGGAGCGATCATTTCGATGGCTTCGGCTTCTTCCTCGCGGAAGGTGGTGACGGAGATGACGCGGCCCTTGCGGACGTACTGGAGGATGTGATCGACGGCGGTGAGACGCGGGCTGACGGATGTGTTGATGCCGAGGCGCTGGGCCATGGAGAGGTAGTTGAGGCGGTTAATGAGGGCCACGACTTTTTTGGCGCCGAGGCGGCGGGCGAGCATCGAGGCGATAATGTTGTCCTCGTCGTCGTTGGTCATGGCGAGGTAGGCGGACGCGGAATGAATGTTTTCCTCGATCAGTGTCGCCTCGTCGGTGCCGTCGGCGTGGACGACGATGGTGTCTTCGAGGATGGTGGAGATTTTCTCGCAGCGCTTGGCATCGCGCTCGAAGAGTTTGACGCGCACACCCTGGCGTTCGAGTTCCTGAGCGACCCAGATGCCGGCCTGCTTGCCGCCGAGGATGAATACCATCTCGAGTTCCTGCTGGGGCGGGACGCCCATGAAGCGGAGTGCATCGTCGAAGTCCTGCTTGCGGGTGAGGACGTAGACGTGGTCGCCGGCTTCGAGGGTCTGGCCGCCGCGCGGGATGATGACCTGCTGGCCCCGGAAGATGAGTCCGATGAGGGAGTTCTTGGGCGGGCCGGCGCGCTGGAGTTCATCGACGGTTTTGCCGGCAACCCAATTGCCGGCCTCGATATTCATGCCGAAGAGTTTGACGCGGCCTTCGGCGAAATCGATGATGTCGGAAAGGCCTGGGGCGTGGAGGACGCGGAGAATCTTGTGGGCGGTTTCGATTTCGGGCTGGATGATGAGGTCGATGTGCAGGCCCATGGTGCGGCAGATGCGGCGCCAATCGCCGACTTCCGGGGTGCGGAGGCGTGCGACTTTGACCTTGACGTGATACTCGGCTTGGGCGACCATGCAGGCGAAGAGGTTGACCTCATCGACGCTGGTGACGGCGATGAGCATCTGAGCGTCCTTGAGGCCCGCTTCGCGGAGGACGCGGACGCTGGCGGCGCTGCCGCGGAGGATGCGGGCGTCGAGCAGTTCTTCGAGGTGCGCGCAACGTTCGGCGTTCTCTTCGATAATCACGATTTCGTTGCCCTCGCGGATCAAGCGCCGCGCAATCAGAAGGGCAACTTCTCCACCACCAGCGATCACGATGTGCATTGCAAAATCAGATCTATTATGACGCGATGCACGGGAAGCGCGTGGCGGGACGTGGGGCGCAACGATGTTGCCGCGGGTTGGGTTATACTGCGAGAAGCCCTTCGTGCTTCAACAAAAAATGCCGGGGATTACAGATCCCCGTCTCATGAGGAGACGCAATCCCAGTTCATGACATTACGCACCTGTGTCGCCGCGCTGTGTTTTTCCGCCGCTATTGTTTCCGCGCAAACGTATGAGATTGCCCCGGTGTTTGGGGTGATGCGTCCGAAGCAATCTTCGTTGCTCGGCTCGCTTCCCGATAACAACAACAAGAGGGACGATGACACGAAGATCCGGCACGGCCAAGGCTATGGCGTGCGATTCACGCTGAACACGCGCGGGTACTACGGATTCGAAGGGATGTACATGCGGGCGCGGCATACGCTGGAGGCGCGAGTGAATTTTTCGGGCATACCCGAGGTAACGCGGCAAGACAAGATCAACGTATCCTACGGGGCGTTTAACATTTTGGCGTATATGATGCCGCCGCGGGAGCGGTTCCGGCCGTTTCTGACGGTGGGAGTGCATACACAGCGCTATGGGGAGCCGCAGTTTCCGGAATGGACGCAGGGATCGATCCGGACGTTTGGCGGGAATTTCGGCGGTGGATTGAAAGTGACGTTGTCGCGGCATGTGCTGCTGCGTGTGGATTTCCGGGATTATATCGGCGGGAAGCCCTATGATCTGCGTTTCGCGGACGACTCACGGTTTACCGGGGGTTTGTTGCAGACGCTGGAAGGGACTGTGGGGTTCTCGATCGCGTT
>CAYOBO010000193.1:0-8298 GCA_964402295.1 uncultured Candidatus Solibacter sp. | reverse complement strand
CATGATGCGATCCTCTGCCTTGAGTGTAGAAGCGGGGGTGGGCGTATTCCGGGTGGAAATGCGGGCGGCGGAAAGAATGATATTGAAAATACGAGAGATATATGGACGAAAAATTACGGAAGCGTTGTGAATGAAACACCGCGCGCCGCAATCATGGACTAATGCATCATCCGTGGATTCCCGACGACGGCTCCTTGCCGCCAGCCGATGCCGCCGCGGGGAGCCCGGATCACGCGGCGTCGCGCTTGTGGACGATCCGGGAGATTTGCTCCCCGAAGGCCCTGCGGGCGACGCGCAGATCGTACTCGGTTTGCAGGTTCAGCCAAGTCTCCGGGGTCATATCGAAGTATGCGCCGAGGCGCAAGGCTGTGTCGGCTGTAATTGCGCGGGTTCCGTGAACGATGCCATGGATGCGATTGGGCGGCACATGCAGGTCTCGGGAGAGACGATTGATACTGATGCCGAGCGGTTTCATGAACTCCTCGCTCAGGATCTCGCCTGGATGGATGGGATCAAGCAATTTGATTTTCCTGGCCATAGTTACCTCAGTGTTAGTCCACTATCTCGACATCATACGGCTCGCCGTTTCGCCAAACGAAACAAATCCTCCACTGGCCGTTGATGCGGATGCTGTGCTGGCCGGCCCGATCTCCCTTGAGTATTTCGAGGTGGTTGTCCGGGGGAAGCCGAAGCTCTTGCAGTGTTTTAGCGGCATGGAGGTAGAGGAGCTTTCGCCGCGCTACACGCTCGATCGCCCGGAAGCGAAGCACGGGCCGATCTTGAAAGAGCATCTCCGGATCCCGGCATCGGAACGACTGAATCAAGATCTAGTTTATTACGCATGAAGTATTCCGTCAAGCATAATGGGGAGGATCAGGGAGGATCAAAGGGAAGACCACGCGGGGCCCAGTGATTGATTGGCAACGGGCAGAGTGACGTAGCAGGATTCCCCCACTTGTCTCGAAACACACTCCAAGCGCCGTTTTCTTGTCGCTTTGCCACGAGCGTTCCATCGCCAGCGAAGGGCGAATTAGAGGCTATCTGGTTTTGGCGGCTTCGGCATGACGCGTGGCGTTGGCGGTGTCGCCGAGGGCCTGGAAGGATCGAGCGAGCAGGGCGTGGATCTGCCGGTCCGTGGTTTCGGCGGGCGGGAGTTTGAGGGCGTGGGCGCCTTCCTTGACGGCGAGGTCAAAGCGGCGGCGGCGTGTGGCGACACGAGCCAGCTCGAAATGAGCATCACGGCTTTGCGGGTTGCGGCGGATTGCCTTCCGCACCAGTTCTTCGGCCGTATCCACGCGATCGAGGACCAGTTGCAGGCGGGCGGCGATGAGGTAGGTTTCCGGTTGCGGATGGCCGGCGGATTCCTCGATGCGGATGGCCTTCTCGTATAGGGAGGCAGCGGCTTCGGGATCGCCGAGGCTTTCGCGGCAAAGACCTAGGTAGAGCACGGCACGGGGATCCTTGGGGTTCCGCTTCACGGCGATTTCGAGCGGCTTTTGGGCGAGTTGCAACTCATTCAATTGATAGAGGACAAGGCCGAGGAGGAACTGCGCGTAGGAGGACTGGGGATCGAGGGCGACGGCGCGCTCGAGGTCCTTGCGTGCCAAGTCATTGCGATTCGCGGCCATGGCGAGTTTGGCGCGGAGGGTCCAAGCCGGGACGAGTTTACCGTCGAGACGCAGCGCTTCTTCGACAGCGTCCAGACTGGCTGGGAAATGCTGTTTGACGAACAGGTCGTTGGCACGCCGGTAGGCCTGATAACCCGGGGATGAGGCCTGCGGCGCGGCCGTCGATGCGCAGATCAACAGGAACATAGCGGCTCTCATGGATGATCCACCTTGATCGTTCGATTGGCGGATACGTTGCGTAGGGTTTTCGCGGCACCTCCCGGCCAGCGGATTTCGACACTGGTGGCGGAGGTGTTCCCACCGAAGCCGAAGTGGACGGTGGATTCGCTGGAGGAGGCGTAGCCCACGCTGGTAGTGGAGTGATTGGTGAGGGTGCGGCCATCCGGGAGTGTCACTTTGACGATGGCGCCGAGCTGGCGGAGTTGGATTCTGAGCCAGTTGGCCGCTTCGGACCTATTGTGCAGAATGCGGGCCTGGCTGTTGGCGGCGCTGACGACGGCATCGATGCGGCCGTCGTTATCGAGATCGCCGAACGCAGCGCCACGGTAGAAGGCGGGCGGGGAGACATCGTGGGGTATGAACCGGGAGCCACCGGCGTTGCGAAAGACCATGCAGGGGAGTTCGGCGTTGCGCCCGGTGTAGCGCTCCAGCCGTGGGAAATGGGAGAGGGCGAAAAAGAAGTCTTTCCATCCGTCGTTGTCGAAATCGAAGGTACCCACGCCCCAGCCGGTGAAGCGGCGGGTTCCGAGCAGGAGGCCGGTGCGGGCGCGATCGTCATCGAACTGCCACTGCTTGCCGGTATTGCGGAACAGCAGGAAGCTGTCGTTGATCATGCCGGTGACGATCAAGTCGGGGAGAGCATCGTTATTGTAGTCGCGAAAATCGACGCCCATGCCGGCGATGGGTGCTCCGTCATCGCGTAGCGCAACGCCGGCTTCGAGGCCGATTTCAGCGAACGTGCCGTCGCCGCGATTGCGGAAGAGGAAGGCGCGCATGGAGTCGTTGGCGACATAGATGTCGGTGAATCCGTCGGCGTCGAAATCGGCGAAGGCAACTCCCATTCCCTTGCCAATGTGGGCGGCGATGCCGGATGGTTGGGAGGCGTCGGTGAACGTGCCATCGCCATTATTGCGGTAGAGCCGATTGGGGAGGCCCTGAAAAGAGTTGGGGTGGCAGTAGAAGCGGGCTTCGGGGGCGCCGCACTTGGGTTCGGTGGCGAGATTCCAATCGAGGTAATTGACCAGGAACAGGTCGGGAAGGCCGTCATTATTGTAGTCGAACCAACCTGCGCCGACGGACCAAGGTTTGTTTGCGGGAGGAGCCAGGCCGGAGCGCTGGGTGACATCCTGGAACTTGCCGTTGCCCAGATTGCGGTAAAGCAGGTTGCGGTTGACACCGGCCACGAAGAGGTCCGTGAGGCCGTCGCCATCGTAGTCGGCGGCGGCGGCCCCCATGGAGTAGCCTTCGCCGGAGACCTGAGCAGCCGCGGTGACATCGGAGAAGCCGAGGCGGCAATCGCCACGATAGAGCCGGTTGTGGAACCTCGCATCGGATTTTAGGAGCGATGGCAGCGCGGCTCCGTTGGTGAGAAAGATGTCGAGACAGCCATCGTTGTCGAAGTCGAGGAGGGCGGCGCCGCCCACCATAAGTTCGATGAGGCGGTAATCGCCCTTTGCCCCGTCGTGCAGGATAAAGGGAAGGGGTTGCACGTCGAAGCGGATTTGCGCCGCGGCGGCAACGGCCCAACAAGAGGCGAGAAGTAGTCTCATCGATCGGCCTCCGGAGCGAAAATGAGGGCCTGACGGATGACTTGCCTCGCTTCGTCTTGGCGGCCGGTGGCGCGGAGAGCGGTGGCGAGGTTGCGCGAGGCTTCCGTGAGACCGGGATTCATGGCGAGCGCCTTGCGGAAGTAGCCGATGGCTTGGTTCAGGTTACCGGATTGGGCGTGAATCGCGCCGGCATTGATCAGGGCAACAGGCTGATGGAGGCGAATGGCGAGGCTGCGTTCGTAAAGCGGCAACGCTTTTTCGGGGGATTCGAGGAAGGCGAGACGGGTGAGGAGATTCCAATCGTTGGTGTTGGCCGGCAGGGCCTGGCGCAGCAGGCGCAGGGCTTCGCGGCGGTACGAGGGATCGTTCGATTCGAGGGCTGCTTCGGCATAGGCAAGGCCGAGGGTGCGGTCATCGGAGGCAAAGCCAGGAAAGGGAATGAGGGCTCCCTTGCTCTTCTGTGCGGAGGGCGGGCGGCTTAGGCGTGGGATGGAATGATCGGTGAAGACGCCGTGGTTCGAATCGGCGGCCTGAGTGCGGGGCATGTGGCAGGAGGAGCAATTGTCGCGGCTTGCGTGTTCCCGGGCCAGTTCCGATTCGTGACATTGGAGGCATTGCGAGCGGAAGTCGACGGGGCGATGCAGGCTGTGGCAACTGCCGCACCAAAGGGCTGCCCCGCTCTTCTGACGGCAGGCGCTGTAGGACAACTTTTCCATGTGGCTGGTGACGCGGAGACGGGCCTCGGCGGCATCGGAGGCGATGAAGACGGAGACGTAATCGCTGAGATTGGCTCCGGGGCGGAACATGGCAAGTTGCATGCCAGGCCGGTCGATGCGGGCATTGCCGGTGAGGTGGCACTGGGCGCATACGGAATCGCGCTCGGCGGGGGCGAGTTTGGCGGGATTGACGATGGGGCCGGTGCGCGCGACGTGATCCGAACCCGGACCGTGGCAGCGTTCGCAGCCGATGCCTTCTTCGAGGAAGGGCGGTTCGGCGTAGCGGTTCTGGGTGCCGTAAATCGGTTGTGGGCGGGTGCTGTGGCAAAAGAGGCAGTTGGGTTCGATCGGGCGGTTCCAGAGATTTTCGCGGGCCTGCTGGTAGCCGGGCGACATATCCCAGCGTTGGGCTTCGGTGTAAAAGGTGACAGGGGCGAGGAAAAGGAATCCGTCGTGGGAAAAGAGGAAGCTACGGCCGGCAGCGCCGGAACCGATGAAGTAGCTGAGGGTATGTGTGGTGCGGCTCTGGCGCACGCGGTTGCCTTCGATGACGAAGCGCTCGCCGGCGCTTTTCTGGGTGAAGGCACCGGAGGGCGGGAACCGCGATAAGCGGCCGCTGGTTTTGGCCATTGGCGATTTTCGATAATTTTTTCCGATTTCTATGTGGCAGGCGAGACATGCCTGGCTTCCGACATACGCAGGCGCCGCGGAAATGCGGGTCGCCAGCAGCGCAACCGCCATGAACGTGTGTGATATACTCCGGAGCAACTTCGATTCTATCTCTGCAATGAGGTTACGTCATGACTCGCTTCCTGTTGATTTTCCTTCTGGCATGTACTGTTTTCGCGCAGGGCGACCGTGGAGTGATCACGGGAACCGTGAGCGATCCGGGCGGCGCGCTGGTGCCGAACGTTGAGGTGCTGGCCACGAATCCGGCAAACGGATTGGTGTTCAAAGGGGTCACCACGGGGACGGGCAATTTCACCATTCCCTACGTGCCTTCCGGAACCTATGACCTTACGGTGGAAGTGCAAGGCTTCCGCAAGTACGAGCAGAAGGGCGTCCGCGTGCAGGTGGCGCAAACGATGCGTGTGGACATCATGCTGCAACTGGGATCCACGAGCGAATCGGTGAGCGTGACCGCCGACGCCAGCCTTTTGAAGACGGAATCGGCAACGCAGAGCACGACGGTGCTGCGCGAGCAGTTGAACAACCTGCCGCTGAATTTCGGCCTGGGGGCGGGGGCAGTGAGGAATCCGTTGAGTTTCGTGCAGCTTGCTCCCGGGGCGAGCATCAGCGGGTGGAATTCGATTCGCGTGAATGGGGCTCCCGCGGCGACATTCAAGATCGTGTTCGAAGGGCAAGACGCGACGAGTTCGCTGGATTCGCGAGTGTCCGATGAGTCGCAGCCTTCGGTGGAGGCGCTGGAGGAGTTCACGTTGCAGACCTCGAACTTCGCGGCGGAATTCGGGCAGGTAGGCGGCGGACTGTTCAACTTCACTTCGCGTTCCGGAACCAATCAGTTTCATGGCAGCGCGTACGACTACATGGTGAACGAGGCATTCAACGCGGGCGTGCCGTTCACGAACAACGGGCGGGGGGGACTGATCCGGCCGCGTGTCCGCCGCCATGATTTCGGAGGATCGATCGGCGGGCCCGTGGTGCTGCCGAAGCTGTACAACGGCAAGGGACGGACGTTCTTCTTCTTCAACTACGAAATGTTCCGCGATATTCAGAATCAGTATTACGGGCTTGGGACAGTGCCGACGAACGACTACCGGAACGGCAACTTCAGCGCGGCGTTGACGGGGCGGAATCTGGGCCAGGACCAATTGGGGCGGGCACTTCTGGAAAACGCGATCTACGATCCGGCGACGGCACGGGTCATCGACGGGCGGACGTTCCGCGACGTGTTTCCGGGGAACATCATTCCCACCTCGCGATTCGATCCGGTGGCGGCAAAGATTCAAGCGCTGATCCCAGCACCGACCTCATCCGGACAGATCAACAACTTTGAGCGGCGGGCGCAGTATCGGAAGATACAGGCCATTCCGAGCATCAAGATCGACCATTCGTTCACGGCGAGTTCAAAGATTTCCGGATATTACTCGAGCCAGCGAACGGACAAGGACAACGGACAGGACGGATTGCCCGACCCGATCAGCGCCCGGCGCGATCAACTCATTCGCAGCAATACAGTCCGGCTGAACTATGACCACACGCTGTCGCCAGTGTTGCTGCTGCACATGGGCGCGGGCTACGTGCGCTACTACAACCCCGATGCGGCGCCGGAATCGATATCGACGTTCGACACGGCAGGGCAGCTTGGATTGCGAGGGGGCTTCGCGGCGGGATTCCCACGCATGACCGGCCTGGGAAGTTCGCAGGGTGGCATGATCGACATGGGGCCGACGAACCGGAATCTGTATGTGCAGGATCAATTGACGGGTCTGGCAAACCTGTCCTACATTCGCGGCAATCATACGTATAAGGCGGGGGCGGAATGGAGCAACGCGAACTTCACGAACCGCAATACGAACAACGTGGCGGGGAATTTCGCGTTCGCGGCGGCACAGACGGGCCTGCCGTCGCTGCAAGGGGTCGCGCTGCCTGGCGGCAATGTGGGCTTCCCTTATGCGAGTTTCCTGCTGGGCGGCGTAAACAACGCCAGCGTCAGCAATACACAGGATCCGCAGTACCGGAAGATGAGTTGGGCATTCTTCTTGCAGGACACCTGGAAGGTGACGCGCAAGCTGACGTTCGATTACGGAATCCGTTACGATTTGCAGCCGGCGCCGCGGGAGTTGTGGAACCGGCAGAGCATGTGGGCGCCGACGGTGCCGAACCCGGCCGCGGGAGGTCTGCTGGGGGCTACGATTTACGAAGGGAGCGGACCTGGGCGCTGCAACTGCAATTTCTCGAGCGCCTATCCTTATGCGTTGGGGCCGCGGCTCGGGCTAGCGTATCAAATGACGCCGAAGACGGTTGTGCGGGCGGGATTTGCCGTATCCTATGGGCAGACTTCGCAATTTCGCTATATCGGCGGCGGAAACTCGCTGGGGATGGGCTTCAACACGATCAACTTCAGCACGCCGGCGTTTGGAGAACCGGCAGTAACGCTGCGGAACGGGCTGAACTACAACGTGGCCGATCTATTGGTGGCAAGCTACAATCCGGGCATTCGTCCGAGCCGCGGGCAGACGGATTCGCCTCCGGCGATCGTGGATCCGAACGCGGGACGGCCGCCGCGCATCATGAATTGGAATCTCAGCGTACAGCGCGAGTTCTTCACGGACCTGGTGGTGGAGGCGGCTTATGTGGGCAATCGCGGTGCGTGGTTCATGGCGAACGGACTGGTGGATTACAACGCGCTGAGCGAGGACCGGATTCGGGCCGTGGGCCTGGATCTGTCGCGAGCGGAAGATCGGACATTGCTAAGTTCGCGGATCGATTCGCCGCTGGCGGCGCAGCGCGGGTTCAACCGTGCGCCGTATGCAGGGTTCCCGACCGCGGCAACGGTGGCACAAACGTTGCGCCCGTATCCGCAGTTTGGTGGGCTAGGCACCTTATGGGCGCCACTGGGGAACAACTGGTACGATTCGCTTCAGGTGAAAGCCACCAAGCGTTACTCGAAAGGATTGACGATGACGGTGGCATACACACGGTCAAAGACTCTGACCACCGTGGAGGACAACACAGGCGCCGTCGTGCCGATCAACGATGTATTCAACCGCCGCAATCAGAAGAGCTTTTCGGTGAGCGACCAGCCGCACGTCTTCGTTACGGGGATCAATTACCAGACACCGACGGTTCGATGGAACAAGGTGGCGCGATGGATGTTGAGCGACTACACCGTGGGTGGAATTTTCCGCTATGCCAGCGGCACACCGATCCGGGTGCCCAGCGCGCAGAACAATCTGAACGCGCTGCTGTTCCGGGGAACGAATGCGAATCGAGTGCCCGGAGAGCCGCTGTTTCTGAAGGATCTGAATTGCCACTGCATCGATCCGAACAAGGACTTTGTGTTGAACCCGAAGGCGTGGGCGGACCCTGGTCCAGGACAGTGGGGATTCGCGGCGGCTTACTACAACGACTACCGCTACGCGAGGCGGTACGATGAGCAGTTCAACTTTGGGCGCAATTTTCCGGTGCGCGAAGGCATGTCGTTCTCGATTCGGGCGGAGT
>CAYOBO010000192.1:0-8365 GCA_964402295.1 uncultured Candidatus Solibacter sp. | reverse complement strand
GTGATTCAGAGCAAGATCGCGGAAACTCGCAAGGAGCTGGCACGGGCGCAAACCGTGTTGGAACGGCTGGACCATGCGTTCACATCCGGGACGCATGGCGGCAATCTGGATCAACTGTCACTGGACACCAACATGATCGAGTTCGCCGCACGCATGCGCGGGGCAATGGGCATCTACCTGCGTGCCATGTGGTGGCTATCCGAGCGCAGCTATCGCAAGGCCAGTATCGACGAAGGAAAAGCCCCCTACACGAGCGAGCTTCCCAAGCTCTGAGCTACCGCGCGGCGGGTTCGAGCGCGCGTGTGCGCTGGAGGGCGGATAGGTCGCGAACGGCGCCTCGGGAGGCGCTGGTGGTGAGTGCGGCGTAGGCTTGCAGGGCGCGGGAGACGGTGCGATGGCGGTTGCGCGGCTTCCAGGCGTCTGCGCCGCGGTCTTCCATGACACGGCGGCGGCGGGCGAGTTCGGTATCGCTGACATCGAGGCGCAAGATGCGTTGCGGGATGTCGATGACGATGGTGTCGCCTTCTTCGACGAGGGCGAGCGCACCGCCTTCGGCGCTCTCGGGCGAGATGTGGCCGATGGAGAGGCCGGAACTGCCGCCGGAGAAGCGGCCGTCGGTGATGAGGGCGCACACTTTGCCGAGGCCTTTCGATTTCAGGTAGCTGGTGGGGTAGAGCATCTCCTGCATGCCGGGTCCGCCGCGCGGGCCTTCGTAGCGAATGACGACGACGTCGCCGGGACGAATCTGGCCGCCGAGAATGGCTTCGACGGCCGCGTCCTGGGATTCGAAGATGCGGGCGGAGCCTCGGAAGGTAAGCAGGCTGGCATCGACGCCGGCGGTTTTGACGATGCAGCCTTCCTCGGCGATGTTGCCGTAGAGAACGGCGAGGCCGCCGTCGCGGCTGTAGGCGTGATCGAGATCGCGGATGGCGCCGGTGGAACGGTCGAGGTCGAGCGTATCGTAGCGGGCGGATTGGGAGAAGGGCTCGGTGGTGCGGATGCCACCGGGGGCGGCGCGGTAGAAATCGTGGACTTGCCGGGAGTCGGTGCGTTTGACGTCCCAGGCATTGAGCGCGTCGCCCATGGTGGCGGCGTGGACCGTGCCGGTGTGTGTATGGAGCAAGCCGGCGCGATCGAGTTCGCCGAGGATGGCCATGATGCCTCCGGCGCGATGGACGTCTTCGACGTGCACGTTGGAAGTGGAAGGAGCAACCTTGCACAGATGCGGGACGCGGCGCGAGAGGCGGTCGATGTCGGCCATGGTGAAGGGCACTTCGCCTTCCTGAGCGGCGGCGAGCAGATGGAGAATCGTGTTCGTCGATCCGCCCATGGCGATGTCGAGCGACATGGCATTTTCAAAGGCGTCGAAGCCGGCGATGCTGCGCGGCAACACGGAGGTGTCGTTCTGTTCGTAGTAGCGGCGGGCGAGATCGACGATACGGCGGCCGGCTTCGAGGAAGAGATTCTTGCGGTCGGCGTGCGTGGCGACGATGGTGCCGTTTCCGGGCAGAGCGAGACCGATGGCTTCGGTGAGGCAGTTCATGGAATTGGCGGTGAACATGCCGGAGCAGGAGCCGCAGGTGGGGCAGGCCGAGCGCTCCATGTCGTTGACGTATTCGTCGGACATGCGGGGATCGGCGGCGACGATCATGGCGTCGACCAGGTCGACGGCTTTGATGAGGCCGTCGGATTGTTTCACCTTGCCCGCTTCCATGGGGCCGCCGGAAACAAAAATGGCGGGAATGTTCAGGCGCATGGCGGCCATGAGCATGCCGGGGGTGATCTTGTCGCAATTGGAGATGCAGACGAGGGCGTCGGCGCAGTGGGCATTGGCCATGTATTCGACGGCATCGGCGATCAGTTCGCGCGAGGGCAGCGAGTAGAGCATGCCGTCGTGTCCCATGGCGATGCCGTCGTCGACGGCGATGGTGTTGAACTCCTTGGCGACGCCGCCGGCGTTTTCGATTTCGCGGGCCACCAACTGGCCGAGATCCTTGAGGTGGACGTGGCCGGGAACAAATTGGGTGAAGGAATTGGCGATGGCGACGATGGGCTTGCCGAAGTCGCCGTCCTTCATTCCGGTGGCGCGCCAGAGGCTGCGCGCGCCGGCCATGTTGCGTCCATGCGTAGTAGTGCGGGATCGGTAAGTAGGCATGAGGGGTAATTCTTATTTGTATCAGAAATGGCATGATGTATCGGAAGCCAGGCATGCGCGTCCCCCCCATTGAAGGCCCCAAGGAACTCTTCCGCAAACACTTTCTGAGCGAAAACCGGCGCAGACCTCGACCGCGCCCGTGACCGCTTCCGCCTCCAGGGCTCCATCCTCGATGCCGTCAAAGGCGACGCCCAGTCCCTCCACAAGGTACTCGGCAAGCACGACCCGCAGAAGTTGGGTGAATACTTCACCTCCGTAGCGCCTGGGGAGGATTATTTCACGGGGAGGTTGCAGCGCTACGGGGTGAAGGGAAGACTGGAATATCAATTGCGGTAAGAGCTGGAGTACCAGATTTCAGATCGCAGGATGGTAACTGAACAGTGTTCTCCTGTGGGGGGTGTATACCGCATTAGCGATATGCGATCTCGTGGAGGGGTTTTGCGTACTAACTTCGATTACTGTAATATTGTGTGTAAGTGATTTATTTTGTATTATTTGCTGGATGGTGTCTGGTATCGATATTTTTTCTTGACAATCCGTTGTATACAACGTTAAGATCTACTTTCCACGTACGGAAGGTGGCTAGTTGGTCACCCCGCTAAACCAGCTAGAGAGGGTCCGAGCATGACCTTTCAGATCGGTGAACGCGTTGTATATCCCAATCATGGAGTGGCCGTGATTGAGAATATCAGCGCACGTTCGTTCGGAAGCCAATTCGAGCGCTTCTATCTCTTGAGGATCAATGCCAGCAGGATGACGGTAATGGTGCCGTTCAGCCATGTGCTTGACGTTGGTCTTAGGAAAGTAACCAAAGGAACAGAGATCACAAAGGTCTTGCAGTTTCTGGCGACTGGGAAACCGAAGCATTGCCAGGACTGGAAGGACCGGTTCAAGGAGAATTCCGACAAGATGCGTTTCGGCAGTCTGCTGGAAACAGCAGAGGTGCTGAAGTGCCTTCTGATTCTTCAGAAGGATAAGCCACTGTCCTTCCGGGAAAAGAAGATGCTGGACCGTGCGCGGCATATGCTGCTGACGGAGACGGCGATTGCACGGAATACGACCGAGGCGCAAGCCGAGGAGATCTTGAACGAGTCTCTATCCAAAGCCAATTTGAAGATGCCTGAGGCGCTGTAGGGCGGCTCAGGGGTTTTCGACGAGCTGTAGCGCCGAGTCGCCCTTCGGGGAGACCGAAGGTGACGACGAGGGTGTTTTGCTCTAATTTCCAATTCCGCTTGTTGATTTGCGGCCCGGACGACTTTCGCGCTCCGGGCCGCAGTTTATTGTGGTGAACTGCGAACCGGCGAAGGGCGCGCGGGAAGCGGATGGGCGTTGGCCGCGGGTGGTGGTGGTGAGTTCCATGGGCGCCCAATAGCGGGCGATGCTGCCGACATTTTGTCGTTGTATCCGGGCATAAGGCTCTCATGTTCTGCCACCGGCCCGGCATCTACCGCAACGGCAACGGGGATGCTCTTTCCCAGAGCTTTGAGGAGATCATTGACTCTCGATGAGTGTCAGCGATGGCCAGCCCCAACCGCTACAGTTTTTGTTTAGGCCGACGATAAGTAGCCGAGATCGAATGGAGGCATTTGAATGCAGATAAGAGCCATGTTCCTATTGGCGGTCGCCCCTGTGATTATCTTCGGTGAAACGGAAGGACGGATCAAGGCGGCGAATTCAACACTTCGCACCGCTAGCATTGACCCTCTATTGGACTTTGTTCTGCCAGAGGTTATTGTTGGCTCGGGTTGGACTACCAGTATGGTGTTCACAAACTTGGACAGCCGGACGGCAGACTTCATGGTTTACTTCGCCAGTGCGGATGGTCAACCGCTGGAACTCCCCATCTTACAACTTGAAAATCGGGCATCAACCGCCGTAACGATCCAACTTGCGCCCTTTGAAACTGTCACGGTTGATCTCTCCGAAGCTCTTGGATTCCGAAATGGATGGGCATGGTTTAGTTCGAGAAACGCCAACCAACCTGTACTTCTGGGCGGGTATGTGGCGATCAAACACACGACTTCAGAGGGTGAGACCGAGGCTACTTTCCCATTTGGCAGAGTGACGGAAAACCGATTGGTGGTTCCCTTCAACGCGAAGGGAGGGAATGACATGGCTCTCTCCATAATTCATCCAGACATTCCTGATGCGCCTGAGGCAATCGTGACGCTCAAATTCCGTGATGAGAGCGGGTCAGAGGTTGAGTCGATCAGCGGAAAAATTCGCGCGCTGGATAAGGTATCGCTTTTGTTGACGGAGGCGGTGCCGTCCATCAGAGACAGAAGTGGGAGCATTGTAATTTCTTCAACGGGTCGCCAGTTGACAGCGCTGGCGTTTCGCTTGAGCCCCTCGGGAACAATTTCCTCTGTTCTTCCGACCGCAATGCCAAATTTAGCATCAAGTTCCCCCTCACGCCCATCTGGTCAGCCATCCTCCACGCCAGTGGCTTCCATCACATGCGCCA
Source organism: uncultured Candidatus Solibacter sp. (assembly GCA_964402295.1). Classification (GTDB taxonomy): domain Bacteria; phylum Acidobacteriota; class Terriglobia; order Bryobacterales; family Bryobacteraceae; genus CADEFT01. Next base: position 3,746 of record CAYOBO010000192.1, on the reverse strand, counting down.
CATTGGAAGGCATGTCCATTTTTGCTGATGACGGCAAGTTCCTTGGAAAGATCTCTGCCAGCAAGTTTACCAGTGACTCAATAGCGAATGAGTACGGCCCATATGGTAGCTCGTATTCGCCTACCAGTATCTTTAATGTGAACGGTGTATACGGAAGTCAGTTTTCGGTGTTGAGTCCGTTCAACACCGTGGCAACGCGGCCCCCGGTCCTCTTTAACGGTCAGACCCCATTCGCCTTCCTCACGGTGAACACAGCAAGAAATCCAAGGGTCGATGCAAACTTCGTAAGGCGTTGTGTCGGCAGGTAGCAATACTGGGCCGCGTAAAATTGAGGATGTAAATCAGGTTTCCTTCATTCGCACCAACAGGCTAACGAAGAGATAATCAGATACGTAAGCCTATTGACGGGTCGCTCCAGATCAGAACGAGAAGCGGGCTCCGAGTTGGAATGCGCGCGGTCCGCCCGAACCGAACACTTGTCCGGCTCGCGAAGTCGGCACACCGAAGCCCGCCGAATTCACCGTGGAACTGATTCCTCCGAGATTGGCGATATTGAAAATGTTGAAGGCTTCACCGAAAACGTTCAACCGGTAACGCTCGCGGAAGGGGAACACTTTCGTCAGCCGGAGATCCTGCGAGAAGAAGTTCTCGCCAAACGAGTATTGCGCTGGCAGAGTCAGGCGCGGAATCACCTGATTGCGCGGTGTGCGCGGCCGTTGCCCATTCGGCAAATCGGGATACTGGCTATTCCAGGCATTGACGGCCGCCTCCAGCTTTTCCCGAGTCGGCTTGCGGTCCGGCACCAACCATCCCGGCAGGAACGCCGTATCCAGTCCGTCTCCATCCAGATCCACTCCGCTCACGGACGGCCGGTAGGGGCCGCGCGAACCAGTTGAGCTGATGAAGGAAACCTGGAAGCGCCACGGCAGATCGACAATTCCGGAAACGTTCAGGTTGTGGCGGCCTCCTTGTGGACCCCAGCTTTCAAACCAGTTGTCGAGGTTATTGATCCCGTTCAGCCCGTACTGCCTCTGGAGGGCGTACGATACGGTGAACTGATAACGCTGCGCAAAACGCTTGTCGAGCTTTACCAGCATCGCCTTGTAATCCGTGCGGCCGATGGGCGCGCGGAATTCGATGGGGCCGTTCGAGCAGGCAATCGCCGGATTCGACGCTTGCGCAGATGTGCACCGGGGAATGACGGGCCCGCTCACCCGATTGAAGCGGTTGTAGTCGAGCACTCCCACTTCCTGCCGGTAAAAGTGGCGGTAGACGAAATCGGCGGTCAGCACCAATTTCGGCATCAACTCACGCTGCATCCCGAGGGACATGTGCCGCGCGTATGAGGCGGGGTAGTTATTCTGGAACAGATCGGTTCCCTGTTTGGTGATGTTGATGTTTCTCACACTCAGATCATTGGGATTGGGATTGGCCAACCTGGCTTCGGTGGCGGCTTTTACTTGGGGGAGAATCTGCATGAAAGTGCCGAGGGTGAATCCGGTGGGAAGAGTGAAGAACAAAGGAGCCCCCGTGGGCACGGCCGGCAAGACTCCCGGCGCCGGGCTGGGAATGGCCGGCAACGGATTGGGTATGGATGCGCTGGTGATTTGCTGACGCCCGTTGCCCACCGGACCGATTGCCGCCCGCTCCACCAGGCGCTGCGAAAGCTCGCGGGTGTCATAGTACATTCCGAATCCGCCGCGAACCACCGTCTTGTTGTCGTTTGCGATATTCCAAGCGAAACCGACGGAGGGCGAGAAGTTGTTCCAATCCTTCTTCGTCGGTTCCAGGGAATCCATGACCGGACGCAGCAGCGCCGGCTTATCCAAGTCGTGATTGGCGAGCGTCGATTCGAATTGCCAGGAGAGTCCGTAGTTGAGCGTGAAGCGGGGATGGACCCGCCAGGAATCCTGCGTGTAGAGATGATAGCGGCGGTTGTTTCGGGCATTCTCTGCCCGGAAGGGCGGCGGCTGAGATGGGTCGCCGATGCCGAAGGCGAAGGCCTGCATGGGCAGTTTCAGCAGATCGGCATCCGAAGTGAACTGCGCAGGCAGTTGCCACAATGAGATCGGAATGCGGTTCGCCAGCAGGATATCGGGGCCGAACACATTCACCGCCGCCGGTTCTCCGAATGCCCAGAAGCCGTTGAAGGGAGCGTTTTCGAAGGAGCCGCCGAAGCGGAGCCTGTGGCTTCCCCTCTGCCAGGTCAGATTCTCCACCACGTTATAGCGCCGGATGTCGCGCCCCTGCGGTGCGTTCGTGGTGTTGCCGAGCGTAACTCCAGAACCCTGAATGGAGATCGAAGGGAATCCCAAGCCGATACATCCGGGGCATTCCCGCGCGGTGGGAAACAGGTTGCGGTTGTTCCAGTAGTGGTAGGCGAAACGGAGGTCGCTCACCAGAGAACCACCGAAGGTGGAAGTCAGGCCGAGGATGCTCTGGTCGGCCCAGTTTCGGTTCACCAGCCAGTTCGATGGCAGGTTGGCTCCGCCCCGCGGGCCGAAGCTCTTGTTGCCGTCATGGCTATAGCGCAGGAAGAGATTGTGCCGGTCGTTGATGCGGTAATCGAACTTCACACTGGGTTGCAAGGCATCGTACGGACTCGAATAGTTGCCCGCAAGATTGGCAAAGAACGAAGATGCCGGCTGCACGGTGACCACCGAATCCTGGTTGTTGTTTTCCAGATTAAAAAAGAAGAACAGCTTGTTTTTCCGGATCGGGCCGGAGACCCAGAATCCCGATTGCCGCCGGGCGAAGAATGGATCGGGAGCAAATGCATTCCGCCGCAGCGCCGGATAGGCCGACAGGTTGTTATCGCGAAAGTAATAATAGCCGCTTCCGTGGAATTGATTGCCACCGGAACGGGTCACAATGTTCACCGATCCGCCGGCGGCGATGCCTGTGGAAAGATCGAAGTTGACCGCCGAGATCTGGAATTCCTCCACCACCTCTTGGGAGAAGTTCTGCGCGGTGCCGCCTTCGATCGAATTGCGGACGTTGCCGCCATCGACGGTGATTGCCGTCATCGATTGCGAACCGCCAAGGACAGAAACACCGAACTGGGCATTGTATTGCGCCAGCGATCGCGTGCCCACGCCCACCCCTGGCTCCAGGAAGGCCAGTTGCAAAAAGCTGCGTCCGTTGAGAGGGAGGTTTTCGATCTGGTCCCGCTGAATCACTCCGTCCACTTTGTGGCTGTCGTAGCTAATGGGGGAAGCGGTTCCAGAGACGGTGATGACTTCGCTCACGGCGCCGACGGTGAGCGCGATGTCCACGGTGGCTGTCGATCCGGTGAGCACCGTGGCTTCACGCACCAATTGTTGAAAGCCCTGTTTTTGGGCGCGCACTTCGTAATCGCCGGCAGGGAGCGCCGGCGCGCTGTAAACCCCCAGCGTGTCGGAAGTGACTTCGCGCTTGAGGCCTGTTGCCTTATTGGTGATGGTCACCGCGGCTCCGGCTACAGCTCCGCCGGAAGGGTCAGTGACTGTACCGGCGATGGCGCCAATGGGAGCTTGCGCCAGGCACGGACTCCAGAAGCCGAAGGAGAAGAGCAAACTCAAAGACAGGACGCGCTGTATCGAGGACTGAGACATGTTCGATTCCAAGAAGCGATAATCTTCGATGATACGTTTTGGGGTCTCGCGAGGGCAAGCCGGATCCGTTGCGTTACTCCTTCCCCATGGTTCGCAGCGAGAGCAGCACTACTTCCGCGGTGTTCATCGCGAAGCCCATGTCGTTTTCATGGG
>CAYOBO010000191.1:0-8413 GCA_964402295.1 uncultured Candidatus Solibacter sp. | reverse complement strand
CCAAAATAGCAGTCCAGCACCTTCTCGATGCCCCGCGCGTCGTACTTCTCCTCGAACAGCAGCCGCAACGGCCGCAACCGCCGCCAGAAAGGACGTCGAAAAATCAGCCGTCCATAATTTTCATACAGCGATACCAGGTTCGCAGCCGTAAACTCCGGCTGCCCGTCCAGCGCCGGCTTCGCCAGCGCCAGCGCCAATATCCCGCCCGTGGATGTCCCCGCGATCAGATCGAACATCCGCGCCACGGGCATCCCTACGTATTCCTCCAACTGCGCCAGCACCAGCGCCGGAACCACGCCGCGGATCCCGCCTCCATCGATCGACAATATGGCTTTCATGGCGATTACAGGATAAATCGCACAAATCGCCGCATTTCCCCACTCGAGCGCAACGTATTCCCCCCACTAACGTGTTTTCAACCCCTTACAAACGGAAAAAATTTTCATACCCGTGTGATCACCGCACAAACTGAAACGCATACAGCTTCGCCGAACGCATCAGAAACCGCAGCCGCACCCCCTTCCCACTCATCTTCGATACATCCGCCCCGTTCTTCCATCGCACCACCGCCCGTACATCGTTCGTCGTGATCTCCATCGCCTCATGCATCCGGAACCCCGCAATCGGCTTCCCCGACTCCTCCATCATCTCCACTCGCACCACGCCCCCCGCCGACGTGTCCACGTTCAACTCCAGCCGCGATCCCTCAAACCGCAGCGGCGGCGTCAAGAACGACCCACCCTCGTAATCCGCGTCCGCCGACACAAACCCGTCCAACCGCATCACCGCCCGCGAAATCGCCGCCTCTTCCTTCGCCGCCGCCGGGTCCATCCGCGACGCGTGGTCGCGATTCGTCCCCGTATAATAAATCCACAATTCATCCCCCATCCGCACCGGCCGCAGCGCCGGATAAATCATTTTCGAATCGAAACTCCCCGCCGGCCCCGTCCGCAAAAACGGCTGCCGCGGGCCCGGCCGCGTGAAATGCCGCCCATCCCGGCTCACCGCGAACTGCACATCGAACGTCGAAGGCGCCGTCGTCACCCCTTCCCCGGCCCAGTGATAAAACACCGGAATTAATGCTAAATACACCCCCTCATACGGAAATACGCCCGGCCCGTAAAAATCCAGTGGCGTTACCGGCGTCAGCACCGCATCCTGCGTCGCCGTCCCGATCTGCCCCCCCGCCCGTGCCCCACGCCCCGGCGGCAGCACGTCCTCCCCCTTCACTACAATCGCCGTCTCGTCAATCAACATCGGCGCCCCCGCGGCCGCATCGCGCTCATCCGGCCCCAATACAAACTGCATCGAATCCCAATGAAACAAATCGTCGCTTTCGTTGTAGGATGCAAAACGAGCCCCGAATCCAATCGACCGGTCCCGCACCCACTCCCGCGAATAGCCCACATAACGCCCCACGCGCGGATCCCAAAACCACGACGGCTGCGTATCCGCCGCCCGCAATCCCGTCACCAGCCGTTCATCCAGCTTCCACCGCAACCCATCCGGCGATGTCCAAACCCGGTGCGGACCCTGCAACCCCGACCCCGGCTTCGGATACACCTTCGTCCAAGATTTGTACCGCGCTTCCGCCCCCGCCTTCGGATTATCATCCCGCCACACCGATCCGCCGCCCACCGCAATCAGCGTCGGATCCGTCGGAAACAGCAGATTATTCCGCTTCGATCCGTTCCGTTCCACCAGATTCAGCACCGGCTTGTCGAACCGCAGCCCGTCCTTCGATTCCGCATACGCTACCCCCATGAACGGTGGATTCTTCCCCGGCTCCCTCTCCCCCGCCCTCACGTCGTACCACAGCCGGATCTTCCCGTTCTCCTGCGCCACCGTCGAATACACGCCCAGATGCGCATCCTTCTCCCAAGCCGCATCCGCCGTCAGCAGTTTCTCCCGCGTCTGATGCGGAGCGTTCACCGTCAGCCGGATGCCTTCGGCCGCTTCAATGAATTTGTGATCGATGAAGAGCTGCTTCCGCGATCCCACGTCAATCGTCTGCGCCGCCGCCAGCGCCGTCCAGATCAATAAAACATTCATGGCTTCGATTGTTTCTCAAAAAAATCGAGCATCGCCCCGAGTTGCGGAACCACCACGTTGCCATGCCCGCCGCCCTTCACTTCCACATACTCGATCCGCGCTCCCACCTTCCGCCCCGCCTCCACCATCCGCCGCGATTGCCCTACCTGCACGGTCCGGTCATCGTCTCCGTGCACTACAAACTGCGGGATATGCTTGATCTTCTCCATCCCCTCCGGATTCCCGCCCCCCGCAATCGGACCGAGCGCCGCAAACACATCCGGATGATTCATGGCGATGCTCCAAGTCCCAAATCCACCCATCGAATGCCCCATCAAATACACCCGCCGCGCATCGATGGCGTAATCCTTCCGCACTTCCGCGAGCACGTCCAGCACATCCTTCTCCGCCGCGCCCCGATACATCGATGTCGGGGCCCGCCCCTTCGGCCCCACCACGAAAAATCCCTTCCGCGCCGCCTCCCGCAACAGCGCCCCATCGTAGCCTGTGAAAAACGAGCTTTCATTCCCACCCATCCCATGCAACGCAACCACCGCCGGAAGCGGTTTCTTCCCGTCATACGTCTCCGGCACGAACACACGGTAGGGCTGCAACGTCCCATCGACATCGGAACGGTACGCCTTCTGCAAATCCCCGCGCTTGCCAGCGAACGGATCCACCCCCGCCTCCAGCGCATCCAGAATCTCGTGCGCGCTTGCAAACAGCCGCCCAAACTCATGCCGGTGCGGATTCGATTCCCCGCGGTCCGACAGAGCGTACAACTCCAGCGCATACTCCGCCGTCGCCAGCCCGCGAGCCTGCCTGTTGCGCACCTTCCCCAACCGCGCCCGCAATCGCTCCACATCGCCATCGAACGACGCAATCAGCACCGGAGTCCGCTTCCGGAACACCTGTGCCTTCGGCTCCCATTCCCCTTCCGGCCCCGTCAGCCGCGTCTCCAGAAAATAGGCCCCCGCGGCAGCCGGCGCCGTCACCTCCACCGAACCGCCGCCCGCTGCCACCGATTTCTTCTCCGCCAGCACGCGCTCTCCCGCCCCTCCCACCGCTGCCAGCACCACAGTGGCCAGCAGCCTCTGCCCGTTCACCCGCGCATGCGAATACAGCGGCCGCAACTGCACCCGCATCTTCCCCGATGGCGCAACGATCGCATGCTCCGGCTTCATCTCCAACGCCGATGCCGCCTCCACCAGCGGACTCCACTCCACGCCCCGCATCCCCGCCAACCCTTGATGCAGACTCCGCATCGCATTGGCAAAATCCCCGCCCGCCGCGCTCCGCCGCGCTTCCGCCAGCAGCCGGTCCGCCTCCGCCCGCTGCTCCTCGCTCAGCGCCAGCGTCGCCCGTTCGGTTCCATACACGACGGATTGAAACAGCACCATCCCCGCGTCCTGCCCCCACAACGAGGCGCCCAGCAACAACGCCAATGCCATTCGCATAGCGGCCATCGTAGCAGAGAAATTAGCGCCCCAAGGCCCGCAAACCTATCCATACCTGTATGTCCGTCCGTCGTCTCCTTCTCGTCCTCGGGGATCAGCTTAACGCGAACTCCACCCTCTTCGATCACGCCGATCCCGCCCGCGACGCCGTCTGGATGGCCGAAGCCGCCGAAGAGTCCACTCATGTCCCCAGCCACAAAGCGCGGACCGCCCTTTTCCTATCCGCCATGCGCCACTTCCGCGACGAACTCCGCCGCTCCGGCTGGCGTGTCCACTATCGCGAATTATCGGACCCCGCCAACCGTGCCTCCCTCGCCGCCGAATTGCAGGCAGCCATGGAAGCGCTCCGCCCCGCAAGCATCCACATCGTCCAACCCGGCGATTACCGCGTCCAGCAGTCACTGCTCGCCGTCTGCCCCACTCTCGAAATCCTCGAGGACCGCCACTTCCTCTCGACCACCGCCGAGTTCGATCGGCACGCCAGCGCCCGCAAGCAACTCCGCATGGAGTTCTTCTATCGGGAAATGCGCCGCCGCCACGATATCCTTATGGACAACGGCCAGCCTACCGGTGGCGAATGGAACTATGACGCCGACAACCGCCAGTCCTTCCCCAAACAAGGCCCCGGCCGCATCCCACCGCCAGCCGCCTTTCCCCCCGATGCCGTCACCCGCGAAGTCCTGCAACTCGTCGAAGCCCGCTTCCCCCATCACCCCGGCAGCCTCCAACACTTCGATTGGCCCGTCACCCCGGAACAAGCCCGCACCGCCCTAAACGACTTCCTCGACCACCGCCTCCCTTTCTTCGGCGCCTATCAGGACGCCATGTGGGCCGAGGAGCCTTTCCTCTACCACTCCCGCCTCTCCGCCGCCCTCAATCTCAAACTCCTCGACCCCCGCGAAGTGCTCACCGAGGCCGAATCCCGCTACCGCACGGGCCAAGCCCCGCTCGCCGCTGTCGAAGGTTTCATCCGCCAGATCCTCGGCTGGCGCGAATACGTCCGTGGCATCTACTGGCGTCACATGCCGCAATACGCCCAATCGAACGCCCTCCACGCCCACCAGCCTCTCCCTGCCTTCTACTGGACTGCCGATACCCCCATGCAATGCCTTCGCGAAACCATCGCCCAAACCCTCGCATACGGCTACGCTCACCACATCCAGCGCCTCATGATCACCGGCCTTTACGCCCTTTTGCTCGGCGTCGAGCCGCGCCAGATCCACGAATGGTATCTCGCAGTCTATGTCGACGCCGTCGAATGGGTCGAACTCCCGAACACCATCGGCATGTCGCAATTCGCCGATGGCGGCATCACGGCATCCAAACCCTATATCGCCTCGGGCAAATACATCCAGCGCATGAGCAACTATTGCCGCTCCTGCCCCTTTCACCCCGATCGAGCTACCGGCCCGCAAGCCTGCCCCTTTACCACGCTCTACTGGGATTTCCTCCACCGCCACGAAGCGGTCCTGCGCAGCAATCCCCGTATGACGATGCAACTCAAAAACCTCGCCCGCCTTTCCCCCGCACAGCGTGAAGCCATCGCCGCCCAGGCCGCGCAACTGCGAACTCGAACTTAGTGCAACAGCCCAAGCTCAGAACTCGAAGCGCAGCGCAAACTGCATCTGCCGCGGAATGGATGTCGTCGCCCGGACCTTCCCGAAGTCCGGACTCTCGATGTTGGCATTGGGCGTACCAAGCGTGGGTGTGTTGGTGATATTGAACGTCTCCCACCGCACCTGAATGCGCCGTGTTTCGCCAATGGGGAACGACTTCTTCAATCCCAGGTCAATGTTGAACAATCCGTCTTCGTTGAGAATCGCCCGTCCCGCATTGCCGAGATACCAAACTCCGTCTGGAGTTCGCGGAAGAACGAATGCACTCGTATCGAACCACCGGTCCGGCAGCCGCTCCGACAGCCGTGGATCGCGGATGCGGTCCGGCCACCAGTTACCGATGCCGGACGCACCGAGCCGGTTCACCGCATTGGGAACGGTGACGGTAAAGTAATTTCCCGTTTGCATAGAGAAAAGGTTCGATAACTCCCAGCCCCCAAACATCCCGTTCAGTATCCCGCCCCGGCTCATCCAGCGCTTCCCCTTTCCGAAAGGCAGCTCGTATGCCGTGGAGCCGATGAAGCGGTGCCGCACGTCAAAGTTCGAATTTCCCCGGTTCAGCGCGATATTCCGGAAATCCATCAACCCGCCGCCGCCCGGACCAAACTGCTCCGGGATGTTGTCAATCGAGTGGCTCCAAGTATAAGCAGCCGAAAAATACAACCCCGACGCATACCGGCGCTCCAACTGCACGTCCATGCCGTGGTAATTCGACTGCCCGAACGGAGAGTAGAAGCCGATGTTGTTCCACGCCGGGATCTTCCTCCGTTGCCGTTCCGTCGCCGGTGGCCCGATGTATGACCCGTTCCAGTTGTAGTTGTCCAGCAGAAAGTTCGAACTCGACCCGACGTAAGCCACCGTGAGCGCCAGGTTCGAAGTGATCTCCCTCTGAATCGCGGTGTTCCATTGGTAGATCGTCGGAGCTTTGTATCCGTTGTCCCAAACATTCCAGTTCAGGTTCTGGGGCGGTGTCGTGGTGGTCCCCAAAAACCCTTCCGGATAGCCTTCACTCAGGAAAATCGCCGGACGCGTGGGCGTCGATTGGGCCGTCACAGACCGGTTGTACGGCCAGTTGTTGATGCCTCGCCCGTCTGCCCCCAGAGACCCTTGCCCGCCGTAAAAAACCCCGCCCGACACACGGAAAATCGTCTTACTCGTCGCTTGGTATGCGATCCCAACGCGCGGAGCCCAATTGTTGGTGTCCGTATTCACCAACCCCCGGCAAGACCACGACGAGCAGGCGTTGGCATACACAATACTGCCGTAATTTGGCCCTTCTCCGAGATCCAGACGGTTCATATTGTTGTATTTCTCCATCCACGGAGTCGTCAATTCGTACCGCAACCCCAGGTTCAACGTCAGGCGCGGTGTCAGCTTCCAATCGTCCAGCGCGTAAAACATGTAGTTCTGGAATCGCATTGCGCCCTGAAGAAACGTCGTCAACGCCGCCGTGTTCGCCCAGCCGAGCAGGAAGTCCCCAAAGCTGATCCGCGTGTAGTTTCCGTTGAAGTTGATGTTGCCATGCCCGGTCGCTCCGCCGAAAATGTCGGACCGGTTCCAGCGCAAATCGACGCCAAACTTGAAATTGTGGTTCCCCTTGTTCCACGACAGATTGTTCAGGTATTGGTGCACTTGGTGGATCTTGAAATTCGGCATCGATCCCGGTTCTCCCAGCCCAGTGAAATTCAGCGCGCCCGCAAGCACGAAATTCGGTAATCCGAACAACCGGCCGCTCGCCGGAATCCCCCGAATGCCATACTGCGCGTTGATCTCGCTCGCCTGGATCTGCGATAACTCGCGTTTGTCCACCTTCTGCCGGATAAACCCGTACCGGAACTCGTTGATCAGCGTCGGCCGCAAGATCTTCGTGTAGGAAAACGCCGCCGACCGCGCATCGTTGTCGTCAAAAGCCCGGTCATTATTCTGCCCCCCGCGCGCCGGAGCCTCGAACACCGAATCCCGCAAATTGTCGAATCGATTCAAACTGAATCGCCCGAAAACCTTGTCGTTTTCCCCTATATTATGATCCACGCGGAAGTCGTACTGGTCCCGGGTCGTGTTCCATGGCGGATTCCTTACAAAATTCTGCCGCGTCCCAAATCCCGAAAAATTCGGCTGCGGCCACAGCTCCGTCAGCTTTGCCGCCGTCGAGTCGATCCGCGACCGCGGAATCGCGTTGCCCGGAAAGTTCGCGTTCGCCAGCGGATCGCGCAGCAGCACCAGCGCCGGATCGAAGATGCCATTTCGTTGCTCGTTCGTCGGCACAATCGCCGTGTCCGTCTGCGACCGCCGTTCCCGCCGCCCCTCGTAGGAGCCGAAGAAAAACGTCCGGTCGCGCACGATGCGCCCTCCAAACGTCGCCCCAAACTGGTTCTGCTTTAGCACCTCCGGATCCGCCCGCCCGTCCCCTGTCCGGTCCACATAGCTGAACATATCGCGAGCGTCGGTTGCGTCGTTGCGCAGATAGTTGTACGCCGTCCCGCGGAAGGCATTCGTCCCGGATTTGATCGACACGATCATCACGGCTCCCGAGTTCCGCCCAAACTCCGCCGAGAAATTCGACGTCTGCACTTTGAATTCGGCCACCGCGTCGAGCGACGGCGTCACCACCTGCATCTTCCGGTCTTGCATCCCCATGACGTTATTGTTGTTGTCGATCCCGTCAACGATGAAGGAGTTCTGCGTCATCGGCTGCCCATGGGCATTGAACCCCGACTCCCGGTCGCGCGAGCGCGTCGAGGGAATCACACCCGAGGTGAGCCACGCCAACTGCTGGAAGTTACGTCCGTTTAACGGAAGCTCGCGCATCTCCTTCTCGCCGACAACATGGTCCAGCGAACTGGTTTCCGCCCGCAGCAGCGGCGCTTCGGCTGTCACCGAGACGCTCTCGGCGATCTGTCCCACCGTCAGCTCGACGTCGGCACGCACACGGTCCTGCGACGATACGCGAAGGCCGGTCACCACAGCCCGCTTGAATCCCTCGCGCTCCACGGCAATCTGGTATTGCCCGATGCGCAACGGGCCGGCCGTGTAGCTTCCCGTCGCCGATGACTCAGTTGTCCGCACTTCGTTCGTTTCCACATTTGTCACGATGATGCGTGCGTTGGGAACTGCCGCTCCCGTTGTATCGAGAACCAAACCGGTGATTACGCCCATGTCCTGCTGGGCGAGCAGCGTAACCGCGCCAAACCAGACCGCGATGCCGGCTATTCCGCGAAGGATGCGCCATGTCATGTTAGTGCGGACCCCCTTGCCGCATACTATATATCAAACGGCAAGCCTCTTTGGCTAACCCATCAGGCTAGGTCG
>CAYOBO010000190.1:0-8495 GCA_964402295.1 uncultured Candidatus Solibacter sp. | reverse complement strand
TGCGGCGGAACAGCCACTTCTCCAGTTCCACGGCCCAGAAGACGATGGAACTGACGAAGAGGGTGAGCGCGAAATCCTGCCAGGGCAGCGCCACGGTCTTGAAGAATTGCTGCAATAGCGGCACGTAAATGAGGGCGATTTGCAGGACTGCGGTGAGCGCCACGGCGCCGAGCAGGGGCTTGTTGGAAAACAGGCCGAGGCGGAACAGGCTCTGCTTCTCCGACCGGATGGCCAGCACATGGGCCATCTGCGACAGCGTGAGCGTGGTGAACACCATGGTCTGCCAGTGCTCGTCGCCGGCTTTCCAATAGCGATAGCCGAGCGCGAGGGAGAGGAGGCCCATCAGCAATCCCACCCACAGGACGTGGCGGCCCAACCCGCGGGCGAAAATGCTCTCCGACGGCGGATGTGGCGGACGCCGCATCACGTCGGGATCCGGCGGTTCGATGCCCAGCGCGAGCGCCGGCAGTCCGTCGGTGACCAGATTCATCCACAAAATCTGGAGCGGCAGCAGAGGCAGCGGCATGCCGAGGAACGGCGCCAGCAGCATGAGCCAGATCTCGCCGGAATTCGTGGCGAGAATATATTTGATGAATTTACGGATATTATCGTAAATGACGCGGCCCTGTTCCACGGCGGCGACAATGGTGGCGAAGTTATCATCGAGCAGCACCATTTCCGCGGCTTCCTTGGCGACATCCGTGCCCGCGATACCCATGGCCACGCCGATGTCGGCGCGCTTCAGCGCCGGTGCATCGTTGACGCCGTCGCCCGTCATGGCGACGATTTGCCCCTTGCGCTGAAGCCCTTCCACGATACGGAGCTTGTGTTGCGGAGAGACGCGCGCGTAGACGGCCGCGTGGCCGGTGACCTCTTCCAGGCCCGCTGTGTCCAGACGCTCCAGTTGCGGCCCCGTAACCACCGGCGCATCCTGCGGGAAGCCGAGCCCCGCGGCAATGTAGCCGGCCGTGAGCGGATGGTCGCCGGTGATCATGACGGGCCGGATGCCGGCTCCGCGGCAGGTGGCCACCGCTTCGGCGGCCTCCGGGCGCGGCGGGTCAATGATGCCCACCATGCCAATGATGGTGAGTCCACTCTCGACATCGCCGGGCGTTGTTTCCTCCAGGCGGCGGAAGGCCACGCCCAGCACGCGCATGCCCTTGGCCGCCAGGGCTTCATTCATCGCCGAGAGGCGGCTGCGCCATTCGCTGTCGAGCGGCGTTTCGCCATCGCCGGTCCACACCGCCGAAGACACTTCCAGCAGGCTATCGACCGCGCCCTTCGTGAAGGCCACCTGCGGCGCATGCCCGCCGAGCGCCGCCCGGATTCCTTCGGGAATATCCTGGCCGTTGCGCGGCACGCGGTGCACCGTGGTCATGCGCTTGCGAGTGGAATCGAAGGGTACTTCACCGGTGCGTGGGAACGCGCGATCGAGGGCGGATTTATCGAGCCCGAAGCGCGTGGCCACCGCGGCCAGCGCCGTCTCCGTCGGATCGCCGAGTTCATCCGAAGCCGCGTCGTTACACAGCGCCCCGGCGGCCAGCAGCAGCGCCGTGTCGGCCGAGGGCGCCTCTTGCGGCTCATCCGCGGGCACGCTGCGATCGGCCAGTTGCAGCACGGTGGCCGTCATGCGGTTCTGGGTCAGCGTGCCCGTCTTGTCGGAGCAGATGACCGTGACCGAACCCAAAGTTTCCACGGCGGGCAATTTGCGGATCAGTACATTGCGCCGCAACATGCGCTGCGCGCCGAGCGTGAGGGCGATGGTGACCACGGCGGGCAATCCTTCGGGCACCGCCGCCACTCCGATGCTGACCGCGGTGAGCAACATGAGCGTGAATTCTTCGCCGCGCAGCAGGCCGATGACGAAGATGAGAACGACGATGGCGAGCGCGGCCGCGGCCAGCCCCTTGCCCAAGTGATCGAGGCGGCGCTGGAGCGGTGTCTGGGTGCGATCGACGGTCTGGATCATCGTGGCGATGCGCCCCAGTTCGGTGCGCATGCCCGTGGCGGTGATGACCGCCGCTCCGCGTCCGGAGGCGATGAACGTGCCCATGTACACCATGTTGCGGCGGTCGCCCAGCGGCAACTCCGGTTGATCGATGGCTTCGGCGATCTTGTGCACGGCTTCCGATTCGCCGGTGAGTGCCGCTTCCTGCGCTTGCAGCCCGGCGCTTTCCACCAGCCGGCCATCGGCGGGGACATAATTGCCGGCTTCGAGGAATACGATATCGCCAGGGACGAGTTGCGTCGCAGAGATCTCGCGGACCGTGCCACCGCGGCGCACGCGGGCGGCGGGAACGGACAACTTCTTGAGCGCCGCCATGGCTTTTTCGGCGCGGTATTCCTGGCTGAAGCCGAGGATGGCGTTCAGCACAACGATGGCCCCGATGGCGATGGCGTCCTTGAAGTCGCCCAGCAAAGCGGAGACAATACCGGCAACGATGAGGATCACCACCATCAGCGCGGTGAGTTGCTCCCACAAGATCGCCCATGGAGATTTCATCCCCGTACCGGTGAGTTCGTTGGGGCCTACTTCGGCGAGGCGTTGCGCGGCCGTGGCTTCGGCGAGGCCCGTGGCTTCGCTGGAGCCCAACTCGCGCAGCACTTCGTTCCGTTCTTTTCGATGCCAGTCCGGTTGTTCCATGGCGGGCATATCCGATCATTGCAGGAATCGGGAGAAGCCGTACCGCGGCCGCTACGGGATGTAGGTGCGCAGGATCGTGGCCACTCCGCGGATGGATAGTTCTTCTCCGGCAGGCAACTCGTACACTTCGCCGGGTAGGAAAGGCTCTCCGTTAACGAGCCCCTCGCCAGCCAGGACGATGAGGCCGGAGGGACGATCGAAGGGATCTTTGTTGGCTTCGCCGCGGATCTCGAGTTTTTCGGTGTGGAAATAAGGGCAGCGCACGGGCAGCGCGGCTCGGGCGGGGCAGGGGCCGAGGCTGGCAACTTCGATAGCCTTTTCCAGGTGCAGTTGGCGCGGGCGGCCGTAATCGTACAGCCGGTAGGTGATGTCGGAATGCTGTTGAATTTCGCACAGGGCGAGGCCCGCGCCGACGGCGTGCACCGTACCGGCGGGGATGAAAATGGTGTCGCCCGGGCGCACCACCACCCAGTTGAGCATCGCCTCAATTGTGCCCGACAATGCGCCGTCACGCACGGCGTCCTGCGTGGTGGGCTCGCGAAATCCGGCGGCGATCTTCGCCCCGGGCGCGGCCCGCAGGATGTGCCACATTTCGGTTTTTCCGTTCGCATTTTCATGCTCGCGGGCAAACTCATCCCCTGGGTGAACCTGAACGGACAGCCGCTCCGTGGTGAAGAGGAATTTGATCAGCGGGAGGTTCGGAGAGTCAAACCACACCTCGCCGATCTTCTGTTCGGGTTCGGGAAACCATGGGGCAAGCCCCGTCGACCCCCAGAGTTTCTCCTGGAACGACGGGGCTACACGGACAATGGCGGACAATTAGCGCAACTCCTTGAGGAAGGTTTCGATGCGGTCCAGGCCGCGCTGCAAGTCTTCCATGGAAGCGGCATAGGAAATGCGGATGTGCTTTTCCGTGCCGAAAGCTTCGCCGGGAACGACGGCGACTTTCGCCTGATCCAGCAGCTTTTCGGAAAAATCCATCGAATTCTGGATGCCGCCTTTGCCGAACGCCACACTGATGTTCGGGTAGGCGTAGAAGGCGCCCTTCGGCTCGGCGACCTTCACGCCCGGCATGGCGCGCAACCGGGCGAGCACGTAATCGCGGCGCTTGCGGTATTCGCCCAGCATTTGCTGCACCGATTCCTGCGGCCCGCGCAATGCCTCGACGCCGGCTTTCTGTGCGATCGATGTCGGGTTCGAGGTCATGTGGCTTTGCAGCTTGCCGATGGCTCCGATAATGCCGGCCGGAGCCAGGCCGAAGCCGATGCGCCAGCCCGTCATGGCGTAAGTTTTCGAAAGCGATCCGGCCACCAGGACGCTATCCTTCGCGCCGGGCAGCGCGGCGATGCTGAACGGCTTACTGCCGTAAAGGAAGTGGCAGTAGCACTCATCGGTCATGAGGTAGAGGCCGCGGCTCGAAGTGAGTTGGAAAATCTTTTCGAACTCCTCCTTCTCAATCACGGCGCCGCTCGGATTGGACGGCGAATTGATGATCACCAGCTTCGTGCGGTTGGTGATGTACGGCTCCAGCATGGCCGCGGTGAGCGTGAAGCCGGCGTCTTCATCGGTGTCCACGAAAACGCATTTGCCGCCGGCGTAGTTGACGACATCCTTGTAGGTGACCCAGTACGGCACGGGGATGATGACTTCATCGCCGTGATTGATGAGCACCTGCATGAGATTGAAGATGACGTGCTTGCCGCCGACGGTGACGATGCACTCGTTGGGTTTGTAGCTGGTGCCAAAGTCCTTGGCATGGCGCTCGCAGATGGCTTCCTTCAGTTCCTGCGTGCCGCCGGCCGGTGTGTATTTGGTGAAGTTGGCGTGGATGGAGCGGATGGCGGCTTCCTTGATGTTTTCGGGGGTGGGAAAGTCCGGTTCCCCGGCCCCGAAGTCGACCACGTCTACTCCCTGCCGGCGCAGTTTGTCGGCGGCGGCGGCCACTTTCATGGTGGAGGATTCGCTGATCAGGGAGATACGATCGGCGAGTGCTGCTGCTGTTGTGCTCAAAGCAATTACCCTTTCCAAGCGCTATGCGCGAGCAGGCGGTCTTTCAATCGCTGCTCGACAAATGGCGGCACAAGGCCGCCGATATTCCCACCCAGTTTGATCACTTCCTTCACCAGGCGGGAACTGACGAAGGAGTGGGCCTCGGAGGCCATCATGAAAACCGTTTCAATGTCGGGGCGCAGTTTGCGGTTCATCAGCGCCATCTGCAACTCGTATTCGTAATCGGACACGGCGCGGATGCCGCGCACGATCAGCGAAGCGTTCTTCGCCGCGGCGTATTCCACCAGCAGTCCGTCAAACGAATCCACTTCCACATTCGGGTACTTGGCCACCGCCTGCCGCATCATTTCGGCGCGCTCTTCCACGGAAAACAGCGGCTGCTTGGATTCATTGCGCAACACGCCGACGATCAGCCGGGAGACGAAGCGGGAGCTGCGCTCAATGAGGTCCAGGTGCCCGTTGGTGATCGGGTCGAAGGAGCCGGGATAGACGGCGACTAGGTGTGTTGGCGCGTGCCCCACGGTGTAAGTAACGATTCTAACAGGAAGAAGGGTTAGAGGAGTGTGCGAACTTTGCGTTTGCGCGCCGCGGCGTTGAGGACCGCGTGGAGTGCTTTGCTGCCCAGGCCGTCGTTTCCGTCAGAGCGAGCCGGTGTCCTTCCCCATTGATGGGGTCGAGGACTGCCAGTCGGTCTGCTTGGGATTCCACCGTCCACGCCACCACGACGGAGCAGGCAACAGGCTTATCGTGCCGCGTGACGACGATTTCCTCGCCTCGCGATACCCGGTCGAGAAATTCTCCGAACCGGGTCTTTGCTTCGATTACGGTGGGCATATGCAAGTTAACCAGTCATTGACTGGTATGGCGGATCCCGCCGGGCCGGAATCCCCTACAGCGCCAGCTTCTCGCGCGCGTACTTCAGGCACAGCACAACATTATCCTCTTCCAACTGCCGCTGCGTTTGGGCGGGCAGCGTGGTCAGTTTCGCGATCGGCTTGGCGTTCTTCGCCTCGCGCACGGTGCGCAGCATGCGCGCCAGCCGCGCGCCTTCCCTCCGCGGGAACGTGGCCCAGTATTTCTCCGTCAGGCAGGGGACTTTCAGCGGATCGCGCGTGATCATTTCGAGCGTCATCTTCGTGGCCGGCCGCGCCGCGGCGATGATTTGCACGATCTTCGGGATGTCCAGATAGCCCGTGCCGAGCGGGACTTCGGCCAGCAGGAAGCCGTCCGGGTATTCCTCGAGCGCCATGTCCTTGATGTGCGTGGAGACGGCGAAGGGAGCCAGCCGCTCCACCACTTCCATCGCGTCATCGAGCAGGCTGATGTTGTTGCCCGTATCGAGACACACGCCGAAGCGCTCGCTCGAATATTTCTTCAGGATGGCCAGCAGTTCGTCGACGGTCCAATCCTTGTGGTTCTCAATCGCGAACGTGACTTTGGCCTTTTCCGCCATCGGCACGGCTTTCGCCAGCGCGGCGTGCGATGCCGCCACGAATTTCCGCCAGTCCTCCATGGTGGCGAAGGTTTCGTAGCGGCGTCCGCCGAGGCAGGCCGAACGAATGCACAGCGCGCCGACTTCGCGGGCGGCGCTCAGCGTGCGGGCAAATGCCTCTTCATTGTCCGGGCGCGGCAGCCCCGCCATTACCTCCATCCACATGCCGTAGCTTTCCAGCTTGCCGCGCAGGTTTTTGAGATACTCAGGACTGGTATTGCTCAGCGATGCCTGAATGCCTCCCGCGCCGAGCGCACGGCAATGCTCCAGGAATTCGAGCGTGTCCTTGGGACGGCGGACGGTCATGTAGCAGGTGGTGGCGACGCCCATTTTCGCGGCCGGCGATTGCGCGAACAGGGCGGCGGAACTTGCGGCAAGGAATGTGCGGCGTGTGTGCATCATGGCGAATCCGTCATAATGTATCATTTCCACTCGTACTTCAGGTTACGGTGTTGATTAAGGAGTTCTCATTTTGACGGATCAAGTCCTGTTCTTCTTCGGGCTGGTGGCCGCCTTCGTCATCGGTGGCGCGCTGATGGGGTTAATCATGCGCAAGTCGTCGGCGAAAACGGTTGCCGATGCGGTGGAAGCCTCCCTCAAGGAACTCGGCGACAAGCTGCAAGGATTCGAGCTGGCGCGCGAGCGCGTGAATACGAGCCTCAAGGAGCAGATTGCCAATCTCGCTTCGAGCGAGCTGCAACTCCAGAAGGAGACGGCCCGGCTCGCCAGTGCACTGCGTTCGCCGGGCGTGCGCGGCCGCTGGGGGGAAATGCAATTGCGGCGCGTGGTGGAACTCGCGGGCATGGCGGAGCATTGCGATTTTACCGAACAGCCTGCCAATGAGTCCGACGGCAAGAAGACGCGGCCCGACATGGTGATTCATCTGCCCAACGGCCGCAGCGTGGTGGTGGATGCCAAAACTCCGCTGGCGGCGTATCTGGAAGCCAGCGAATCCACCGATGAAGCGCTGCGCACGGCGAAACTGAAAGACCACGCGGCGCACGTGCGCACGCAGATCGTGCGCCTCAGCGCGAAGTCCTATTGGGATCAACTGGCGGATACGCCGGAGTTCGTGGTGCTGTTTCTCCCCGGGGAAAGCTTCTTCAGCGCGGCGCTCATGCAAGAGCCGGAACTGTTGGAATACGGCGCCGACCGCAAGGTGATTCTAGCCACGCCGACGACGTTGATTGCGCTGCTGAAGACGGTGGCCTATGGATGGCGCCAGCAGCGGGCCGCCGAACGGGCCGAAGAGATTCGCGAATTAGGCAGCGATTTGTACGAGCGGCTGCGCGCGCTGTCGAATGAACTGGCGGTGCTGGGGAGCCAGTTGGAGCGCTCCGTGCATGCCTTCAATCGCACGGTGGGCGCTTGGGAAGGCAAGGTGGTGCCGGGCGCGCGGCGGCTGCATGAACTCGGCGCGGGTTCGGGCGAAGCCGTGGACAGCACGCGGATCGTCGATACGCCGGTGCGCATTCCGCGCGGTCAGTGAGCCTCGGGCGTGCTGCTTTGGGGGCGTATGAGCGTCAACGGAGCCGCGCCGCAAACAGAGCCCTGTGGAACCGGCAGCAGGCCTGCCATCACCGGGTCTACTCTCGAACCCGGAATGAGGTTGCCGGAAAAGCCATTGGGTGATTCCAGCAGCCAGGCCTGTTGCGCCTGATTCACGATGGGCAACAGTTTGATGGCATCCAGCAGCGCCTGAAACTTCGTCTTCTGCGCCGCGGTCAGCAACGCCTGATTGCGGGCGCGCAGTTTGTCATCCTCCTCTTTCATCAGCCGGCAATTGATCTCCACCTCCACATACCGCGTCCCCAGTTCCGTGGCGCTGGGATGTTCGCGAGCCGTCTCGACGGCGATGTCGCGCCGCAGTTCCGCGATGCGCTGCTGGTAGCCCAATAACGTGCGCCGATGCTGGTTGATGTTCTGGAATATCTGCGCATACTGCGCATCCGTCAGTTCCAGGAATTGTTTCAACTCGAGCAGAGGCGGATTAGGACCCATCCCTGGGCCCGGAAACATGCCCTGGGCCAAAGCAGCCGAGGCAAACAGCAGCATGGCGAAACACTTCATAGCCGACAGTGTAGTATCCTGCAAGCGGCTGGTGTATATGCTCCGCCGTAACTTCTGTTCGTTTCCCTTGGCCGCGCCTCTCGCGGCGTTTTCGCAGACGAGTCTCAGAGATGCGGATCCCGGTGCGCCGCGCTCCGCCATCGAACGCTGGAAGGATCACCGCTTCGGCATGTTCATTCACTGGGGGCCGGTCAGTATCGTCGGCACCGAGATCGGATGGTCGCGCGGCGGCGCGCTTGTTGCAGAAGGCGGGGAATCGAGTGGAGGAGTTGCTGCTGT
>CAYOBO010000189.1:0-8664 GCA_964402295.1 uncultured Candidatus Solibacter sp. | reverse complement strand
CCGATGGCACGGCGGTTCGGGCCGGTCTCCGGATCGCAGCAAACAGGGCCGCGAATCCGGCTGCCATCAAGACAGCCACCGCGGCGGAGAGAAGAAGCACGGAATCCTGGTTCATGGATGTTGTCTCGGAGGTTTCCCTCCGCTACAGCATAGCCCAGGCTACCGTCGATTGCAATCGAAAAGTTGTGCCAATTCGTGCCTATTCCGTGAGAATGCGTGGTGTTATTCGCGCGACAGCCGCGCCAGCGCCGAATTCACGCCTTTCAACTGCGCAATCAGCCGCTGTTCCTCGCTCCGGTCCCACATGTGTCCCACCACCACCGCTATCTCTTCCCCGCTCCGCCGCAGCAAGGCGATCCACGTGCATAGACACGCTCCGGCTACACCCATAATCGCCAGACTATACACTCGATCCATGGACGCCCCAGTCAGGTTCCGGTATAGAATCAGTGTCGATTTGCTCAAAAAGAAAACCGCGAAAATCGCCGAATGCGCCACCAGATTCCGCGGCAGCGGCACTGGGTAGTACGCCAGAAATGCCGTCATCAACAGGATCAACAGCACCATCGACGAAACCACGCCGCGCTCGGCGACCATGAACTGGTCCAACGCCGAAAGCGTGTACCGCGCCCGGTCCCCCAAGTCGGCGGACAACGTCAGAAACGAGACGACTGTAGCCGCCACCAGCGACCCTGCTAGAGCGTATTGGCTGACTTTGCGGATACCAGGGAACTGGCGAAAGATCAATCCGTAAAACTCCATTGTCATCAGCACATATAGGAACAGTTGCACCGACTCCGTGATCATGAAAAACGACATATATTGCCCGGCGTTGAACTTCACCCCACCCATCAACAGCACACGAGCCACGGAGAAAACGAGAAACGCCGCAAATGCCCGGTAGGTGCGAAACAGCCCCGTCCAAAACAGCTTGGCGGCTAACACCGCCGTCAAGGTGGTGATAGCCGCCAAAAAAAACCATTCTATCCGAGGAAGCTGCAGCATATCCGGCAGGCCGCCACTGCCATTCTATCGCAACTCTATAGCGAGGGCTGCGATTCCTTCCCCTTCTCCTAACCGCACCCGGCTTGTCCTTAGTCGTCGGTGCAGGGATTCCCGGTCGAGCCGCAGGTCGGGAACGGAATCTCGATCGCGTTCAACTGAATCGCCGTGAAGCTCAAAAGGGCGAGAAGAACAAGCTTTTTCAACATGATAGATCTCCTTGTAGGGTCTCGAATTCTCTCCGGCGCAACCGGGAACACGATCAGATTACTGCGCTTTCCGAACGATTTGGTTTGTCTTACGGAAGTTTTCGAAATTCGGAACAGGCCCCACATCCCCTTGAGAACATTACCCGATTCGCACCACTACCTTACAATTGGGCGACACCTGTTAAGATGGTCCTTTACCCGTCTGTGTCCGCCCCGCGGAAACCGAAGAAAGGAGTTGCCGTGGACCGCTCAACCAACCCCAACTCACGCCTCCGGCCGAAGGGCGCCGCATCCGACCTCTGGCGCCACACCCTCAGCCAGATCCCGTCCCTCTTCGGCCGTCTCGTGTATCTTTCCTCACTCCGCGATCCCAACACCGGACTCTACCAACACCACGGCTTGGCGACGGTTTTCGGCGAAGAGGAAGCGAACTCCGCCATGCGCCTCAGCCACGAAGAGAGCTTCGCGCAGTGGCTCGAATTCTCCCTCGACCGGCAGAAATCCGATCTCGAACTCTACGTCGCCGGGCTGGAACCCGAGCGCAAGCGCGTCGTCGAAACCTGGAGCCGGCTGGAACCCTACCGCAACCTTCCCCCCGCTTCCGCCAAGGCCGTCGAGAAATCCCTCTTCCTCACCGACCTCGAAACCCTCCTCAGCTTGATGAGGAACGAGCTCGGCGTCGTTTCGACCGATCCAACCGCATAGCCACCCCAACTACCTCACCCACCACTTCAATCTCCTCCGGGTACTTGTAAAACACCGGGTTTGCCCGCGAGGCCGGATGCGGCTGCAACACGAGTTGGTTCGTCCCGGTGAGGAAACTCCACCCGCAGGAGTAGCCGTCCTTGTGCTCGAAGAAATAGATCGGCCGCTCAAACTCACTCGACCAGCCGGTATTGACGATCTTCCGCCGCGTTTCGTCAATCAATACCAGCGAACCCGGATGCAGAATCGGATACATGAACCAGTCATCGGTACCGATATATCCGTAGCGATTTTCATCGATATTGAGTGAATCGAGCAACATCAACGGCAGCCGGCCCCACCTTTGGATCATCCGGCTCAGGTAACTCGTGCGCCGCAGGTCGATTCCTGGATCCAGCGCCAATGGCATGTTCACCTGTCCGTACCCATTCGGATTGAACCCAATGGTGTGCGTCCGCTCGATCTCGATCTCCGCGGCGTCCGCGGGGAGCTTCGATAAGTCCACCCCATACCACGACATCACCTCCTGCGGATCCAGACGGTAGATGGCGCATAAGGTGTAGAGCCGGTACAGGGTCGGCACGGTCCCCTTGTTCTCGATGTCGGCCAGGCGGCTCAGACCCAGAACAAATTCGTCGCTTTGGTGCCGTTCGGCGATGCGGATGCTTGCCTCTTCCACGTCGCGATAGCGAAGGTTGAGGCGTTCGCGCACGCGTTTCAGTTTTTGTCCTGGTTCCTCCATGCTATCATCACACTGCCAGAGGAGAGTCGAACCGCAGCATGCTCCGCCCCCCAACTCCGCCAGCGTTTCCCGCTTGGATTATAACACCTGGGGATACGGGAGCAAGGGGACTTTCCCGGTTTTTGTTCTGTTTTCAGAACAAGATTCAAGTAAGGTGGTGTTTTTGGAACTAGTTATTGGAATCTCCGGAGCAAGCGGCTCCATCTACGGCCTCCGCCTCCTCGAACGGCTCCGCGCCGCCGGAGGCGCGCGCACGCACCTCATCCTCACCCGCTCGGGCGAGCGCACCGCTTGGCTCGAAGCCGGCAAAAAAGGCGCCGAGATCCGTGCTTTGGCCGACTGTAACTACCCCGTTGAGGATATCGGCTGCCGCCTCGCCAGCGGCTCCTTTCTCACCAACGCCATGGTCATCGCCCCCTGCTCGATTCATACCATGTCCGCCATTGCGCATGGCATCAGCTCTAATCTCCTCGTCCGCGCCGCCGACGTCACGTTAAAGGAGCGCCGTAAACTCATCCTCCTGGTCCGGGAAACTCCCTTCCACCTCGGCCACCTCCGCACCATGACCCAGCTCGCCGAAATGGGAGCCATCATCGCCCCGCCGATCCCTGGTTTCTATCATCAACCCCAAACCGTTATGGATATCGTCGATTTCAGCGTGGACCGCGTGCTCGACCTGCTCGGCCTCCCCGCCGCCGGCGCCAAACGCTGGGGACAGGACACCCAACCATGAAAAAGCCCCTTCGCGCCGCATTTCAGGGAGAATTGGGCGCTTTTAGCCAGATTGCCCTCCGCCAATTGCTCGGCTCCGAAGCCGTCCCCGTTCCCTGCGAACGCTTCGAACTCGTCTTCCGCAGCCTCAAGGATGGCGCCGTCGATCGCGCCGTGGTCCCCATCGAGAATACGCTCCATGGCTCCATTCATGAAAATTACGATCACCTGCTCCACTTCGATCTCGACATCATCGGAGAAACCAGCGTGCGCATTGTCCACAATTTGATCGCCCCGCCCGGCGTCAAATGGAAAAACATCCGCCGCGTGCTTTCCCATCCCGTCGCTCTCAATCAATGCCTCAGCTTCTTTGCCGCCCACCCGCATCTGGAGCGCGTCACGCACTACGACACCGCCGGGAGCGTAAAAACCATCATGGAGGAACAGGCTTCCGACGCCGCCGCCATTGCTTCCTCCGTCGCCGCCGAAATCTACGGCGCGCACATTTTGAAACGCTCCATCGAGGATGACCGTCAAAACTATACGAGGTTTTTTCTCCTCTCGCGTCCCGGCGCCAAGCGAATTTCCCCGCCGGATCCGGTCGAGAAAAAGACCAGCCTCGTGTTCACCACCCGGAACACGCCGGGTGCATTGTTCCGCACGCTCAGCGCTTTCGCCTTGCGCGACCTGAGTTTGACCAAAATCGAATCCAGACCTTTGCGGGGAAAACCGTTTGAGTATCTTTTCTATGTCGACGTCCTCGCCGACGTCGCCGAACCGAGAATGCGCAAAGCACTCGGACACTTGGAAGAACTTGCCGATTTCCTGCGCGTCCTCGGCTGCTACCCGCGCGGCAAGTAATTTTTTCCCGGTCCCCGATCCGCACGGCACGTCTAAGCGATTGAGCCTACTCACCATCCTCCTTTGGAAGGCTGGTTGCATAACGATTCCCAAGAGGAGCCATAACTTTGAGCCAAATCCTTTCTCTCCTGTTTTCCACCGTTTCCGCATTGGCCCCCGGGCAACAACCGGTCCCCCAGCCGGCCCTCGAGCCAATGACCACCTTTAAGGTCAACGTCGTATCCCGGTCCATCCGCGCGGTCAATTATCGACACCGTGGCGGCGCCACTTCCATCGACTTCATCGGCACCGCCGCCTCCCCCAACAGCAGCGGCAAGGCCAAAGTCGAAAGCAAGCAGGGCTACATTGAAATCGACGCCAATTTCCAGGGACTCGCCCCCGCGCACACCATCGGGCCGGAATATCTCACCTATGTACTGTGGGCCATCACCGCCGACGGCCGCCCGAAAAACCTCGGCGAAATCCTCCTCAATGGAGGAAAGAGCAAACTCAACGTCACCACGGACCTCCAGGTTTTCGGTTTGATTGTCACTGCCGAACCGTATTTTGCCGTCACCCAGCCGAGCGAAGTCATCGTCCTCGAAAATGAAATCCGCCCGGATACCACCGGTAAATGGGAAATCCTCGATGCCAAATACGAACTTCTACAGAGCGGCCAGTACGCCGGCACCGGCAGCGCGCAGCCTCCCATTTGGAGTTCGAAAATCCCCCTCGAACTGATCGAAGCGCGGAACGCGGTCCGCATCGCCAAGTTGTTTGGCGCCGACAAGTATGCCGCCGATACGTACACGAAAGCCGCCGAAGCTCTGCAAAAAGCGGAGAATTACCTCGACGTCCAGGCCGGCGCCAAGCCCGTCAGCATGATGTCCCGCGAGGCCGTGCAGCGCGCCGAAGACGCCCGCGTCATCTCCCTCCGCCGCCAGGACGAGGAACGCCTCGCCCAGGAGCGCAAGGAAGCCGCCGAGCGCGAAGCCCGCGCCAAGGCGGAAGCCGAAGCCGAAGCCCAGCGCCGCGCCCAGGCCGAAGCCGAACGCGCCGCCATGGCCAAAGCCAAGCAGGAATCCGACCTCGCTGCGCAACAGGCCCGCCAGGAACGCGCCGCCGCCGATGCCGCCCGCCTCGCCGCGGAGCAGGCCAAAGCCGAAGCCGACAAGATGCGCCTTGAAGCCGAAGCCGCGCGCCTGGCCGCGGAACAGGCTCGCCAGCAGGCCGAAGCCGCCAAGGCCGAAGCCATCGCTCAACAGCAGCAACTCGCCCTCGAAGCGGAAAAGGCTCGTAAAAACGCCGAGGAAGCCAATCGCCTTCGCCTCCAGGCGGAAGCCGAAAAGGCCCAACTCCGCCAGCAGCTCCGCGATCAGCTCAACGCCGTCCTCGAAACCCGAGACAGCGCCCGCGGCCTCATCGTCAACATGTCCGATGTCCTGTTCGAATTCGGCAAGTATAATCTCAAAGCCGATGCCCGGGAACGGCTCGCCCGCGTCGCAGGCATCGTCCTCGCCCACCCCAGCCTGAAGCTCGAAATCGAAGGCCATACTGACAATGTGGGCAGCGACGAATACAACCAGAAGCTCTCCGAAGACCGCGCCAACACGGTCCGCGACTACTTCACTTCCCAAGGCCTCCGCCCCGAGCAGGTCACCGCGCGCGGCTTCGGCAAGACGCAACCCACGGCGCCCAACACCACCGCCGCCGGCCGCAAGCAAAACCGCCGCGTGGAAATCGTCGTCAGCGGCGAGGCCATCGAATCCGCAAAACCGTCCGCCTGATCACGCGTACCCCTGCTGTGATGTAATGTGGTTTCCATCGCATGCAGGGCGCACTCATCCTCGTGGGACTCCTGGCCGCCTGCCTCGCGGGCGGCCAGAGTGTCCACTTCAATCGCGAAATCCGTCCCATCCTCTCGGACCGCTGTTTCACCTGCCACGGCCCCGACGCCGCCGAGCGCAAAGCCAATCTCCGCCTCGACCTCGAATCGGAAGCAAAGAAGAAGGTCATCCTTCCCGGCAATCCCGCATCGAGCGAACTCTACAAACGCATTGCCGCGAACAACGCCCTCCGCATGCCGCCCGCCTATGCCGGCCACAAGAAACTCTCCGATCGCGAAATCGCTCTCATCGAACGCTGGATCCGCGAAGGCGCCCCATGGCAATCGCACTGGGCCTTTGAAACGCCGCAACGTCCACCGGTTCCGGCTGTCCGCAACACCTCCTGGCCGCGCAACGAGATTGACCGCTTCCTACTCGCGCGCCTGGAAAAGGAAGGCTTGGCCCCCTCCCCCGAAGCCTCCAAAGAAACCCTCATCCGCCGCCTCTCGCTCGACATCACCGGCCTTCCCCCCACACCCGAGGAGGTCGCCGCCTTCGTTGCCGACCCATCCCCATCGGCCTACGAAAAACTCGTCGACCGCCTCTTCGCCTCCGAGCGCTACGGCGAGCGCATGGCCGTCGACTGGCTCGACGCCGCCCGCTACGCCGACACGCACGGCTACCAGGTCGACCCGCAAAAGGAAATGTGGGCCTGGCGCGATTGGGTGGTCAACGCCTTCAATCGCAACCAACCCTTCGATCGGTTCACCATCGAGCAGATGGCCGGCGACCTGCTCCCCAACCCCACCACTGAGCAGCTTATCGCCACCGGCTTTCATCGCAATCACCGCGTCAACACCGAAGCAGGCAGCATCGCCGCCGAGTTCCACGTCGAAAACATCGTCGACCGCATCAGCACCGTCGGCACCGTCTGGATGGGACTCACCGTCGGCTGCTCCCGTTGTCACGACCACAAGTTCGATCCGCTCACCATGCGCGATTTCTACTCGCTGTATGCCTTCTTCAACAACGTCCCCGAAGTCGGCACGGGCGGCCCGCGCGATGGACGAGGCAATCTCCAACCCGTCCTGAAACTGCCCAGCCCCGCGCTCGAAGCGCAACTGGCCGCCGTCCAATCCAAACTCGATGCGGCCCGCGCCGATCTCAAGGCCATTGAACAACGCCTTGCCCCGGCGCAAGCGCAATGGGAAGCGCAGGCCCTCACGCACAAACCGGAATGGCGCGTCCTCGAAGCGCGCCAATTGCGATCACGCGAGGGCGTTGTGTTCGAAAAACAGAACGACGGCTCCTACCTCGCTTCAGGCCCGCACCCGGCGCGCGACGTCATCACCTTCACCGCCGAAACCGATCTGCGCAACATCACCGCCTTCCAACTCGAACTGATTCCCGATACCCGGCTGCCGCAAGGCGGCTCGGGCCGCGGCCCCAACGGACGCGCCGTCGTCACCCTGTTCGAAGCGCAGCAAGCCCGCCGCACCGAGCCCGCCAAACCGCGCCCCGTC
Organism: uncultured Candidatus Solibacter sp.; assembly: GCA_964402295.1. Lineage (GTDB taxonomy): Bacteria > Acidobacteriota > Terriglobia > Bryobacterales > Bryobacteraceae > CADEFT01. The sequence continues at coordinate 1,106 of CAYOBO010000189.1, read as the reverse complement.
GATCTCGCCGCCGCCACCGCCAGCTACGCTTCCCCCGAATCCGTCCTCATCCGCGTGCTTCGCCCCATGCAGCAGCTCAGCCGTGGCTGGAGCGTCGAGCCCGAACTCAACAAGCCCCACGCCCTCGTCATCGAGCCGCGCACACTCACCGGCTACGCCGAAGGCACCGTCTTCACTTTCACCATCGGCAATGAATACGGCGCCGGCCACCTCATCGGCCGCTTCCGCCTCTCCGTCACCACGGACCCCTACCCCGACTTCCCATCCGAAGAAGTCCTCGCCGCCCTCCGCACTGCCCCGGAAGCGCGCACCGAAGAAGATGCCGCACTCCTGCGCCGTTACTACCTACAGCGCCAACCGGAACGGCGCAAGGCCAACGACGCCGTCACTCGCCTCAACACGCAACGCATCGCCATCGAGAATAAAATCCCGTCCACGATGGTCATGAAGGAAATGGGCATCGCCCGCGACACTTTCGTCCTCATGCGCGGCTCCTACGACAAACGCGGTGAGAAAGTCTCCGCCGCGACCCCTTCGTTCCTCCCTCCGCTCCCCGCCGGCGCACCCAAGAACCGGCTCGGCCTCGCGCAGTGGCTTGTCAGCCCGCAACATCCACTCACCGCGCGCGTCATGGTGAATCGCCTCTGGCAGTCTTACTTCGGCAACGGACTCGTCCGCACGGTGGAGGATTTCGGCTCCCAAGGCGAACCGCCCACGCACCCCGAACTGCTCGATTACCTCGCCACCGAATTCATCCGCACGGGCTGGGACATGAAAGCCATCCAGAAGCAGATGGTGATGAGCGCCGCCTATCGCCAGAGCGCCAAAGCATCGCCCGTGCTGCTCGAAAAAGATCCCGAAAATCGCCTCCTCGCCCGGGGCGCGCGCTTTCGCCTGCCCGCGGAAATGATCCGCGATCAGGCCCTTGCCGTCTCCGGCCTCCTCCGTCTCAAAATGGGTGGCCCGCCCGTCAAGCCCTATCAGCCCGACGGCCTCTGGGAACAACTCAGCGTCATCGATGACCGCAAGCTCTATGAGCGTTCCAGCGGCGAAGACCTCTGGCGCCGCAGCCTCTATACCTACTGGAAGCGCACCGTTCCGCCGCC
>CAYOBO010000188.1:0-9011 GCA_964402295.1 uncultured Candidatus Solibacter sp. | reverse complement strand
GGGTGACGCCGGCCCGCCGCCGGCTAATCAGCCCCGGCGGCCATCGAATACTGCGGCTGCGGCGGGGGCGGCGCAGCCTGCTGGAAGCGCACGGAAACCACCTTCGAGACTCCGGGCTCCTGCATGGTCACCCCATACATCGATTCGCTCGCTTCCATCGTGCGCTTGGCGTGCGTGATGATGATGAACTGCGTCGTGTCCGACATCTCCTTAAGCAGCTTCACCAGCCGCGAGGTGTTCGCCTCGTCGAGCGCGGCGTCCACTTCGTCGAGCACGCAGAACGGGCTCGGCTGATACTTGAAGATGGCCAACAACAGAGCCATCGCGGTCAGCGACCGCTCGCCGCCCGACAGCAGCAGCACGTTTTGCAGCTTCTTGCCCGGAGGCGAGGCCATGATGTCGATGCCCGAGTCACTCACGTTGTCGGGATCGGTGAGCCGCATCTCGCCCACGCCGCCATTAAACAAAATGGTGAACATTTGTTTGAAGTTGGCGTTGATGGCGGCAAACGCCTCGCTGAAGCGCTTGCGCGTTTCGACGTCGATCTCCTGGATCGCTTTCTCGGTGTCGCGGATCGAATCCAGTAGGTCCTGGCGCTGCGTGTTCAGGAAGTCGTAGCGCTGCTGCGCTTCCTGGAACTCTTCGAGCGCGGCCGGATTGACTGCGCCCAGGTTCTCGATTTTAGTGCGGAACTCCTGATACTTCGCCTCGGCTTCGAGCAGCACTTCTTCCTCGGGGATGGTTTCGTCGCCGGCGGAAAGCTCCTCGAGGGTGCAATTCAATTCCTTGCGGCACGTCTCGTCGAGGTACTGCAATTCGCTTTGCAGCTTCACCAGGTGGACTTCAGTCTGGGTCTTGGACTCCTGGACGGCGGCGGCGGAAACACGCAGCCCGCGGAGCGATTCCTCGGCTTGCGCCAAAGACCCGCGCGCCTGTAGTTCCTGCTCTTCGAGCACACGCACTTCCCCTTCAAGTTGTGCGATGGCCTCGGTCAACTGCGTGAGCCGCGCATCGATCTCCATGTTGTCGGCAAGCAACCGCGCACGGTCGACACCGAGGCGCTGCATTTCATTGGAAAGCTGCTGGCTGCGGGCGGCGAGTTCGCGGATCTGATGATCGAGGCGTCCGCGAGCCGATTGCACGGCGCGGCGGCGCTCTTCGAGTCCGGCGAGTTCCGCGCGCAGGGCCGCGTGTTCTTCGGCCATGTGCTCCACGGCCTGCTGCAATTCGGTCAGTTCGCGGCGCGATTCTTCGAGTGCGTTCTCCTGCTCATGGCGCTGGAGTTCACTCAGTTCCAGCTTTTCCTGCATGGCGGCCTGGCGCTCGCGGGCCTTTTCGCCGTCGGTCTTGAGGCGGCCCAATTCCAGGCGCACGACACTGAGGCGCTGATTGTTGCGGTTGAGCTCTTCGCCGAGCTTGCGCATCTCGTGTTCGAGGGCGAGGGCATCCTTTTCCTGCGCCTGCTGCATGCCGCGCAGCCGCTCCAAGTCTTCGGTGAAGAGGGCGATTTCTTCTTCGAGGCTGGCCAGCAGTTTCGAAGCCTTATCCACCTGCTGCTGCTTTTCGTTCAGCGTGGATGTGAGTTCGCGCAGTTCGCGCTTGAGGGCGAGGGGGCCGGCTCCGGTCTTCTTGCCGCCGCTGACGGCGTGGCCGTGGTAAGACACGCCGTCGGGAAGCAGGAAGTACATGTCGGGGTACTGCAAGGCGAGCCGCTGCGCCGATTCGCGATCTTCCACCAGGAAACAGCGGGCCAGCCGCGGGATCAATTCCGTCGGCGCCTTGGTGAGCCCGTTGGTCATGCGCAGTTGCTGGCTGAGGCGGGCGACGATGCCGGTCTCGGGTCCGATGGAAGGCTCCGGGGCGGCTACGCCGGGAATGCTGAGGTCGGGTTCGGGGTGGACGAGGAAGGTGGCGCGTCCGTCGAGGCCGCTGCGCATGAGATCGACGCCGCGCACAGCTTCGGCCCAATCGCGCACCACTACGTATTCGAGCTCCTCGTGGAGGAACTCTTCGGTGGCCTTTTCCCAGGCCGTGTCCACATCCATGAAGTCAGCGAGCACGCCAAGCGGTTGCAATTCGGCGGGCGCTTTGCCCTTCTCGATGGCCGTGAACAGGCGCTTGACGCTTTCGGTGGTGTAGGAACGGTGCGAGAGAATCTCTTGCGTCGAATCCTTGCGGGCTTTGATGCGCGACAGCTCGGCGCGCAGGTGGTCGAGGGTTTTGCGGGTTTCGGCGGCGCGGGCGCGGCGCGTCTGTAGTTCCTCCTCGACGCCGCGGCGCTGGTCGAGCGTGGAGGTGAGCTCCATCTGGCGGGCGGCGATTTTCTGGGCGAACTCGGCTTTGAGGGCGTCGATGCGTTCGAGCTCGGCCGAGGCGGTCTGCTCCTCGCGCTGGGCGCGGGCGTTTTCGCGATCGAGTCCGCTCAAGTATTCGCCGACCTGGGCAAGTTGGTTCTTGAGAGTGGAGGTTTCGCCGAGCAGTTTGAGCACCTGCTGGCGGCCCTGCTCGATGGCGTATTCGCGGCGCTTGAGCTCAGCCTGGCGCTGGTCGCGCTCTTCGCTCTTGCGGGTGAGGCGCTCGCGGGCGTTGTCGAAGGCGACGTTCAATTCGCCGAGCGTGTCCGCCTGCGCTTGAAACTCGGTTTGCAGCGTTTCCAGGCGGGTTTCGATCTCGCTGGCTTCGGTTTCGCCCTGTGTGAGGCGCTTTTCGATGGCGGCAATCTGGCCGGCTTGCGATTCCAGGCGGCCCTTGGCGCGCTCGGCTTCGACGCGGTGCTCGCTCAGAGTGCGGCGCTTTTCGGTGAGATCGTGCTCCAGGGTGAAGCACTGTTCCTGGAGGCTTGCTTGCAGCTTTTCTTTTTCGGCGACATCGGCGGAAAGGGTCTGAAACTCGCGTGTTGCTTCGTTCAGGTCGAGGGCCGTTTTGGCGGCTTCGCGCTCCCGAACGCGGTAGCGTCCGGCAAGGGCGCGGCGCAGGTAGGCGACCATTTCGGTCTTGAGCTCTTCGTAGCGCTTGGCCTTGGCGGCCTGGCGCTTGAGGGAGTTCACCTGGCGCCCGACCTCTTCCAGAATGTCGAAGACGCGGGATAGGTTTTGCTTGGCGCCTTCGAGTTTTGCCTCGGCCAGGCGGCGGCGCGTCTTGAACTTGCTGACGCCGGCGGCTTCTTCAATGACGGCGCGGCGCTCTTGCGGCTTGTTGCTGAGGATCTGGGTGATGCGGCCCTGTTCGATGATGGCGTAGCTTTCGGGACCGAGTCCGGTACCCATGAACAGATCCTGGATGTCACGGAGGCGCGCCTTTTCCCCGTTGATCAGATATTCGCTTTCCCCGGACCGATAGAGCCGGCGAGTGATGGTGACCTCTTTCGGCTTGGGCAACGTACCGTTGCTATGCCCGTTCGTATGGCCGTTTGCGTGTCCGTTGGAATGGCCGTTGGCGTGTCCGTTGGCGCCGTCGGCTTCCTTGTGCTCCACGATGACGGCGGGCACGCTGGGCGCGGGATTGGGATCGACCAGCGAGAGGGAAACGGACGCCATCCCGACCGCTTTGCGATCTCTAGTACCGGCGAAGATAACATCTTCCATCCGGCTGCCGCGTAAGCTCTTAGCGGATTGCTCGCCGAGCACCCAACTGATCGCATCGGCGAGGTTCGATTTCCCGCAACCGTTAGGTCCGACAACTGCCGTAAATCCTTGTCCACGGAAGCGTAGTTCGGTGCGGTCTGCGAAGGATTTGAATCCCTGGATCTCCAGACGTTTGATGTGAAGCAAACTGCCACCCCTTGGGTAGAAACCAAAAATGTCATTGGCGGACGCAGCCACGCGTCCGGTCTCGGGGGATGTTTTATGTTATCTGGGGCCAGAGCAAAATGCAAGTGGGATTCAAGGGGCGGTGGCCGATTCTTTCGAAGCACAATATCTTGTGCCCTCGATTTCGGCTCCGCTTTCCTGCGAACCTTCGCCTGCGGTCCTATTCTATTCCATCCAGGGAACGCGCACGGTGGCGCGGATGGCGAGGTTGCCGCTTCCGCCGCCGTCATCGAGGAGGATGAAGCTGGTTCCGTTAGTCGATATATAGGAACGGCGCTGAGATATGCCGGAGACATCGACTTCGCCGGGGTAGGCGCCAGTTCGGTTGACAACGGAGAAGCCGACGATGAAATCGCCGGATCTGATGGTAGGCCCGTTAACCGCAAAGGACTGGAAGGATTCAAAGCCGGTGACACGGGCCGAAAGCCGTTGCAGCGGAATGCCGTCGATCTTCTGTGCGGCCGTCGGGTTGGCGGCGAACAGCACCTGGATGGGCTCATCGGGTTGTAGCCCGTCGGAGCGGCGGGAAAAGAAGATCTGGACATCGCGCAAGGTAGCGGGATAGGAAGGCGGCGTAAGGCGGGTGACGAAGTAGGCGGTGACTCCGCCTGAGGGGAAGCCGACCACCACGTCGAACACGCCGGAATCGCCCTTCAGCAGCACGTCCCTGGGGGCGGGGGCCACGGCGCCGCCGTTGGCCACCAGCGCCACGGCAACGGATGGTTTCACGGGATCGTCGCTTTCGATGGTGAGCGTCCCGGACGCTCCGGTGGTGGAGGCGGCGCGGAATTGCAGCCGGATCTGTCTTTCTTCGGCAGCCCGCAGCGAAAACGGCGATGCGCCACCGGGGAGGGAGAAGGCGGAGTTGGACAGGCGCAGGGAGCCGATGGTGAGAGGTCCGGGGCCGCGATTCCAGACGCGGAACATGAGATCCTTGGTCTGGTTGGCGGCGACAGCGCCGAAATCGAGAGCCTGTGCGGATACGGCGATTTCCGGGGTGGCCACCTCGACGCCTCGGCCGAGCAGTGGAATAGATACGCCGGCCCGCGAATCGTCATTGGTGGCGAGACGCAGCGTGCCGCTGGCGACTCCCGTGGCGCCGGGCGAGAAACGGACGCGGATGGGGAAGTCCTGTTGCGCGGCAACGATCACCGGGGTGGGGGTAAGGACGGTGAAGCCAGCGGAGGCTTCGAGCGACGCAATCTCCAGCATGCCGCTGCCGGTGTTTCGAAGGGTTAGCGTACGTTCCGCGGAGCCGCCCGTGAGGGTGTTGTAGAAATCGAGGCTTTCCGGGGCATAGGCCAGGCGCGGCCTCTGGGTGACGGACACGGGGCCAAACTCAGCGCTTGTGGAGTGGAACCCGTCGGAGGCGGCTACGCGGAATCGCACTTCTTTACCGCCATGGATGAGGGCGGCATTCACCTCAAATTGCGTTTCGTCCAGGTCGTGGGCGAGGGGGAGCCAATCGCCGCCGGCCGTCGAATAGAAAACAGAGTAGGTGAGGACATCGCCGTCGGGGTCAGTGGCGGACCATGTGAGTGTGTGCGCACTGTCATCCCATTCGGCCCCGGGTTCGGGAGTGAGGGCGGCGAGTTCCGGCGGGTGAGCCGAGGCTTCGAGAGAGGCGATCGCGGCGCCGTCCCGTGTCAGTGCGATGCGCTTCCCGTCCGGGCGGTAGGGGAGGCGGAAGGAGAAAGCTTCGAGCAGCGGCTTTTCGCCGGTGTCGCCTCTCGGTTCGAACAATGGAAAGCAGTGCCGGTGCAGCAGGTTTTCCGCACCGTGCAATTCCAGGCAGTAATTGCCTCTTTCGGACGCCGTCATGGGCGAGCCGGGCATACGTATCGCCGGTTCGAGAACGGCCGGGCCATCGGCGGTGGACATCCCGGAGATCAGCAGGTATTCGGCGGCTTCGGGTTCGGCGGTGGTGAGGCGAATCTCGGTGGATTTGGGCTTGCGCCACAGGCTGCTATTGAGCAGCTTCTTGTAATGGAAACGGGAAATCCAGAAATCAGTGGGGCAGTAACCCATCATATCGTGGCGGGTACCGGGCAGGATCTGTTGCTGCGCCAACACATCGTAGCTGAGGGCCTCGACAGTTACGGTTTGGTAAGGCCAGTCGGGAAAGAAGTCGAACGCGCCGCAGCTATCCGAGGTCGTGGGATGTTTTAAGCCGTAGTTGTGGCCCATTTCGTGGGCCAGGGTAACCTCGGTATCGTGGCGGAGACCGAACTCCGCGCTGCGATCCACAGCCATGAAGGTTCGTCCGTCACCGCCAATCAGGCCCTTCGGCCCATCGGCTATTCCGAGCAGGGAACCCGCGTCCGGCAGCCATCCCACCAATTGATCGTACGGAGGGAGAGCGGCGACTCCGGCGCCTCCCGCGCGAAGCAGTTCATCGAAACGCCGCAGTTCCCGGAGGAACAGGGAACCATTGATCAGGCTCCGCGGCAGGTTCAGTACCGACAGGAAGCCGGACCATGTGGGGAAACGGGGACTACGGGCAGTGATCGACGGAATGGGAACCGGCAGATAGTGAAATTTGTTCTCGGCCACGGGGTAGACTTGGCGTGCGAACCCGTGCAGCGATCCGACGTTGGCGGACGGGCATTGCGGTGGCCTGCCGCTTTCCAATTGCGTACAGATGGGGGCGTAGCGAATGGTTAGCGAGGGCGAGGGCTCGAATCGGAACACTTTGCTCCGCTCGTTATTGCTTTGGTCCGTTTCGGGTATGGACCTGTCGGGGTTCGCCTTGGCGATGAGGGTCAGTTCGCCTGCTTCGGTCCATTCCGTAGGAAGGACAAAGTCGAAGCCGGAGCGCTCCGGCGTGCGGCTAAATTCTTTCATGGCCATGCCCGCGCGGTGCCTCATGGGCGAACGCGGCAAAGGCTGGCCGTTGCGCAAGCCATGCAACTCCACCAGGACACGGCCCAGGGTTTGGCGGGACTGAAGGGCCACGTAGACTCTGGCCAGGGTGGACTTGCCTGCCACCAGCGGAATGTCCTCGGCAGAGGGGTAGATCTGATACACCTCGATGTCGCGGAGACTGAGGTCGTCGCCGTAGGCATAGTCTACTGTAGATTCGGCGAGGGTGCTGCCGCCGGGGTCGGTGAGAAGGGCACGCAGCGTGAGGCGCGTATCCGATTCGGGTGGCGCGAAGGGCACGACGAGAACATCGAGCGCACCTTCACCACGCGTGACTTTGAGCGGAGGCGAGGCGCTTAGAACCCGCCCGCCGTTCGAGATTGCCTGCAAGCTGAAGCTGCCTTCCGGTCGCGAGTACAAGGAGTAGCGGATGGTGGCCACGAAAGTTACCAGCCCCCCCGGCTGGAGAAGAGTTCCCGGTGGCGGATTGATGCGCGAGATGAGGACGGAATCCGTTGCTTGCGAATAGGTGTATTCGACGGGCGGCGATTGCAGGAACGGGGATTGTCCGCTTTGCCGGAGCACGGCTCGCAACTGGAGACGGGTGTCGTTCAGAGGAAGTGTGAAGGCTGCGATGTCAAGCCGCACGGTAGTGGCCGTCGATGCCCTTGCCACGGCACGCGGCGTGGAGGATGCCAGAAGCTGGTTGTTGGCGTCCAGTGCCTGGAGGACAAGCTCCGCATTGTCACGGGAACCGAGGGTGTATTCGACATTGGCGGCAAACCCCTGCCGGTCTCCTCTGAAAAGCGGCGTGGCCGGCTCGGGCGTTGCTGACAGAATACGGAGGGCGTCGTTCACCGGAGCCGCTGCTTCCGGCTTGAATCTCCAGATGGAGGCAAAGCGCACGGTATAGCTGAGGCTGCGCACCGTCGGCGTGGGAGAACCGAAGGGACCGGGATCCATGTCGAAGAGACTGACCTGTGCGGTGGACACAACTTCGGCGTCGAACTCGGTGACCTTGCCGTCCGATGCGAGAACGACGTGGTCGGTCACACGCATGCTGGCGACCTGCGTGCATTGTGCGGCCGCCGAGAGGTGGACGTCGCCGATGGCAGACAGATTGCGGGAATCCACTGTGCGGTAGTCCGGGCAGCCGGCGATGGGGGAAGCGGTGGTGTTATGTCCCAAGATGACGGCGGTGGCCGATAGGGATGCTGTGGTGCCGGAGGCTTGGGTGACACCGAGGCGGGATACGGATTGGACACCGGCGGCAAGGCTTAGGCGCGAGTTGTGGATCTGCACAACGGAACTCCGGGTCAGGCGTTGGGTGCCGGTGTAGGAGACGGACACGGGGGCGATCGGCGCCTGAAACGAGACGCTTGCGCTCCTCATGGTGAATGGGCCGCAGGTGATGGGAGTTCCATCGGGGCTGAGTTGGGCTTGCGTTGAGGAATAGGTGCGTCGCGAGGTGGTGGTGCTAGTGCCCGAACCGTCACAGCGCCGGCTGAGCGTGATTGCCGCCTCGTGGTTTCGGAACGTGCCTGTAAAGTTTTCCGCGTGAAGGACTTGGGCTAGAAAAATCAGGATGAACATGACGCATGATCCTCGTTGCGTAGTAATGGCTAACCGTTACTACGACAACGGGCGGGGAAAACGGTCATCCACGTTCGGGCGCGCCGTTCGCGGAGTTGCGTCGCTGCCAGAACCCAACCGGCCAGAGCAAACGGTAGCGAATCGAACAGCATGGCGTGTTGCAGCGGCCACACGCACATTTGTGATACGCTCGGTATTCTTCCTTTAGAATTCTCAGAAGAACAAGCTGCGTTTCGCACCTTGCACGATTCTGCTCGGCGCGATCCCGGCCATGGCGCGCGTGTCATCCCAGCGGCAAGAGTCTATGACGGCGGCCATACGCAGATAGGAGTCAGCAATGCCAACAGCGGACCCTGCAAGTCGCACAAATCGAACCGGTACGGCGTACTTCGGTGGAATTTGCCCCGGAAAACCAAGCCCCGGCTGCGGGCCGGGTGGCAACGTTGCCAATCCGCCGCACACGCGTTTGACCGGCGCCTCGTTGCGGTGCAATACCGTTTTGGGGTGTGGCGCTACGGCAGTCTGCGCAGGCTTCTCGTTCATTGCCCACGCAACAGCTCCGTATCGGTTGAACTTCGACATGGTTGGCACGGGCAGCGCCAACCAGATGCGGAGGTTCCTTCCCGCTTCGCTCAGCTTCGCCAGTCTGATAGTTCTGAGTTTGGCGGCATTCGCGATCGGCCAGGAGCGGCTGTAATGGACCGGACGCTGGCTTGGTTTGCATCGCATCGGGTGGCGTCCCTTCTC
>CAYOBO010000187.1:0-9012 GCA_964402295.1 uncultured Candidatus Solibacter sp. | reverse complement strand
CGACTCCCGCCGCCTCCACCAAAACTTTGCCGGGTCATTGCGGCCGGCGTGAATCACGGCCCCTCATTTGCTAGCATGCTGGCAGGGAGGTATCACAACCATGATCACCCCGCGCCTGCAAGAATTCCTGGACGCGCAAAACGCGATCTACACCCACAAGACCCATCGCACCACCTACACTGCCAAGGATCTGGCCGAGGCCGACCACATGCCGCCGTGGGAGGTGGCCAAGACCGTGGTCTTCGTGGGAGATGGTGTGTTCGCCATCGCCGTATTACCCGCCTGTGCGCGCGTCGATCTGGAGGAACTCCGCGCCAAACTGGGTTTGCGCACCATCCGGCTGGCAACGGAAGCCGAGATTGCAAAGCTCTTCCCCGACTCCGAACTGGGGGCAATGCCGCCGTTCGGCAACCTGTATGACAATATCCCGGTATACGTGGATGCCTCGCTCGCCAGCGAGGAAACCATTGCCTTCAACGCGGGTACTCATCGCGACGTGGTGCACATGAAGTTTAAAGACTTCAAGCACTACGTGCATCCGGCCATTCTTTCTTTCGCTTTCCCCGCCTGAGGCGGGTGTGTTTGGGCGAAGTTGCGCAACGTTGCGCCGGATTTCGCTACCGAACCGGTGCGTGAGGTGAGATCCGCGACACCGCCGGACGCGGGTTGGCGATGCCGCGGACCCGAATCTACAAGGGTCCTAGCGTCGCAGCCGGATCGTGTCCCACTCGTAGAGTCAGAAGGATAGCATGGCAGACCCGGCCCGTGCGGTCAAGTGGCATGCTGTCGCATGTCCACACCATGACATCACCGGCATCCATCTTTCTCATCGATGGCAGCGGGCAACTGGAAACGATTTATGCGGGAGTGCGAACACGCACCCGCCAACGCGCGCTGGGCCGCACAAATGGTACATTGGGCAAAGAAAAAGCGAATTGGCTGACTTCGATTCCCAACTCGACCTCCTCCGGCAGCGCATGGCGCGCATTAACCAAAAGTACGCCTCCGCGCCCGCCCCGTTGCCGGCGCCAGCGCCTGTGGAGGCGGAACCCGAGCGATTCCACGTCGAAGAATGGCTGCAAGGCGAGCCTGTGGAGAACAACGCCGGCGTACACTATCAAACAACGCGGCTATGGGAGCGCCATCGGCGGCATGGAAGCATCGACATCTCTACATTGTCCGAGTTGCCGCCCGATCTGCTGCACGCCGTGAGCGAAGGCACGGTGCCGCACGCGCCGCCGCAGCGATGGGCATTCCTCGATACCGAAACCACGGGGCTCGCGGGTGGCACGGGTACGTACGCGTTTCTGATCGGACTTGGCTACATTACCGAGCGCGGGTTTCATGTCAAGCAGTATTTCCTGCGGGAACCAGGCGAGGAGCCTAGTGCGCTGGCGGCGTTGATGGAAGACCTGCGGCCGTTCGATGTGCTGGTGACTTACAACGGCAAAACCTTCGATGCGCCGCTGCTCGAAACGCGTTTCCGGTTATCGCGCCTGCGCCCCCCATTCGAGCGTATGGCTCACATGGATCTGCTGCATGGCGCGCGGCGGCTGTGGAAACTGCGCTTCGACAGTTGCCGGCTGGTGGAACTGGAGAGTCAGATTCTCGGCGTGGAACGGCAGGGCGATGTGCCCGGGGAACTCATCCCATACCTCTACTTCGACTACCTTCGCAAAGGCGAGATTGCCCGGCTGGTTCCGGTATTTCACCACAATGCCATCGACATCCTCACGCTGGCGTGCCTCACCGCGATCGTACCCTACGCCTTCCGCGATCCATCGGAAGCGCGGCTGGCGCATGGCGCGGAGATGATCGGCATTGCCCGCTGGATGCGCAAAGCGGAGCGCTACGACGATGCCGTTGCCTGGATGCGGCAGGCGATTACGCGGCGCATCTCCGACGATTTGTTGTTCCGTACGATGTGGGATATCGCGCAACTGGAGCGCAAACTGGAACGTCCACACGGCGCTCTGGCGATGTACACGGAACTCGCGCAAACACGCAATCCGTTTCGTGTCGCCGCGCTCGAAGAACTGGCCAAGCATTACGAGCATCGGGAGCGGAATCCGGCCATCGCCATGGAGTTCACACGGCAGGCGCTCAGCCATGCCGATACACCGGAACTGCGCCGCCGTGAGCAGCGCTTGGCCAGGAAACTATCCTCACGAAGCACCCCCCGGCTTCTTGTACCATCTAATGAGTGGAGTTCCTGACAACTCAATTCCTCCTGGACATTCTGGCTATTGTTCTGATCGATCTCCTGCTGGCGGGCGATAACGCCGTTGTGATCGCACTGGCGGTGAAATCGCTGCCGGAACGCGAGCGCAGGATCGGGATCGCCGCCGGGGCCGCTTTCGCCGTCGTCCTACGGATCGGTCTTACTTTCTTTGCGGCGCAGTTGCTGCAAATCCAGTTTGTGAAGCTGGTTGGCGGCCTGCTGATTCTGTGGATCGCCGTGAAACTGCTGGTGCAGGATGCCGAGGAGGAGGAAGGCGGCAAGGAAGCCGCCACGCTCTGGCAGGCGATGCTATATATCGTCATCGCCGATATCACGATGTCGACGGATAACATTCTCGCAATCGCCGGAACATCCAAGGGCAATGTGGGATTGCTCATCTTCGGGCTCGGGCTTTCTATTCCCTTTGTTGTGTTCACGTCGAACTTGCTCAGCCGCATCATGGACCGCTTTCCCATCATTGTGTGGATCGGCGCGGCGATTCTCGGCCGCGTCGGCGGTGAGATGATCATGACCGATCCTTGGGTGCATGCCACGTTGCATCCGCCGAAGTGGCTGGAATATGGAGTGCAGGTTGCGATGACTCTAGGAGTGGTGGCTGCGGGAAAGTTCATCATCGGCCGCGCGCATCGCAAGGCGCTCGCCGCCCAACCGAGCGGGGATTAGTAAACTAACAGTAATGACCAAGAACACCCGGGCGCTGGTCTCCGGCGTCATCCTTGTTGGTGTGTTCGCGGCGGGCTATGTATTGCGCGCGCAGAATGCACCATCCCGGCCGGACTTCGTGAAAGATGTGCAGCCGCTGCTGGAGCAATCCTGCGGCAACTGTCATGGCGCGAAGATGCAGATGGGAAATCTGCGTCTGGATGCCAGGGCAGCGGTGCTGAACGGCAAGGTGGTTGTTCCCGGCAAGTCCGCGGAAAGCACGCTGTACCAGCGCGTGGCCGGCATCGGCGATCAGGCGCGGATGCCCATGGGTGGCAAGCCGCTCGATGCCGCGCAGATCGCGATGTTGAAGAACTGGATTGACCAGGGCGCCGTGTGGCCCGAGGGGGCAGGCTCGGCTTCCGCTGAAGTCAAGAAGCACTGGGCTTTCCTTCCTCCCAAACGTCCGGCGTTGCCCGCCGTGCAGAACAAGGCCTGGGTTCGAAATCCTATTGACGCTTTCGTGCTCGCCCGTTTGGAGAAAGAGAAACTCCAGCCGTCGCCGGAAGCCGATCGCATCACGTTGTTGCGCCGGCTGAGCCTGGACCTGACGGGACTCCCACCCACGCCCGAGGAAGTCGATGCTTTCCTCAACGACAAGTCGCCGGATGCCTATTCCAAACAGGTGGAGCGGTTGCTGCATTCTCCGCATTACGGTGAACGTTGGGGCCGCCACTGGCTGGATGCCGCACGCTATGCCGATTCCGATGGATTCGAAAAAGACAAACAGCGTGTCGTGTGGTTCTGGCGCGACTGGGTGATCGACGCCATCAATCGCGATCTGCCGTACGACCGTTTCCTCACGGAGCAACTGGCAGGGGACCTGCTGCCGAACGCAACGCAGGATCAGATTGTCGCCACCGGCTTTCTGCGCAATTCCATGATTAACGAGGAAGGGGGCATCGACCCGGAGCAGTTCCGCATGGAGGCGATGTTTGACCGCATGGATGCCATTGGCAAGGCCATGCTGGGCCTGACGATCCAGTGTAGTCAGTGCCATAACCACAAATACGATCCCATCCAGCAGGAGGAATACTACCGGCTGTTCGCTTTTCTCAACAACTCGCACGAGTCGAATGTCGCCGTCTATACGCCGGAAGAGCACCAGAAGCGCGCGGAAATCTTCCGCCGCATCCGTGAACTGGAAAGCGGCATCCAGCATCGCACGCCGGATTGGCAGCAGCGGATGGCGCAGTGGGAAGCCAAGGTGCGCAACGATCAGCCCGAATGGACCATCCTGCGGCCGGATATCGACGACATTTCCACGGGCGGCCAGAAGTATTTGCCGCAGCCGGATGGCTCGTTGCTTGCGGCCGGCTACGCGCCAACCAAACACCGCGCCAAGTTCACAATCCGGACAGACCAAAAGAATATCACCGCCTTCCGCCTGGAGCTGCTCAACGATCCGAATCTTCCGCTGGGCGGGCCGGGCCGGTCCATCAAGGGCACCGCCGCGCTGACGGAGTTCGAAGCCGAGTACGCGCCGGTGGAGGATCCGAAAAAGATCACCAAGGTCAAGATTGTCAAAGCCACGGCCGACATCAACCTGCCGGAACGCGAATTGGAAAAGATCTACTTTGACAAGTCGAAGAACCGCCGCGTTACCGGACCCATCGCCTACGCAATTGACGGCGACGACAACACCGCCTGGGGCATCGATGCCGGCCCGGCGCGCCGTAACCTGCCTCGCAAAGCGGTGTTCGTCGCCGAGCGGCCGATTGAGAACCCCAGCGGCATTCTCCTCAGTATCTACTTGAAGCAGAACCACGGTGGCTGGAATAGCGATGACAACATGAATCACAACCTGGGCCGCTTCCGGTTGTCCATAACGTCCGCGCCGGACGCCCAGGCCGACCCGCTTCCGCTGGCCGTTCGCGAGATCCTATCCAAACCCGCCGGCGCGCGTACGCCCGCGCAGACCCAAACCGTATTCAGCTATTGGCGAACCACGGTGCCGGAATGGGTAAGCGTGAATGACGACATCGAGGCACTATGGCAGCAGCATCCAGAAGGTTCTACGCAACTGGTGCTGAACGAACGCGACACGATGCGCCCCACCTATCAGCTCATTCGCGGAGATTTCCTGAAGCCCGGCAAACAAGTGCAGCCCGGTGTTCCCGCCGCATTGAATCCGCTACCTCAGGGTGCGCCGCCGAATCGCCTGGGTCTGGCGCTGTGGCTCACGGACCGCAATGCTCCCACTACAGCGCGCGCCATGGTCAACCGCATGTGGCAAGCCTATTTCGGAACGGGCATCGTGGCCACTAGCGAAGACCTTGGGCGCCAATGCGAGCCGCCATCGCATCCGGAACTGCTCGATTGGCTGGCCGTGGAGTTCATGGACCGCAAATGGAGCATGAAGAGCATGCACCGGCTGATCGTCCATTCGAACACTTATCGTCAGGCATCGAAGGCGACTCCCGTATTGCTCGAAAAGGATCCCTACAATCGGCTCCTCGCCCGCGGCCCACGTCTGCGGGTGGAGGGTGAGATTGTGCGCGACATCGCGCTTGCCGCCAGCGGCCTGCTCAATCCCAAGGTGGGCGGCCCCAGCGTCTATCCGCCTGCTCCCGATTTCCTCTTCTTGCCCCCGGCGAGCTATGGCCCCAAGAACTGGCATGAAGAGAAGGGCGCGGACCGCTACCGCCGCGCAATCTATACATTCCGCTATCGCTCCGTTCCCTATCCGATGTTGCAGAACTTCGACGCGCCGAACGGCGACTTCGCCTGCGTGCGCCGCACGCGCTCGAACACGCCGCTTCAGGCTTTGACTACGTTGAACGAACCGCTATTCCTCGAAACCGCTCGCGCGCTGGCAAGGAAGACCATGGCCGAAGGTGGCGACACCGACGCGCAACGCATCGATTATGCCTTCCGCCGCTGCATGGCCCGCACTCCCAACGATGCGGAACGCGCCGAACTGCAATCGTTGCTGGAACGCCAGACGCAGCGCTTTGTGCAAGGCAAATTGAAGGCGGCGGATATGACGGGAGGCGATGCGAATCCGCAACTCGCCGGTTGGACCGTGCTGGCGCGCGTACTGCTGAACCTGGATGAGACGATTACCAAGGAGTAACCAACCATGAACGCGAATCCGATTGCTCGCCGCTGGTTCCTGCGCGATTGCGCGATTGGCGCGGGCGCCATGGCTGCGCATACGTTGTTGGGCGCTACCGCGAATCCTCTGGCGCCTCGCAAGCCCCATCACACCCCCAAGGCGAAGAACGTCATCTTCCTTTTCATGGCCGGCGCCCCATCGCACTTGGAGATGTTCGATAACAAGCCGCAACTGGCTAAGTTCGACGGTACGCTGCCGCCACCCGATTTGCTGAAAGGCTACCGCGCGGCGTTCATCAATCCCAATTCGAAACTGCTGGGGCCGAAGTTCAAATTCGCGCGCCACGGGCAGTGCGGTGCGGAATTGTCGGAGCTGCTGCCGCATACGGCGAAGATTGTCGATGACATCACGATCGTCAAATCGATGGTGACCGATGCGTTCAATCACGCCCCTGGCCAACTGCTGATGAATACGGGCACGCAGCAGTTCGGCCGGCCGAGTTTCGGCGCTTGGGTAACCTACGGCCTCGGCAGCGAGTCGCAAGACCTGCCGGCATTCGTGGTTTTCAGCTCCGGAAAGAAGGGGCCGAGCGGCGGGAGCAGTTGCTGGGGCAGCGGATTTCTCCCCACTGTGTACCAGGGCGTGCAGTTCCGCGGTTCCGGCGATCCGGTTCTCTACCTCTCCAATCCCCCTGGCGTGGACGCCGACCTACAGCGCGATTCGCTCGACTCCATCCGCAAGCTGAACGAAATGCGTCTCGGGGCCATGGGCGACCCGGAAATCGAAACGCGCATCAATAGCTTCGAGATGGCGTTTCGCATGCAAGCGAGCGCTCCGGAGTTGATGGATCTCAGCAAGGAATCGCAGGCAACCCTCGATCTCTACGGCGCGGTGCCAGGGAAGCCGAGTTTCGCCAATAACTGCCTGCTGGCGCGCCGGCTGGTGGAACGCGGGGTCCGCTTCGTGCAGTTGTATCACGAGGCCTGGGATCAACACGGCAACCTCGTGAAGGATATCACCACCAACTGCAAGGACACCGACCAGGCCAGCGCGGCGCTGGTGATGGATCTGAAGCAGCGCGGATTATTGCAAGAGACGCTGGTGATCTGGGGCGGGGAATTCGGCCGCACGCCGATGGTGCAAGGCGGCAGCGATGGCCGCGATCATCACCCCAACGCATTTACGATGTGGCTCGCCGGTGGCGGCACCAAACCCGGACTCACGCTGGGTGAATCCGATGAACTCGGGTTCAACGTCGTGAAAGATAAGGTGCACGTGCATGACCTGCATGCCACTCTGCTGCACTTGCTCGGCTTCGATCACCTCAAGTTGACATACCGTTTTCAGGGACGCGATTTCCGCCTAACGGACGTGCACGGCAATGTCGTGTCGAAACTGCTTGCCTGACGAGTTCTAGCGCTCGGCGGAAAACCGGTATAGGGCGCTGCCCGTCCGCACGTACAAGTCGCCATCGACGATGGCTGGAGTGGCATAGCACTCCTCTTCCAGATCGTTCACGGCGATCACTTCCCATTCCGTTCCGGCACGGATGACAGCGATCTTCCCCTCCTGATTCGCGGCGAAGACTTTTCCGTCCGCCGCCACCGGCGAGGCATAGTAATCCCCCAGCGCCCCTGTCAACCGGCCTTGTTTGCGGACAGCGCCGGTGAGTGGATCGAGCGCCGATAGGATTCCGCCGTTCTGCACCATATACAGCACGTCTCGGTAGAGAAGCGGCATCGGCACGTCCGGGATGTTGCGGAAGAACTGCCAGCGGATCGCCTTCGATGTGAGATCGCCTTGCCCCTGGGGCCGAATCGCCAGCAATGTGCTCTTGGGTGCGGCCACTTCCATCATCGTGTCCCATTCGGTGGCATCCACCTTCCCGTCTTTGTTGCGGTCCACGACACCGAAGAATTGCTTTGCCGGACCCGCGGGCGCCTCCTCTTTCTGGATCGCTCCATCCTTGTTCGCATCGTTTTGCTCCAGCGCCGTGGCCCACACCGGAATCACCGGCAGAGCATCGCCGAAAAAGCTGCGGGCGTAGGCATAAATTGTGTCTCCCACGACAAGCGGGGTGGCTTTCGGCTGCGGCGGCAAACCGGCTACCCACCACAATTTTTCGCCTGTTTCCACGGAGAATCCGGCCAACTCGAATGGAGAAAAGGTAATGAACTGATCCGTGCCGAATTGTACCGGCGAGGAGTACGCGCCGCCGGGTGCGGGACGCCGCTCCTTCTTCCACAGCAATTCTCCATTGCGCGAATTCACGGCGATCATGTAGGAGTCCTGCGCCTGATCCACCACCAGCAACAGCCTGTCGCCCACCAGCAGCGGCGACGCCGCCACACCTTGCATGCTGGGCATGGGGGGCAGCGGCATGCTCCAGCGTTCCTTGCCGGCCGCATCGTAGGACACCAATCCGAAATCGGCGAAGAAGGCGAACACATTGCCGCCATCGGTGACCGGAGTCGGTGCGGCCGCATCGTTCAATTTGTTCCGGCGCTCCAGCCGTGTGCGCTTCACAGTGCCGCGCCAAAGCTCCTTGCCCGATGTACGGTCTACCGCCAGCACAATCAAGTTCTCGCCTTCGTGAGCGGTGAGAAAGATGCGATTCCCGGCAAACACCGGCGACGATTTGCCCGCCGGCAGCGGGGTCTTCCAAACTACGTTCTTCCCTGGCCCGAATTGTACCGGTGCGCCTTTGCTATCGGAAACCCCCGCCGCATTGGGGCCGCGAAACTGCCGCCACTCCTCGGCCGGCAGCAAACTCAGCCCCCACAGGACCAACATCCAATGAAAAGCCTTCATGGTCTCTCGATCCTACCTCAAGATGGATTATCATCGGAGGCGTGAATCAGAAAAGCTCCCGCCGCGATTTGCTGCGCTCCGCCGCAGCCCTAGGACTCGCTCCGCTTGCTGCCGCACAGCGCGGCGCCCGCCGCCCGAATTTCGTCATCATCCTCGCCGATGATCAGGGTTGGGGCGATCTCAGTGTCCACGGCAACAC
>CAYOBO010000186.1:0-9714 GCA_964402295.1 uncultured Candidatus Solibacter sp. | reverse complement strand
TAGCGGGCCTGCGTGCCGATGAGGAGATGCGCCTCCAGGGGAGGGAAGCCGTAGTCTTCGACAAGCCACCGCAGCATATCCCGGTTGGCGATCTCGAGCGATTGGTTCAGGGTCGCCTCCGGTGCGCCGCCAATGGACACGATCTCCGATGCGGTTTCGGCGCGCGGGCCGGTGAGTCTCCAGTTCTTGCGTAGATCGACGGTGACCTCGACATCGAGCGAGGTTTCCACGCCGGAGCCAACCGCTTCGCCATCGCCCTGGACGGCGTGGCCATCGCCGAAGAACAGCAGTCCGCCGGGGTGGTGAACGGCAAGATAGATGACGGCGCCCTCGCGGACGAGGTTATAGTCGAGATTGCCGCCCCAGTAGCCGGCCGGGCCGGAGCGCGGCGAGTAGTTGCCTTGCGGCGCCACTCCGATGCAGCCGAGCATGGGTTGCGCCGGCATTTCGCGCAATCGCTTCACGCCAGGTTCGGCGAGGCGGACGGTGTTGCGTTTGAGGTCAATGGTCCAGGGGATCAGATAGTCGTAGCCGGGGATGACGGCGCCGGGCCTCGGCTTGGCGGGGATGAGGTACTCGGGCAGATCCTTGATCGGCAGGCTGTGGGCGGTGTAACCGGAAGGGCGGTTGAGGCTGATCTTGCCGATGCGCACGATGAGCACGTCGCCGGGCTGTGCGCCTTCGACGAAGAAGGGGCCGGTGAGCGGGTTGCCGTGGGTCTTGGTGCGGCGGACGCCTTCGAAATCAAAGCCGGCGGAATCTACCGTCTTCGTGATCACCGTGTCGCCGGGGCGGATACGGGCGAGCACTTTGTGGGCGGCGGAGAAGGTGTGGTGATACTCGGTGGCAACGACGCGGTGCGTTTCGGCGGGAAGGCAGGTAAGGAACAGGAAGAGGGCCGCTGGAGTTCGCCGCATGATAAGGACCATGTTACCGTGTGGGTGCGGTGGGGCGGCGCGTGCTTCTTTGCTATAATTAAGTCCTGCCCGCACACCACGGCATTTACTCCTTTTTTCATTCAAACGTAATGTTGAAATACCTGCGAGACTTGTGGAACGACTCGGACGCTGCTTCTCTGAAGGGCGACCAACTGGAACTGCTGCGCTACCGGTCCAATTTATTAGGGGCGGATTTGCGCATTACGAATTTCGGCGGTGGAAATACCAGCTCGAAATATGAAGTAATCGATCCGTTAACCGGAAAACCCACGCGCGTGATGGCGGTGAAGGGAAGCGGCGGAGACCTGGGCTCGATCACCACGGGCGGGTTTGCCGTGCTGTACCTGGACCGGCTGCTGGCTCTCGAAAACGTCTACCGCGGGGAAGCGTATGAAGATGACATGGTGGGGCTGTATCCTTCCTGCGCTTTCGCGGGCAATACGGTCGCTGCTTCGATCGATACGCCCCTGCATGGATACCTGCCCTTTGACCACGTGGACCATCTGCATCCGGACTGGGCCATCGCCATGGCCGCCAGCCGCAACGGCAAGCAGAAGATGGAGGAGTTCAACCAGCGCTACAACCACAAACTGGTGTGGCTGCCCTGGCAGCGTCCGGGCTTCGAACTGGGGCTGATGCTGCGCAAGGCGGTGGAAGACAATCCGGGCTGCGATGGGATCATTCTCGGCAGCCACGGCCTGTTTACGTGGGGTAACACGCAGCGGGAATCCTATATAAACAGCGTTACCATCATCGACCAACTCGGCGAATTCGTCACCGGGCATGCGGAAGGCAAGACGCTGTTCGGCGGGCCGAAGTACCGGAAGCGCGAGGATGCCTCCACGGTAGCCGCTGCGATTCTCGACCGGTTGCGCGGGCGTGTGGGCGCGGCGAAGCGTTCCATCGCGCATTTCGACGGTGCGGACGAAGCGCTGGCATTCATCAACTCCCAGGACGCGAAGGCGCTGGCCGCGTTGGGCACCAGTTGTCCGGATCACTTTCTGCGTACGCGCATTTCGCCGCTGCTGGTGGATTGGAATCCGCAGACCGGCGACATGGCTTCGCTCGAAGCGGCGATTGACGCGGGTCTGGAGCAATACCGCAAGGATTACAAAGCCTACTACGAAGCATTCGCCGAGCCGGATTCGCCGGCTTTGCGCGATCAGAATCCCACGGTGGTGCTGATTCCCGGCGTGGGTATGGTGAGCTTTGGCCGTTCGAAGAAAGAAGCGCGGATCACGGGCGAGTTCTACCGCAATGCAATCCGCGTGATGATGGGTGCGACGGCAATGGAAGATGGCGGCCAGCCTGCCGATCCGCTGCCGCACGCCAAGGATCCCTCGCGCGCCGGCGATTTCACCAGCTTTCGTAACTACGTGGCGTTGCCGCGCCGCGAAGCTTTCCGCATCGAGTACTGGCAACTGGAAGAAGCGAAGCTGCGCCGGATGCCTCCAGAGAAGGAATTCAGCCGGCGCATCATTCTGGTGGTGGGTGGCGGCAGCGGCATTGGACGCGCGTCGGCGTTGCGTTTGGCTGCCGAAGGCGCGCACCTGATGATCGCCGATATCAAGGCCGATGCTGCCGCGGAAACGGCGGCGCTGTGCGCGAAATACGACAAGGAGGCCGTGGCTTCGTGCGCCATCGATTTGCGCAGCCGCGAGTCGGTGGCCGCTGCGTTGGCGCAGACGGTAAGCCATTTCGGCGGACTGGACGGGGTGATTAACACCGCCGCCATCTTCATCCCGCCCGATGCCAACGGCGATATCCCCGAGGAGCACTGGCGGCTGACCTTCGATGTGAACGTTACGGGCAATTACATCCTGGCCAAGGAATCGCAGAAGATTTTTGACGATCAGGGATTGCCGGCGGTAATCGTACTCACCAGCTCGGCAAACGCGGTAGTGCCCAAGAAGGGCAGCGAAGCCTACGACGTCAGCAAGACCGCGGTGAATCATCTGATAGGAGAACTGGCCGTGGGACTGGCGCCGCTGGTGCGGGTGAACGGCATCGCGCCGGCGACGGTGGTGGCGGGTTCGACCATGTTCCCGCGCGAACGGGTGATTTCTTCGCTCAAGAAATACGGCATCGCATTCGCCGAAAGCGATTCCACCGAAGAGCTGCGCCATAAGCTGGCGGATTTCTACGCCAGCCGTACGCTGCTGAAGAGTCCGATTCTGCCCGAGCATTGCGCCGATGCGATCGTGTGGCTTGCCAGCGACCGTAGCGCGCGGACGACGGGGAATGTGATTCCCGTGGATGCCGGCTTGTCGGAAGCGTTTCTGCGATAGGGATCAGGGCGCGGCGGGCAGGTGGAGACGCACCGGTCCGCCGCGCGCACCGCGGCGCGAGGAACGCACGATTCCGCATGAGATCCTTCAGCGCTTGAGGATACACAGGCCGGCCACCAACAGCAGGCCGAGGGCCGTGAGCGCGGCGCCGTAGTAGACCGAACGGGGCCGGAAGCGGAAGTCGATGGTGTGCTTTCCAGCTTCCACCACCACGCCCCGAAAGACACCGTACGCCTCCCAGATGCGGGCCGGCTTGCCGTCGACTTGCGCTTCCCAGCCGGGATACATGGTTTCGCTCAACACCACCATGCCCTTGCAGGCCATGTTCGCGTCCATCGCCACATGATCGGTACCGCGGCGGCGAATATGCACGGAATCCTCGCCAGGGCAGGATTCGAGTGGCGGCGCTTCGCCGATCAGCAACACGGTCCGTTTCAGATCGATGTCCGGATCCTGGATGCGAACCCGCATCCAAGAGGTGTCCTCGACTTTTTTGGCTTCATGCACGGTGCGGGCGCGCGGCAGATGGCCGTTCGTCTCGAAAACCTTGACGCCGCTGGTTCCGGCGAACACTTCCTTTTGCCCCGGTTTATCCGGCTCCATGCCGATGAAGTGCGTGACGCTGTAGAGGCTTTGAGTCCGCTCGGTGTGCAGTTCCTGCTCCATGTGCTGGCGATTCACGCCGGCCACGTAGCCGTGCAGCATGTCGATGCCGTGCCAGTCGCCGAAATTACTGCCGATTGCCTGTTCGTTCACAGCGACACGAAGGGGACCGCCCTTCTGGGCGCGGAGAAACGCCACGATATCCTGATGCTCGGTGAGCGATTTCACGAATTTATTGGAATTTTTCTGTGTCGTATCGGTGTAGAGCGCGGGGGCGGCGCCCGTCAGTTCAATCAGAGTCAGGGAAAGCATCGCCGCGGCTACCAGACCGCGGGAAAGCGCGCCGCGCTGCCATCCCGCGATCAGAACGGATGCAGCCATTAGCACCAAGCCCGCCAGATAGACACGATCGTCGACCTCGGCCTTGGCGAGGCCGGTCCCGACAGCGAGCATCGCGATCGCCAGCCCGATCCAAAGCAGCCAGCGGCGCAGCCGGGTGAGCGCATCGGACAGGGAATCGCGAAGCACTGTGTCCAAGCCGATCGCCGCCAGCACGGCCAGGGCGAACGATAAGACCAGGATCCCGCGGGAAGGAATCCGGGCTTTGTCCACGAGGGGAAGAATCGCGTACATCACTCCTTGCAGCGGCGTGTTGGCGCCGAGCGAATAGACAATCGAGCCGGCCAGGATCGCCGTCAGGATCCGTACCGTGGAACTCGACCAGCGAGCTGCAATGGCGAACAGGGCCATGGCGGTGGCGATGCCTCCCACGTAGGGCGTGGAATCGGCGTAGCTGCTTGAGCCTGGCAGGAAGGTCGCGAGCAGGCCTTTCGCAGGCAGCGAGTAGAGCGCACTCACGGAGTAGGGGATTTTGTCCTTCCACCCGACGCTGTTCTCCAGTCCGACCCAACGCACGGCCAAACGGCCGAATTCATACGTGGGCAGCGTCTGCACGGCGCTGATTAGAAATGCCGTCAATCCGAACACGGCGGCGGGCAGGATAAGGCGCGGATTGCGCCAGCAGAACCAGCCCCATAGCAGGAAGCTCATCATGGAGAGCAGGATGGGAAGCTCATGGTGTCCGCTGAGCCAGGCTATGCCGAGAAACAGTCCGGCGAGTGCGGCATGGCTCATGGGCCGGGTTCCCTTCGTGGAGCGCAAGAGGAACAGCACGATCAAAGGGGCCCAGATACCGCCGTTAATCACGTCAATCCATGCCACCGAGCCGATGAATCCGCCGTATCCGAACACGGCGCCGCAGAAAAGGCCGGCCGCAAGACTCAAGCCGATTTCGCGCGCCAGCCAGAAGGCGAACAGCGCCGCCAGGAAATGGATGATGGCCCAATAGTAGTTCAGGTGGGAGAATTTCAGATACCCATCCCGCATCGGAGTCATATAGAACAGCAGGTTCAGCGGGAACAGCGTGCCGGGTTGCGTTTGTCCCACCAGGGGCTGGCCCGCCCAGAGATGCGGATCCCAAAGCGGGAAGTTTCCGTGCTGCCGGATCTCCCGCATCTGGAACTGCATGCGCGGGATTTCCAGGTAACACATGTCGGGATGGTCGAACCAGATGTACTGGCGGGTCAGGGTAAGCTTCCAATAGAAGCCCGCCGTCATCAGGAAGAGAAACGACACAGCCAAGGCATGCCGTAGCCTTCGCCTCTCTGGTGCTTTGCCAGCAATGTGGTGGTTTTCAGCCATCGGCCGGAACCCGTCATCTTAGCACATCTGCTTGAAAAACAAAGAGATGGACAATGGTATCCGAATTGCCAGCAAGTTAGGCGTAGAAGGAGGCCAGCCATGTCGGAACACATCCTCAGAATGAAACATACACGGTGGCTGATGGCTGCTCTGCTGTGCGGAGCGAATCTGCTGGCGGAAGAGACGCCAGGCCGCGGGGTTGCCCGCCTGAGCCTGCTGCAAGGGGATGTTTCGGTTCGCAGAGGGGACTCCGGCGAATGGGTTGCTGCCGCGCCGAACGCGCCGTTGGTGGTGGAGGACCGCGTCCTCACGGGAGTCAACTCGCAGGCCGAGGTTCAGTTCGATTACGCGAATATCGTTCGGTTGGCCCCGAATTCGGAGCTACGGCTGGGAGAGTTGGAGTATCGCCGCTACGGATTGCAGGTGGCCGCCGGGACAGTGATGTTCAACGTTTTGCGAAATTCCGAGGCGGATGTGGAAGTGTCCACGCCAAGCGTGGCGGTGCGGCCCACCAAACGCGGCATGTACCGCATTTCGGTATTGCCGGACGGGACCACGGAAGTTACGGTGCGTTCCGGTGAGGTGGATGTATTCACGACGCAGGGCTCGGAGCGGCTCAAGTCGGGCCGCACGATGGTTGCGCGCGGGACGTCCACCGAAGTTGAGTTCCAGGTGAAGTCCGCCGTGCCGCGCGATGGATTCGACCAGTGGAACGAACGGCGGAACTCGGATCTGGAGCGGTCCACCAGCTACCGCTATGTGGATCCCTCGATTTATGGAGCCGAGGATCTGGATGCTTACGGCAACTGGGTATACGATGCGCCATATGGTTACGTCTGGGTGCCGCGTGTGGCGGTAGGCTGGTCTCCCTACCGCTACGGGCGGTGGTCTTGGGTGGACTTTTATGGATGGAGCTGGGTCAGCTACGATCCCTGGGGCTGGGCGCCGTATCACTATGGACGGTGGTACTGGGGTTCGCGCGGGTGGTGCTGGTGGCCCGGCGCCTACCGTACGCGCCACTACTGGAGCCCCGGACTGGTGGCCTGGGTCGGATTCGGCCACGGTGTTTCGGTGGGGATCGGCTTCGGGCGTGTCGGCTGGGTGCCTCTCGCTCCCTATGAAACCTATCACCCGTGGTATGGCTGGAACCGCTATCGCGGGTTCGGCAACCGCACCTACATCGACAACAGCGTCACCATCGTCAATAACTACAACATCCGCAATTCGTATCGAAACGCGCGGGTGATCAACGGCGTGCACAGTGTGGACGGCAACGATTTCGCCCGCGGGCGCTTCAACAATATCACTGCGGCGCGCGATAGCGACTTGCAGCGAGCAAGCCTGGTGCGCGGCGAACTGCCGGTGGCGCCGGAGCGAAACAGTTTGCGCTGGGCCGACCGTGAAGTGACCGGCACTCCGCAGAGCCGGGACAATACCAGGTTCTTCAGCCGCCGGTCTCCGGGAGGAACGACGACGGAGCGTGTTTCGTTCGAGGATCAGCGCCGCGGCGTGAGTGAGCTTTCGCGAAGGACGTTTGGCGAGCGTATCGGCCGCGCCGAGCAGACGGGCGGTCCAGGGACTGTGGAAGCAGGACGTGGTACGGACGGCATCCGCAGAGGGGAAAAAGGCCCCGTGGTGGAGGCTGGTGGACAGCCCGCCGTGAGGACGGACAACAATCGCGGCTGGCGGCGGCTGAACGAAGCCGGGCCGTCCGAATCGACGGGGCGCGAGGCCGGGAGTTCCCGCCGGTTCGGGGAGCCGCGCAACTCCGATACTCCGGCCGTTGTGGAGAGCCGGGGTAGCGATGGCGGATTCCGGACGCGGGACGACGCGGAACGTAGCGGCTGGCGGCGGTTCGGAGAGCCTTCGGGCAGCGTGCGCGGCGTTGAGTCCACGCCGTCGGAATCCAACAGAGGCGGATTCCGGCAGCGATCCGAGGAGCCCTCATCGCGTGCCATCCCTGCCGAGGATCGCGGCCGGGACGCGAGCGGCTGGCGCCGGTTTGAGAACAATGGCGGCTCGAGCGGTTCCGGTGTGTTTGGCAGGCGCACGGAATCGTCCTCACCCCGCATGGAGTCGCCATCCGAGCAGACGCCGCGCATGGAGCGCACGCCGCGGAGCAGCCCGCGCGAGAGTGTGGGACGAAGCCGAAGCAATGACAGCAGCAGCGGCGAGCCGCTTCGCATGAGCCCGCCGATCGTTAGGGAGCGATCGCGATCGGCGGAACCGAGCCCATCCCGAGCACCCCGGTTCGAGGGGCGGCCGTCGCGATCGGAAAGCTTCGGCGGTTTTGGCGGAAGTGCGCCGCGCTCGTCGCCGTCGATGGGTGAATCGCGGCCGAGTGGCGGATTCGGCGGCATGGGGCGGTCCTCCGGCGGGTCTTCGGGAGGCGGTTGGAGCGGCGGGGGCCGGAGCGGCGGCGGCATGGACGGCGGTTCTAGCGGCCGTATGGGCTCCAGCGGCGGCGGTGGAGGCCGCGGGCGCGGCAGGTAGTTCTATTTCTTTTGTTTCTCCTTTTCTTCTCTTCCCTCAAGGCCTGTCCGGGCTTTGGTCGTTCCGGACAGGCCATTTTCTTCTCCAGAGCAGGCCACGCGGGACCGAGAATCTTCAGAAAACGGAAGTCTCGATTGACTTTAGATCTCGATTGCGTTAGAAGATACGTTTACGAAGCATCCATGAGTGTTGTATCCTTGAAGAATCGAGTTTTACATTTTATCCAGAGTTTTGGAGGAGGGAAATGAAACGTCTTTGGGCAACGGCAGTCATTCCAGTAACTGCCATGTTCTGCCTGACGTTCGCTGCACCGGCAGCGAAGGCACAGACGGGTCCACGCCTCGTGGGCAGTGGACCGGAAGGGCAATTCAATGTATCGGCGCGGGAAGGAAGCGCGAACCGTCCCGGTCTGATCGATCCGCTTTGCGGATTGGTTGGCGGGCCGGCCGTGGCTTCCACGGCGTGTGACTCGCAGGGCGGGCGTGAATGGGAAGGACTCGCGTCCACCGATTACTTCACGATCGAACCGCTGGCGGTGGCGCCGAATCCCGATCTGGCAGTTGGCCCTGATGATATTTTGACGATCGTCAACCGTACGATCGCCCGTTACCCCAACCCGAACGCTCCGAGCGGCAGCAATAACAACGGAACGGCTTCGGTGGAATACAATCCGGCAGGGACTTATTACTTCCCGCCCACATCGCGCCAGTTCCTGGACGTGTGGCTGGGAGAAGCGGCGTTGAATGAGCTGTGCCCGACGCAGCCGCGTACAAACGCCACCTGCCAGATTGACAATGCCAGCGTCCGCTATGACCAGATGCAGGGCCGCTTCGTGGTTCTGTTCACGGTGGTGGACAACGCGGGCGTGAACTGCTTCGGCTGCTCGACGGGCGTCGGCGCCACTCGGAAAGCGAGCTGGGTGCTGATCGTCTCCAAGTGGGCGACCGGTTGCCAGGGCACGATTTCACTCGGCACCGGCGGTGCGAACATTGGTGGCACCTGCACTCCGAACAACAACCCGGCCGTTCCCGGCTTGGTGGGCAACACGGAGTTCTTCACCACGCCGCAGCCTCCGGGGCCGAGCCAAAACAACCCGAACAGCGGCGGTGCGAACACCAACTGGGTGGCCTTCTACGGTGCGACGGATGGAACCTGCCAGTCGGGCTGCCCGTACGGCAACATCAACTCGATTTCAGACCTGCGCCGTGGCTTGACCGCTCCGAATGGCTCTCTGATCATCGATTGCACCACGACAGCCGTTGGCAACTTCGAGGCTGTTTGCTACGTTCCGACCAGCGCACGTTTGGGTATCGACAATGACAACCTGTATATCGTGTCGAGCGTGATCAATGACAACATTGCTCTCGCCAGCCGGACTTGGACGAATGCCGTTCCCAACACCAGCACGCCTGCCTTTGCCGGCACGCGCCTGCGTGTTCACAAGAAGGCTGCATTCTACACGAACGTGAGCAGCGTTCCGGGCAGCACTTTCCCGCTTGTGCCGGGAGCTTCGCAGGCAGCGCCGCAACTGCAAGGCGACTTCTATGACCTGTGGGGCAACTCGACAACGCCGTATACGTTCGATGCAACCGTTCCGGGGCAGCAGATCCTGAACGGCGGCACGCGGACGGTGACGGGCCTCCACTACGAACCCGAGCATGTCCGTGGCCGTTCGCTGGCGACCTTCAATG
>CAYOBO010000185.1:0-9764 GCA_964402295.1 uncultured Candidatus Solibacter sp. | reverse complement strand
CAGTATCTGATGAACGACCACGACCGGAAGATGTTCCACTGGGTGAACGAATTCAATCAGTACGATCTGTATTCGAAGTCGGACACCAAGCCCGATGCGGCGGCGTTGCGGCCGTACTATGAAGATCTGGTAGCAAAGTACCTGCCTAGCGAATTACGCTGGTAACCTTGGCTCCGCCGGCCGGGCCGATGAGGCCGCGCATGGCGGCGTCGATGACTTCCATGGCGCGGACACCGTCGCGGTGGGTGACGTCGAAGGGTTCGCCGGATTCGCACTTGCGAACAAATTCGAGCAGTTCTGTTTTATAGGCGGGGCCGAAGCGGTCCATGAATTCGGGGGCTCCGGCGCCGTATTCGGGCATCGTGTACGTTTTCCGCTCGATGGGCGCGGTGGCGGGGCGTTTGCCGTAGACTTCGACAACGACGTCGCGGTAACGCTGCTCGAAGCGGCCGATGTGGATCTGGCCGGTTTCGCCGAAGATCCAGGTTTCGACGCGATAGCCGGAGACGTGATTGCGGCTGACCTGCACCTGGGCTCCGAATTCGCCTTCGAACCAGAGATGCATGTAGGCATCGTCGAAGTCTTCGACGGCAGTGCTGAGCTTGCGGCTGTGGAGGCAGGAGCCGATGGCCGCGGCGGCGACGGGCATGCGGCCATCGCAGAGCCAGAGGATTTCATCGACGTTGTGCACGGACATGTCGGGGAGAATGCCGCCGCTCATGTAGCCGTCGGGCGCGGGGTTGGAGTCTTCGAGAATGGAGACGATTTTGAAGACGCGTCCTATGGCTCCGTCTTTCATGAGCCGCTTGGCGTGCTGGAGCGGCGCATCGAAGCGGCGCTGGAAGGCGAGCATGACGGCGTTGGGGAAGTCGCGGTCGAGTTGCTGGGCGAACGCGCGGTCATCGGCGAGCGTGCCGGTGAGGGGCTTTTCGAGAATGACGCGCTGCCCGGCGCGAATGAGCGCCGTGGTGTTGGCGCGATGGCAATCGGTGGGGGAGCAGACGAGCGAACCATCGGCCACTTTGGCGGCAGCCATCTCTTCGGCGCTGAAGAAAGGCTGGACAGGCGTGGGTTGATTCTTCGAGAGGCGGGCGGCGGTTTCCTTGGCCCGCTCGACGTTGGTGTCGACAACGGCGGTGAGTGTGCCGCCGGTTTCCCTGGCAACTTCCTGGGCGTGGATGGCGTGGTATTGCCCGATACGGCCCAATCCGACTACGGCTAATCGCATAAGCCATTTATCTTCCTACAGCGGGGCGCTTGCGCGCTATGTAGAGTACGGCGAGGGCGAAGAATGCCGTGGCGCCGGCGATGCGGACCCATCCTTTGCCGAAGACGACAGTGGCGTTGCAGAACATAAAGGCGAGGAAGGCGTGCGTCGAGGAAGTGATCCAGCGGGCGCGCTGCGTGTAGTTGCCGAGCCATGCCCAGAGCACGTCGGCGATCCAGACAGCGGTGAACGCGTAGTTCCAGTAGAGGCCGCCACCGTAGTTGACGCCCATCAATTGCCGCGTCTGGCGTGCCGTGGCTTCGTAGGCTTCGGTGTGGCTGAAGTTGTGGAAGAAGGCGAAGGCGGTGATCATGTGGAGGAGGTAGAAGAGGCAGGCCGCGGTCCAGGTGCGTTTGGGAAATTGCGAGGGGTTGACGCTCCAGCGGGCGAGCGCGGCGAAGTACAGCAGACAACTGAGGCGCACCATCCAGAGGCTGAACAGTTGTTGCGTCGTGAGGGCGGGCGGCATCGGATTACTTTTGGCTAGAATAACGGCTCATGCGATTGCGAGGCTACTATCCCGGCTGGTGGAATCTTGGCGTGGCGGCGATGGCCATGGTGGCGACGCTGCCGGGGCGCACGCAGGGCTTGGGATTGGTGACGGAACCGCTACTGGCGGATTTCGGGCTGGACCGCGTGGCATATGCCACGGTGAATCTTTGGGCGACGCTGTTGGGCTCACTGCTGTGTTTGCCGGTGGGCGGATGGGTGGACCGGTTCGGCGCACGTGTGGTGTTGACGATGGTGGTGCTGGCGCTGGGTGGGACGGTGCTAGGAATGAGCGCGGGCAGCGGGTTGCTGGTGCTGTACGCGGGGATTCTTCTGACGCGGGCGTTGGGACAGAGCGCGTTGTCGGTAGTGAGCCTGGCGCTGGTGGGGAAATGGTTTTCACGGCGGCTGAATATTGCCATGGGCGTGTTTTCGCTGTTGGTGGGCATGGGGTTCGTAACGGCGTTTCCGCTGGTGGGGCAGGCCGTTTTGCGTGGCGGATGGCGGTTTGCGTGGGCTGGGGTCGGTTGGGGCATTTTGGCGTTAGCGCCGGTGGCATGGCTGGTGGCTCGCAACAAGCCGGAGGAAGCAGGTGTCGCGGGCGATGCGGTGGCGGTGGAAGTGGAAGCATCGCTCAGCGATATCGGATTGTGGGATGCGCTGCGTGGGAGCGCGTTCTGGATCTTTGCGCTGTCGAGCGCGGTGTTCGGTTTGGTGTATTCGGGAATATCTTTGTTCAATCAATCCATATTGGAGCAGAGAGGTTTTGACGCAACGGTGTATCACACGGTGTTGGTGGTCAGCACGCTGCTGGGACTGGCGGCCAATTTCGCCGGCGGGTGGCTGGCGTCGCGATGGTCGATCCGGCGATTGATGGGCGTGGGAATGGCTGTGCTGGCGGCGGCTTTGGTGTCGCTGCCTTTGGTGCAGACGTACGCCCATGTGATGGCCTATGGCGCGGCGATGGGCATCGCGGGCGGCGTGGTGACCGTGGTGTTTTTCTCGGTGTGGGGGCAGACGTACGGACGCCGGGAGTTGGGACGCATTCAAGGATGCGCGCAGATGATGACGGTGTTTGCGTCGGCGGTGGGTCCGCTGCTGCTGGCGGAAACGCTGGAACGCACGGGCTCCTATGACAGCATGTTTTATGGACTGGCTGTGGTGACTGTATTGCTGGGGGTGTTGTGCTGGCATGCTCCGATGCCGGCGCGGCAGCCGGTGCTGGCGGAGGCTTGCCGCTGATGTTGCGCGCTCGATGGGTGAAGCCGGTGATGTTTGTGCTGTGCCTGGTTCCGCTGGCGGTGCTGGTGTATCGCTGGGAGACGAATCAACTGGGGTTTAATCGCGCGGAGACGGTGGCTCGCTATACGGGGGATTGGACGCTGCGCATGCTGCTGTTCAGTTTGACGATTACGCCGCTGCGGCGCATGACGGGGTGGAACGATCTGATCCGGGTCCGGCGGATGCTGGGGTTGTTTGCGTTTTTCTATGGCTCGCTGCACCTGTTTCATTACCTGTCGATGGACAAGGCGTGGTTCTGGCCGGAGATCTGGGATGACTTGAAGGTGCGGCGATTTTTCAGCATGGGGTGGACGGCGTATCTGCTGATGGCGCCGCTGGCGTTGACATCGACGGCATGGGCGATTCGGCGGATGGGGAAGAAATGGGTGCTGCTGCACCGGCTGGCGTATTTGAGTGCCGTGGCGGGCGTGGTGCATTTCTACTGGCAGGGGAAGGCGGCGCTGTGGGATCCGATTTTGTATGGAGTGGCGGTGTTTGTGCTGCTGGCGTTACGGGTTTGGTTTGCCCGCAAGAAGATGCTAGCGTTTTTCACCAATCGCATAAAGGTGGCTGCGTCCTCGTAGGAAGAGCACTCCGTCCGAGATGGCGGGCGAAGCCATCACTTGCTCGCCGAGTTCGTTTTCGCCGAGCAATTGGTATTGACTGCCGAGTTTCAGCACGTAGGTGTGGCCGTCTTCACTGGTGATGTAGAGCTTGCCGCCGGCGGCGACGGGGGAACTGGTGAATCCGGAAGAGCCCGCGCCGAGGCGTTGCTGATAGAGGCGCTCGCCGGTGGAGAGTTGAAAGGCGGAGAGCACTCCGTTGTCGTAGCA
The DNA here is from genome assembly GCA_964402295.1 of uncultured Candidatus Solibacter sp. Lineage (GTDB taxonomy): Bacteria > Acidobacteriota > Terriglobia > Bryobacterales > Bryobacteraceae > CADEFT01. The sequence continues at coordinate 5,894 of CAYOBO010000185.1, read as the reverse complement.
GAAGTAGCCGATGCCTCCGTTGAGCAGCGGGGTCTGCATGTAGTTGCCGGCGCGATCGTGTTTCCAGGCGAGGGCTTCGGGCTTGTTGGTGATGTCGCCTTGGGCGTTGGCGCGGATGGCAAAGATGGGGCGGCCGGGGCCGTGGGCGTTGGTGACGATGATGAGTCCGTTGTCGTGTAGCGGAGTGGGCACGGGGATGTCGCCCGCGCCGGCCATGGTCCAGATCTGCTTTCCGGTTTTCCAATCGTAGCCCGCGATTTGCTTCCAGCCGTTCACGACGACCTGCTTTGCACCGTTGGCGGCGGGAACGACGGCGGGCGTGCCGAAGGTGGGAACATCGGTGCGCGGCGTGCGCCATAGCTCTTTGCCGGACTTGACGTCGAAGGCGGCGATGAAGGAATCCTTCTGCACATCGGCCTGCACGATGACCATGCCGTCGCGGAGGATGGGGGAACTGGCGTAGCCCCATTGCGCGGCGGGGGCTCGGAAGTAGCCGGCGTCGAGCGTGCCGAGATCCTTCTTCCAAAGCAGCTTGCCGTTCCTATCGTAGGCGTAGAGGCCTTCGGAACCGAAGAAGACGACGAGGTGCTTGCCGTCGGTGGCTGGAGTGGGATTCGCGTGGCTCGATTTGGGGTGGCGCTTCACCTTGGGCTCACCGCTGATGGCGGTGCGTGTCCAGAGAATTTTGCCGGTCTTGCGGTCGAGGCAGTAGACGTTGAAATCCTGCTTCCCTTCTCCGGGCACGGAGCCGATGTCGCCGTAGAGTCCGAGTTTCACGGCTGCGTTGCCGCCCGCGGTGGCAACGGCGCTGGTGAGAAAGATACGATCGCCCCAGATGACGGGACTGGAATAGCCGAGTCCAGGGATGGGAGTTTTCCAGAGAATGTTCTTGCCCGATTCGCCGTTCCATTCGAGCGGCGGCGTGCCTGTGCCTGTGCCGTTGGCCTCGATGCCCCGAAATTGGGGCCAATTGGAATCGGCGGCGACGGCCGCGGAAAGCAGCAGGAATGAAATCAGCATCGTGTTTCCATTAAAACTCATACCGCAGTGCGAACTGCATCTGGCGGGGGTCATTCAATTGATCGGTATATTTGCCCCATGTGGCGGAAGAAGTGCGGCGCAAATCGGGATTGGCGAATCGTACCTGGTTCCAGAGGTTGAAGGTCTCCCAGCGGAATTGGATGGAGTGGCTCTCGTTGTAGGGCATCTGGAAGCGTTTGGAGAGGTTGAGGTCGAAGTTGGAAAGCCCGTCGACGCGCACGGTGTTGCGGCTGCCGCTTTGTCCGGGCAGGGTGAACTGCCATTCGGCGAGGGTGCGCGCGGGATCGGCCCAGACGTTGGGTCCGCCGACGCCGGAAACAGCAGGGGCATTTTTTGTTTTGGTGGATGGAGTGACCGCGGCGATGGGCGTACCGAAGGTGGTGACGTTCCAGTTGGTGGGCCAGTTGCGGCCGTTGCCGACGCTCCAGGGCAGTTCGGTGGATTGGGTCCAAATGCCGGCCACCTGCCATCCGCCGGCGAGCAGATCGAGCGCTTTGTTTGCCCCGCTGAGCATGCGGCGGCCTCGGCCGAAGGGGAGTTCGTAGACCCACCACATGTTCCAGACTTGGCGCTGGTCGTAATCGGAGACGCCGCGGCGTTGCGACGGATCCCAGGAATTGACCAGGAAGCCAGTGAATTCGCCGCTGTTCTCTTCGACCGAGGCGAGATCCTGCGATTTGGAGAAGGTGTAGTTGAAATCGAGGGTGAGGCCCGCGGAGAAGCGCTTGCGCAGGGTCCATTGCATGGAGTGGTAGTTGCCTCCGGCGATGGAACTCCAGGCCGATAGCGAGGAGAATTGCGGGTTCATCATCATGTTGGGGCCGAGGCGGCCGCAATCGGGATCGCAGTATTGATCGAGCAGGGCGAGGGCGGAGATGAAATCGTTGGGAAACTCGCTGGCGACGCCGTAGACGATTTGCGAGGCAGAGCGGGCGCCGGTGCGCAGGTTGGAGTAGAAATTCTCGAAGAAGGGGACGCGGGGGACGGCGGCGAGCGGCGTGCGCGCGTTGACCAGCAGCGCCATCTGGCTGGCTGCTTCGAAATAGGACTGGCCACTCGAGGGATCGCGCAGATTGGTGGGCATGGCGAGGTCGCGATTCATGAGCGAGCGGCGCGACATGCGTCCGACATAGCTGCCCTGAATGAACCATCCACCCTGAAACTCGCGGCCGAGGGTGAAGTTCATGTTCATGGTGTAGGGAATTTTGAGGCGGTCATCGATGGAGTTGGCGATGGCGAATCCGCTATCGAGGTCGTCGGGGTACTGCTGGGGGAATCCGCCGGGCGGCGCCGGGCGCAAGAGCGTGGCGGGCAGATCGTAGAGGCCGGTGAAGCGCGGCGCGGTTGTGCCGGTGAGGCGGCCGGAAGGATTGGTCAACGTGGTGGCGAAGCCGAAGGCAGTGAGATCGTAGGTGCGCGCCAGTGGCTGGCCGACGATGTCGTAGTACATGCCCCACCCGGCGCGGATGGACGATTTTCCTTCTCTGCCGAAGAAAAACTTGCTCAGCCCGGATTGACCGGAGGGCGCGTGGGCGACAGCGAATCGCGGGGCGAAATTGGTTTTGTGGAACGGGTAAAGCGGGCGGCTGCGGGGATCGCCGCGGGCGAGAAATACGATGCGGCCGGCTTCTTCCTGGCTGCGGCCGAGATCGGCAAGGTGGCCCCGTGTGTCAAACCATGTTCCGAGGGGAATGTTTGTGGAGATCTGCTGGCCGTTGGCTTCGTGGACGGGCGGCATAAGGGACCAGCGCAGGCCGAAGGTGAAAGTGAGATCCTTGCGGGCACGCCAGGAGTCCTGCACGTACATCTCGAGTTCGTTGTTGCGGAAGTCGCGGCGGATGGGGGCGCCGACGGGAAGAACGTCGCCATCGATGGAATAGTTCCAGTTGGCGGTGACTTCCGTAACCAACCCGAGCAGGGCGGCCAGCGCATCGCCGGTGGCAGTGCGGTCGGCGGTGAGCACATCGGAGGGGAGGATGTCGGAACCCGTGCCACGCATCGCGCTGACGTTGGTGACAGCGTGGTGATAGGAGCGCAGATAGCTGCGCGATTGATTGACGATGAGGCGGCCGACGGCGCCGAATTGCACCGAATGCGCGCCGCGAGTGAAGGTGAGATCCTCGGTGAATTGATGCAGCGGCATTTTGCGCCAGAGTCCGGTGGTGAAGCCGTAGCGGTCATCCAGCCCCCGGAAGGAGATGTAGGAGGCATTCTGGTTGCCGGTGCTTTCGCGTGAAAGGCGTGTGAAGCCGTAACGAAAGCTGCTGACGAGGCGGTTCGACAAAACGGCGTTGTAGCCGATGGCCACTCCTTTGGCGTTGCGCAGGAAGAGGCTGTTGGGCGGATCGCCGGGGAACTGCGGTTCGTCGGAAGAGCGGTCGTTCTGTAGTTGGCCTCGGAAGAACAGATTGTGGTTGGGATGCAGTTGATAGTCGAAGCGCGAGATGTAAGTGTTGTAGCGAAGCTGTAGCGGCGCGGTGAAGCGATAGCCGAAGAAGTTGAGGCCATCGCCGGGCGTCTCGCTGTTGGGCAGGGGGTAGGAGCGGAACAGATCGAGCACGGCGCGGTTGGGGCCGATGGCTCGCGGGTCGAAGGCGCGGACACGTTCAGGAGTCATGGTGACGCGCTGTCCGGCGCGATTGCGATAGACGACGGAACCTTCGCGCAGCAAGGCGGAAGGCACGGTGCGCTCGACGTTGACTTCGCTGCGGTCGTTACGTTGCTCCCAGTTGAGGAAGTAGAACAGCTTGTTCTTGCGGATGGGGCCGCCGATGGAAGCGCCGGGAATATTGATGAGCAGCTTGGGGCGCGGAACCGCGGAGGAATTGTTGAAGAAGCCGTTGGCGGCGGTGACGGTGTTGCGGTGATACCAGTAGACGGAGCCGTGCGTGTCGTTGGCGCCGGACTTGGTGACGAGCGACACCTGTGCTCCGGAACTGCGCCCCTGCTCGGCGCCGGCGTTGGTGGTGGTGGTGCGAAATTCCTCGACGGAGTCGAGAGTGACACGCAGCACGCTGGTGAAAGCGGTGCGCTCCATTTGCTCATTGACGTCGATGCCGTCGAGCGTGACATTGGCTTGGTCGCTTTTGCCGCCGTTGACGTTGCCGAATTCGGTGACGCCGGGCTGGAGGGCGAGGAGTCCGGCGACGTTGCGCGCGTAGGAGGGCAGTTGCAGAATGGGGCGCGTGCCGAGCGCATTGCCGAGCGAGGCATCGGTGGTGTTGACTTGCGGGACTTCGGCGCGGATGGTGACCGATTCGGCGATGCTGCCGGCTTTTTCGAAGGCGATGTCGTAGCGGGCGGGCGTGGCCACCTGCACGACGATGCCGGCCACGGTGACTTCCTGCAAGCCGGGAGCGTTGGCGATGAGCTTGTAGCTATCGGGGAGGATCTGCGCAAAGACGTAGCGGCCCGATTCCCCGGTGCTGGTTTCGCGCACGACGATGCCTTTGGTGAGGCTCTCCAGCCGGAGCTTCGCGCCGATGACGACAGCGCCACTGGGGTCAGCGACGGTGCCGCTGAGTTGCGAGAGCTGCTGCGCGGGAAGGGATACCGCCAGCCATGCCAACATTGCGAATCGGAGCATGCAGATTCACGTGTAGCAACAATGAATGGGCGATTCAACGGTCTACGGCGTTACCCAGGGGTTGTAGGAACCGATGTACCAGAGGTGGCCTTCGGGATCCTTGCAGCCGAACCCGCGGCCGCCGTAGGATTCGTCGTGGATCTCATGCACGATTTCGGCCCCCAAAGCCTTGGCCCTGGCATAGGTGGCGTCCGCGTCGGCGACCACAATGTACGGCGATTGGGTTTCGAAGCCGCCGATCTCGCCGGGTTGTTTGATGCGCCCGCCATAGTCGTCTTCCCGCACTGAGCCGAGCATGATCATGCCTCCGGCCAAGGTGAGTTGGGCGTGGGCGATGGTGTGATCGGGGCCTGGCACCACCAGGTGGCGCTCGAAACCAAAGGCGGCGCACAACCACGCAATCGCGGCAGGCGCATTGCGGTAGCGAAGGCAGGGAATGAGAGTGGAGCCCATCTCTCGATGGTACGCCAGGGGCGATGTTACGCCAGAGTGGGCGGGAAGGTGTTGTATCATCCCCTTCATGCGGATCGCAGTGTTTTTCCTGGTGAGTTGGGCGGTGTGCGCGCAACCGCGGCCGGTGATCGGAGTGGGCGGCGTGGTTCACGAGACGAACACATTCAATCCGAAGAAGACGACGATGGCGGATTTCGAGGCGGGCATCGGCGGGCGGCCGGGCGTACTGCGCGGCGACGATGTGATCCGGCTTTCGCGCAATGCAAACAACACGATTTCAGGATTCATCGAGGGCGCGGAGCAACGGGGCCTCGAACTGTATCCGTCACTGGTGGCGGGGCCGCAGACCATCGGCCTGGTTCTGGATTCGGTGTTCGATGCGTTGACGAAAGAGATGATCGACCGGTTGAAACAGGCTCCGAAGCTTGACGGGATACTGCTGTTCCTGCACGGGACGATGGTGACGGAGAGCCATCCGCACGCCGATGCGGAAGTGGTGCGGCGCGTGCGCGCGGCGTTTGGAAATACGATTCCGATTGTAGTGGTGCACGATTTTCACGCGAACGTGTCGGAGGAGATCGTGAAACTGACCACGGCGCTGATTACATACAAGGAGTGTCCGCACCTGGATGCGAAGGATCGTGGAGTGGATGGAGCGCGGTTGATGGCGGATATCGTCAGCGGCAAAGTGAAGCCGACGCAGGCAATGGTGAAGCCGCCGCTGTTACTGAACATTCTGTTTCACAACACCTACGCCGCGCCGCTGAAGGCGGTGACGGATGAAAGCAAGCGGATTGAGAAGAACGCGAAGGTG
>CAYOBO010000184.1:0-9800 GCA_964402295.1 uncultured Candidatus Solibacter sp. | reverse complement strand
AAAAAAATGGCACGCATTCTTGTCGTGGACGATGAGAGAGCCTTGCTTAAGTTGCTCGAAACCTACCTGGCCCGTTGTGGCCACGATGTGACGTGTTGCGATCGCGCGCAAAAGGGTCTGGATGTTCTGGACGCGGACGATCGGGGATTCGATCTGGCGGTTCTGGACCACTGGCTTCCCGACATGAACGGGATGGATCTGTTGTTTGGAGTATGGGAACGGAAGCCGAAGCTGCCGGTGCTGGTCTCAAGCGGCAGCTTCATGGACATCGATCAGGTGCCCATTCCGCCGGGCCGCAGGGTTGCCTTTTTGCAGAAGCCGTACTTGCCGCAAATGCTGGGGACGGCGGTCGAGAATTTATTGAACGGCGAGACCGGGAAAGCCGCCGCCGGAGAGCGCTGACTGCAATTTTTCGGCGAAATTCAAGCCGGATTCCGACCAAAGGTGCTTGCGTTCCACGGGTAGTTTGGCTCCCACTTGTTCGACGAGGTGCATGAGGCTGCGCAGATTGGCGTGGGAGGCGCGGATGCTGGCATCGTCGCCGGGCTGTGGGAGAAACGTGTCCTCCAGGCCGAATTCGATGCGCAAATGGTCGGTGGTGTCGTTGTCGAATTCCGGTCCGAAGCACCAGAGGGAGACGTTGACGGGAGTCAATTGCCAGTCTTCTTCGCCGAGTTCCATGAGATCCCAGGCGCATTCGAGCTGATAGGCGCAATCCTCGTGCTGGAATTCGCGTGCGATGGCGACGGCCTCGGTGGGTGTGAAGGGCGGCGGATAGGCACGCTCGAAGACAGTGGGTTCGGTGAGGTTGACCGCGTGGACACGGAACACCGTGGAACGCTGCGAGAGCCTGGAGAAGGGGAACAGGCCGAGCAGTTTTTCCCAATTGGGGATCATCGAGAGCGCGTTGTGGTGGCGCAGCCAGCAGGACAGAGTGAGCCGGTCGGACATGATTCCATGTTCTCACGGCCGGCTCCCTGGACAATCGTACGTCAGCTCCAGTGGCGGTCGTTGGAACGGTCTTTGTCCCAGTAGGGCGTAGGCTCGAAGTAGCCGGGTTCGGCAAGATGCTGCTTGACGACTTCGTCGTTGAGGGTGACGCCGAGGCCGGGCTTCGAGGGCACGTTGGCAAAGCCTTTCTCGAAGAGCGGCTTTTCGCCATGCACCATGTCTTCCCACCAGGGGACATCGACGGAGTGGTGTTCGAGGGCGATGAAGTTCTCCGTGGCCGCCGCGCAATGGACGTTGGCCATGAAACTGACGGGCGTGCCGGCGAAGTGCATGGCCATGGGTACGCCGTATTCCTGGCAGGCGTCGCCGATCTTCTTGGTCTCGAGCAAGCCGCCGGAGGTGGCGAGATCGGGATGCACGATATCGACGGCATGCATGCGCGCGAGCTTGATGAAATCTTCCTTGAGGTAAATATCCTCGCCGGTGAGGATGGGGATGTCGACGGCGTCGGTGATCTGTTTCAGTAATTCGGCGTGCTGCCAGGGGATCATGTCCTCGAGCCAGGCCATGTTGTATTTTTCCAGCGCCTTGCCGAGCCGGATGCAGGAGTTGACGCCGACGTGGCCGAAATGGTCGGCGGCGAGGGGCACTTCCATGCCGATGACTTCGCGAACCTGGGCGACATAGTCGGCCATGAGGGCGATGCCTTTCTCCGTGAGTTCCATGCCGGTGAACATGTGTTGCACCATGCCGAAGTTGCGGCTGGTGGTGCCGAGGGGGCGGGAAACGGCTCCGGGCTTGTCTTCGACGAGGCCGACGCCGAGATCCATTTTGAGGAAGGTGAAGCCTTTGACGTCGATGCGCTCTTTGAGGCGGCGGGCGAACTCCTTGGGGTCGCGGGTCTGCGTCGTGTCGGCGTAGCAGCGCACCTTGTCGCGGAACTTGCCGCCGAGAAATTGATAAGCGGGCACATTGTAGGCCTTGCCGGCGAGATCCCAGAGGGCCATTTCGACGCCGCAGACTCCGCCGCCCTGGCGGGCGTGGCCGCCGAATTGTTTGATCTTGCGGAAAATCTTGTCGACATTGCAGGGATTTTCACCGAGCAGGCGGCTTTTGAGAATGAGGGCGTAGTTCTTGCTGGCGCCATCGCGGACCTCGCCCAGCCCGTAAATGCCCTGGTTGGTGTCGATGCGGATGAGCGGGCACGTCATGGGGGCGCGGGCCACGGTGGCCACGCGCAGATCGGTGATCTTCAAGTCGGAGGGCTTGGAGTTCTGGTTGACGTTCTGCATGGCGGCTTCCAGATCCTGATCCGCCCAAAACGTGGAGGCAACCGCGCCCGCCGCCGCGCCAAGAAACGCACGGCGCGAAACAGAGGCGCGTTTTCTGGGGAAAGACTGCTGGGTCCATTTCATGCCCGCATTATAGCCTTGAAAATCAGGCGGGAAATGTCAGGAATGGGCACGGGAACCGAAGGCATCGGCGCGGTGTCGAATGGCAGGTTGCCGCGATGCGGGCGCGTGTGGCGAGCCTCGCGGCAGTGGATGCCAATTTCGGCCCGTCAGTGGCGGGCGGCGGGCTTGACGGCCGCGTCCGGTAGAGGCGTGGCGGCGGTGTGTGGCGGCAGGATGGGATACGTCACGTCCGGCTGGCGGCCGGTGAGGGTACGCAGGAACGCGACAATGGCGTCGGTCTCCTTTTCGGTGAGCGTGGCGCCCAGTTGTGACGAGCCCATGATGGCGACGGCCTGTTTCAGATCCCACACCTTGCCGGAATGGAAGTAGGGCGCGGTGAGCGCGATGTTGCGCAGCGACGGGGACTTAAAAACATATTCGTCGCTCGCTGTTTTGGTGACTTCGAAGCGGCCTTTGTCGCCGGCCGGCAGCACTTCGCCGCCCGGTTTGGCGACCACGCCGAATGGGAAATAGCCCTGGCCTCCAAGGTTCACGCCGCCGTGGCAACTGCGGCAGCCTTTGGCCATGAAGACCTGGAGCCCTTCCTGCTGGGCGGCGTTGAGCGCCGCCGCATCGCCGCGCAGGTACCGGTCAAACGGGGCATCGGGAGTGATGAGCGTCGCCTCAAACACCTCAATGGCGCGGGCCATGTTTTCGAACGTCACGGGATCGGCTTCGCCGGGAAAAGCCTTCTGGAATTGCGTTACGTATTGCGGAATACTCTTGAGCGTTTGAATCGTGCGCGTGGGCGTACTGTTCATTTCCACGGCGGCCTGCACGGGCCCCATCGCCTGCTCCTTGAGATCCTTGGCGCGGCCATCCCAGAACTGGGCCATGTTGAACACCGCGTTCAGGACAGTGGGACTGTTGCGCGGCCCTTTTTGCCAGCCGTGGCCGATGGAGGTCTCGAGAATATCGACGCCGCCGAGCCCGACATTATGGCAGGTATTGCAACTGATCAGCCAACTGGAGGAGAGGCGCGGATCGAAAAAGAGCATCTTGCCCAACTCGACTTTGGCCGGATTGGCGGGATTCGACTTCAGCACCGGCGCGGTGGCCGGTATGGGGCGGAAAGCGGCCTGCGCCTGCTTGAGGAGCGCGTCTTGCCCGAAGGCGGGCAACGCCGCCGAGAGTGCAAGGATGGCGAGCGCCATTCTCATGAGCAGCCTCCCACGGTTGCGGGCACTCCGAGCTTCTTCAATATTGTGATCATGGGGCACCAGTTGGTGAAGGCGGACTGAAAGAGGTTCAGCCCCACAAACCCGGTGAACAGGAACCAGCGGGGGTCTACCCAGTAGCCGAGGGCCACGCTGGCCATCACGAAGAAACCGGCGATCAGACGAAGGTAGCGGTCGATAGTCACAGCATTCACTCCTTTGGGGGTGTAGATGCAGACGGCGGCGCGGGGTGACAATGGAATGGGAGGCCGCCATGATTTTTCAAGTCGCATCCAGCCGCACGGTCGAGGAGATCGACCAGGCACTGCGCGATTCGGCCGCGCGCCATCAATTCGGCATCATCGCGGTGCATGACCTGCAACAAACGATGAAGAACAAGGGCGTGGAACTGGACATTCCCTGCCTGGTGTACGAGGTCTGCAATCCGCACAAGGCCAAGCAGGTGCTGGAGGCCGACGGAGCGCTGTCGGCGGCGCTGCCATGCCGTATCTCGGTGTATCGGGCGGCCGGCGGCATGCGCCTGGCGACGATTCTTCCCACCGCGCTCATGAAAATGTTCGATTCGCCGGCGCTTGAGCCGGTGGCTCGCGAGGTGGAGGACGTTGTGGTGGCTATGATGCGCGATGCGTCATGACCATCCGGCCTTGCGGTAGGCTTCAAAGACGAGGCGTGTCGTTTTGAGGTATTCGCGTCCGCTGGTTTCAAACGGCCGGCCGGTGGCCAGGCAATCGGCGAAATGGCGCAGCGTTTGGTAAGCGCTATCGCCGCGATAGCCGGTGGTGGGGAGTGTGTAGGTGTGTTCCCGGGCCGGTCCATCGAGGGGGAGTATCCAGATGCGTCCGTCGCCCCGCAGGGACAGTGTCCCGTGTTCGCCTTCGATGCGCATGTCGCCCATGACCGGACCCTCCTGTTCGGCGGCGCTGAGACGATTGCCGTCGATCATGCCCGTGAAGCCGTCGCCTTCGAAGGTGAGCAGCACGACGTCTTCCCCGCGCACATGCGGATTGACGCGCCGCAGCAGGGCATCGCGCAGGGTCAATTCGCCCAGCAGGAAGCGCGCGGTGTCGATGAAATGGATCATCGTTTCGATGAGCAGCAGGCGGGGCATGTCGACGAAATAGGGCTGGCGGGCGTAGGGGTGCTCGCCCACGCCGTCGGGCACGCGGTGACGCAGCGCGAAGTAAAACGGCTTGCCGACGATGCCGGAATCGAGCAGGGATTTCAATTCGCGAAACCACGCCTGCCAGCGCCAGTTTTCGTTGGCCATGAGCGGCACGTTGCGCTGCTCGCAATACTCCACCAGGCGTTCCGATTCTTCGAGCGTGGGCGCGAGCGGCTTCTGGCACAGCACGGCGATGCCCAAGTCCGCGGCGGCGGCCGCGATCTCGCAGTGGGTATCGGGGCGCGTGACGATATCGACGAAATCGGGCTTTTCGCGTTGCAGCATGCGCCGGTAATCGTTGTAGCCGCGTTCGATGCCATGCCGGCGGCCGAAGTGGAATGCCTTGTCGGGCTCGACGTCGCAACAGGCATCGATGGATACGGTGTCGCGGAGGCGGTTCCAGGCTTCCATATGGATGCGTGCGAAGTAGCCGCACCCGACCAGCACGCCGCGTTTTGGAGATGGTTTATCGGTGTTCATTGCAGGCGGTAAGCGGCGATGCTGGTTTCGTTGCGCAGGAAGAGGCGGCCATCGGAGATGGCGGGGTAGGCTCGCACGACACCATCGAGCAGCGGATATTTTCCGCTGGGCTGGAACTGTTTCGGGTCGGCCGTGGCGGTGAGCAACTCGCCGTTTTCGCGGAGCACGAACAGCGTATCGCCGGCGAGCGTGACAGTGCCGGCGCGCAGGCCGTCGCGGCTCCACAGCACTTTGCCGGTGCGCAGTTCGACGGCGCGCAGTTGCTGGCCTTCTTCCTGGCGGCCGTGGAATCCATAGAGCACGCCGTTGCGATGCACGGGCGTGGCGTAATGGCACGATAGGGAATCGTCGTTCGACCAGAGCTTGCGATAGGTATTTCCTTTCGCTTCGAGGGCGATGGCTCCGGTGCCGTAGCTGGCGGAAAGAAACAGCACATCGCCCGCGATGACCGGCATGGCGGCGTTGACGGATGCCTGTGACCGCGACCGCCACGGCATCTGGTGGCGCACTTTGCCGGCGGCGGCGTCAATGTCCACGAGTCCGGCGCGGGTGAGGAAGAGGACGCGGCGCAATCCGCCGAGCAGTGCGGCGGCGGGCGAGGAGTATCCGGCTTCGTCATCGGTGAGTTGCCAGAGCGGCTTGCCCGTGTTGGCGTCGAAGGCGACGATGCCGGCGCCGCGGCCGCCGATGTTGAGCAACACTTTGCCGTCTTCGACGATCGGCGCGCCGGCGGCGCCGAAGTAGCCCTTGCGCACGTTAAATCGCGAGTGCGTGTCGTCGCTCCAGATTTTCTTGCCGTCGGCGAGGTTCAGGCAGTGGAGTTGGCCCTCGGCGCCGAACGTGTAGATCTTGCCGTTGTCGATGGTGGGCGCGGCGCGCGGCCCTTCATCGAAACCGAAATCGTCACGGTAGGCGGTGGCATAGCCGTAGCTCCAGATCTTGGCGCCAGTGGCCGGGTTCCAGGCCTCCACCAGTTCCTTGTTGCCGTCCCGGTGAAAAACGATCAGCTTGCCCTGCGCCGCCGATGGCGCGGCGAATCCTTGCCCGATGTTCCTCTTCCAAAGTTGCTGAACGGGCTTGCGGCCGGGTCCGCTGTAGACGCCGTCGCGATTGGGTCCGCGCAACTGCGGCCAATCCTGCGCCTGCACGGTGGCGGCGAGCGCGCTTACAATCAGGAGCATGAGACTTGCCCTGTTGCTGCTGTTCGCCGCCGCGGCGTTCGCCCAGGATGGCTTCCGCCCGCTGTTCAACGGAAAGAACCTCGACGATTGGATTGTGGACACGCCGGGATTGTGGCGTGTGGAAGGCGGCGTGATCATTGGAACATCTCCAGGACTCAAATACAACGATTTCCTCCGTACCAAAAAACACTACCGGAATTTTGTGCTGAAAGTCACCTTCCGCATGACGGATGAAACGGGCAAGGCAAACTCGGGCATTCAATTTCGCAGCAAGCCGATGGAGGGATCGCACGAAGTGATCGGCTATCAGGCCGATATGGGCCAGCAGTATTGGGGATGCCTGTACGATGAATCGCGGCGCAAAAAAGTGCTGGCGAAGGCCAGCGAGGCGGCGCTGGCGGGGCTGAAGAAGAACGATTGGAATGAGTACACCATTACAGCGCGGGGCAACCGCATCGCGCTCGAACTGAACGGTGTGAAAAGCGTGGAATGGGTGGAGAATGAAGCGGTGGACGATTCCGGGCTGATTGCGCTGCAACTGCACAGCGGTCCGCCGTTCCGCATGGAGTTCAAGGATTTGAAGATCAAGGTGCTGCCGGATTGAGGTTCTTTCCGCTATTGGCCGGTTGCGTGGCTCTGTGCGGACAGGATGCCGTGTTCCGCGCCAGTGTGGCGCTGGTACGGGTGGATGCGCAAGTCATCGCCGGCGGGAACATCGTTCGCGATTTGCAGAAAGCCGATTTCGTGGTGCGCGACAACGGCGCTCCACGGGAGATCTTGTATTTCGGGCAGGAAGAGGATCCGCTCGACGTGATCCTCGTGCTCGATACCAGCGGCAGCATGGACAAAGCGATACGGCAGGTGAGCGAGGCGGCGCGGGAAGCCTTGCGAACGCTGCGCGCCGGCGACAGGGTGGCCGTGACGCGATTCACGCGGCGGGCGGCGGTGGCCGCCGATTTCACCGAAGATCGCGGCAAGGTGGAGCGGGCCATCGCGGATATCTGCGCGCGTCCGTTCGGCGGCGGGACCGATATTCACGGGGCGCTGGAACACGCGGCGGGGGAGTTTCTCGATTTGACGCGGCCGCGGCGGCGGCGCGCGATTCTGCTCATCAGCGATGGGCAGAGCGAATCGTATCAGCCGCAATCGGCCGTGTTGCGCAAGCTGTGGGAAGCCGATGCGGTCTTGAACGCGCTACAGGTGAAGGGGCCGCGGTTTCTGAATGGGGGAATGAATCTGCGCATGCGCCTGCTGGGCGTGGATTTGAATGACCTGGCGCGGGAGACGGGTGGCGAGGTGCTGAAGGCGAATCGCATCGGCGAGGATTTCCGGCGCATGATGGAGCGGATGCGGCTGCGCTACAGCCTGCACTTTGCCGCGGCGGAAGGGAAGGCGGGCGAACAGCGGAGGATTACGGTGGAACTGAGCGCGGCGGCGCGCATGCGGTATCGCACGGCGCGGGTGCATGCGCGGAGGGCTTATGTTGTGCCTTGAGGATTACTTCACTTCGTAGAGCGAGATCGTGACGCTCTTGGTGGCGCCTTCGGCCACGGTCACCGATTCCGCCCGCGCGCGGTCGAGCGCGTTTTCATCGATCTCATCCAGATCCACGGTGCTGACGATGCGGTAGTCTCCGGCAGGCAATCCAATAAACGCGAACTTGCCTTCGTGGTCGCTTTGCACTTCCAGCAGTCCGTGCGTTCGTTGCCGCAGCTCCGCACTTGCCGCCAGCAGGTACACCGGCGCACCGATCACGGGCTTCTTCTCGCGCTGCACGACGCCTTCAATGCGCCCTGGCTTTGTGGACAGGCCGATGTTCACCGTGGCATGCGAGGCATCCCGCAGACTCATCATCGGAGCCTCGGCTGCTTCCGGCATCCTGCGCGAACGGTCCACTCCGTAAGGCGTGGCGCTGAAGCTGGTGAATGCCACGCCCTCAGTGGGGTTGACGCGCACCTCCCAGTTGCCGGGCACGAGCAGGCGCGACAGCTTGCGCACTTCCGTTACTCCCGCCAGATCTCGCCGCCGCAGTTCGATGCGCTGCATGGCGTCGTTATCGGCAGGAGTGATCCGGAAGTATGCCGTTGGCAGTTCCACCATGTGCAGCCCGATGCCGGTTTCCCGTTCCAGATCCTGCTCCACCCAGGAGGCGACGGTGACCGGCACTCCCACGGGCTCGGCGAGGATTTCGTACTTGCCGGGCGCAAGTCCATCGAAGCTGTAGCTTGCTTCGCAACCGGCCGTCGTCTCCTTGCGCCCTGTGTCGGAGGACAGCGTCACACGGACCATCGTGGCGCCGGAAGGGCAGCCGCCGGCAATCCCGGAGATCTTGAACAACCGGCCCGGGCGAGGTTGGAAATTGACTTCGGGAACATCGCTATCGAGCGCCACCTCCAGCACGCGTGCGTCCGTGGATCGCGTCGTGCCGGGAGCGAAGGTCGGATGCATGCTGGTGCCGTCTTCCAGTTCATGCGCCCCGGAGCGGACCCAATACTTGCCCGCGGGCAATCCGCCGATGCGATAGATGCCTCGGTCATCAGTCTTGGCCTGCGCCACAATCCGCAAGGGCAGCGTCGTGCGGTAGGCTACGACGTTCACGCCGGGGATGCCGACGAAGTTCTCATCCACGACTTTGCCCGTGATGCCGCCGAGACGGAACATCTTGATCTCGGCGAAGAGGTTCGACTCGCCTTCCACCAGAATGGGCATGCCCGGACCGGTGGGCCGCTTCTGCCCGTAGACCGCGGTTTGAAAGCCCGCCCGCGAGGAACTGAGCAGGTAGACGCCATCGGGCAGGGAAGGGAACCAATACTGCCCGGCGAGATTCGTCATCGCGCGGGCTACGGGCGCGGCGTCTCCCGGCGAGCCGACGCGCAGCAGCCGAACCTCCGTCCGTGCCAGTGGCCGCGAGGTGGCTTGTTCGAGCACGATGCCATGCACAATCCCCGCCCGTGCCGGCAAACACAGGCAGACCAGCAGCGCGAGCCTCATGCCGTATATGACGTGCGCGAGGCCCACGCCGTGCAGTCGGTTCGCCTACTTCTCCCGCACCGCTTCCTTTAACTGCTGCCTCGGGGCGCTGTGCCGCTCTCGCATGACACCGTTGGGATCTTGGAACGTCTTCCACTCGACATTCGGCGGCAGTCCCTCCACAGATGCATCGGGGTTCGAGGGAAGAGCGTTGGCCTGCACGATTCCGGACGGTGCGGTGGTGCATAGCACTCCCGACCGGATGGCCCGTGAATCGCCGCTGGTGTTCTCAAACCAGCATCTCCATTTGCGCAGGTCGGAAAAGTCCGGTCCCACATAGTTCAGCACGATGTCATCCGACGCATTGTTGGCGTCGCGATGGCCGCAAGCGCCGGAGATGGCCACCGTGCCGGTCGGACAAGAG
>CAYOBO010000183.1:0-9856 GCA_964402295.1 uncultured Candidatus Solibacter sp. | reverse complement strand
CGCCTCTACAAGAAAGGACTGCTCGATCGCCGCAAGCACGACCGAGCCTTCCTCTACTCGCCGAAGCTCACCTTGCGGGAATGGATCCGCCGCCGTGCGGGCGAGCTTATTCAGGTGCTCCGCGATGGCGCCTCCGATGAGGTGGTCGCCTCCAGCCTGGTGGATGCGCTCGGAAGGCATGACCGCTCGTTGCTCGATGAACTGGAGCGGCAAATCCGGCAAGCGCGCCAGCAGCGCGGAGGGAAGCCGTGACTTTCGACTACCATCTGCGATTGATCCTGCTGTGCCTGGCCGGTTTCTATATCCTGCACCTGGCGCTGGGGCTTGCCGTACGATTCGTGACGCCCGCGATCCTACGGGCGGCGAGTCGCAGCCTGCCGCGCACGGCAAGCGATATGCTGCTCGCCGCGAGGCTCGCGCCGGGCGCCATTGCCTTGTCTTGCGCCCTGGCATTGGGCTTACCCAGCTACCTCCGGTTTGAGCCGGCGCACACCGGCGAGAAGACCGGCTTGCTGCTCTGGATGCTTGGGGCCCTCGGCTGTAGTGTGTGGATGCAGGGCCTGTGGCGGGCGGTCCGTGCTGTTCGCGCATCCCGCGCACAGGATGGACCGGTCCTTCGGCTGACGGGTATCCTCAAGCCTCGTGTCGTGGTCTCGGAAGGCGTGCGCGCCGCGCTCTCCGAGGAGCAGTGGCTCACCGTGCTGCGCCACGAACAAGCCCATCTGCTCTCCGGGGACAACGCCAAACGGCTGCTCATGATGTTGTCCCCGGGACTCGTGCCGTTCGATCGGGGGTGGCAGTCCATCGAACAGGCGTGGGCGGAGGCCGCCGAACGCGCCGCCGATGCCGCCGCCGTGGATGGCGACCCGAACCGCGCGCTGGTGCTGGCCGAGGCTCTCCTGCGGATGGCGCGCATTGGACTCGACCGCGATACCGCCGAGTTGGCGAGTCCGTTTGTGAGCAATCCCGAATCCCTTCGCGTACGCGTGCAATGCCTCATCGACGGTCCTCCGCGCGCCATCCGCCGCAGCCGTATTCTCCCTGCCTCTGGACTCGCCTTGGCCGTGCTGCTGTCGGTATCGCAGATCTGGCTGCACGACGTCCACGTCCTGCTGGAAATGCTGGTTGATTGAACTGACTACGATCTCTGGTAGTAGTAGGCGGGCTCGGCTAGCATGAAGCAAGCTTGCTCACTCTATTCCTCCAGTTACTACCACTTCTCGCCAACGCCGCCATTGTCGGCGTGGTGCAAGATACCGCCGGAATACCTGTGGCGGGCGTGCGGGTGCGGCTCGAAAACGCCGCGCAGGCAACCGTGGCAGCCACCACCTCGGAGAAAGACGGACGGTTCTCGCTTGAGCCGGAGGCGAATGCCAACTACGTGCTTATTGCGGTGAAGGAAGGCTTCGCCGAGACGCGCACCGCTGTATCCGTTCCCGTGGCGGCCGGCGCCAAGCTGACGATCCGGCTGCAAGTTGCGCCCGTCCGCACGGAGGTCACAGTGAATGCCGAGACCGGCAGCGCCGCCAACGTGGACAGCGTCACGCAGCCGGTCACGCTGATCGGCAGGGAGCAACTGGCCGGCGGCACCATCGAGTTCAGCGAAGCCGCGGACGGGCAGGCCGGCGTCCACCAATTGCGAACCAGCCCCACGCTCGGGGCCTTCTTCGTGCGCGGGCTCACGGGCAAGAACGTCGCCGTCTTCCGCGACGGCGTGCGCTACACCACATCGGCGCAACGGGGCGGCATCAGCACCTTTCTCAACCTGCTCAATCCGGAAGGCATGGATACGGTCGAAGTGCTGCGCGGGCCGAACAGTGCGCAGTACGGCTCGGATTCCCTCGGCGGCACGGTGACCGTGAATTCGCGGACCGCGGAGTTGCGCGAAGCCGGATCCGCGTGGCGCGGGCAGTTGGGCATGGTCTATCAATCGGCGGCGCACGCCTTCGGCACCGACGGCGCGGTGGACTATTCGAGCCCGCGCGCGGGCATTCACGCCGACCTGCTGGGGCGGCGCTCCAACACGCTCCGCAGCGGCGGCGGCTTGGACAGCCATGCCGCCGTGACGCGCTTCTTCGGTCTGCCATCCACCGTCTTCGGCGAACGGTTGCCGGACACAGGGTTCACCACGTACGGCGGAACGCTCCACGCACAAGTCCGCTCCGGCAGGCATTCGCAATGGATCGGCCACTATGAGCGCAGCCAGCAGGATGGAGGCAAGCGCTACGATCAACTGCTCGGCGGCGATGGCAACCTCATCGCCGATCTGCGCAACCTGATGCTCGACTTCGGCTATCTGCGCTATCAGACCTTCGCCGCCGGACCTTTCGACCAGATCTCCGTCAGCGGCTCCTACAACGCCCAGCGCGAAGAGCGCGTGAACCAGGGAGGGCAAGGCAACCCCAACGGCGGCGTGACGCACCAATACGAGAAGACGCGGGCCGCGGGCTTGCAGTTCTTCGCCGCGCGCAAGTGGCAGCGGCTGGACTGGCTGCTCGGCGGAGAGGGCTACCGCGAAGGGGTGACCTCGCCGTCATTCACCGCCAATCCCGTCTCCGGCGCTGTCGCCATCGTCCGGCCCCGCATCCCGAATGGGGCGCGCTACTGGCAGCACGGGCTCTATACTCAAGCGGCGTGGCAGCCGACTCGATCCGACCGGATTCGCCTCAGTGGCGCGCTGCGCTTTGGGGGCGCGTCGTATCAATCGAAGAACGGCGGCACGCTGTCTCCACCGGATTCGCTCTCCGCCAACGCCTTCAGCGGGCGCTTCGGTGGCGTGGTCCGGCCGGTGGAAGCCGCCGCGCTGTACGCATCCTATAGCCGCGGTTTCCGCGCGCCCAACATCACCGATCTGGGCACGCTCGGGCTGCAAGGCAACGGAGTCTACGAAGCCGCCGTGGCGGATCTGGCCGGCCGCGGCGCGCTCATCGGCGACCGCGCCGATGACCTGGCGGTGTCGACGGGCCTGCCGGTGGAGCGGCTCCGACCCGAGTACACCGACAACATCGACTACGGCGTCCGCATCCGCGCCTCGCGATTCGAAACCGAATTCGGCGGGTTCTGGATGCGCCTGGACAACACGATCATCTCCCAGACGCTGATCCTGCCGCAGGGGGCCGTCGGGCAACCGCTCGGCGAACAGTCGATCATCCGGCAACTGCCCAGCGGCGCGGTGTTCGTTGCCGCCGCGACGTCGCCGGTGCTGGTGCGGGCCAACTTCTCGGGAGCGGAACTGCGTGGCTTCGAGCATACGCTGCGGGTTCGCCTCACCGACTCCTGGGCACTGTCGGAGAACGTGACGGCCATCCACGCGGAGGATACACGTACGGGCTTGCCACCGGATATCGAACCGGGTGTTCCGCCGCTCACGTTCCATCCCAGCCTGTCCTACCGCCCGGCGTCGCGGCGCTACTGGTTCGAGGTGTATGGGAGCATCGCCGCGCGCCAGGACCGGCTATCCTCGCTGGCGCTCTCTGACCGGCGCATCGGCAATCCGCGATCGCGGAGCAACATCCAGTCGTTCTTCAACAACGGCGCCCGCGTGCGCGGCCTCGTCGCCAACGGGGTGCTGGTCCCCACGGGCGAGACGCTCGCGCAGGTGCAGAACCGCGTGCTGGGGACGCTGAACTCGGCTCCGCAGTTCACCGCCATCCCCGGTTACGGCTGGTTCGGCGTGCGCGGCGGCCTCTCGTTTAACGCGCGGACGGACCTCTATGCCGACTTCTCGAACATCGCCGACAAGAACTACCGCGGCATAGGATGGGGCATCGATGGCCCGGGGCGCGGAGTGGTCATTCGGCTTCGGCGCCGCTTTTGAGGAACTCGCCCGCACAACGCGCCGGCTCTACCTGCGGTACACGAGTTCCTGAACATGATGGGGGCCGCCCCGGCCTGTGCGGGCTTCTAAAAGCCTACATCGCCTCCTTGGCCCCGGGCGGCAGTTTGCCGGCCAGGCGCGGATCGCCGCCGGTTTCCCTGAGCAATTGTTCCATCCGTCCCTGTAACCCGTCGAGCAGTTTCAGCAAGGCGGGATCCTTCAGGCGGAACGCTGTGCGCATGCGGTCGTGCGAGTTCATCATCGTGCCGGCCAGCAGGTTGTTCATCTGGTCCGGGTCCTTCTTCATGTCGTAGAGCTCATCGATGTCCCAAATGCCGTAGGTCTGCATGAGGCTGTAGTCGGCGGTGCGCAGTCCGACGATGGTCGGCGTGTAGGGAAAATCGCGCTCCCATTCGTACTCGTACAGGAAGTCTGTACGCCAGTCGGCGGGAGCCTGTCCACGCAGCACAGGGAGCAGGGAGCGCCCGTGATTCGGCGGAACCGGCACGCCGGCGGCATCGAGGAACGTGGGCATAATGTCGTTGTTCAGCGCATACTGCGTCCGCCGTCCGGGGCCGAACAGGTCCGGGCAATGCATCAGCAGCGGAATGCGGATGGAGGATTCGTACATGGCGCGTTTGTCGATCAGCCCGTGGTCGCCCCACATATAGCCGTTGTCGCCCATGTAGACCACGAGCGTGTCGTTGAGCAAGCCGCGGCGCTCCAGCGTATCGAGGATGCGGCCGGTGCTTTCATCGATGGCCGAAAGCGAGCGGCAATAGCCCATATACAGGTCTTCGAGTGGCAGCAAGTGTCCGATGGCGCCGTCGACGCCATGGCGGGTGAAGCGGCGCTTGCGCACCCAATCGGGCTTTGTGGCATACCAATCGTCGCGGTACCACATGGTCTTCGGGCGCGGCATGCGCTCGTTCTTGTATTGCTCGCGATGGCGCGGCGCGGGTTCGAACGGCGAGTGCACGGCCTTGTGCGACAGATACAACATAAACGGCCCGTTTTGTTGCGAGATGAAGCGTTCGGCTTCGTCGGTGAGGATGTCGGTGATGTAGCCGGTGCGCTGTTCCTGCTTGCCGTTCACGTTCAACTTGGGGTTGAAGTACTCGCCCTGGCCGAAGAAGCTGAACCAATGATCGAAGCCGGGGCGAGGAGCGTCGGAGGCGCCGCCCATGTGCCACTTGCCGAGGAAGCCGGTCTTGTAGCCGGCCTTCCGCAAGAGCGCGGGAAAGGTGGGCAGCCGCGGATCGAGTTCGGTGAAGTTGTCCTGGATCTTGTGGGCGTGCGAATACAGCCCGGTGAGAATCGAGGCTCTGCTCGGCGAACACAGCGACGAAGTGACGAAGGCGTTCTCAAAGAGCACACCGTTGCGGGCGATGCGGTCGATTCCGGGAGTCTTGACCCACGGGTGCCCGGTGCAACTCATCATGTCATAGCGGTGATCGTCGGTGAGGATGAAAACGATGTTGCGCCTGCGGTTCTGTGCGGACAGCAGGCCGGGCATGGACGCAGTCGCGGTGGATTGCAGCAGTTGACGTCGGGTGAGTGCAGGCATCCGTACGATTGTACGTCCATCACCGGTGGCTCATGTGAGGCCAACCTTCCGATCTCGTTCCTTCAGGTCTCTTTCGAGCGCCTCGAGGATCAGCATGCGGATGTTGGGATTTTTGTTGACGATGCGAAGCATCTCCGGGGGCCAGTGGGCAATAGGGTCCAAGGGGTTGGGCTTCTTCGACTCCGGGTTCTGTTTTTGGGCAGGGGTCTCCTGTTTGGCGCCGGAGAATTGCAGAGTTGCGGTATGCGTCAACTGTTCGATGGGGAAATTATAGGGAGGCATAAGGGAAATCCGCCCTTTCGGGGGGTGGGGGTGCGTTCCACGACAGCGAAAATGCCAGGGAAGAGAGCAGCAATACAAGAATGATGGCGATTTTTTGGAAGGGATTGGGGCCGCTGGGTTCGAATCGTCGATTTTGCGTTTGCGGAGCGGGTTGTGGCTGCGGAGCGGGTTGCGTTTGCGGGGTGGGTTGCGTTTGCGGCGCCGGCGGGGTCTCGGGTTCGAATCCTTCTTTTTGCGAGTTGGAAGGGATCTGCTGTTCGACATCGTGCAGTTCTTCGACGGAGGGAAGCGGCTGGTTCTTGCGGTAGCGTTCCAGATTGCGGAGGGAACGGGTGAAGAGGCGCTCCTGGCGATCGAGGTGCTTGTCGAGGGTTTCGAGGTATTTGCCGTTGATCCGGTAGGCGAGCGCCTGGAGGATATCCGGACCGATGTTATTGCCGTACTTTTCGGCGAAGTCTTTGCGGTTCTCGGCAATGGTGAGATTGATCTCGGCGGAATGCGCGGCTTCGAGGCGGCGGATCTTCCAGCGGGCGTGGACAAGGCTGTCGACGATGTCGATTTCGAACTGGTCCTGGGGCTGGAGCAGGTCGTGGTACAGGCCGGCGAGGATTTGGAAGATTTCTTTCGATTCTGTTTCCAGGACGACACGGGTGGAGTACATTCCGTGGGTGGTGCGATTGAGGGCGGAGCGTGCCTTTCCTTCCGGGGTAACGCTGCCGCGGCTTTTGCTGCCGTTCACTCTGGATTGCTCGCTGCGGGTCAGGGGCATGATGGTTTGTCCTCCGACTTAAAGTGTAGAGGCGAGGGGTGCGGAAAGTGGGCTGGATTATGGGACGGGCGGGTTGGTTTTGTTGGTAAATAAAGAGTTAGGTGCGGTATCTTTTTGTGGTAGTTGTGTGATTGAGACACAGGGGGGACACCATGTGGCACGGTTATGGTTATTTTTCTTTCGATTTTAGTTGCTTTTTCTCGTAAAATCGGTTAAAAGGAATCAATGCGCGCCCGTGGGCGCTGTTTCCGGCGGGCGGCAGAACGAGTCCGACACGAGGTGATGCCCATGCGTCGCGTTGCGATGGCGTTGCTCTTCTTCTCTCTGATCCCCCCCCAGTGCACTATTCGCACAGCGTAAGGTAGATCCAACATTTCAAGGCGAACGGATACTGGCCATCGTGCCCATGGTGGGCGCGGGGACAGCGGGCGACCCGAGGCGTCCGTTATTCGCTCCACTTCCCGGTGAAAGATCGGCGATATCCGGGTTTACCTATCAGATTAGCGACAACGGGCAGAGCGCCCTGGTGCAGTTTGTGGCGCGGAGCCGGGCCGATTTCCAGAGTCTGCTGGCGGCGGCACGCGCCGATGTGAAGGTGTTCGAGCGCGGCAAGGCGACGCTCGATGAGGTGCAGGCGGAATTCCGGAGGGTGAAAGCCGGGTTTGACGTGCGGCAGTTCGCCGGACGGAAGCGATCGGCGGGGGCTACAGTTTCGGGTCGGCCTGGACGTTGAATGGATCGACCGCTTACGTGAACGGGACGGGGATTGTGTTCGGCGACTACGGGTCAATGATCTCGACGGTGGCGGTGCCGGATGGGACGGCGGAATACGAAGTCCGGACATCGAATTACACCTGGGGCGATAATGTCGCGTTTGTGCACCTGCTACGGGCGAGCAGCGATGCGATCCATAGCGAGACAGTGACGCAGGGCAGTTACTACGCCGTGGTGATGAAGAAGACTTCCTACTCGACGGCGACACTGGCGGTGTACAAGCGGGTGTCGGGGACGGTGACACTGCTGGCGACGACGAATATCGGCATTATTCCGGGCGGCAGCCAGGTAATGCGGACGGTGATTCGGGGGAATGCGACGATTTTGTCCTATGTGAACGGAGTACGGTATCACAAGGTAACGGACACTTCGCTCCCGACGGGACAGCCGGGGGTGGGCGGATACGGATTTGTGCCGGGCGGGTGGTATGGCGTGCAGCAACTGCAATTGGGGCCGCTGGACCGCGTCGCGCCGGGGGCGGTTTCCTCGACGGGGTTTGCGGTGACGGCTCTGGCGAACAACGTGGACATGCAATGGGTACCTTCCCTGGACGACGCCAATGGCGTCGGTGTGTATTCTTACCACGTTTACCGGAACAGTTCGTATGTGGGAGAGACGCCGCAGCCGGTGTTTGCCGATGCCGCCGTGTCGCCTGCCACCAGCTACACGCATGCCGTGGAAGTGGTGGACATGCACGGTAACGCCAGCAGCCAGTATTCGTTCAACGTGACGACGGCACCGGCGGGCTCGATCGAGCCGCGGCGGGTGGGGGTGCGCAGCGAAGGCTCGTACTGGGGCGGCGGCGGCGAGCAGATCGACATGCGGAGCGGGAACCTGAACTTCACGCTGGGTCTGGTGCGGGCGCAGGGACGCGGAGGCTGGAGTGTGCCGCTGGGTTTAAGCTACAACTCGCAGAACTGGCGCAAGGATGTGACGACGTGGCGTTTTGGGCGCGATGTGGGCTACGGATTCGGCTGGCGGCTGATGGCCGGCGCGATTACTCCCGTATATTCGGACATCCTGACGGTGCATCACTACGTGTTCACGGATGCCACTGGGGCGGAGTACCGGTTGGATGTAAACACGAACGGCGTGTGGACATCGAGCCAGGGCACCTACGTGAGCTATGTGGAAGCGACGAACCGGCTCTATTTCAACAACGGCAGTTTTTGGGCGATGGGGGCGCTGAGCGGCGGCACGGAGGACGATGCCGGGACTCGGTATCCGACGCGGATTCAGGACACGAACGGGAATTACGTGGATATCCGCTATATGACGGGGTTGAACGCGGCGTATGCGAATTCGAGCGCGCGCATCTGGCAGGTGGAAGATGTGCGGGTGGGGACGGGAGGATCGACGTACACGTTCACCTACAATTCCGATCCGATTCCGCACTTGACGGGGATTTCGAACAGCATCAATACGGCGGAGAATTATTCATTCAGCTACACGGCGGCGGCAACGTTGAGCGCTCCGTTCTCGGGGTCGGGGACGTTCGGCACGGCACAGATGCTGCAAATTGTGACGCAGACCGGACCGTCGCTGAGCCACACCTTCGAGTACGGGGGTAACGGCGCGGGCGAGTTGACGAAGGTGATCTTCCCGTTTCAGGGTGAATTGCGGTGGACGTATACGGAGTTCACCTATGCAGGGAGCCGCACGGTGCGCGAGGTAACGCAGCGGCAGTTGGTGAAACAGAGCGGCGCGACGCCGTGGACGTACACGATTTCGCATCCGGCGGGGGATACGGCGCATTCCTCGCGGAGCCAGGCGACGCTGGACGATGCATCGGGGACAGGGCAGCGGGTCTGGTATTTCACCACGACTTCCGGCTTCACGCACGGGCTGGTGTCGATGTTCGAGCAGAAGCACATGCCGGGCGCGGTGGTGAAGCGGCGGCAGGAGTACACATGGGTGCAGGATGGCAACGGGCGGCCGTATGTCGGCACCGTTCTCGCGACGGCAGACCCGGGACAGAGCTATCAGAAGCAAACCAAGACCGAGCAAACGCTGGACGCTTATGGGAATGTGACACAGCGCAAGGAGTACGCCTACGGGAACCTGAGCACGCCGGCGCGGACCTTCAACAATACCTATCTGAATTCCGGAGCATATGTGAATGCCTATATCCGCAACCGGCTGAGCACGGCGCAGGTAACGAATGGAACGCAGACGGCGACGCTGGCGACGATCACCTACGATACCTACGGGACGGATACGTTGCCGACGACGCCACAGCAGTGGGTTGCGCCGTCGACGGTGCGCGGGTTGCCGTACCGTGTGGTGACGCCGAGCGCGACGCGGGATTACCGCTACGATCAGACGGGCACGTTGAAGCGGGTGACGGACGAGTTGGGGCGCTATGTAGAGACGACGAATTCGCAGGCGTACGATTATGCGGTTCCGGCGGCAGTGACGCCGAACGGGGAAAGTTCCATGCAGGAGACGTACGCCTGGAATACGTTTCTGGGGTTGACGCAGGATTCGGCGCCCAATGGCGCGGTGACGACGATCAGCTACGATGCCAACGCGCGGCCGCAATCGGTGACTTCGCCGCACGGAGCGGTAACCAATTATGCGTATACGAACTCGCCGCCGACGGTGACGGCGACGACGAATCTGCATTGGGTGAAAACGACGATGGACG
>CAYOBO010000182.1:0-10118 GCA_964402295.1 uncultured Candidatus Solibacter sp. | reverse complement strand
CGTTGATGCCGCGGACGGCGCGGAGTTGGTTCTTGATGGACCACTCATGGAGGGTTTTGAGCTCCATGGGCGTGAGGCTGTCGCTTTCGAGGGTGTACTGATAGATCTCGCCGAATGCGGTGGCAACGGGTCCGAGCGTGGGTTCGAGGCCGGCGGGGATGCGCGAGCGGACTTCCTGGATGCGCTCATTGATCCACTGGCGGGCGAGGTAGATGTTGACGGAATCTTCGAAGACGACGGTGACCATGGAGAGGCCGAACTTCGACACGGAGCGCACGCCTTCGGTGCGCGGCAGGCCCATGAGCACGACTTCGATGGGGTAGGTGACGAGTTGCTCGACTTCGCTGGGCGGCATGCCGGGCGCTTCGGTGATGACGACCACCTGGTTGTTGGTGAGATCGGGGAACGCGTCGATGGGGATGTGGGAGAGGATGTAGAGTCCGCAGGCGACGAAGACAGCAAGTCCGGCAAAGACCATGAACCGGTTCCGGAGATGGAACGCAATGATGCGCGACAGCATCGGCTTACTCGAGCGATCCCTTCAGCAGTTGGGATTTGAGGGTGTAGCTTCCCTTGGTAACGATGGTTTCGCCGGGGGCTAGTCCACTGCGAATTTCCACTTCGCCGCCCAGGAGGCGGCCGGTCTGGACCGTGCGCGCTTCGAACGTCCCTGGCTTGGTCTGCACGAAAACCACATCGTTTCTGTCGATTTGCTGGAGGGCCTCCTGGGGGATGAAAGCGGCTTGCGCCGTGGAGCCGGCGGCGATTTCGGCTGAGGCATACATTTCCGGTTTGAGGCGGCCCTGCGGGTTGGCCAGTTCGATGCGAACCGGGACGGTGCGCGTGGCGGGGTCGAGTTGATCGCCGATCCGGGCGATGCGCCCGCTGAACGGGTGGTCGGGGTAGGCCTGGACGTTCACCTTTACGTTCATGCCGGTGCGGATCTTTCCGAGGTGTTCTTCGTTGACTGCGGCGATCATCCAGACAGTGGAGAGGTCGGAGATGAGGAAGAGCTCGTCGCCCTGGTTGGCGACGGAGCCGGCGGTGACGCGGCGCTCGATGAGAACGCCGTCGGCGGGTGATTTTACGGGGATGAGATCGCCTTCGTGTTCGGTGTCGCCGGGTTCGTGATCTTCGTGGTCATCGAGGGGGACCTGGAGAAACTCGACCAAGTGGCGGCGCGTGCGGTCGATCTCCGTCTTGGCATTTTCGAGAGCGCTTTGGGTGTTCTTGAGTTCGGCTTCGGCGTGTTCGAGTTGTTCGAGCGAGCCGGCTTTGAGGTCATAGAGGCGCTTGGCGCGGTCGCGGTGGCGCTGCGAATAGGAGAGTGCTGTCTTCAGACGCGCCTCTTCGGCAATGGCTTTGCGGTATTCGGCGCGGGCCTCGTGGATATCGTGGCTGTGCATGCCGGCGAGGACCTGGTCCTTCTTGACGCGGTCGCCGGGGTACACATAGACGCGGATAATTTTGCCTTCGGTGATGGCGCCGACGTGCCAGGACTGGTTTTCGTTGACCGTGATGCGGCCATTCGAGGTAATGGTTTCCGGCAGCGACTGCGAGCGGACGGTGACGAGATCGAGATGCGCCTGTTCGAGCTGCTTCTCATCGAGAGTGACTTGATTCGACGGCGTGGCGGCTTCTTCCTTGGGTGGAGCGGCGCTGACGGGAGCCGGTTCGGGCTTGCCGGAGCAGCCGAGCAGAACGAGGAAAGCAAACGAAGTGAACAGCCTCATGGGGCCACCCCCAATGCGGTTTCGAGGTTGACGGCGCTTTGGCGGTACTCGGCGAGCGCTCTTTGATAGAACAACTGTGTTTCGATGCGGACGCGTTGGGCATCGAGCAGACGGAGAAGGTCGGCGCCGCCTTCGCGATAGGCGGCTTCGGCGATACGGGCGGTGTCTTCGGCCTGTTTGCGCATCGCCTGGAAGGAATCGGCGAGTTGGCGGCGCCGCAGCTCGACATCGCGCGCGGCGGCGGCGATTTCGGCGCGGATGAGCGCTTTGGTGGCGGCGAGGGTGGATTCGGCGGCGCGTATGTCGGATTCGGCGGCGGAGATGTTGCCCTGGTTACGGTTGAGGAACGGGAGGTCGACCTGCACGCCACCGAGCAGCGAATCGTTGCCGGTGGCCCGTTTGTAGCCGAACAGCACATCGACGTTGGGCTTTGCGGACGCCAGTTGCAAGCGGAGATTGGCGCGGGAGATTTCCGCGATCTGGAGCGCGAGCTTGATTTCGGGGCGGCGTTCGAGGGCCTGATCTATGTCGATGGCAGGTGTGTCGGGGAGCGGTTCGAGGGGGTCGGTAAAGGAGGCTTCGGGGAATTCGGTGCGGCCCATTTCGCGGAACAGGTGAATGCGCGTGCGTTCGGCTTCGAGGTCCGCGGCGTTCTGGGCGATGGCGAGGCGCTCGCCTTCCAGGCGCACGCGGATGAGGTCGGCTTCGGCGACGGCACCCTCTTTGACGCGGATTTCGTGATATTGGACGATGCGCTGGAAGCTGGCGCGATCCTCGCGCAGTAGCGCGGCGATGGTGCTGGCGCCGGCGGCGGCCCAATAGGCCAGCTTGACACGGGAGGCGATTTGGAATCGCAGCAGATCGCGTTCGAGTTCGGTGCGGCGGATGTTGGCGGCGGCGAGATCGACGCGGCGGTCGCGCTTGCCCGCGGTTTCGAGCGTTTGCTGGAGGTAGGCGAAGTTATCCGTATCGCGCCAGTAGACGAAGGACGAATTGAGATAGGGCCGCGTGTTTTCGCTTTGCAGGATGAGCTTGGGATTGGGGGAGAGTGCGGCCTGGCGGCGCAGGGCTTCGCTGACGGCGATGCGGTCCGCGCTGGCCTGGAGGGCGGGGTGTTGCCGGAGAGCGCTGCTGACCGCTTCCTGCAACGAGAGCGGGGTTTGGGCCGCGGCAGCGAAGGCTAAACCTGCGATGTAAAGAACGGCGGGCGTCGAACACCGCGAAATCATGTCGGTAAACTTTCACTCTAACATGCGAGCTAGACTGGACTGATGAGAATTCCCATCTTTCAGGTAGATGCATTTGCGGCCGTTCCCTTCACAGGAAATCCGGCGGCAATCTGCCCTTTGGAGGAATGGCTGCCCGATGATTTGATGCAGGCCATCGCGGCGGAGAACAATCTGGCGGAGACGGCGTTCTTCGTGAAGGAGGGGGATGGGTTGTACGGGCTGCGGTGGTTCACGCCCGCCGTGGAAGTGGATCTGTGCGGACATGCGACGCTGGCATCGGCGCACGTGCTGTGGGAGAGATTGGGATGCGTGGCGGAGCGGATTGCGTTTGCCACACGCAGCGGGACGTTGACGGTGACGCGCGAGAAGGATGTACTGGCGCTCGATTTGCCTGCGCGCGCGCCGGCGGCCTGTGAGGCGCACCCTGCATTGGTGGCGGCGCTGGGAGGCAGCCCCCGTGAAGTGCTGGCGGCGCGGGATTACTTCGTCGTGTATGGAAGCGAGGAGGAAGTGCGGGGGTTGCGTCCGAACTTTCGGGAATTGGCGGGGGTGGACCGGTTTGCGGTAATCGCGACCGCGCCGGGCAAGGAGTTTGATTTCGTCTCGCGGTTCTTCGCGCCGGCACAGGGTATCGATGAGGATCCGGTGACGGGGTCGGCGCACTGCACGCTGACGCCGTACTGGAGCGCGCGGCTGGGGAAGGGAAAGCTGCGGGCGAAGCAGATTTCCCCGCGCGGCGGGGTGCTGCATTGCGAGGATCGCGGCGAACGGGTGTCGATCGGCGGGAAGGCGGTGTTGTATCTGGAGGGGAGTATTTTGGTGTGACGGCTAGGCGGCGGTCGTGACTTCCACCTCACCCGCCAGGCTGGACGGTTCGGGGATTGGATCGCCGCATTGGCGCAAGGTTTCCAAATGGCCTTCGATGGCCTCGCGAATATTACGCTTGGTCTCTTCGAGTGTGCGGCCCGTGGTCATGCAGCCCGGTAAGTCGGGGACGTAGGCCGCCCAGTTGGACTCGGCCCGTTCAAAGATCACCGCGTACTTCACGCTCATTGCTTATCCTCCATGCCAGCCGATCGGAGAATCGACTTCAGTGTTCCAATCGGAACGTCATGCCCAGGATTGCCCGGCACGGTAACGACGTTCGGCTTAACAGGGTGCTTGAAGTGCCGATGGCTGCCAGTAGTCCTGACGTGTTTCCCTCCTTCCGATTCTATCAGTCGAATCAGATCCCGAACCTTCACTAGAGCCCAGTGTACAGCGGTTCGGCTACGTCTGAGCTTCTCAGACTTCTCAGGACTTGGCTACACGAGCGTGCAGGCTACTTCCGTTTCATGCGCGCCTTGCGCTGGTGGCGTTGGGCGTCGACGACGGCGATGGCCGTGACATTGACGATATCGGCCACTTCGCATCCGCGTTGCAGCACGTGCACGGGTTGCGAGAGGCCCATCAGAATCGGCCCGATGGCTTCGGCGCCGCCGATGCGCATGAGCAGTTTATAGGCGATGTTGCCCGATTCGAGATTGGGGAAGATCAGCACATTGGCGCCTTCGCGCAACAGGCTGAACGGGTAGGTTTCGGTGAGAATCTCCGGGGTGACGGCGGTGTCGGCCTGCATTTCGCCGTCGACGATGAGATGCGGCGCCTGCTGGTGGACCAGTTCCACGGCGCGGCGCACTTTGTCGGAAAGCGGATGGCGGGAACTGCCGAAGTTGGAAAACGAAAGCATGGCGACGCGCGGCTCGATATCCAGGCGGCGCACCGTGTCGGCGGCTTCAATGGCGATCTCGGCCAGATCTTCGGCCGTCGGTTCGATGTTCACGGTTGTATCGGCGAGGAAATAGACCTGCCCGCGCGGGGTGATCAACATGTACATGCCGGAGACGCGGCGGCAGCCTTCGCGCAAACGGATGACCTGCAAAGCCGGACGGAGTGTGTCGTTGTAGTGCCGTGTGAGCCCGGCCACGAGGGCGTCGGCGTCGCCGTCGCGCAACATCATCGATCCGTAGGATACGGGGTCGAGAATTGCTTGCGCGGCCTCGTTCGGCGTGACTCCCTTGCGCTGGCGCAGGGCGTAAAATTCCTGCGTATAGCGGGCCAGGGAAGGCGATTTTTTGGGATCGACGACGTGGAACGCGCCCGCGTCGAGACGCAATTCCTCGGCGCGCCGGCGAATGCGCGTTTCATCGCCGAGCAGGATCGGCTTAGCGATGCCTTCATCGAGCAGGACGTCGCAGGCGCGGAGGATTTTCTCTTCCTCGCCTTCCGGAAAGACGACGCGAACCGGATTGCGTTGGGCCTTGTGGATGAGAATGCGCGTCACTTCCGTCGCCTTGCCGAGACGGCGGGCGAGTTGCTCCTTGTACTCCTCGATGTCGATGGGGAGCTGTGCGACGCCCGTGTCGATGGCGGCTTTGGCAACGGCGGAGGCGACCCAGATGAGGACACGCGAATCGAACGGCGTGGGAATGATGTACTTGGGTCCGAACTCCATGTGATCGACGCCGTAGGCGCGGCGGACGGCGTCGGGGACGTCTTCCTTGGCGAGTGCGGCGATGGCTTTGGTGGCGGCGAGCTTCATCTCGTCGTTGATGGTGGTGGCGCGCACGTCGAGCGCGCCGCGGAAGATGAACGGGAAGCCGAGGACGTTGTTCACCTGGTTGGGGTAGTCGGAGCGGCCGGTGGCCATGATGAGGTCGCTGCGCGTGGCCACGGCGAGGTCGTAGGCAATTTCGGGATCGGGGTTGGCCATGGCGAAAACGATAGGATTGGGGGCCATGGAGAGCAGCATTTCGGGCGTGACGCAATTGGCCGCCGAGAGTCCGAAGAAGACATCGGCGCCCTGCAAGGCGTCGGCCAGCGTGCGGGCGGCGGTTTCGCGGGCGAAGCGCTCCTTGTACGGATTCATATGGTTGGTGCGGCCCTTGTAGACCACACCCGCGGTGTCGCACATGGTGATGTGTTCGCGCCGGATGCCGAGTTTGATGAAGTGCTCGGCGCAGGCGATGCCGCTTGCGCCGGCGCCGTTGAAGACGGCCTTGATGGAATCCAGGCTTTTGCCCGTGATTTCGGCGGCGTTGAGCAGTGCCGCGCCGGCGATGATGGCCGTGCCGTGCTGGTCGTCGTGGAAGACGGGGATTTTCAGCGTGCGGCGCAGTTCCTCCTCGATCTCGAAACATTCCGGGGCACGAATGTCTTCGAGGTTGATACCGCCGAAGGTGGGCTCCAGAATCTGGCAGGTGCGGATGATTTCCTTGGGATCCTTGGTGTTGAGTTCGATATCGAAAACGTCGATGTCCGCGAATCGCTTAAACAGCACTCCCTTACCTTCCATGACGGGTTTGCCGGCCATGGCGCCGATGTTGCCGAGTCCGAGGACGGCGGTGCCGTTGGTGACGACGGCAACCAGGTTGCCCTTCGCGGTGTATTGATAGACTTTGTTGGGATCCTTTTCAATTTCCAGGCAAGGAACGGCGACGCCGGGCGAATAGGCAAGGCTCAGGTCGCGCTGTGTACGGCAGGGTTTGGTCGGAACGACAGCGATCTTCCCTGGCGCCGGTGAGGAGTGGTACTCAAGGGCGTCTTCTTTTCGAATGGACATTGCGCTTCTATTGTGGCAGGGTGCGGGACGCGCCGGGTAAGGTAAGATTGAAGCGGGCTACCACGTGTCGATTCCTCCTACTCCACCGGCTTTGGAAAATATGGGCGATCGCCCGTTCTCCTTTTATCCGCCCGTGGTGGGTGTGGAGCATAATGAGTGGATCTTTAAGCAGGCCACCTGGTCTGAGATTCTGGTCACCAATACGAAGACAGGGATGGAAGTGTGGGTGCCGCGGCGGTTTCTGGGGGAGCTGTCGAAGGTGGATGAGCCGGTGATGATCGTGGGTTTGAAGCGCGAATTGGAGTATCGCGCCGGGTCGCTGTGGCCGCATGAGCGGCGCGTCATCGAGATGCCGAAGGCGGTGAACGACTATGCGCGTCCGCCTGTCGAGGAGACGCCGGCGCCCCCCACACGGATGCAGGAAATGCGGGCATCCGAAGGCGCCGAATCGCGCATCGGGAAGCTGATCCTGATCGCCATGGCGGCGATGCTGGTGGTGACGCTGGGCGTGCTCCGCTACTACCGCAGCAAGACCGATCCGGCGAACGTGGAATTTGTCGGGATTGAGCAGAAATCGCTGAATTTGAAAGCAACGGACGATTACCATGCCGTCATCCGGCTGTTGGGGCAGCCCAAGGAAGACCGCTGGCGCGAGAGCGCCGGCGAGATGCAGTACCGCCTGTTGGTGTATCCGGAGCTGGGGATCAATGTCGTGCTGATGGGGCTGGAGCGCGATCAGGCGCGCTATATCGGGGCATTGGACAAAGACTGGAAGCCGGTGCATTCAGTGGATCTGCCGGGCCACGGCAACACCCGGCCGATGCTGCGCAAGCTGGGGCGATTCTAAGCGCCGCGGGCGCGAATTCTGTATCATCACAGTCTATGAAGACTTTCTTACTCACCACGATTGTGTTTGGGCTGTCGCTGTGCGCGTTCGGAGAGACGGCGGATGAAGCGGCGGTGCGCGCGGCGCACGAGGCGTTCCTCAAGGCGGCGCGCGCCGGCGATGCAGCCGGCTTGAACAAAGTGCTGGCCGACGGGCTGCAATACAGCCACTCCAACGCGAAGCTCGAAACCAAGCAGGAGGCCATTGCCGCGCTGGTGAAATCGAAAGGAAACTTCGAGATTCATGAGCAGACCATCCACGTGTACGGCAAGGCGGCCACCATCCGCGCGAAGATGACCGCGCGCAACCCGGCGGGCGACATTCCCTTGACCATGCTGCAAGTGTGGATCAAGAACGGCAACCAGTGGCAGATGATCGAGCGGCACACCACGCGCATTCCGGCGCAGTAAACCGCGGGGGAGAGCAGACAGGGAATGAAGAAAACACTCGGGCATCTGAGCTGGGGCGCCGTGGCGGTTCTGGGCGCCTATGGCTTGGCGGGCATCGCCATGAATCGCGGCGAGACGGTGAACAGCATGTGGCTGGTGCTGGCTTCCGTCTGCGTGTATCTCATCGGGTTTCGCTTCTATGCGAAGTTCATCGCGGCGAAGGTGATGATGCTCGATAACAACCGGGCCACGCCGGCCGAGCGGCTGCGCAACGGGCACGATTTCGAGCCGACGAACAAATGGATTCTGTTCGGGCATCATTTCGCGGCCATTGCCGGTCCGGGACCGCTGGTGGGGCCGACGCTGGCCGCGCAGTTCGGGTATTTGCCCGGAACGTTGTGGATCATTGTCGGCGCCGTGCTGGGCGGCGCGGTGCAGGATTTCGTGATTCTGTTTTCGTCGATGCGGCGCGATGGGAAATCGCTGGGGCAGATGGCCCGCGAGGAGATCGGGCGGCTGGGCGGCGTGACGGCTCTGTTGACGGTATTGCTGATCATGATCATTCTGCTGGCGGTGGTGGCTCTGGTGGTGGTGAATGCGCTGAAGGGGAGCCCCTGGGGGACGTTTACGATCGCGGCCACCATGCCGATCGCCGTTTTCATGGGTGTGTATTTACGCTACTGGCGTCCGGGCAAGGTGCTGGAGGTTTCGCTGATCGGCTTTGTGCTGGTGATGGCCAGCATCTTCGCGGGGGAAGCCGTGGCGCATTCGCCGGTGCTGGCGCCGTGGTTCACCATGAGCGGCATCGCTCTGGCGGTGGCGGTGATCATTTATGGATTCTTCGCCAGCGCCTTGCCGGTATGGCTGCTGCTCGCTCCGCGCGACTACCTGAGCACGTTCGTGAAGCTGGGCGTGGTGCTGCTGCTGGGCGTGGGGATTCTGTTCGTGCGTCCGAACCTGGAACTGCCGGCGTTCACGCGATTCGTGGATGGCAACGGGCCGATTTTTGCCGGAAAAATCTTCCCATTTTGTTTTATTACGATCGCTTGCGGCGCCATTAGCGGATTTCATTCGCTGATCTCATCGGGCACGTCGCCGAAGATGGTAGCCAAGGAATGGCACGTGTGGCCGGTGGGCTACGGGTCGATGCTGCTGGAGAGCTTCGTGGCGATCATGGCGATTATCTCGGCCAGTGTCTTGCAGCCGGGTGTATTCTTCGCCGTGAATTCGCCGGCGGGGATTGTCGGCGGCACTCCCGAGGCGGCGGCGGCCACCATCAGCGGTTGGGGTTTTCCGGTGACGGCGGCGCAGATGGCTTCGCTAGCCTCCGATGTGGGCGAGGAGACGCTGTTCTACCGCACGGGCGGCGCGCCTTCCTTGGCGCTCGGGATGGCGCACATCTTCGCTTCGAGCGGGGGAGGGAAGGCGCTGTTGAGCTTCTGGTATCACTTCGCCATCATGTTCGAGGCGTTGTTCATTCTCACGGTGATCGACGCCGGAACGCGCGTCGGGCGCTTCATGCTACAGGATCTGCTGGGGAATGTGCATCGGAAACTGGGCGAGACCAGTTGGATGCCGGGCGTCATTGGATCGAGCGCCGTCATTGTGCTGGCGTGGGGATATTTTCTGATTCAGGGCGTGCGCGATCCGCTGGGCGGCATCAATTCGCTGTGGCCGCTGTTCGGGATTGCCAATCAATTGCTGGCGGCGATTGCGCTCTGCGTGGCCACCACGATTCTCATCAAGATGCATGGCGCAAAGTATATGTGGATCACGTGCACGCCGTTGGCCTGGCTGGTGATCGTGTGCTACGCGGCGGCGTGGCAGAAGATTTTCTCGCCGATTCCGCGCATCGGATTCCTCGCCCAGGCCGATCAGTTGCAGGGCATGTTGGATGCCGGCAAAGTGGCGGCGGCAAAGATCGCCGAAACACAAACGGTGATTTTCAATAACCGGCTAGATGCGGCGGTGTGCGGATTGTTCCTGGTGTTGGTGACGACGATTCTCGTGGACTCAATCCTGCTGTGGGCGGGGATTCTGCGCGGCACGCGCGAGGCCAAGGTGAGCGAAACGCCGTTCGTTCTGTCGACGCTGCGGGCGGAGGAAGTATGAAGCGCTTCTTCGCATTGGTGGTGGGATTGCTGAAGGAACTGGCGGATGAAAACGCCTATGAACGGCACTTGGCGGCGCACGGGTTGACGCATTCGCCGGAGGAGTGGCGGCGATTCAGCGAGCACCGGCTGAAGGCGAAGTATCAGCGGGCGAAGTGCTGTTGAAGAT
>CAYOBO010000181.1:0-10290 GCA_964402295.1 uncultured Candidatus Solibacter sp. | reverse complement strand
GCCGCCTTCGTCAAGGACCGCCAGGTGGCCGTCGGCCAATACGTGCGCCCCAACGCGCCCTTGCTGACTCTCGTGAAAACCGATCCCATTCGCCTTCGCCTCGAAGTCCCCGAGCGCATGGCGCCCTGGATCAAGAACGGCCAGACCGCGGAGATCTCCGTCGAGGCGTTCACCGGCCGTAAGTTCTCGGGGAAGATCTGGCGCATCGCACCCACAGTCGATCAGACCAAGCGTACCTTCGTCGTCGAAGCTCTCATCCCGAACCCGCGCGGTGAACTGAAGCCCGGCTCCTATGCCCGCGCCCGTGTTCCCACCGACAAGAATGAGCGCATCATGGTTGTCCCGGCGCGCGCCGTCAACTACGTGCTTGGCTCCAACAAAGCCTACGTCATCCATCGGGAAGTCATCGAGGCCCGGGAAGTGAAGGTCGGCGACCGCTTCGATGGCGCAATCGAAATCCTCGAAGGATTGCAGGAAGGCGAGCAGGTCGCTACAGGCCCACTGGCCCGCCTCGATACCGGCATCCAGGTCAAAGTCACCGGGCG
This sequence comes from uncultured Candidatus Solibacter sp., assembly GCA_964402295.1. GTDB lineage: Bacteria > Acidobacteriota > Terriglobia > Bryobacterales > Bryobacteraceae > CADEFT01. The sequence continues at coordinate 9,745 of CAYOBO010000181.1, read as the reverse complement.
CGACGAGGGCGACCCCCCTCCCGCCGACCGCAAGGCATCCGAATGAAAAAACTGCTTCCCCTGCTGCTCTCCTTTGCCCTCGCCGCACCGGCCGCGATGCGCATCCTGGTGACGGTGGTGGAGCAGAAAACCGGCCGCCCCGTGGAAAACCTCAAGGCTGAAGATTTCACCGTCCTCGAAGACAAGCTCCCACGCCGCGTCGAGGCCGCCGAGTTTTCCCGCAAGCCCGTCGACGTCATGCTGATGGTGGACACCAGCCTCGTCGGCGGCATGGTTCAGCCCGTCGCCTCCAGCCTCATCGCCGAACTGAAGGACAAAGAGCAGATGGCTATCGTCAGCTTCGATTCGAGCGCCGAGATGATTCAGGACTTCACCTCCAGCAAGCAATTGCTCGAAGCCTCGCTCGCCAAGGTCCGTTACGGCAATTCGCCGAAAGTGCTGGACGGGCTGTTCGCGGCCATGGACGGCGGCTTCGATCATTCCACCTTCCGGCGCGTCATCCTGCTGGTCACCACCGGGATCGAAGGCCCCAGCCGGCTCCACGAGCGCGAGATTATCCGCCTGGCCCGCAAGAACGGAGTGAGCATCTATCCCGTCTACGCTTCCGGTTCGGGACGTTCGTTGTTCGAGACGCTGGCCCGCGGCACCGGCGGCGCGTCGTTCCTGTTGCGCGACATGCAGCGCACGGCCGAGGGCAGTTCCATTGCCTCGCGGATCTACGATGTGGTGCGCGGCAACTACACCTTGACCATCACCGGAAACCTGGGGCTCGGCGAGAAGGTGAAAGTTGAGATCAAGGGGCAGCCGAAGCTGCAAACCTCGGCACTGCCGCTGGATTAGCGGGCGACGGTTACCTTCGGCGTGGCCAAGTAGCCGATGATGTTGTCCTTCTTGACTTCGTTGACCACCAGTTCATACGGAATGCGCGCCTTCGAAGTGTAGAACTGCAACGGCTCGTTGATCGTCTTGTCCTTCTTCTCGGTCTTCTTGTCGTCGGCGTAGACCTCGACGGTGTAGCGGTTTCTCTTCACGTCGGCTTTCTTGAGCAGCAGCGCGATATCGCCGACCTTCATCGGAGCTTTGGTCTTGGTGAGGTTGAACTCGTAGTAGTTGCGCTCCCCCTTGGCGATGAGGGCCGCCAACTCCTTGCTGTTGGTGGCGATGAGCCCGCTCTGTACGCCCAGATCCCCGCGTACGGACTTGAGCTCGTTGATTGTCTTGTCCAACTCGGACTTGGTGGAGGCTACCTCGCTCTTTACCACGCCGACTTCGGTGCCCACCGCGCCGAGCTTCTCTTTCGTTTCGACCGTGTCTTTCTTGACCTCGCCGATTTCACTCTTGATGGCGGCGCGATCCGCTTCCGCCTTCTTCTGCGCGCTTTCGAGCCGCTTGTTCAGCTCCAGCACCTTGCTTTCAGCATCCGTCTTGGCTTGTCCAACGGCCATCGCCGCCTGCCGCCGCGCGGTCTCCAGTTCATCGCGCAGATTCTCCACCGTACGGCGATTGGTTTGCGCCGTTACCGAGGAAGCTTCGCGCAGATTGGCAATCTCGGCTTGCAGCGCTTCGCGGTCCTTGGCCATGTCGTTGCGGACGTGATCCAGTTGCAGAAACAGGTAGACGTTGGCGGCGAGCAGCGCCAGCACGGCTCCGAACAGAATCGCGATCTTCACGTTCGATCCGCCCGAGGGGGCGACATAATGAGTGGATGGCTCGTTCACGATTTCAGCTCCTGGTTCAAGGGTTGAGAGAGATACTGTTTCCTATTTTAACTGACGCGGGAAACGATTGTTTCAGGTACTGGCTGCCACCACGCGCCCGGGGCGCGCGAACTCGAAGTATTCCTGCTTGGGGACCCCCGGCTCGAAGCAGCGCCGGCAGCGCGCTTCATACATTCCCGCCGCGCCCACCACGATGAGATCGTCGCTCTCCACCAGGCGCTGATTGTGCTTGGCCGGATTGCCGCAGCGCATGCAGATGGCCAGCGTCTTGGCGATGGACTCGGCGACGCACAGCAGTTCGGGCATGGGCGGGAACGGCCGGCCCATGTAATCCGTATCCAACCCGGCGATGATCACCTGTTTGCCGCTATCGGCCAACTGCTGGGCTACCTCCACCAATTCCGAGCCGAAGAAGTTCGATTCATCCACGCCGACCACCTGGGTGCGCCAGTCGAGGCGGTCGAGTATCTCTTTCGCCGCCCCCACGACTTCCGCCTTCAGCCGCTGTTCGGCGTGCGAAACGATCTCATCGACCGAGTAGCGGTCATCCATGACGGGCTTGAAGACCTGCACTCGTTTGCGGGCGATCTTGGCGCGGCGCAAGCGGCGAATGAGTTCTTCGCTCTTGCCGGAGAACATGGGCCCGCAGATGACTTCGATCCAACCTAAATTTCCGGAAACGATATCCACTCGGGGCAGTTTAACATAGCAGACATGGATTTCCTGCCACGGCGTGTGATTCGCGCGGAAATACTGGACGCCGCGCCGGACGCCGAGGCGGCGGCGAACCTGGCGGACCTCCAGCGCATCAATCGCTGGTTTGGCGGGCATGCCGTGCTGCGGGCTTCCCTGCGCCGGCTGTATGCACCTTCGGAGCCGTTCCGCATGCTCGATATCGGTGCGGCATCGGGAGACACCGGCGCAGTCGTACAACGAGCTTTTCCGAAAGCGCGAGTCGTATCGATCGACCGCATCGCACGCAACTTGCGGCTCGCCGCCGAACCGAAGCTGGTGGCCGACGCCTTTCACTTGCCCTTTGCCGATGCGACGTTCGATGTCGTTTCCTGTAGCCTATTCCTGCACCACTTCGAGGATGGCGATGTCGTGCGGCTGCTTCAGGAGATGCGCCGCGTGTCGCGCCGGCATGTTCAGGCGATCGACCTCGAACGAAGCATCCTCGCCCGCGCCTTCCTGCCCGCCACGCGCTGGCTCTTCGGCTGGCACGCCATCACGCTACACGATGGACCGGTGTCCGTGGAAGCCGCCTTTCGGCGCAAGGAACTGGGCGCGCTCGCGGGAGCCGCGGGACTACGATGCGTAGTGGTCCGCACTCACCCGCCGTGGTTCCGGCTTTCGCTGGCCGGGAAGCGCTAACGGTCGCGGTCGGTCACCAGGTCCGTCACCGCCGCCAGAGCACGCTGGTACGGCGATTCGGGGAACTCGCCGATCAACGTGCGGGCGCGTTCCGTGAACTCCTTGGCCCGCTCGCGCACGCGTTCGATGCCGCCGCGCCGCTCCACCATACGATGGATCTTCGAGAACGGCACCTTGTCGTAGTTGCGGTCGGCGAGCACGCGCTCCACCATGGCCCGCTCTTCCGAGGACGCCGATTCGAGCGCATAGATCAGGGGGAGCGTGACCTTGCCTTCGCGCAAATCCCCGCCCACGGGTTTGCCCAGAATCGTCTCCCGCGCCGTGAAATCCAGCACGTCATCCACAAGCTGAAATGCAATCCCCAGGTTCCAGGCGAAGTCGCCCAGCTTGTTCTCCGACGCATCGTCGGCTCCGGCAATGTGCGAGCCGAGCTTGGCGCACACCGAAAACAGGCAGGCCGTCTTGCGGTCGATCAACTGCATGTAATCGGCTTCGGAAACGTGGATCTTGCCGATGCGCTCCAGTTGCAGCAACTCGCCCTCCACCATCATCTGCGTGAGGTTAATGAGCATGTCGAGCACATGGAAGTTGCGCTCGCGCAAGGCGATCTGGAACGCCTGCATGTACAGCCAGTCGCCGGCCAGCACCGACATGTGATTGCCCCACATGGCATTGGCGGATGGGCGCCCGCGCCGCGTCTGCGCCCCGTCGATCACATCGTCGTGGATCAGCGTCGCCGCATGGATCAGCTCGACGATGGCCGCCATGCGGATGGCAGCCGGAGTGACCGGACCGGACATGCGCGTCGCCAACAACAGCAGAATGGGCCGGATGCGCTTGCCGCCGGCGTTTTGCAGGTACTGTGCAATCGCCGTCACCGTCTCGACGCTGGCCACGGATTCGACACTGAGCTCCGCTTCGACTTTCTTCAAGTCGTCCTTGACGAGATCGAGGATTTCCTTGGCCGTGAGCGATTGCCCCAGTCTGCTTGAAAAGCCCATGTGGAATCTTCCAGTCTAACGTACTTCAGGCCAGACCCATGAGGGTCCGGAAGTTGTTTGCGGTCTGTTCGGCGACAACTTCCGGCGGCACCCCGCGAATGAAGGCAAGCTTGTCCGCTGTGTGTTTCACGTAGGCCGGTTCGTTGCGTTTGCCGCGATAGGGCACAGGGGCCAGGTAGGGAGAGTCGGTTTCCACCAGGTAACGGTCCGCCGGGACCTCCCGCGCGGCCTGCTGCAAGTCGACAGCCTTGGGAAACGTGACCACGCCGGCAAAGCTGATGTGGAACCCCAGCGCGAGGCTGCGCCGCGCCTCTGCCGGGCCTCCGCTGAAGCAGTGCATGATGCCCTTACCCTTCCAGTGCGATTCCAGGATCGCGAAAGTATCCTCCCACGCCTCCCGCGTGTGGATGATGACCGGCTTGGCACGGCGCGCGGCCACATCGAGCTGTGCGCGGAACACCTCGCGCTGCACGTCCGGTGGCGAGAAGTTGTAATGGTAATCGAGCCCCATTTCTCCAATCCCCAAGACTTTTGGATGACCGAGCAGGGCTTCGAGCTCCAGAATCGTGCGGTCCGTGGCCTTGGCCGCGTGATGCGGATGCACGCCCACGGTTGCGTAGATGTGCGGGTAGCGGTCGGCCAGGCGGATACCCGCTTCGAGATCCGGCGGTCCGTTGCCGGTGCCGATGGCGAGCAGGGTCGTCACTCCCGCCTGGAGCGCGCGCTCGATGGCGGCATCGCGGTCCGCATCGAACTGCGGCCCGTCGAGATGGCAATGCGAATCGATGAGGCTCACTTCAGTCTTGCGCCCACAGGCACATCTTCGAGGAAGGCGGCCAGCACCGGCGAACCGCCTTCGAGCGATGCCGCCACAATCATCCCCTGCGACGTCAGCCCCCGCAGCTTGCGCGGCTCGAGGTTGGCCACGATCACCACCTTGCGATGGATGAGCTGCTCAGGCCGATAGGCCTGCGCGATGCCCGCCACGATGCTCCGCGGTTGCCCTTCGCCGATGTCCACGCTCAAGTGCAGCAGCTTGTCGGCGCCTTTCACCTTCTCCGCCGACAGTACGCGGCCGACGCGCAGATCGACCTTGGTGAAATCGTCGATGGTAATCGGCGGCTCAATCGGCGCGATGTTCGAAGGTGCGGGCTCCGGCTCGGCCGCCGGCGTTTTGCCGAGCAGCCGGTCCTGGCGCGCCTTCTCTTCGAGCTCGGCTTCAATCAGCTTCGGCACGGCGATCTTGGCGTCAATGCGCGGAAAGACGGCTTCGGGCAGGCCGATTTTCTGGCCCGCGGGCAACTGGCCCCACGCGGTTTGGCCGATGGCCTGCTTCTCGATAGGCTCCGCCATGCCGAGTTGCGCCCAGATCTTGCGCGTCGCATCGGGCAGAATGGGATGCAGCAGCACGGTGGCGATGCGGCACACTTCGAGCGCGGTGTAGAGCGTCGCATCGAGCGCCTGTTGCGCATCGGCATCCTTCACCATCTTCCACGGGGCTTGGGTGACGATGAATTTATCGACGCTCGACAGCAGCGACCACAGCGCTTCCAAGCCTTTGGAGAATTCGAAGTTCTCAAAGAAGTTCAAATACGCCGCGATCGCCTCCTTGGCTTTCTCCGCGATCTCGGCGCCGGTTGCGCCTTCAGCCGCTGGAATGATTCCCTTGCGGTACTGGCTGATCATGTTCAGCGTACGGCTGACCAGGTTGCCGAGCCCGTTGGCAAGATCGGCGTTGTAGCGCGTGACCAGGGCATCGTAGGTGAAGTTGCCGTCCGAGCCGAAGGGGATTTCGCGCAGCAGGTAATAGCGCAGGGCCTCGATTCCGATCACGTCCTGAATGGGCGTGGCGCGGACGATGTTGCCCTTCGTCTTGCTCATTTTTTCGTTATCGAACAGCAGCCAGCCGTGGGCGAAGACGCGCTTGGGCAGCGGCAGGTCCGCAGCCATCAGGAACGCCGGCCAGTAGATGGCGTGAAAGCGGATGATCTCTTTGCCGATCAGGTGAAGGTCGGCGGGCCACAGTTCGTCATTGCGCACGGCCGTCAGATAGGTGATGAGCGCATCGAACCAGACGTAGAAGATGTGCTTGCCTTCCACCGGCACCGGGATGCCCCACGTCAGATTGGAGCGCGTGATCGACAGATCGTTCAGCCCCTGCTTGACGAACGAAATTACTTCATTGCGCCGGATTTCCGGCTGCATGAACTCGGGGTGCTCTTCGTAGAGTTTCAACAGGCGGTCCTGAAAGGCGGAGAGCTTGAAGAAGTAGTTTTCCTCGGTGACGGTTTCCGTCGGGCGGCCGCAATCGGGGCACGGATCGCCGGGCTTGGCTTCGTTGACGTAGAGGTTGCAGGAAAAGCAATACTGGCCGGTGTAGGCGCCTTTGTAAATCCAGCCTCGCTCGACGCAGCGCTGAAACAGCCACTGCACGGTTTCGTGATGGCGCGGGTCCGAGGTGCGGAAGAAGCGGTCCACGCCGAGTCCGGTCTTTTCCCACGTGCGGCGGAACTCTTCGGCGATGATGGCCGCGTAATCGCCGGGCGACATGTTGCGGGCCGCCGCGGCGCGTTCCACGTTGACGCTGTTTTCGTCGCTGCCGGTGGCGAGCACTACTTCATAGCCCTGCATCTGCTTGAAACGCTTCAAGGCATCGGCAACCATGGTGGTATAGAAATGGCCGATATGCGGAGCGGCGTTGACGTAATAAATCGGGACCGTAATGTAGTATTTCATCGGGTGTTCTTCAAATATGCGAGATTGGCGTCGGCGAGGATCTGCCTGAGCGGAGTGCCCGTGGCTTCGGCCAGCTTGCGGCAATCGTCGTATTCGGGCGCGAAACTGCCGCCGCCGGAAACCTTCATTCTTATTTTGCCATGCGGCGTGTCGACTTCGACAATTTGGCGCGCCAGCACGCGCCGTTCCGCCTTGTACAGGCGCAGGCCGAGGGTGGACGTCTCCAGGAAAACGATCTCGGCGAGTGCTTCCTGGGTGTGCGGCGTGGCGATGACGCGCAGCAGCGAGCCCTGGCGGTTCTTCTTCATCAGCAACGGCTCGATGGTGACGTCGAGCGCCCCGGCCGCAAACAGCCGGTCCATGGCGTAGCCGAGCACCTGTGGGGAACAATCGTCGATGTTCGCTTCGAGCACGGTGACCGTGGTGGCTTCGCTCGCGCTGTTGGATTCGCCGAGCGTGAAGCGCAGGACGTTGGCCTGGACGGGGAAGTCGCGATCGCCCGCGCCGTAGCCGATGGATTGAATGCGCATGGGGGGCATGGGTCCGAAGGATTCGGCGAGCGTCACCGCCAGCGCGGCGCCCGTGGGTGTGGTCAGCTCCATCGCCGGGCCTGCCGAATAGATGGGCTTGTCCTTGAGTAGCAGTGCGGTGGCGGGCGTAGGCACCGGCAGGACGCCGTGCTCGGTGTTGGCGGTGCCGCTGCCGACATTGATTTGCGAGCAGTGGATAGTGTCGACGCCGAGCAGGTGCAGGGCGAGGCAAGCGCCGACGATGTCGCAGATGGAATCCACCGCGCCGACTTCGTGGAAATGGACTTTCTGGATGGTGGTGCCGTGCACATGCGCTTCGGCTTCGGCGAGGTTTTGGAAGACCTTGATGGAGTTCTGCTTGACGGGGGCCGGCAGATCCGAACCCTCGATCATGGCGACGATATGGTGCAGATGGCGGTGTTTCTTCTGCGGCTCGTAATCGACGTGGAATTTGGAGGCGGTGATGCCCTTGCGCATTGTGCGCTCGCAGCGGAAGGAGGCGCCCGTCTGGAGCGAGGCGAGCCCCGCCGTGAGATCGTTGAACGAGGCTCCGGCGTCGAGGAGCGAGCCGATGCTCATGTCGCCGCTGATGCCGCTGAAGGCGTCCCAGTATCCGATTTTCATGGTGCTAGCTTTTAGGATAGCCCGGGCAGGCGCAACGGGGCTTGGGTTCGTTTTGTCATTTTTTACGCTCTGTCATTTTTGAAAAAGTGTCAGATTTTGTCAAATAATGTAAAGTGCGCCGGGCGGGCGTGTGAGGCCTCCAGCCCGATTCCATGCTAACGCGGCGGTTTCGGGGAGGGCTGTGCCATCCGAAGAGGTGTGTTGCAGGGAAAGGAGTTATGTTGTCGGCGGCGATGTGACGAGTACGCGAAGATCCTGCCGCGCGGTTCATGGAACTAACTGCCACTGCTTCCCGCGCGCCAGGTGAATATTCTTCGGTCTCGTACTCCTCTTGCACTTGGACCGGTTCATCGGGCGCAAAGATCCATCTGCGATCATCTGAGGAGCCCACGTGAGAACGCTGCATCGGCCCGAATCTCCCTTGTTCGATCATCGCGTTCCTTACCCTGACCAGCGGACGCCTACCATTTCTACAGGTTTCTGGGATTTCTTGAAGTCCGCCCTTTCACTCACCGCTAACAAAGGACCACGCAATCAGCCGCCAAGTCCGCTAAGTGAATCTGGATTGACTCACACGCAAATTACGTGTAACTTGAAGGAGGGTGCCTAAACAAAACATCACGCTCTCACTCGACCAGCGGATACTCAAGCGAGTTCGCGGTGTTGCGGCACAGCGCGGACTCAGCATCAGCGCCTATCTCGCCGAGGAACTGGACCGTGCCTCGCGACGCGACGAGGCCTACCAGCAAGCGATGGCGGTAGCCCTCGCTCTGATGGATAACGCACAACCGCACGGGGGACAAGGAATGGGAGACCGAGAGGCGTTGCATGACCGGAAGGGTCTTCGTTGACACGAACATCCTAATCTACGCCTACGATTCAGCACTGGAAACCAAGCACCAGCGTGCCGCCGAATTGCTGCTGCACCTGTGGCGCACGAACGCAGGCGTCCTCAGTACGCAGGTGCTTCAGGAGTTCTACGTCAACATCACCCGGAAAGCGACTCCTCCAATGTCTTCGGCGACCGCACGTGAGGTTGTGCGATCCTACGCCACTTGGGTTCATGCACCTTCCACACCGACCACTATCCTGCGAGCTTCGGAAATCGGCGAGGCCAACCAATTGTCATTTTGGGATAGCTTGATCATCGCCTCCGCGGAAGAGCAAGGCGCAACCATCATCCTCACCGAAGATTTGAACCACGGCCAGCGCATCGCCGGGCTCCGAATCATCAATCCATTCTCAACGCCACTTGGGGTCACGGTGTTGACAGAACAGTGACCAGCTCCGGCAGAATCACCCCGGAGGCGCCCCGCAGGGAACAATCCACTACCCCCGAGACCGGTGTCTCCGCGGCATTCATCTCGATCACCTTCGCCCCCGATTGCTGTGCCAAGTGAATCAAGCCCGCTGCCGGATACACCAGTGCCGAGGTGCCGACAACCAACAGCAGGTCCGCTGCGCGGGCCGCTTGTTCGGCCTGCCGCCAGATGTCCTGCGGCAGCGATTCCCCGAACCACACCACGCCCGGCCGCTGCACTCCCCCGCACGCGCAAACCGGCGGTAGCGTTTCCAGATTCGCGGAGTAGTCCCGCACACAAGCGCCGCAGCGGGTGCACCGCAGCGTCCAGATATCGCCATGCAGCAACAGCGGGTTGCCGCTGCCGGCGCGCGCGTGCAATCCGTCGACGTTCTGCGTGATCAGTGTGAACGCGGGCTTGCTCTTCTCCAGCGCGGCCAGCGCGCGATGGCCCGCATTGGG
>CAYOBO010000180.1:0-10617 GCA_964402295.1 uncultured Candidatus Solibacter sp. | reverse complement strand
GCCGCGATACCCGCCGCGAACCGTTCTGTTGCGGCGCCGGCGCCTGCTCGGCCGGAAACGCCGCCGGCAGGTCGATCTCCAAACGGCACGAATGCTCGCCCGCCCGCACAATCCGGATATCTCCCCCCTGCCCGTGCAGAATGCCCTTGCACACGCTGAAGCCGATCCCTTCCGAATCCCGTGGACCCGGCGTCGACGCCCCCAGCGTTTCATCGAAGTACAGCACGCCATACTGCACCGCGATCACCACACGCCGCATGCTCTGCATGCTCTCGATTCGCACCGTCCGGTCGAGCGAAGCCTTCGCCGACCGCGCCGCCAGCAGAATCAGGTTCTTCACCACCGTCTCCAGTTGCTTCGCCGATCCGGCTACCCACAACGCATCCCCCGACAGCGCCAGTTGCATCTGCACGTCGCCCGCCTGCATCTCCTTCCGGCACGCCTGCACCGCGTTCTGCACCAGCGCGTTCATCTCCACATTGGACACTTCCTCGTCCTTCGCCGCCACCTGGCTGTAGCGCGACAGAATCGCCGTCGCCCGCAACGATTCGTTCAGAATCGCCTTTGCCTCCGGATCGCCGTGCTCCAGCAGCTTGTGCGCCAGCGACAAAATCGACTCCAGTGGTCCGCGCAATTCGCCCGCCACGCCAGAAATAATCTGCCCCGTTGCCGCCAGCCGCTCGCTGCGCATCAGTTGCTCCTTGCGCTGCAACTGCTCGATCAGCTTCAGCACCATCGCCACCTGGTTGGCCATGTGTTGCAGCGCCGTCAGTTCCTCCAGCCGGAACCGCTTCGGCCGTTCGTACTGCGCTACTTCCAAAACCCCGATCAATTCCTCGCGCGCAAACATCGGCAACAACACCACGGCCCGCGGAATGCTCTCCCGGTTCGCCCCCCAATACAGCGAACTCCGCCGCGTATCCGGGATATGCAGCGGCGTGCGATTGCGGAAACACAGCGAAACCGCGTGGTCTGCCCGTTCATCGTTGCGGTCGGCCCGCGTCGGCATCGACTCCGTCCCCGGAGCCACCGTCCGCCGCAGCACCTGCGCCGTGCGGTCGAAGCGGAACACCTCTACACTGCTGATCTCCATTGCCCGCGGCGCCAGTGTCCGCAGCTTCCGGTACACATCCTCGATGGTGGCTGAAGTCAGCAACTCCTCGCAGAATCCATGAATCCGCCGGATCGACCGCCGCACCCTGCTCCGCCTTTGGTGCCACATCAATACCAGTCCGGCGATCGCCAGCAGCACCGAAATCCCGCCCAGCAACACCTGCGGCGAAACTAGCCAGTTCCGCTCCATCAGCGTAATCGCCGCCGCGTCGGCGATTACCATGCGGAATTTGTTGTCGAAGGGCGGCTCCGTCGCCGCCTGCGCCGCCGTCCCCGTCACCCGGACCCGGTCCCCAACCCGGTACCGCCCCAACCCGCTCCCGATCTGATTCGCCGTCCGCGGCAGATAGATAGGGTAGGGAACCGGCTGATCGTCGCTCAGCAGGATGTATTCTCCTCCCCTGTCCTCGCCGAGCGCCACCACCCGCCCCTGCACCATCGCCGTCAAACCCACCGCGTCCACCTGTTGCAGTTGCTGAATCCGCCGCGACAACGGCGCCGGCGGCGAACTCTGCCCCGCCGTGTTCAACTGCACCGGACGCAGCACCGGCATTCCCAGGCGCACCCCAATGACTCCGCGTACCTCCAATACATCGCCCGGCGTCACCCGCTCGAACATGAAGTCCGGCGCCTCCAAGATCAGCCCGTGCCCGGACCCATCCCGAATCGGCAAATGCGCGTATTCCCCAAACAGTATCGGACGCGACGCCGTGATCCCCTTGACCAAAATCTCTTTGCCTTCGAGCGCCGGAGACTTGTCCCCTTCCTTTCGCGCCGAAGCCTCCGCTAAAGGAACAGGAGCCTGCGCCTGTGCCGCCGCCGCCAGCAGCCAGACGCCTATCAGGCATTTCCGCATTAGGATTCCGCTAGCCATGTCTCCAGTGCAGGGTCGTTGAAATCGCGAATCGAAAAATCCGTCGGCGGCAACGGTACCTCCGTCGACCGTACCGCCACCACCCGCGCTCCAGCCCTTCGCGCCGCCTCGATCCCCGTCGCCGAGTCCTCGAAAATGACACACTCCTCCGGCCGCACGCCCAACTCTGAGGCCACCCGCAGGTAGATCTCCGGATGGGGCTTCGGATGCGCCACCTGATGCCCATCCACCACTGCGGCAAAATAATGGCGCAACCCCCCTTCATCCAGGACAAAGGCTACGTTCGCCGGCTCGGCATTGCTCGCCACCCCCAAACGGCTCCCCTTGTGCCGCTCCAGAAACGCCGCTACCCCAGGAATCAGTTTCTCCATCACGTGCGGTTTCATCAGCGTCCGGTACAACGCCTCCTTCGCCGCGCCATGGGCAAAGACTTCCTCTTCCGGCAAGTCCTCGCCGAATAACGCGCGCACGATCTGGTCGTTCCTCTTGCCATGCATCCGTTCCAACATAGAATCGGCGGGCTTGTCGTACTGCGCTAGATACTGGACCCATGCTTGGGCATGTAATGGGTTGGAATCAATTAAAACCCCGTCCATATCTAGGATCAACGCCTTAGCTCTCATCTCGTCTTGGTCCCAACTTTCTGCATTCCAGCCAGCGCTTTTCGCACCGCCATGTCTTTTCGAACCACTCCCCCCAACAGCCGCAACCCCTCATCCCGTTGCCGCAAATCCCCTGTCTTCGTCCAGACTTCGTAGTAGGCCAGCCCCAACTCCCGTACCCCCTCATCCGCCGCCGTAAACGGCCGCAACCGCCACCCCTTCTCACCCATACCGCCCTTGCGCCGCACCATCCGGTGATCCTTCCCCGGCATATGGCACCCCGCGCAATCCTTCCCCCGGGCGCACTGCCGCGCCGTGTGGCACCCCGCGCAGGCCGTCCGGTCGGTTACACCGGTATGTGTATCGTGACACGTTCCGCACCACAATTCTCCCCCCGCCTTCTGCCGGCACCGGCTCGCCGCCAGTTCCTCCATCTTCCCCCCTCCCACACCCGGCGCATCCGCGTACACAAAGGAGGCCGCATAGCGTGTTAACAACTCCCCCGCGCGATAGCGAGCCAAATCCCGGCCTGCCCGTGCAATCCGCGCTGCTCCCGTAAAGTGGCACTGCCCGCACACCGCGTCCCGCGCCGCGCCCTCCAGCGCCGTCGGCACCTCCAGCCGTCCCGCCCCTTTCACATGCATTCCCGCCGCCCCGTGGCAGTTCTCACACAATACGCCTGCCTTCGACATCACCGTCGCCGCATACCGTCTCACGATGTTCCGGTGGCATTCCCCACAAGCCGCGTTTCCCGTGAATTGCCCCAAGCCCGGCATGGCCAGCACGGCCAGCAGTATCAGCATCCCCATCCATTGTAAGGAATCAACGCACTGGACCTCTCGCCAGCGCCGGCGCTCCCGTCTCCGTAAGGATGCTCGCCATCCGCCTTCGCAACCCGCGCACCGTCTCCCGCAACTCCGCATCGCCGATCCGCTGGAACCATCCCCCTGCCTGCGTCGCCACGCGAGTCCCCGCCAGAAGGTTCGTCTTCTGCTCCGCGTCCCGCCTCATGTCATACAACTCGTTCACATCCCAAATGCCTTGGTATTCCATAAAGCTGTAATCCGCGGTGCGCAGTCCCAGCACCGTCGGCGTGTGCATCGCCTCATAATCCCAGAAGTACTCGTACAGCATTTCATTCCGCCACCCTTCGCTGGCCCCGCGCAGCAACCCCACCAGCGAACGCCCGTGCATGGCCGGAGCCTTCACCCCCGCCGCGGCCAGCAGGGTCGGTGCGATATCGATGTTCGCCGCCATCCCGTCCACCACCGTCCCGGCGCGCACCCCCGCCGGCCAGTGCACCAGCAACGGTACCCGGATCGAAGGATCGTACATCACCCGCTTGTCCACCAGACCCTGTTCTCCGAAGAGGAATCCGTTGTCCCCCATGTAGACCACCAGCGTGTTCTCCAGCGCGCCTTGCCGCCGCAGTTGCTCCATCACTGCGCCCACGCTCTCATCCACCGCCATCAGCGTTTGCGCATAATCCCGATACAGTGTGTCCAGCGTGTATTGCCCCGCATACAGATTCCGCAGCCCGTGCCGCGACATGTTCCGCTTGCGGATCAGCCACTCCGGCTTGCCCTCGGTCAAATCCGCCGTCGCCGGACGCGGAGCCTTCCCGTCCGTATACAACCCCCGATGCCGTTCCGCCGGTTCAAACCCCGCATGCACCGCCTTTTGCGATAGGTACAGGCAGAAGGGTTCTCTCTGCCCCTGAAGCCACCGCAGCGACTCCTCGGTCAGCAGGTCGGTCATGTACCCCTTCACCCGCCTCCGCTCGCCGTTGATATTGAGCAGCGGATCGCGGTACGCGCCTTGCCCCCGGAACGAAATCCAATGGTCGAAGCCCGGCTGCGGCACATCGCTGTTATCGGCCTCCTTGCGTTCGAGGTCCGGATCCCCCATGTGCCATTTGCCGATGAACGCCGTCCGGTACCCGCTGTCCCGCAGCAATTGAGGAAATGTCGGCAAATGCTCTGGCAATTTCTGGAAATTATCCACCACCCCGTGCGCATGCGCGTACAGTCCCGTGAGGATCGAAGCCCGGCTCGGCGAGCACAGCGACGTCGTCACAAACGCATTCCGGAATCGAGCCCCGCCCGCCGCCAGCGCATCGAGATGCGGAGTCTTCAGCCACGGATGCCCCGCGCAGCCCATCATGTCCCAGCGGTGGTCGTCGCACAGGATAAACACAATATTCGGCCTGCGCCCTTGCGCCGCCGGCATCCCCGCCGCGCCGCCTAAAAACCCTCGTCTGCTCACCATGGTCTGTTCCTGTACCAGCATGCCACGTCCGTCCGCCCATGCTATCCTCCAATTCGTGATCCTCACCCCGCTCGCCGTCCTCCTCGGCCTGAGCCTCCCCATCGCGGCCCAGGATTGGCAACCCCTCTTCGACGGCAAATCCCTCGCCGGCTGGCGCGAGACCCCCTTCACCAACCGCGGCAAGGTCCACATCCAATCCGGCGCCATCGTCCTCGAACCCGGCGCGCCCATGACCGGCGTCACGCTCTCCAGCCCGCCGTTCAAAATCGACTACGAAATCCGTTTCGAGGCCCAACGCAAACGCGGCGGCGATTTCTTCGCCTCGCTCACCTTCCCCGTCGGCGACGCCTTCTGCACGTGGGTCACCGGCGGCTGGGGCGGCGACATCGTCGGCATCTCCTCCATCGACGGCTGGGACGCCGCCGGCAACGAAACGCGCACCTATTTCCACTTCGACAACGAGCGCTGGTATTCCTTCCGCCTCCACGTCACCGCCGACCGCATCCGCGCCTGGATCGGCGAAGAGCAAGTGGTCAACGTCCCCATCGCCGGCCGCGAACTCTCGCTCCGCCACGGCGAAATCAAGCTCTCCGCCCCCTTCGGCTTCGCGTCCTACAATAGCGAAGGCTGGCTTCGCAACATCTCCTGGCGCCGCGTCTCGCGCCGGCCATAGCTCCCCGGCTTTACAATAGAGCCAGCCATGCTCCTCCCACTCCTCGTCTTCGGCCTTGCCGCGCAAACCTACGACGTGCACCGCGCCCCATCGAAGCTCGTCATCGACGGCAAACTGGATGACGCCGCCTGGAAGCGCGCCGCCACCGCCGAACTCCAGTTCCCCTGGCAGCAGGCCGGAGCAAAACAGAAAACCGTCGTCCGCCTCCTTTGGGACGATGAGTATCTGTATGCCGCTTACGATTGCGACGATACCGATGTCGTCGCTCACTTCGACCGCCGCGACGATCCCACCTACCGCGACGATGCCGTCGAGCTTTTCCTCAATCCCAACCCCAAGCAGAGCTTTTATTACGGAATGGAAATGAACGCCCGCGGAACGCTCTACGATTACTTCTACGCCTGGCCGCAATTGCTCCTGAAACGCATCGATTTCGCCGGCGTTCTGCTTGCCACCGGCATCCGCGGCACATTGAACATGACTTCCGACACAGACAACGGCTGGTCGCTCGAACTCGCCATCCCCTGGCGCAACTTCGAGGAACTCACGAAGTCTCTCCCCCCGACCCGCGGCGCCGAGTGGACCGCGAACCTCAACCGCTGGGACGGCGTCGAGCCCAAGCGCCGCCTGAGCGTCTGGGCGGACACCCAACTCGATCGTCCTTCTCCGCACCAGCCCGCGCGCTTCGGAACGCTCCGTTTCGTGGACTAAAACGCAGATTCACTCATTCTCCCGCCGGCGCGGCGGATACCCCCTTGCTTACGGCGTAATTCTTTGAAATAATCCGCAGCAAAACAGTTCGGGACTACTGAGAAAGGGGATCCACAATGAAAACAACGGTCAAGCTGGCCGTACTATGCCTGGGTTTTTGCGCGCTCGGCGCCGCTCAGGTCGGCATTGCCACCATCAGCGGCCGCGTTACGGACGCCACCGGCGCCGTGGTGCCGCAGGTCAACGTGACAGTGGTGCAGACCGCCACCAATTTCAAGTTCACCGCCGTCACCAACAATGAGGGACTCTATCGCGTCACATCGCTGAGTCCCGGCATGTACCGCGTCACATTCGAAGGCCAGGGTTTCAAGCGGTTCGTGCGCGAGGACGTCGAGCTTCGCACCGGCGACACGCTCGCCGTCGACGCCCTTCTCCAGGTGGGCAGCCTCTCCGAATCCGTCGAGGTTTCCGGTGCGCCGCCACTGCTCGAAACCCAGACCTCGGCCACCGGCACCGTCATGTCCGGCAATGTGCTTTACGACATGCCCCTGTACCAGCGCTACATCAACTCCACCCTCAATATCACGCCGGGCCTCACCACCGGCGGCTTCGCTTACGGCGGCAGCCTCGGCGGATACCGCATCGCCGGACAGCGTAGCTCCACCACCGGCATCTTCGAGGATGGCGTTGTCGGGAATGACCAGCTTGGCGGCACCGAAACCATCAAGCCGATTCAGAACGCCGTGGCCGAAGTGAAAGTCATCACCTCCGTGCCTCCGGCAGAGTACGGCCACACCGCCGGCGGTGTCATTAGCGTCGTGAAGAAGAGTGGCACCAATGAATTGCATGGCATGGCCTCCTGGTACGGCCGCACGCGCGCCATGCAGCATCGCCGCTACTTCGACCGCAACCGCGCATCCACCCCCACTCCTACGCGGCCCAACGGCACCCCCAACTTCTTCATGCAGCCCGACGGGAACCTCAGCGGTCCCGTCTACATCCCCAAGCTCTACGACGGACGCAACAAAACCTTCTTCTTCTTCGGCTATCAACGCCTCCACGAAAAGAAGGTGGCCCAATTCACCGAAACCGTCCCCACCCAGCAGATGCTCAACGGCGATTTCAACTTCCCCGTCGCCAATGTCAACGCGATCTTCGACCCCGCCACCACGCGCCGCAACCCGAATGGCGCCTGGGCCCGCGACCCCTTCCCCGGCAACCGCATCCCGCAAAGCCAGTTCGATCCGGTGGCCCGCAAGATCCTCGAATTCGATCCCTGGTGGCGTCCCAATCAGCCCGGCGGCTTCACCACCGCCGGACCCCAAAGCAACTTCCTGGCCGATGAGTTCGCCCGCGTCTTCTTCGACGACTACAACCTCCGCATCGACCACCAATTCTCGCCGGCCCTCAAAATGTATTCGAGCTACACGCAAAACAGCCAGAGCGGCTTCGGCCGTCCGCGCATCACCCGGCCCGGCCTCGAAGCCTTCGATCACGGCCAAGGCAACTGGAATCCGTTCACCGGACGGAACGCGAGCATCGGCTACACGTGGGTGGTATCGCCGTCCGTCGTCAACGACTCGCGCGCCGGCTATCTGCGCCGCGACAACCGCACCGACGTGAGCAGCTTCGGCGAAAACTGGGCGCAGCGCCTCGGTGTGCCCAACGTTTCGGCGGACCTCATGCCCGCCTTCGGCGTCTACACTCTCACGGGCGCCAATCAGAGCCGCCAATCGAACGAGACATTGTCGTTTCGCAGCGACACCACCGTCGTCCGCGGCAAGCACGCCTTCAAGTTCGGCTACGAGATTCTCCGCTTCCGCCTGAACAACGCCATCATCGCCCGTCCCGTCAGTTTCAACTTCGCCGGCGTGACCGCGGGCCTGCAAGCCTCCGGCGCTCTCCAACCCAACACCGGAAACGTCTTTGCCGGCTTCCTCACCGGCTATGTCAGCCAGGCCCAGGTGCAACTCGATCTGGCAAGCTGGCTGCCCCGCTCCTCCATTCACAGCTTCTACATCCAGGACGATTGGAAAATCACGCCCACGCTTACCATGAACGCCGGCTTGCGCTATTCCAACGAGTCCCCGTACAACACCAAGTATGGGCAGCAGAGCAACTTCGATGAGAACGCCATCGACCCGTTGACGGGACGCCGCGGAGCCATCGTCCATTCGAGCAGCCCCCTCAACCGCCGCGACAACAACAACTTCAATCCGCGCTTGGGCTTCGCCTGGAATCCCAAGCAACGCTGGGTCTTCCGCGGCGGCATCGGCATGTACACCATCGACCTCAAGTTCCCCAGCGCCCGCCTCCAGTTTGACGAATACACGGCCATCGCCAACCAGCAGGCCGCGCCCGGCGATCCAACACCCGTCTTCCGCGTCAGCCAGGGCCCGCAACCCTTCCGGTTCAACATTCTGCCCAACGGCACCGCCCCCTTCATCGGCACCAACTTCGGATCGCGCACCGCGCAGTGGCGCGACCCCAACATCCGCAACCCCTATTCCATGACCTGGAACGCTGGTATTCAGTACGAGCTCAAGCGAGACTACCTGCTCGAAGTGACCTATCAGGGCTCGAACGGTGTGGGCCTGGTCGAGAACTGGCAATCGAACCTCTTCCCCATCGACTTCGGCGCCGGCAACCCGGCCTTGCAGGCGCAGGTGCTCGCCGCCTCGCAGAATTTCCGCCCCTTCACGCAATTCGGCAATATCCAGTTCCGCTCCAACTTCGGCCATTCCTCCTTCCACTCCGGAACGGTGAAGGTGGAGAAGCGCTTCTCGGAAGGATTCTTCTTCAACACCTTCTACACTTATGCCAAAGTCATCAACAGCCAGGATGGCGACAACAACGGCGGCGGCGTCGCCCCGATTCAGAATCGCAACCTCGAAAAGGCGCGCGCCGGCTACGACCGCACCCACCGTTGGGTGTCCACCATTGACTACGATCTCCCCGCCGGCAAAGGCAAGCGCTGGGCCTCCAGCGGCTGGAAGAGTTGGATCCTCGGCGGCTATTCCATCGCCTGGATCCAAACCTTCGAAAGCGGCAACCCGGTGACCTTCAGCTTCGCCGGCAGCCCGTACAATTACTACGGCACCGGCTTCGGCGGCGGGCGTCCGGACGTGGTCGCCACGCCCAAACTGCGCGACAACTGGCGCGACTTCGGCGGCGACCGCTTCAACTCGGTCGGCATCAACCCGATTTACGACATCAGCAATTTCGCCCTGCCCGGCGGTTGCCCCCAAACGGTACCCGCCGGTGAGGCCGGCGCCGCCATGCGCTTGCAGTGCAACTTCCGCATCGGCAACGCCGGACGCAACATCGGACAGGGCATGCCGCTCATCTGGTCCCAAGTCTCCGCGCAGAAGAACTTCCTCATCCGCGAGCGCTTCCGCTGGCAGATCCGCTGGGACTTCCAGAACGCCCTCAAGACCTTCAACTTCAACCCCGCGGGCACTACCGTGAACTTCCTCAACCCGCAGACCTTCGCCAAGGTGACGGGCGACCCGGCGACGGCCTCGCTCGGCGGCCAGCCGCTCATGAACCTGACGTTGATGGTGAATTGGTAAGCCCCCAGAGGCCCCGTGCGGATCTGAATACAATGTACGCATGACCCCGCGGGGCCTCCTCCTCGCCTGCACTGTCGTGCTCACGCTCGCCGCGGCCACCGGCGCGCGGCGCTGGGCCAAGTATGAGCACGAGATGCAGAACCCCGCCGAAGATCCGCCCGATGCTTGGGAGAAGACCGAGTTCGCCTTCACCCGCCTGCGCTTCCGCTCCTATCGCGACGGCTATTGGCGCGGCCACGCCCGCTGGGGCACCGATGCCAACAAGTCCGAACGCCAGTTCATGCAGGGGCTGCGCCGCCTCTCCCGCGTGCATGTGCGCTCGGTCGAGGAGATCGTCGACATCGACAGCGACGACATCTACAACTGGCCCTGGATCTACGCGGTCGGCATCGGCGACTGGACCCTCAGCCCATCGCATGCCGCGCGGCTGCGGCAGTACTTCGAGCGCGGCGGCTTCCTCGTCGTCGATGACTTCCACGGCGGCCGCGAGTGGGCGCAGTTCATGGACGGCATCCACCGCATCTTTCCCAACGCTACCGTGATTGAACTCGAAGACGATACGCCCATCTTTCACACCGTCTTCGATCTCACCAAGCGCTATCAGGTCTCGGGCCTGCAAGTGGTTCGCGGCATGCCCTACGAGCGCGGCGGCATCGAGCCGCACTGGCGCGCCGTCGTCGATGCCAAAGGCCGCGTGCAAGTCGGCATCTTCTTCAACATGGACCTCGGCGATGCCTGGGAATGGGCCGACTACCCCGCCTACCCCGAGAAGTATCCCGCCCTCGCCTACCGCCTGGGATTGAA
>CAYOBO010000179.1:0-11473 GCA_964402295.1 uncultured Candidatus Solibacter sp. | reverse complement strand
TCGTTCTGGTTCGGCCCCGCCGTGCTGGCATGCGTGGCATTCCTGGTGCTTGTCTCCACCGCGGGAGCGTATCGTTCCTGGAAAGCGCAACAAGCCTATGAAACATCCGCCGGCGCCGATGCTCCGGAGTTTCAGGGTGAGAATTACCGGTGGGGCCTCTACTACAATCCCGCTGACCCGAACTTCCTCGTCCACAAACGCATTGGAATTGGATTCACCATCAACGCCGCCCATCGCCGGGCACTTCTGTATCTGCTCCTCTTTGTTACGCTCATGGGCTCCGCCATCGCAAGCGCGGTCCTCTTCTAGCGAAAGACCGTGGCCATCCACCAGCCGATCAGCGCGCCAACGATACCGCCCACCGCCACATCGCTCAGATAGTGCATCCCCAGAATGACGCGCGATGCGCCGATGCTTGCCGCCGCGAACAGCAGCGGAATCGCCAGCCCGGGATGGTAGGGAATCACCGCCGCGACAACGGCAAACGCACTCATCGTATGTCCCGAAGGAAACGAATACCGGTCAGGCGGCTTGGCACGCGACCAGACATGCGGTTCCACCTCAAACGGCCGGCGCCGCACCACGATGCGTTTCACTGCCGAATACAGTGCCGCCGACAGTAACGCCGACAGACCCAACGCCGGCAGGCTTTCGCTCTTACGCCAGTACAACCCCATGGCGAGCCCCCACCACAGCCAGCCATCCCCCATCCATGTCGCGCCAATCATCCAAGCCCGCACCCAGCGCGGCGCCTCCCATCGGTGCACACGGAACATCAGCCAGCGGTCGATGGTGCGAATCTGCCGGAGAACGGGCACACCTTCACTGTAGCCCGGCGCCACTTTGCTAGAGTTGACTACTGCATGCCAACGAAGCACATCGACTTCGTATTTTTCGACGCCGGCGGAGGACATCGAGCCGCGGCCACTGCCTTGCAGGCGGCCATCGCCGCGGATGGCCGGCCATGGGAAATCCGGTTGGTCAACTTTCAGGATGTGCTGGACGAACTCGACATCTTCCGCAAGGTCACCGGCATCCGCCTCCAGGACATCTACAATCTGATCCTGAAGAAAGGCTGGACGTTGGGTTCGGCCCAGATGCTCGTCTTCCTGCATGCGATGATCCGCCTGTATCATCCGGCACAGGTGCGCGAACTGAAGAAATTCTGGGCGCAATCAAAGCCGGATCTCGTCGTCTCGCTCATTCCCAATTTCGCCCGGGCGCTCTATCAATCGCTGCATGCAGTGCATCCCACAACCCCGCTGGTTACGGTACTCACCGACATGGCCGACTATCCGCCACACTTCTGGATGGAGCCAGGGCAGGAGCAATACTGGGTCTGCGGAACCGAACGGGCCTGTGAGCAGGCACGGGAGATGGGTTACGGTCCGGACCGCTGCTTTCGCGTTTCCGGCATGGTGCTGCATCCTCGCTTCTATCAGCCCATCGCAGTGGACCGTGCCGCCGAACGCGCCCGGTTCGGCCTCGATCCGGCGAAGCCAACGGGCCTGATTCTCTTCGGCGGCCAAGGCTCGCCCGCCATCCGCCGCATTCTGGAGCGCCTCGATCCGGCAGCGCTCCCGGCCCAATACATCGTCATCTGCGGAAAAAACGACGCACTGCGGCAAGCCCTTGCCTCGCGCCGCTGGTCCTTTCCCGTTCATTTGGAAGGCTTCACGACAGAAATCCCCTACTTCATGAAACTCTCCGATTTCTTCATCGGCAAACCCGGCCCCGGCAGCATCAGCGAAGCGCTCGCCATGCAACTGCCGGTGATCGTCGAAAAGAACGCCTGGACGCTGCCGCAGGAGCGCTTCAATGCCGACTGGGTGGCAGAGAAGAAGTTGGGCATCGTGCTCGACAGTTTCTCGGAGATCCCCTCCGCCGTCCGCCAGGTACTGGAGCCGGGCCGGCTTCCACAGCTACGCGACAATGCCGCGAAACTCAACAACCGGGCGGTTTTCGAAATCCCCGCGATCCTGGAAAAGCTTCTCGAATAATTATGGAACGCATCACTCTTCCGCAAACGGACCTCCATGTCTCTCGCATTGTGCTCGGCACCATGACCTTCGGCGGCCAGGCCGATGAAGCGATGAGCCGCGAGATCCTCGATTGCGCCCTCGACGCGGGCATCAACTTCATCGACACGGCCAACGTGTACAACAAAGGCGCCAGCGAGGAGATCCTCGGCCGCCTTCTCAAGGGAAGGCGCCACAATGTCATCCTTGCCTCGAAGGTCTTCGGCAAGATGGGCGGTGGACCGGATGAATCCGGCCTGTCGCGCCCCGCGATCCTGCGCGCCGTGGAAGATAGCCTGCGCCGCTTGCAGACCGACTACCTCGATGTCTACTATCTGCATCAGCCCGATTGGAACTGCCCGATCGAGGAAACGCTGGAGGCGATGGACGCCCTGGTGCGGCAGGGCAAGGTACGCTACCCGGCCAGTTCCAATTACGCGGGATGGCAGGTGGCCGAGATGCAGGAGATCGCCCGCCGCCAGGGCTACCGCCCCGCTGCCATTACACAGCCGATGTACAACCTGCTGGCGCGCGGCATCGAACAGGAATACACCGCCATGGCCAAGCGTTACCAGGTGTCGATGATCGTCTACAATCCACTCGCGGGGGGCCTGCTGACTGGCAAGCATCGGCGGACGCAGTTTACACCCGGCACCCGATTCGACAACAACAAGATGTATCAGGACCGCTACTGGCACGACGATATGTTCGACGCCGTGGAGGGCCTGGAGACCGCGGCGCGGCAGGAGGAGCGCAGCCTCATCAGCTTCGCCCTGAACTGGCTGCTGCATCATTCGCCGGCGCACGGCATCATCCTCGGCGCATCCCGCACGGAACAACTGGAAAGGAATCTGCGAACTCTCGCCGACGGCCCGCTTTCGGAAAACTCGCTCAAGACATGCGATGTCATCTGGCAGGCGCTGCACGGTCCCGCGCCACGCTACAACCGCTGAGCGCAGCGCCAGGGCGAATTCCCATACCGCTTGGCCGCGCGTGCTACGATAGCGCCTTCCCCCTATGAACCGAAGGCAACTCCTCCAAACCCTCTGCTCGGCTGCGATCCCCGCGGCGCTCCCCGCGCAGACGGAAAAAACAAATCTCCTGATTTTGTTTGCCGACGACATGGGCTATGGCGATGTCGGTTTCAACGGGCGCAAGGATTGGGAGACGCCGAATCTCGACCGATTGGCCTCGCAAGGCACGGTTTTCGACCGCTGGTACACGGCATTTCCCGTATGCGCGCCTTCGCGCGCCTGCCTGCTCACCGGCAGGTACACCATTCACCACGGTGTCCGCCGCAACGGGCCGGACTTGCCCAAGGAAGAAGTGACCCTCGCCGAGGCGCTCAAGCCCCTCGGCTACAAGAGTGTGCTGTATGGAAAGTGGCACAAGGGCAACTCGGGCGGCGGCGGCTTCACGCACCCGCTCGATCAGGGCTTCGATGAAACCTACGGCTATCTCGACGCCCGCCACGCCTGGGAGCATTTTCCCAAGAAGTTCTGGCGCGGACGCACGGAGGTGGATGTACAAGGCTACTCCTGCGATCTGCTGGCCGACGAATCCATCCGCTTCCTGAAACAAATCGGCCGCAATCCGTTTTTCCTCTACGTCCCCTTCATCGAACCGCATTTTCACGTCGAGGCGCCGCCGGAGGACGTGGCGAAATACAAGGGCAAGTTTCTGGAGAAGAATCCGGCCGAGCCCATTAATGCCCAGTACGCGGCAATGATTCACCGGCTCGACAAGGCTATCGGGCGCATCCTCAAGACGCTGGACGAGACAGGGCTGGCCAAGAACACGCTCGTTGTCTTTACATCCGACAATGGGGCGACGTTTGAAGCCGGCAACAAGGGCGCGTCGAATTACCACGACAGCAACCGCCCCTTCCGGGGTCAAAAGCGCAGCCTGGAGGAAGGCGGCATCCGCATGCCCGCCATCGTGCGCTGGCCCGGCAAAGTGCCCGCCGGCAAACGCAGCGATATTCCCATCCACATGACCGACGTCTTTCCTTCCCTGCTCGCTGCCGCGGGCGGCACGCCCGACCCGGCATGGAAGGTGGATGGCATGAACATGCTCGAAGTGTGGACCGGGAAAAAGCCCGCCCCCGAGCGCACCATTTTTTGGGAATTGAATGCCGAAGGTGGCGCCATGCTGGCCGCCATGCGCGGCGATTTCAAATACCTCCAAATCGGCGAGAATCGTTTCCTCTATAACCTCAAGGCAGACCCTGGCGAGCGCCGAACACTGGCCGCCGAATACCCTCAGATCTTCCAGCAACTGCGAAAGGAGACCGAGGCCTGGATGGCCACAGCAGTCACGCGTGAATGACGAATCAGAGGCCCCCTTTCGAAATGAGCGGCGCCGAGTTTCGCCGGCTCGGCTATCAGCTTGTGGATCGGCTGGCTGATTTCCTCGAGCAAGTCCGCAATATCCCGCTCACCCCCGGCGAATCCCCCGCTGTAGTCCGCTCCGCCCTAGGCCAGGCCGGACTGCCAGCCAAGGGAACTCCGCCGGACGCCGTGCTCGCCGAAGCTTGGCAATTGCTGCGGGAACACTCTCTGTTCAGTTCTCACCCGCGCTTTGCCGGCTATGTCATCTCTTCCGCGGCTCCACTCGGAGCGCTCGCCGATCTGCTCGCCTCCGGGCTAAACCCCAATTGCGGGGCGTGGAAGCTGTCGCCCATGGCAACCGAGATGGAAGTGCAGGCCGTGCGTTGGATCGCCGAATTTCTGGGCTTTCCCACAAATTGCGGGGGATTGCTGGTCAGTGGCGGGAATATGGCGAACTTCATTGGATATCTCGCCGCCCGCGGCCGCCCTCTGCGCCCGCGCCTGCGCGCCTATGCTTCCAGCGAAACCCACACCTGGCTTGAAAAGGCCGCCGACCTGTTCGGTGACGTCGGTGTCCGATCCATCGCGGTCGACAAGCAGTACAGGATGGATTGCGGCGCCCTGATCCGCCAGATCGAAGCCGACCGGGCCGCCGGCGACTCCCCATTCCTCATTGTTGGCTCGGCGGGTACAGTCAGCACGGGGGCCGTCGATCCCATCGCCCAACTCCGCCGCATTGCAAACCAATACGGATTGTGGCTCCACATCGACGGTGCGTACGGAGCCCCCGCCGCCGCACTTCCCGACGCCGGCGAAGACCTGCGCGCGATCGCACTCGCCGACTCCATCGCCATCGATCCGCACAAGTGGCTCTACACGCCGGTCGAGGCTGGTTGCGCACTCGTGCGGAACGAGCAGGCGCTGCGCGATACCTTCGATCACTCGCCCGCCTATTACCGCTTCGAGGAAGAAGGCGCGCCCATCAACTACTACCAACTGGGCTTGCAGAATTCCCGGGGCTTCCGCGCCCTGAAGGTGTGGACGCAGATGAAATCGGCGGGCCGCGAGGGCCTCGTGCGCATGATCGCGCACGACATGGAAATGGCCCGCCAGTTCGCCGCTCGCATCGATGCCGAACCGCTGCTGGAGCGCCTCGCCGCCGGGCTCAGTATCGTTGTTTTCCGCTACGTGCCGGAATCCGGCATGACGGACGAGGAGCTGAATCGCATCAACGCCGCCCTGCTCGACCGGATCCAGACCAGTGGCGAACTCTTTCTCTCCAACGCTGTACTGGACGGGAAGTTTTGCCTCCGCGCCTGCTTTGTGAACTTTCGCACAAGGCCTGCCGATCTGGACGCGATGGTGGCTTCCATCGTGCGCCTGGGGCGCTCATGATATCGTTGTCAATAGATGAGAATCCTCGTCATTGAAGACGAAAAACGTATTGCTGACTTTCTTTCCCGCGGCCTCGAAAGCGCCGGCTATGCCGTCGACGTGGCACATGACGGACAAAGCGGACTCGACCTTTTACACCAGACCGATTACGACTTGCTCGTGCTCGACCTGAACCTCCCGGACATGGACGGCCTCGATGTTCTGGAGCGCGTCCGCAATCGCAAAGTGTCGCCCCCAGTCCTGATCCTGAGCGCGCGGAACGCAGTGGAAGACCGCGTCAAAGGCCTCGAACTCGGCGCGGACGATTATCTCGTCAAGCCCTTTGCCTTCGTGGAACTGCTGGCCCGTGTGCGGGCTCTGCTGCGCCGTGGCCAACCCATTCCGGAGCGCCTGCAAGTTGGCGATCTCGTCCTCGACTGCATCCGCCGCAAAGTCACCCGCGGCGGACATCCCATCGAACTGGCGCCCAAGGAATTCAGCATCCTCGAATACATGATGCGCAATCCGGGGCGCCCTCTCAGCCGCACGATGATCGTCGAACACGTCTGGGACATGGACTACGACGGGCTCACCAATATCGTCGATGTCTACATCCGGCACCTCCGCACGAAGATCGACGAAAACGCCACAACGCGGCTGATTCACACGGTGCGCGGCATCGGCTACATGCTGGACCTGCCCGAGCGCGTCGCCGAACGGGCGGAGATCTGACAAGTCCATGGCCAAGCCGAAGCGTTCCTTTCTTCGCGGCCTGCGCTTCCGGCTCACTCTGGCCAACGGTATATTCCTCGTTGGCCTGCTCGTTTTCCTCGGCTTTTTCTTCCGCGGCGTCCTCGGGCTGATTCTGGACAACCAGATTCAGGCCATTCTCGACGAAGAATGGTATGCCGTGAAAGGCTACCTCATCATCCACCGCGGGGAACCGGAGTGGCGCTACGACCCCGAAGACGATGAGGAAGAACTGATCGTCAAGCGTTTACAGCGCGTGTTCTTCCTCGCCGATGCCAAAGGCAAGCAGATTGCCGCTTCCGATCTGTTCGAGGATCTCGGCGTGATACCGGAAAAAGAGGTGCTCACCGCACTCGAATCGAAGCAACCCTACTGGCTCGAAAAGCGCTCCTCCACAGGAGAGTTATTCCGCATCCGGGGCGGCGTCTTCGTCGATGACGATAACCGCACCTACTTCGCCGCCATCGGCCACTCCATGGAATCGAACGAAGCGATCATCGCCGAATTCACCCGCGACTACGTCAAACTGCTGCCGGTGCTCATCCTCAGCGGATGCCTTCTCGGCTGGCTGATGGCGGGCCGGGCCATCCGTCCGGTGCACGAGCTGGCGCGCACGGCCGAACGAGTCTCCGGCGACAACTTGAGCCTGCGCATTCCCGCGCGCGGATCCGGCGACGAACTCGACAATCTCATTCACACCTTCAACGGCATGGTGGAACGCCTCGAGCAAAGCTTCCTCATGACCCGGCAGTTCAACGCCGACGTTTCCCACGAACTCCGCACGCCCCTCACCGCCATTCGCGGCCAGTTGGAAGTGGCGCTGTTCACCGCCACTACCAAGGAGCAGTACCGCGAGGCCATGATCAACGCCCTCGAAGACGTCGAGCGTCTGTCGCAAACCGTGCGCGCCATGCTCCTGCTCTCCCAGGCCGAAAGCGGGCAACTCCTGCTCCAGCGTGCCGTATTCGACCTCTCCGAAGTGACCAGGGACCTCGTCAGCGAGTTCCAGATTCCCGCCGAGGAAGCACGTGTGGAAGTGCTCTGCGAAGCGCCCAACCCTGTCTGGATTGAGGCGGACCGCATTCAGGTGGAGCGCTTGCTCAACAACCTGCTTTCTAACGCAGTCAAGTACACGCCGAGCGGAGGGAAAGTGACCGCTCGAGTCAAACAGCGCGATACAGAGACCATCCTGGAAGTGGAAGACACCGGCATGGGCATCTCCCCGGATCATCTCCCGCATATCTTCGACCGCTTCTATCGCGTCCCCGGGGCTTCGAAGGAAAAGCAGGGGCTCGGACTCGGGCTCAGTTTTGTGGCTTGGATCGTCAAGGCGCACGGTGGTTCCATCCAAGCCGACAGCACACCCGGCAACGGAACTCGGTTTACCGTCAGTCTTCCCGCCTCGCAGAAGACGGCACTGGGCGAGAAGCAAACCGCTCAGGTACAGAGCATGCCCGCAGCGCCACCGGCGGCAACGTCGCAGGCACAACGGTAATTCTCTCGCAAACCGCGAAACCTACCGGCCAGTGGTTGCCTGGAGGAGTGAGAGGAGATCCGATGCCAAGAAATCCACCGTCGTGCTGTCAACGATCCTGCTTCCGGCGCAGTAAAAGCGAACGGCCGCCTGGCCATTCTCCTTCCCTTTTTCTGCCTCGACGCTGGCAAGTGGCCGATCATAGTTGGCAGGAACGAACAGTGACATCGTTTTCGTGTTGTCTCCTGTATGTATCATCGCTGAATGCGGCCCATAGGGAAATTGGCTGGAAGCCTCAGGGAATTACCGAAAGGCCCCGATTACGAAAAATCCGAGAGTACGGTGTACTCCTCTGCCACAGGTACCGAATAGACCATAACGGTCGAGGGTTCTACTGCGCGGGAAACCGCGATTCCCGCAACCGTACACCAACCCCAGTGCTCTGCGGAAATACCAGCGCCAGCACGCCACCGGCGTCCGTCGTGACTTCGGCAAGTTCCTCATCGTCGACCTCGATTTCATAGGCCGCTTTCGGCTTCAGCCCAATGAGAAAATACCGTGTCGGCTCCGCCAGATTCAGTGACAGTTGCATGGGACTCTGTCCCACCACAACCATGTTCTGCCCGATCTCGAGCGGCTCCTGGATCGCTCTGGGTTGCAATCCGCTTCGTTTGCCGTCCATGAACAATTCCATTTCTCCGCGGTTATAACTGAGCCAGGTGGCGCTCTCCTCCCAGTCCGAACGCAGGATCAGAATCCCTGCCTGTGGGTCGTGGAAAAACGTGGGCAAATGGTGGTAGCTCAAACCGGGCTGATAGGGATTCGCCCACAAGAACTCGTACGGAGATCCCAGCGCACCGCGCATGATGAACCGGTCCTGAATCAGCCAGCCTTGCAGGAATTGATGCGCCAGCGCGTTCGGATCGTAAGCCACGATACTTAAATCCGCCGCCCGGTTAAAAATGGCTTGATTCAAATCCGGCTCTCCAAGCCCGGAGTATTGGGCAATGCGATAGAAGTTATCCGCGGCAGGGTAGGTGGCCGGATAGTAGCTGATCACGCGATGGTAAGGGAAGTCGCGAAAGAAGGAGAGCGCATTGTCTCGCATATCGAATAAAAGATTATCTTTTATCGCATGCATCAACTCGAGCAGTGGATACGAATCGGACAACGCCAGTGCGTTCCGATCCTTTCGGATGGCAGGCACTACCTTCCCCATCCACCACGACGTCCAGATGCCCTTCAGAGTCGACTCCGTAATATTCGGCATGTGGTCCGCCAGTGCGATCGCCGCCAAGGCGCGCGAACGGACCGAGGACACTGTGTCGTTCTTTGACTCCCGCTCGATTCCTTGTGCCAGCTTTGCCGCCAGCGCCTTTTCCTGGGACTCGGTCAGCCCGCCTTGGCACCAATCGAAGACGAATGCGAGTTGGCGCAAATCGCTCGCCGGCCCCATAGCCCACTGGATCGCCTGCTTCATGGCTGCCGGATCCTCAGTCACGATCGCATATAAGCCGAGCGCCAACCCACGTTCGGGCATGCTCGCGCCACCGGCCATCAGGCTCTGAAACTGCTCCCATCGAACCGACTTGCGGTCGCGCTCCCGGCGCAGCAACCGCAGCCGCCGTGCGTTCAGCAACAGCCGCGGGTGTTCCGTGTATACCTTAAACTCCTCTGGCCCCGTGTCCGGAGACACAATGCCTTCCCTCTCAGTCGTGCCGGGGGAGAGCGACACGGGGGTTTGCGTCCAGGCCGGAAGAGCCAGCAAGAGGTAAAGCGACAGGTTCATCCTACTCGATTGTGTCATAGTGACACACCGGACACCGCAACGCCCGCCCATCGAAGGGAACACAGAGGGACAAGTCTTTTGTTTTCAACGTCACTTTTTTGTGCACGCATGGCCTCGGACGTGCTAAGGTAGATAACGAATTGATGGAACAACCTCTTTGACCTGCCCTCTGCTGCAATTAGCGGATGGATTCGGTGAGCTGAGGCAAGAGAGTGCTTGCGGGAGTCAGTATTCGGATTGTTTAATTCGCTCACTTACGTTCATATGCTGGTTGCAACAGAGGGTACTTTTTTCTGCGGTTGTTCCCATCGCGACTGCCCCGAACCGAAGGGGTTTGTAGTAACGGTCTTACCTTGAGCTGGGGTTTCGGCCAACGGCTGGCGTTCTTGTGGCGGGATTAGATTGGACGCGGGCCTGTCCAGGAATGTTGGCGGTGCGGGTATCGTCAAGTTCCAGCCGCGCCGGCGCCCGGCTCTTATGCCCGACATCATAGGGCAGACCGCACTGGAAACGGCTTCCTAATCCTGTCTCTCTCACCGTTTCCAGTGCGGTTTTTCTTCTCAGCGTGGCTGAAACTGTAACGATACCTGTTTTGAATGCGTTTGGCAAGTCTTTTCTCCAGGATGCAAGTCTGAGGCTTCCCTTTGCGCCTGTCCGGTAGAAAAGGAGCAAACCAGATGAGCGAATTGGAAACCATCCACTGCCAAGCGCCGCGGCACACGGGGTTAGGCTTTCACTTCACGAAGCCGCGCGGCTGGCGCGCGCTGGAACTTCCCGCCGAGGACCCGGACTTCGACAATCCCGAATACATGATGCCGCTCCATGTCAGCATGGCGCCCTACGGGGCTGTGGTGCATTCGGTGGCGGTGCGGCCGGCCTATGGTGACGGAGCCGTTTCCCAGTGGATGGAGTGGTTGTGCCAGAAGCAGGGAATCTCGATCGATGCACCCCAGCGCGTCGAAAGAAGCGGACTGGCGGGCTTGGAGTGTACCGGAAGACAGAACTCCGAGGCCGGTCCCATGCGCATGCGGATTCGGTTTCTCGAAGACGGCCGGCGCTTATTCACTGTGACGTGCATGGCTCCCGAGGAGATTTGGGCGGGTGTGGAGGCGGTATTCACAACCATGATGGAATCCTTCCGGCTGGATCAGGTGCATGGCGCCACGGCAGCCTTGGAACCGCCCGCAACGGCGTCGGAAGAGTCCACCAAAGCTTGCGACGTGGCGCTCGCCGAAGATGCAGGCTCCTTCGACGCTGAGCATCCCATGAATGCCCGCCTGCGGGATCAGGGGGCTGGGCTTGTGCCTCGCCTGCTCAAAGTCAACAATCGGGAAAAGTACGCCGTGGTAGCCGCCGGCGCCGTGGAATCGATCTTCCATGTACCTTTTGGTTGGCATGTAATCGACGACGGGCGGCGCACTCTGATCTTTGACGCCAGGGGAAGGATTCAAATCAATCTCGATCTCCGACAGACAGGCCACGGCGGCATCCATGCATTGATGGAGCGGATCGAGCACGAACTGACAACGCAACAACCCGGTATCGCGCATGTCCATTTTCACGCTGCCGGACTGGAGTGTCTGGCATTTCGCGGCTTGCAGGTGGGTGCCGAAGTGCTGGACCAGACTTACCTCCTGCGGAGCTCGCATAGAGACGGCATGGCGCTGGTGGCTCGCGTGACGGCCCATGAAAACGACATGGGCTTCGCGATGAACACCGCGGAAGTAGTGCTGCTCTC
>CAYOBO010000178.1:0-11489 GCA_964402295.1 uncultured Candidatus Solibacter sp. | reverse complement strand
CTCCGATGCATACTCGCGGGCCATCGCCGGCGCTTCGTCGGGAGCCATCTGCGCCTTCAACGCCGCTTGGTATTTCCCCGGGCAATTCAGCCGCGTGCTCTCGCACATCGGCAGCTACACGGCGCTGCAATGGCATCCCGAGCGCCATCTCGACGGCGGCTATATCGTCAGCCAGAAGGTGCGCCGCGAAGCGAGAAAGAACCTCCGCGTCTGGTTGTCGGATGGAACCGACGATGGCGAAAGCGTGGCGGGAAGCTGGCCGCTCGGCAACATCATGCTTGCCAATGCGCTCAAGCTCAAGGGCTACGATTTCCACTTCCGCTTCGGCGATGGCATGCACTCGATTGCCCAAGGCGCGCTCGATCTGCCCGAATCGCTCGCCTGGCTGTGGCGGGATTACGACGCATCGCGCAGCGCCCAGCAATACGAGATGGAAGACCCCGAGAAAGCGAAACCGCTGTTTCGCGTGAAGATCGCCAACCGCGACGCGTGGTGATCGTCAGGGCAGCTCTTTCAGATGAGCGCAGGCCTTTTGCGCACCGATCCGGCAGGCCTCTTCGAAACAAAGCCTTGCTTCCCTTTTCCGCCCCAGCGCGAGATGCCATTCGCCAAGCCCCACCAGGTTGTGCGCCACGTGCGGATGATTCGGGGGAAGCAGTCTTCTGCGCATCGCCAGCGCTTCTTCCAGCAACGGACCGGCTTCGGGCCGGCGTTGTTCGGCCAGCAGGGACGCGAGATTGTTGAGGCTGATGGCGATCGTCGGGTGCTCCGGCCCAAGCAGTTCGCGCACCGTCGCCAGAGCATGGCGCAGATGGCTTTCGGCGCGCGCCCGGTCTCCTTTGGCCTGATACAACTGCCCGAGATTATTGTGGCTCTGCACGGTGTTCACGTGGCGCTCTCCAAACGCCTTGCGCCGGATATCCAGCGCCTCGCGCAGCATCGCTTCCGATTCGCTCAGCCTGCCGGTCTGTTGC
This sequence comes from uncultured Candidatus Solibacter sp., assembly GCA_964402295.1. GTDB lineage: Bacteria > Acidobacteriota > Terriglobia > Bryobacterales > Bryobacteraceae > CADEFT01. The sequence continues at coordinate 10,515 of CAYOBO010000178.1, read as the reverse complement.
AGCAGCAGCCCGAGATTGCTGAGCACCTGGGCGAGATCGGGATGGCCGGCCGCAAGCGCTTTGCGTCGGATGGCGAGCGATTCGCGAAACAGCGGCTCGGCCTCGTCCATGGCGGCCCGCGCAAAGTGCATCAGCCCGAGGTTGTTCAGCGTGATCGCTACCTTCGGATGGCTGTCGCCAAGCGACCGGCGGAGGATGGCCAGGGCTTCCTGCTGTAGCGGTTCCGCCTCGGCATGGCGGCCGAGCCGGCTCAAGGTGGAGGCCACGTTGTTGAGCGTATCGGCGATACGCGGATGGTTGGAGGGCATGGCAGCCCGCTGCACGGCTAGCGCCGATTGCAACGACTCGAGAGCCGCTCCATATGCACCCTTGCCGTATTGCACCATCCCCTGCCCGATCAGGGCTTCCGAGTAGCCGATGGTGTTCTCGACGCGCGCCTGCCGGTAGATGGCGAGCGCACGTGCAAACAGAGGCGCCGCCTCGGCGTATTGATTGCGGCGGAAATGCGCCAGGCCCAGATAGGTCATCGTGGAGGCCGCATCCACCGATCCGGCGGGGCGTGCCGCCAAAGCGCGTTGCAACGTTTCGGCGGCCTGCGGATAGCGCCCTTGTTCCAGACGGGCGCGGCCGAGCAAATGCAGCACATCGGCTGTCTCCGCGCTGCCGGAGGGGAACTGTGGCAGGGCGCGCTCCAGCATCGACGCCGCGCGGTCATACAGGCCAAGCCGCGTGTACACATCGCCCAGCACACGCCGCAAGGAGCGCTGCACCTCCGGCTGTCCGCTGAGCTCTTCTTCCACTTGCTTTGCACCCGCGTCCAACAACTCGCGGGCCGTGATGGTTGCGCCGCGCGACTCATTGGGGTCGGCCAATTGAAACATGTCGATGAAGAGCCGCGAGACGCGCTCCACTTTCTGGTTTTCCTGCGCCAGGCGCATCGACTGCACGGCGAAGATCACCGCGGCCGACGCAATGGCGATGAGAGCGATGCAGGAAGCGGCCACCGCGTACCGATGGCGCGCGGCAAACTTTGCGGTGCGATACCGCAGCGAATTGCGCCGCGCGTGTATGGGCAAGCCTTGTTGGTGGCGGCGCAGATCCTCGATCATGGCCGCAATGGAGGCGTAGCGCCGTTCGGGACTTTTCTCCAGCGCTTTCTGCGCAATCGTGTCCAGGTCGCCCACAATCTGCCGCCGCAACGAAGCAGGCGCCAGCGAGCTCGCCAGTGGCGCTTCCTGCTCCACCACGGCCCGATACAGCGCGTCCCAGGTCTTGGCCGTGGCCGGCACGGGGCGCGCGCCGGCCAGTAATTCGAACAGCACGCAGCCGAGCCCGTAAACATCGGTGGAGGTAGTGATGCGCTCGCCCTTCAATTGTTCCGGCGCCGCGTATTCGGGAGTGAGCGCGAGCACGCCGGTGCGCGTGTCCAGTGGCGTCTCCTCGGCCAACAACTTCGCGATTCCGAAATCGAGCAGTTTCACCTTTCCATCTGCGGTCACCAAAATATTCGCTGGCTTGAGATCGCGATGCACGATGAGGTGGCGATGCGCGAAGCTGACGGCTTCCCCCACCGATAGGATCAGTGCGATCCGCTCGGCGAGCGTTGCCCCATGGCGCCGGCACCACTCCGTGATGGAAATGCCTTCCACATACTCCATGGCGAAGTAGGGGCGTCCGTCGGCGGCGATGCCGCCGTCAATGAGGCGGGCGATGTTGGGATGCTCCAGACGCGAGAGCACCTGGCGCTCGGCCAGAAAGCGGCGCGCCGCCTCCGGATCGTACCCCGCACGCAGCACCTTCAATGCAACGCGCTGTTCGAACTGTCCGTCGTCGCGCTTGGCCAGATACACCGTACCCATGCCGCCCTGCCCGATCTCGCGCAGAATCCGGAAGGGGCCGATGCGTTCCGGCGCGGCCGGCGGTTCCGGCGCGAACAGCGATGCCGTGAGATCGCCGATCCACGCCTGTGCCGGCTCATGATGCGCCAGCAGCGCCGCCACTTCGCGGCGCAGCGCTTCGTCATCGGGACAGACGGATTCGAGAAAGGCGGTCCGTTCGGCGGGCGGCAGTTCGAGCGCTTCGTTCATCCATTGCTCGATTTTGCGCCAGCGCTCGTTCATGTCCGCTTCATCTGCCGATGCAGCCACGCGCAGGCCGCGTTCCAGCCGCGGCGCACAGTGACTTCCGAAACCGAGAGCGCCGCCGCCGTTTCATCGATGGTGAGCCCGCCGAAGATGCGGCATTCGACGATGCGGGCGAGCCTTTCGTTTTCCGCCGCCAGCCGCGTCAGCGCTTCGTCGATCGCCAGCAGTTCCGGCGAGCGGTCCGGGGCTACCAACTGGAGCCCGTCCAGAGGAGCCAGCGCCGAGCCTGCGCCACGTTTCAGCCGGCCTTGGCCGCGCGCTTCATCGATGAGGATGTGGCGCATGGCGGCGGAGGCGAAGTAGAGAAAGTGCGCCCGGTTCTCGAAGCCCGGGTGGTTGCGGCCCACCAGTTTCAGGAACGCTTCGTGGACCAGACTGGTGGTGCCAGGAGCCGCCGGATCGTTCTTCCATGAATAGCGTGCGCGATGTGCCAGCATGCGCAGTTCGCCATAGAGGATGGGCATGAGCTGATCGAGCGCCTCGCGGTTCCCCTGGGAATAGGAGGCCAGCAGTGCGGTGACGCTGGGCTCAGGCATGCGCTTATTCTATCCCGGGATGCCAAAAAGTTGCGCGCCGATGACCGTTCGCGCGGGTGGATGTCGTTACAGGCAGGTGGAGGGTTTTCCAACACATGAAGCGAATGCAACTGGTCATTCTGCCTTTCCTTCTGCTGGGGGCTCCCGCGTGGGCGGCCTTGACGGCGACACTGTTGGATACACCGTTCACGACTTCTTCGGCGGGAATCGGCCAGTACGATCTGGCCAGCGTAACGGTATTCATAGATCCATTGGTAACGAACTGGATCGCATGGAACGACACGCCAACTGTGTCGCGTACGGATGCCGGCTTTCCAGGACAGTTCTTTCTCTGGGGTGGCGGCGGGTTCGGCACCGACGATTTCATTGTCCTCACAGTGACCAATCCAGGAGGCACATCGCTTGCCGTGAACATGGACATAAACGACGCCCTTGGCGCGCATCTTGTGCCGTCGAATCGGATGAACGTGATCTTCGGGACGGCTGTGGCGGCTCCCGATGCCCTACGCATCGATGCATTCGGATCCACCGCCGGCACGAGGCGGGTGTTCAACGAAGCAGGCGGGCATAATAGTGTGTTCACCACCGCGGGCAATTACACCTTCCAGTTCTCGTTCCGCAATCAGTTCGGAAGCACGGCCGCACATTCGAACGTATACCTGCTGGTGGACTCGAACCCGAGCGACCAAGGTGGAGTGCCCGAGCCGGCGACATGGCTGGGCGGGTTAGCCTCTATTTCATTGGTTGCGGCGCGAAGGTGGCCCTTTTCGGATAAAAACCGGCGGGCATCTCCGGCGGCCGCCACCACCAGGCATTGAACCGAGCCGAGACCGAGTCGATTCTGGCTGCCATCGAGCCGCGGCGAAGTTGTCAAGGATGCGGGGAAGGCCGCCGGCCAATCGTCAGAAGTACACCTTCAACCCGATTTGGAAAATGCGCATGTTGTTACGCAGGCTGCGGATCTCGCCCACCCGTGGACCATCGGGCACCAGCGAATCGAGGCCCGCATAGCTCAAGCCGTTCGGTGTCCCGAACTGCGGCGTGTTGAACGCATTGAAAGCCTCGCCGCGGAACTGAATGCGTCCCTGTTCGCCGAGTTGTGGGAACTTCCAGTTCTTTCCGATCGAAAGATCGGTGTTGCGCGCGCCGGGCGATACCAGAATCCCGTTGCCCGCGTTGCCGTAATGGCAGAGTTGCGGCTGGCTGGGAATGTTGCAATCGGTGCGGCGGAACGCCGTCGGATCGTACCAGAGCTTGCGCGTGGCGGCATCGCCCAGACGGCCGTCGGCGACGCGGTCGGGGCGCGTCGAAGAACCGGTGTTCAAGTTTCCCCCCGCAACCGCGAACGGCAAGCCCGAATTGATGGTGATAATGCCGCTCGCCTGCCATCCGCCCAGCACCGCTTTGGCGATGCCGCTCGAATCCTTAAAGAACGGCAGATCGTACACGAAGTTCACCAGCAGGTTGTGTGTCAGATCGAATCCGTAACGCCCGCGGTCGGTGCGCCGGTCGCGTGGGTTCTGGTACGTGGTCTGCACGTCCCCGCCCGGATCGTTGCGCCCGTATCCTTCACCCAGCGCTTTGCCGTAGGTGTAGGCCAGCCCGAGCGTGATGCCATGGCTGTAGCGCTTCTGCGCCGACACCTGCAAGGCGTGATAGCTCGCGTTGGCATAGCTGTCCAGATAGCGGATATTGTTCAGCAGCCGCGCCGTGTTTCCTTCGCCCGCGCTCACGTAGGCCTGATACGGACGCCGGCGATTGATGTCCGTGTCGGGCGAGGGGTCCGGCGAGTTGAAGTTCGGAACGGTGTTGTCCAGGTGGCTGGTCTTCGAGCCGACGTATCCCACGGTCAGAATCGAGCCCCACGGCAGTTGCCGCTGAATGTCGAAGCTCCACTGGATGTAGTTGCTGGCTTTGTTGTCCGGAACCATCAGCAACACGTTCGTGCGCGCGGCCGCCGTGCCCTGGCCCGGGAAGGGATTGTCGAGCGTCAGCACCGTCGAACCGGGACGGAAGCGGCGCGTCTGCAAACTGTAATTCTGCCCGGCGTAGGGATAGTTGATCACCTGCGCCACATCGGTCACTTGCAGGAATCCGAAGGTTCCCGACAGCGGCGGCTGGAGATTGAGAATGGAGAAATTATTCAACTGCTGCGCGTTGGCGTACCAGCCCACGCCGCTGCGGATGACCCACTTGTCCGTGGCGCGGAAGGCCAGTCCGATGCGCGGCATGAAGAACCGCTTCTCGGGATCGTAGAACCTGTAGTTCTGCCCCGGTTCGGGAACCACCGTGGGCAGTTGCTGGCCGTTGCTCGCTGTGGACAGGATATCCAGGCGCAGCGACCGCCACGTGCGGTAGATGTCCGTGGCGAGTCCGAAGTAATCCCAACGCAAGCCGATGTTCAGGCTAAGCCGCCGTGTGGCTTTCCACTCATCCAGTACATAGGCGCTCCAGCGATGCTGCCGCGGCTTTTGCAGCAGCAGACCTTCGGCCGTGGAGCTACCGTTGGGGAAACCCATCAGCCATCCGGCCAGCGCGTAGCCTCCCGGGCAACAGGTCAGATTCCCGTAGGGCACGTTCGCCGCGGCGCGCTCGATGGTGAGGCGCCGGTACTCCATGCCCACCTTGATCGTGTGGTTCGATTTCATGATCGAGAAGTTGTCCGAGATCTGGTAGGTATCGTTGAAATCGATGCGCGCGCCCGAGTCGCCGCCGAGAATCCCCGTGGGTGGGATGGCGGCTTCCAGCGGCCGGAACTTGCGGTTGTTATCGACAGCCACGCGGAACTGTCCGATGCCCAGCGTGTCCACATCGAAGTTCGTGTTCGTGCGCGGATTCGATTGATCGTGATCCACGCGGTTGTAGCCGAACCGGAATTCGTTGATCAGCGTCGGCCGGAACAGGTGCAGGTACTGCGACGCGATGTTGTTGGGACGAAGGCTGTAGGTGGTGCCGAAATTGGGATTGATGTTCTTGTTGTCGAAGCTGGTGCGCTGCCCGGCGTAACGGACAAAGACGCGGTCCGTCGAACGGAAGTTGTGATCGATGCGGGCGAAATATTGGTTCTGATCGAGGATCGAAGGCACGCTCTTGATCACGTTGACGTCCAGGTTGTCCTCCGGTTGGAACTGCGGCAGCGGCAGATACGTGTTGATGAAATTCTGCGCGTTGCGGTTGATGCGGCTGGCCGGAATGATATTGTTGATCCGGCCGTCCGCGCCCCGGAAGGGCTCTCCGGTGACGGGGTCGTGGATGATGATCGGCGCGCGCACCGGGCGGCCATCGCGGATGAGCGGGGTCAACAGCGAAGAGAAATCGCCGCGCCGGAATTCCTCGGGAAACCAGAAGGCCTGCGAGACGGACTCCACGGTCTGCCGCACGCCTTCATAGTTGAAGCTCCAGAAGGTGCGGTCCTTGCCGTTATAGCCGGGAAGCTTCACCGGACCCGCCAGCCACGCACCGAACTGATGGCGGCGCAGGGCATTCTTATCGCGGAGAGGGTTGCCGGCGGGAATCTCGAAATTGAGGAAATAATCGCGGGCGTCAAGGACGTTGTTCCTGGCGAAATCGAAAAACGTCCCATGGAAATCGTTGGTGCCGCTCTTGAGCGCGATTTGCACGACCGCGCCGTTGTTCTGGCCGTATTCCGCCGAAACGGAGCCGGTCTGGATTTTCACTTCTTCAATGGCGTCGATGGATGGATTGAACAGCACCTGATTGACCAGCGGTTCGGTGGCTGTCACGCCGTCCATGGAGATGTTCTGATTGGCGTCGCGCTGCCCATTGGCGCTGAGTGTCGTGGCCGAGCCGGGGAACGGGAACCCCGTGTTGGTATTGACACCTTGCCCCATGCGCGTGCCGTATTGCACGCCGGGAGTGAGCACCGCCAGGCTCGCGAAGTTGCGGCCGAGCAGCGGAAGTTCCTGCACGCGCCGCCGCTCGATGGTGGTGGAAACCGCAGCGTCGTCCGTCTTCAGTTCCACGCCCTGCGCCTGCACTTCCACGCGCTCGCTGGTGGCGCCGACGTCCAGCACCACGTTCACGCGCGCCTTCTGCTGATACGCCACGTTGATCCCTGTCTGCGTCTGTGTCTTGAATCCGGTGAGCGACACCGTGACGGTGTAGTCTCCGATTTCAATCAGCGGAAACGAATAGTTGCCGCCGGAGTCGGTCTTGGTTTGCCTCTTTTCCCCCGTGGCGATGCGCAGGAGAGTGACCTCGGCGCCGGGAACAACCGCTCCCGTGGCATCCGTGACGGTGCCCAGAACTTCAGTGGATGTGGTTTGCGCCTGGAGTGACGCGGCGCAGAAAAGAAGAGCGGCGAGTACAGCGTGAAGCATTGGCATTGCCCCTTTCGTGTGTTCGGCTCAATCGAGGAGTGGCTGCCATCATACAGGATTTCGGAGGGCAATGTGTGGGATGCCCGAATTCGCGCGTGGTCCGTGCCTGGGACCCCGATGACAAAAGGTCCGCCTGGACCCACTCATTTTGCAAAAAACACACTTAGCGTGAGCCGTTCTGGTGAAGTATTGCGCCACTTGATGGTAAAGCAGAGCTGAAACCAAAACTGTAAAGGAGCGACAAAATGCGCAGAATCCTCACTGCCGTAGCCTTACTTGTGTCCATGTCCACGAGTTGGGCCGGGACGGCCCGGTTTCCTGGCGGTGTCTTCTTTGAGCCGAATCGCGGGCAACTGCCAAAACCCATCGAGTTCCTGAGCACACACGCGCGCATGCGCATCGTTGCTGAGCAAGAGGGAGCGCAACTCGTCAGCCGTGATGGGAGAGCCGTGCTGCTTCGGTTTCCCGGAAGCCGGCAAGATGCGCAGTGGAAAGGAGAGCAGAAGCTCTCGTCCACCAGTAATTATTACCTCGGCTCGAAAGAGAGGCAATGGACCGGAATCCCACATTTCGCCCAAATCCGGAAAAAGAATCTCTGGGACGGCATCGATTTGGTGTTTCACAACCGGAATGGCGAGCCCGAGTTCGACTTTGTTGTTTCTCCTGGAGCCGACACCGCGCAGATTCGCATCCAGATAAGCGGTGGTTCCCAGAAGGTAACCCTGGATAGCGGTGATCTGGTTATTCGAGTTGCTGAAGGGGAATTCCGGATCCACAAGCCGAAGACTTTCGCTCTTGCACATGGGCGCCAGGAGGAACGCGAGAGCCGGTACATCCTATCCGGCCCAGATGAGGTACGCCTCGAAGTTGTTGGCGATTCCAGCGCCGGTTTACTCATAGATCCTGTCATCACCTTTTCAACATACCTGGGAGGTGATAAGTCAGAGAATGGGTCAGGAGTGGGTCAGATCCGGACCGACAGTGCTGGAAATATCTATGCCGCCGGTACATCGCTATCAAAGGACATGCCAGGCTGGCCGATGCTTCGGCCGTCCGGTGAAGGAACGAGTTCCGATGTATTTCTTGTCAAGACCGACGCTGCCGGAAAACTCCAGTTCGTAACGTACTTCGGGGGCAGTGGGACGGACGATCTCTACGGGATGGCGATTGACGATCTCGGCAGGATTGTCGTCGCGGGTGACACTGGTTCCGACGATCTGCCCGTCAAGCGGCCGCTCCACGGAAAAAAGCGAGCGTTTGACGGGTTCATCGCCCGGTTCACGTCCGACGGGGAACTGGATTACAGTACCTATTTCGGAGGATCCGATGCGGACTACATCCGCGCTGTCGCTCTGGATTCGACGAGGCGAATCGTCTTTACAGGACATACTGGTTCTTCTGATCTTCCGATTAAGAACGCTCTAACCCCCACTAAACCGACGAGTTCGAGTTGCCGCTTTGTTTTTCTCGGCATCCTGGAAACGACGGTCTCCTGTAGGAATGTTTTCGTTGGTAAGCTGGATCCCGATTCCGGGGAGCTCGTTTTCTCAACCTATCTGGGTGGCTCGCAGATGAACACCGCGTTGCCGGAAGGCGATAAGGCCAGCGCCATTGCAGTGGACACTCTCGACAACATTTATGTTGCCGGTCGAACCAATGATTTGCGCTTTCCAGTCACTAATGGTGTCATTGGCCGCACTGCTTCTGGATCGATCGATGGCTTTATAACGAAGTTGAGCCCTGAGGGCGGAGGCCCTTTCCGCTCCACGTATTTCGGCGGCTCCGGTGTGGAGTTCCTTGAAGCTATGGCGGTGGATGGAGACGGCAACCCATATATCTGCGGAGCAACTACCTCCTCGCGAATTCCTCTTGCGAATGCACGTCAAAGTACCAATCGCGGTGGAACTGCCGATGCGTTCGTGGCGAAATTGAACGAAGAGATGACCCAGGTCATCTTCTCGACGTTTCATGGAACCAGTGGTTTCGATATCTGTTTCTCTCTGACCGTCGCCCCGGATGGTAAGGTAGTGGCGGCTGGGGGAACCGACGCGGCCGGACTCGTTCTCAAGGAACCGCTGCTAGCCCGTGGCGGTGACGACGACGGTTTCGTAGTGTCATTCGACCCCAATGGCGACCTTTTGCAGTCGAGCTACTTCGGCGGCAGCAAAGTGGACACCATTACCGGAATGGCATTGGGCGCGCGGGGGGAACTCTATCTCACCGGCCAGACAAACTCCGAAGATTTTCCGCTGGTGTCGCCCCTGCAATCGACCGTGGCGGGAAGCTTCGACGCTTTTCTAACGGCTTTCTCGGCTGTCGAAGGCGCTGCCGAAACAGTGAAGTTTTCCGGAAATTTCAGCCGGATATCCGCTTCCGAGAGGCCTACGGATTTACCACGTATGTCCGCGACGGAAAGGGATGATGGACATATTGTGCTGCGTGTGTGGGATTCCCGAAGCATTGCGCAGGCAACGGCGCAAGCGATTCAGCAAGAATCCACGTCTGCGGGCGAACTTTGGCTCGGCGAAGCGAAGGCCACCGTTCTGCACATCGCTAAAGTGGCGGACCACTGGGAAGTTGTACTCGAAAAGGGAGGCCTCATCGAGGGTGCAAGGCTGCTATCCGTTCGTGACCGCGACGGAAATGTCCTGCGCATCGTGCCGGTCACAGGTGAAGGAGCACGACAGTGAACGCGCGATTCATTTGCTGCGCGAGCCTTGTTTTTACGCTGGCCGGCATCAGCGCTGGCCAGAATGTCGGCGCCCCGGAAACGGACCCTGATCGCGTTGCCAAGAACAAATCGCGGATACTGAAAAACCTGCGCCGTGAAAAGCCCATCTATCGCGGCACAAAACCGGGAGAAGTTCGATTTCGCTGGGAGTGGTACAACCGCATGGTCGGCAACTACATTTACGAAAGGAGTGCGCTGCTGATCGTTGAAGCCTATCGTGTCAACGCACCCCACGATTTGCGCCCAGGATACATGTATCGCGACATGACGGTGACCTTTGAGGAAATCTTTGGAGCCTTGGATGGCGATGACGATAAGCTTGTCCCGATCCTTTCGCACCGCGATTTCCTCGGCTTGATCCCTAACTCGAGTCTAGTGGGTTTGACACTGCGCGGTAAGCAGGGCGAGGTGAAGGGAGTGGTCACGCGAAAATACAAATACGTAAGCCTGTACGGTGGTGGCATCGTCGACAACCTCGAATACAAGACGCCCGCCGGCAAAATCGCGAGGGCCGCAGGCATTGCGCCTGATGCCTTCACCATCCTTTGGAAAGACTTGAAAAACGTCGTTGCCGACAATGTGAGTGAGGCAAAGGCGATCGAGGATCTGGAGTTGGTACGGGATCTCCTCTATCCCGATGAAACGGATGAGAAGGAAGACAAGAAGAAAGGACAGTAATGGGCGGTTCCTCGACGCACTAAAATGGAGTTCATGGTGCGTCCTGAAAGACGCGTTCTTCTCGCGGGTGAAAGTCCCGTCCGGGT
>CAYOBO010000177.1:11395-11623 GCA_964402295.1 uncultured Candidatus Solibacter sp. | reverse complement strand
CCGGCGCACCCTCCCAGTTGAGCCGGGAGATTTCACACCAGACTTGGAAAACCGCCTACACACTCTTTACGCCCAGTAACTCCGAACAACGCTTGCTGCCTACGTATTACCGCGGCTGCTGGCACGTAGTTAGCCGCAGCTTCTTCTCCGGGTACCGTCATAATCGTTCCCGTCGAAAGAGCTTTACACCCCGAAGGGCTTCATCACTCACGCGGCGTCGCTGCATCA
>CAYOBO010000177.1:0-11276 GCA_964402295.1 uncultured Candidatus Solibacter sp. | reverse complement strand
CGCCTTGGTAGGCTTTTACCCTACCAACTAGCTAATCGGCCGCGGGCTCCTCTGTCAGCGTCTTGCGACTTTCTTCTTGCGAACTTATGCGGTATTAGCCCCGGTTTCCCAGGGTTATTCCCCACTAACAGGCAGATTACCCACGTGTTACTCACCCGTACGCCACTGTACTCATGGATTGCTCCACTTTCTCGTTCGACTTGCATGTGTTAGGCGCGCCGCCAACGTTGATTCTGAGCCGGGATCAAACTCTCGTTTGAACCGTTAGTTATATCCTTGACCGGATCAGAAGCAAGCTCCAAACCCAACCAAGGCGTCGTTTCAGCTTAGAACTCTAAACTTGACGAAATGGATGTTTGAACGTCCAACTAGATTTTCAAAGATCTATTCCTGCGCGCATACGATCTCTCGAAGGTCTACGACAGGAAGGCCTCGAAACCCGTTTCGAGCGTAACCTGCCACACGCATCCACAGGATCGGGGCAAGTCTTACTCGAGAAATTGTAGGATCTCGAAAGAACTTCTGGAGGTAGCGGGTAGCTCGACTTCTAACGGCTACCGGCTGTGTTGACAAGCTTTCTTCAAGCGTTTGCCGGGGTTGCGTACCTCACTGCGGCTTGTGCAGCCATCAATCAGCCTATCGAAGTTTTCCGTTTCCGTCAAGCGTTTTCGGAATCTTTTTTGCTGACCGCCTGCTGCTCTCAACCAGCCGCTGACTTTTTCAAGTTAGCATCCCGCACCCGGGGCGCGCAACAGTTTCTCCAAAAAACTTTCGAAATCTTTTCTGTCGCAACGTACAAGGCACCTATTATCAAGTGGTTATGGGGCATCGTAGACTCGCCCGCGGAGCAATACCCAGCTTGACCATCCCTTAGGAGTACGGCTTAGTGCGCCGCGGTAGATCTTCAACTTCGATTCGCGCACACTGGCCTCTGGCGTCTCCCCAGCGGCAAGTCCCCTGTACATTTCTCGCACAAACTCGGAGGCAACCCGATCGTCCACGTCCCAAAGGCTGGCCACCACGGACTCCGCACCGGCCTGTAGAAAAGCAAATCCCAACCCCAGCAATCCCCCGGCACTGATTTTGTCACCGGCGCTGCGGCAGGAGGCCAGCATCACCAGCCGTGCCCGGATGGGACGTCCCGCAATCTCTTTCGCTGTGAGATGTCCGCCCCCTTCCCCGGGACTGAGCACCAGTGTCGATTCCATGGGATCGAAGGCATTCGGCAAGCTGTGCGTGGCAAAGTGCAGGTAGTTGTACTTCTCCGGACCAGCCTCCCGGTACGCACGCACGGTCGCCCCTTGGCCGCGCAGCACCGTGGCGTCGAAATATCGGGAAATAGCTTCGATTTCCTTCGCTGCTCCAGGCAATTCCGGAAACTCCTTGGACGCCACCGGCGCTCCGGCGATCAGCATTTGTCCTCCAGCCGCACGCGGTGGGCGCTGTTCCAGAAACGAGGCGATGGTGGAAACCCGCACGACACCACCCGCCTCAATCCAATATTTTCCCTTCGTCCACAGCGCCTCCGGATTGATGCGGTGCAGAATCCCATCGGGCGCAATCGCCGTGGCCGCGGGGACGCCCCCGGAGCCCAACAAAGGTTCGAACAGCATTGCGTAGAGCGCCGCCGCTGCTGCCGTTTCGCGTTGCGGCGCATCCATTTCGCGCTCCCACCGCTCCACCGCCGCGCGAATCGTCGATGCATCCGGCAAGACGGCCATTACGGCCCTTTCCGGCGCGATCACCCAGCCGTAGGATTCGTGCGATCCCACCGAAAACGCCACCAGCGTTTCGTTTCGCGCGCGGCTCGCCCGCCGCAACTGCTCAAACGTGAAGCCCGGCTTGCGGACGGCAGCCTCGCCCTGCGCGCGGCTCCAGTCGGAAACGCGCAGCGCCTCCTCGGCCTTTCCGCGCGACGCCAGAAACCGGATATACTGCTGGTGCAAACCGATATTTTCAGAAATAAACGAAAATTGCGCAGAAGCCGAGGAAATTTCCCTGCGCGCCCCGTGCAGGATGCCGATGGCTTTTTCGTAATGCTCGGCCGCCGCGCGGCCGTTCTTGCGCCGTTCCTCGACGGCCGCCAGTTCGGCGTGGACGGACCAGGCGAACCAGGGCAGCGGCGCCGCCGAAGAAGCCAGCTTTTCGAGCAGCGCCGCGGCTGCCGCGTAGTCGCCCTTTGCGCGCAGAATCCGCGCTTGGGCAAAGCGGTGGAACGGCTCTGCCTTGGGATCCTTCAGTTCGCGCCGCAGCCGGTAGGAGGTTTCCGCCGCCTTCGCGGCAGCCTCCAGGTCCCCCAATTCCATGTAGGCAAGCGACAGGTTGAACAGCCCCGTGGCCTCGCTGGCCCGGTCATTTGCCTCACGCGCCAGCGGCAGCGCCTGCACCAGATAATCCCGGGCCACTGCATGCTGCCCCAGCATGTACTGGATGTTGCCGAGATTCTGAAGCAACCGTACCTGATCCACCCGCTGCCCATGCTCGCGAGCCGTTGCCTCGGCCCGGGTAATCAGATCGAGCGCGCGGGCATGATCGCCCCAACGCAGGTAGGTCAAGCCAAGATTGCCCCGGCATCGCATCGCCACCAGGGGCAGGTTGATCTTCTCGGCCAGCGCCAGTGCACGCTGCAAAGCACGCTCAGCCTGGCCCAGCCGTTCCTGGCGGAAGAAAAAGAAGCCCTGCGAAGTATAGGCCTCCGCCGCGGCATGTTCGTCGGAGTGCCGCTCGGCCACGGCAACGGCGCGTTCATAGGTTGCCTCAGCGGCAGTGGCGTCGTTGCGGCGATACTCGATATTCCCCTTCCGCACCAGGGCATCCACTTCCCAGCGCGGATTGTTCACTTCCTCGGCAATGCGCGCAGCCAGCGCCAGATCTTCCACCTTTCCAGTGGCGTAGCCCCGGGCAAGGTGGTAGCGGTAACGGGCGGCCGCATCGGCATCCGGCGGAAGGGGCTCCGCCAGCAGTTTCATCGCCTCGGACTGCCGCAGCAGAACCAGCACATCGGCAAGCAAGGTTTTCAATCGCCAGCGGCACGCACCCTCGGCGTGCTGCCAGGATTCCACCAATAGCGTGCGTGCCTGCCGCAGTTGCCCGGATTCGTGAAGCCGCAAGGCGCGTTCTTCGGCGGGACAGGAAGCAGTGCGGGAAGAGTGGCACCCCGAAAGGACCGCCACGGATACGATGACCGGAAGCCTGAGGCTCAAATAAGATGGCATGGCGCGGGCTTTGAGTATCGAGTATACGCCCGCCGCCGGCCAAACTCATCTTCCCCAGGCTGTTGGGCTAGGGATGCTCGAGCCCGTTCAGATCCAGGAAACCGATGCTTTCATCGCCCTCCACCGGCGAACCCAACTGCATGCGCAACATCGTCAACGAACGGGAATATTTCCCGATAAACATTTCGCACAGATAAATCTTGCCGAAATTCGGCACCCGCAGCATCATCCCAGCGCGGCCCAAGTGTGCGATGTCGCCCGCAATCCCTTTGAGCAGGCTGGCGCGGATGCGCCCGTTACGCGTCATTTCGGCCTTGTGGATGGGATAGGCATCCGGATTCGCCTCTTCCTTATCGATCTCCGCTTGCGGCAGGTACCATTGGCGAACCGCCGAACGCAATGCCTTGTGATCCGCGTTCCCCTCATTGTTCCAAGCCGCTTCCATCGCACTGTACGTGTTCCAGTGCGAGTACAGGTCAATGGCCAGCTCCGGCGCCACCAGCACTCCGCCGATGCGCAAGTTCACAAACAGGCAGCCACCCACGGAAAATGCGGGCTCATCTCCACCCACCGGCACCGTGTTCGACAACTTCCCGACAATCCGGTCCGCAGTCACCTCATTCTCGATATTCAGACCTTCAATCTCCACGGAAGCAAACGAGTTGTACGCGTTGGCGCCCTTGCTTCCGGAAACCTGAGTGACGGCTTTGCGAATGGAGATGATGCTCTCCAGCCGGTAGTTTTCCATCACCGCAGTCTGATAGCCGCCGCTGGGAGTGAGTACGCTCACCGCCGGGGCGTTAATATTCTGCATCACCGGGCGCACGATGGAACCGCCGATCGCGCAGGCCTGTGCATGGTAGAAGTAGGTGGACACGGGGAGATCTCCTTTGATCATGGAACGTAAATCCTATGCCGATTGATTTCTTGGGGTTGAAACGAGGCGTTGTGGCCGTAAAGAACCACCTGCAAATCGCCCGACCGTTCCGCGGTGCGGCCGAAGCCGATCCCCTCGCTCGAAGCGGCCTCGGCGGCCGATACATGCAGATCGCCGAGTTTCCGGCCGGAAGCGGACTGCAATTCGATCCGGTACGAGGAATAACCCGGCGGGAACTGCAACGGCACACGGAATTCCATCGCCGCCGCCGGCGTCCCGCGAAACCGCACATCCGGCTGAATCGTGGCGATCAACCGGGGCCGCTCAGCACTTTGCCGCAGTTGCGGAAATGTGTAGAGATTCTGATAGGTGACCACCGCGGCCAACAACAAGGACGCGGCAAAGGCCCACCGCGCCACGGCGGGCTTTTCCACCCAGGGCCGGTTCGGCGCCGGTTCGGCAATCAGCGGCTCGCGCAGGGTTCCGCGCACTGCCTCGAGAGCCTGTAATTGACTGGCGCATTCGGCGCATTCAAAGTAATGCGCTTCGAACTCGTCGCGTTCGGCGACATCGAGCTCACCGAGGTAATACTTCTCGACTGCTCCGAGCGCTTCTGCATCGGCGTGATTCATAGTCATCCTGGTTGGGGACTTCAAGTATATAGTGGCAGAAGTCCAGGGACCGTTTCACGCACGCCAATCGCGCTCGGAAGGAACCGCTGAATTCCGCCCGTTAACGCGGATAAGCCCCTGCAATAAAGCCCTCCAATTGGTGAATCGTATGTTCCTGCGCCGTGATGATCCATTTCACCAAATCGCCAATCGACACGATTCCGACCACCTTGCCATGCTCCACAACCGGCAGATGGCGGATGCGCATCGACGTCATGATTCGCAAACATTCGTTCACCGTTTCGCCCGGCGGCACGGTAATCACCGGAGCGGTCATGACCTCGGCAATCCGGGTCTCCTTCGAGGACTTGCCTTGCAGGATGACCTTCCGCGCATAGTCGCGTTCGGAGATGATCCCCACCAGCCTCCCATCGGAGAGCACGGGCAACGCTCCGGCGCTTTTCCGCGCCATCAGCTCAATGGCATCGTAGACGGACGCCTCCGGGGAAAGCCAGTACAGTTCCTGGCCCTTCGAACGGAGGATGGAGTGAATCGTATCGTATACTTGCATAGTCCCTCCTTCTCGGATTGGTTTTCGATTACCAAACCTACGCACCGGGGTCAAGCGTGGGTGGCGAGAAGGGATACAATGGCAAGGTGATTTCCAAAGTGCTGCTCACCGTTTTCGCGGCGTTCGCGCTGCAAGCCGAGATCAAGGTGGGGATCGTCGGAACCGACACATCCCATGTGATCGCCTTCACCAAGATTCTCAACGACCCATCGAGCCCGGATCACGCCCCCGGCGCGCGCATCGTGGCGGCCTATAAAGGCGGCAGCAACGACGTCGAGTCCAGCTACACGCGTGTGGAAAAATACGCCGAGGAATTGCGCAGCAAATGGAACATCGAGATCGTCGCCGACATCGCCACCCTTTGCACGAAAGTGGATGCCGTGTTACTGGAAAGCGTCGACGGGCGCAAGCATTTGCCGCAATTCCGCGAACTGGCGAAGTGCGGCAAGCCGGTCTTCATCGATAAGCCGCTCGCCTCCACGCTCGAAGACGCACGCGAGATCGCGCGCATCGCCAAGCAGCACAATATCGCCTGGTTCAGCACCTCCAGCCTGCGCTATTCCGACGCCGCCATGGATCTGCGCAGCGACAAGAATATCGGGGCCATTACCTGGGGTCCCGGCCCGACCGAAGAGCACCACTATCTCGATCTTTCCTGGTACGGCGTGCATCCCGTGGAGATGCTGTTCACCATCATGGGCACCGGCTGTGAGGAAGTAACGCGCGTCAGCGCCCCGCTGATGGACGAAGTGACCTGCAAATGGAAGGGTGGCCGCATCGGCACGGTACGCACGTTGCGCCCCTATGGCGGATACGGCGCCATTGCCTTCCGCGAAAAGGAAGTGGTCTCGGGTCCGCCGCGCCCCAAGGTCAACTACGCCCCCATGCTCAAGGAAGTGGTGAAGTTCTTTGAAACCAAGATCCCGCCGGTGGCGAACGAAGAGACTCTCGAAATTTTCGCTTTCATGGATGCCGCGCAGCGCAGCAAAGAGGCAGGCGGGAAACCGACCCGGTTGCGGTGAGAGAACCACACGGCTCCCGCGACTTATTTCATGAATGGATTACGATCCGGCGCTCAAGCAAATCCTCACCTTCTCCAATTCCCGCATCGTGGAGCGCCTGGCTGGGGCGCCCGTTCGCAACTGGCTTAATGTCGAGTTGCAGGAGACCACGGTAAGGCGCGCGGATTTGCTGGCCGAGTTGGAAAATGGCGAGTTGTTCCACCTGGAACTACAAAGCGCCAATCTTCCCCGCATGGGCAAGCGGATGCTGGATTACCGCCTGCTGATCGAGAAGAAATACGGGCGTATCCCCTGGCAGATGGTGCTCTACGTTGGCATGGAACCGCTGGCAATGTCAGGAGTGGTGGAAGAACGGGATCTGACATTCCGCTTCGGGATCATGGATATTCGGCAGTTCGATGCGCGAGTGCTGCTGGAGAGTCCCGCCATCGAGGACCGGATTCTGGCCATGCTCAGCAGTGTGGAGAGCCCACTGCGCACAGCGCTGGACACCCTACGGCAGATCGCTACCATGCCGCAACCGGAGCGCGAGGAAGCCCTCGCGAAGCTTCTGATATTATCGGGATTAAGAAAGATACACGACGTCCTGCGCCAGGAGGTGAAACAGATGCCGTTGTTTGAACATCCGCTGGAAAATCCGTTTCTGCGGGATTTGTACTCCGAGGGGAAGGCCGCGGGGAAAGCAGAAGGAAAAGCAGAAGGGAAAGCGGAGGAGGCGCGCCGCTATACAGTTCACATCCTGGAACATCGCTTCGGCCCCTTGCCCGCATGGGCGCGGGAGAAGATCCAGGCCACACCCAAAGACCAATTGGAAGCGCTTCTCGACCGCGTACTCGATGCACCGGATCTGGACAGCGCGTTGGGAACCTGACCACGCTGCTCCCCGTTTGCCGCCTTGGATATCGCAACCTGGGGCGACGCCAGTGAAGCTTCTGATATTATCGGGATTGAGCAGGACATCGGCAGCCCACCGCCTTCCAGGATGATCGTAAAGACCCACGTCGTACAGTTCGACAGCATCACACTCGACTCAGGCATCGTGCTCACCCCCGTCGATGTCGCCTACGAAACTTACGGGCAGCTCAATCCGCAGAAATCCAACGCCATCCTCGTAGTACACGCCTTCACGGGCGACGCCCACGCCGCCGGCATTCACGAAGAAAGCGGAAAGCCCGGCTGGTGGGACAACATGATCGGCCCCGGCAAAGCCTTCGACACCAATCAATACTTTGTCATCTGCACGAACGTTCTCGGTGGATGCCGCGGCACCACCGGCCCTTCCTCCATCGATCCCGCCACCGGCCGGCCCTACGCGATGCGCTTCCCAATGATCACCATCAGCGACATGGTCCGCCTCCAGAAGCGCCTCATCGATCACCTCGGTATCCAGCGCCTGCTCGCCGTGGCCGGAGGATCCATGGGCGGCATGCAAGTCCTCGAATGGGCCGTGCGGTACCCCGATGCCGTCGCCGCCGCGTTCCCCATCGCCACCACTGCCCGGCACAGCGCGCAGCAGATCGCCTTCAACGAAGTCGGCCGCCAAGCCATCATGGCAGACCCCGATTGGAACGGCGGCAATTACTACGGACTGAAACCCCCGGCCCGCGGACTCTCCGTCGCCCGCATGGTGGGCCACATCACCTACATGTCCGACGAGTCCATGAAGGAAAAATTCGGCCGCCGCTTCCGCAATCGCGAGAACGCCGCCTTCGCCTTCAATGACGAATTCGAAGTGGAAAGCTACCTCCGCTACCGGGGCAGCCAGTTCGTCGACCGCTTCGACGCGAACTCCTACCTCTACATCACCAAAGCGATGGACATCTTCGATCTCGCCCAGGGCTTCCACTCCCTGGCCGAAGCTCTCGAACGCGCAAAGGCCCGTTTCCTGGTCATCAGCTTCACATCGGACTGGCTCTATCCCAGCTATCAATCCCTCGAAATCGTCAGCGCACTGCGTAGCCGCGGCGGCGATGTCGCCTACTGCGAGCTTTCCTCCAACTACGGCCACGACGCCTTTCTCGTCGAAGTCGGCGAACAAACCGAATTGATTCGCGGCTTCCTCCGCCGAGTCTATAAGGAAGCGGCATAAGCATGGGGGCGCCGACACCTCCCACCGCCACCACAACCGGCCGCCGCCTCGTGCGCGAAGTGCTCGGCCGCGGCGACTACGCCATCATCGGCGAAATCATTGAGCCGCGCTCCAAGGTGCTCGATCTCGGCTGCGGCGACGGCCAGCTTCTCGAATGGCTCGCCGACAACAAGAACGTCCGCGGCAGCGGCGTCGAAATTTCCCGTGAACGTGTGCAGCAGGCCATCGCCCGCGGCGTCTCCGCCTATCAGGGCGACATCGACCAGGGGCTCGCCGACTATCCCGACAAAGCCTTCGATTACGTCATCCTTTCCCAAACCCTGCAACAAACCCTCAAGCCACTCAAGGTGCTCACCGAGATGTTGCGCGTCGGCAGCCGCATCATCGTCGCTTTCCCCAACTTCGGCCACTGGCGGGTCCGCTGGTCCCACCTCGTCAGCGGCCGTGCGCCGCGCACCGGACTCTTCCCCTACGAATGGTACGAGTCCCCCAACATTCATTTCCTCACCATCGAGGATTTCGAAATTCTCTGCCGCGACCAGAAATGGGTCGTCGAGCGCCGTTATTTCCTCACCGGTAACCGCCGCGTTTCCGCGATGCCCAACCTGATGGCAGAGATCGCCGTCTACTGCATTCGCAAGGCCTGATCCCGATGCCCAACGAACGGGAACTTCTCCAACATTACGGCCCGCCCATCGAGCGCGCCCGCCTCAAAACCCTGCGGAAGCTCGACAAGCATTGCCGCCGCTTCGTCGAGTTGTCCCCGTTCGTCTGCCTTGGCACATCCGGCGCGGATGGCGCCGACGTCACCCCCCGCGGCGATGCACCCGGCTTCGTCCATATTCTCGACGACGTCACCCTCGCCCTCCCCGACTGGCCCGGCAACAACCGCCTCGATTCGCTCCGCAACATCGTCGAGAATCCGAAGGTCGGCCTGCTCTTCCTCATCCCCGGAGTGGACGAATCGCTCCGCATCAACGGCGAAGCGCGCATCACCACCGAAGCAGCCATCCTCGCGCGGTGGCAAACCAACGGCCGGCGCCCACGCTCGGCCCTGCTCATCCACGTGCACGAAGCATTTCTCCATTGCGGCAAGGCGCTCATCCGCTCCAAGCTCTGGCACAACGACTACAAAGTGGACCGCTCTGCCCTCCCCTCCTATGGCCAGATGCTGAAAGATCAAATCGAAATCGAAGACACCGCCGAAGAGATCCAATCCTCCGTGGCCCAGGCCTACCGCGAAAAGCTCTACTAGGTTGCTGTAAACTACCTCCTGCGGGAGCTACAGCACAAATATGAACCGGCGCTATTTCCTTCCCCTTACCCTGGCAGCCACGGCCGCACCCCGTGCCACCGCCGCAGCGGACAAAATCACCATCGCCCTGATGGGGGTGCGCGGCAGAGGACGGAGCCTCACCGCCGCCTTCTGCGCCCAACCCGATGTCAACGTCGCCTACGTCTGCGACGTCGATGAAAACGTCGTCGACAGCGCCTACAAAATCATCGAGGATTCGGGCCGCAAGCGCCCTCCCCTCGTCAAGGACGTCCGCCGCTGCCTCGAAGACAAAACCGTCGACGCCATCGTCATGGGCACACCGCTGCACTGGCACGCTCCCGGAACAATCCTCGCCTGCGACGCCGGCAAGGATGTATACGTCGAAAAGCCCATCTCCCACAACATCCGGGAAGGCCGCCTCATGGTCGAAGCCGCCCGCCGCAACAACCGCATCGTGCAGGTCGGCTCGCAACTCCCCAGCCTCCCGGCCACGCAAGCCTTCCACGATTACGTGCAATCCGGCAAACTCGGCCGCGTCCTCATGGCCAAAGTCTGGAACGTACAACTGCGGCGCAACATCGGCCACAAGCAGGATGAACCCGTGCCCCCCGGCATCGACTACGAAACCTGGACCGGCCCCCTCCCCAAGCTCCCCTTCAACCGCAATCGCTTTCACGGCACCGTCAACTGGCACTGGCATTACGGCACCGGCGATATCGGCAACGACGGCGTGCACGAGCTCGACATCGCCCGCCGCGCCCTCGGCGTCGAACTCCCCACCGCCGTCTCCGGCATGGGCCGCAAGATGTATTTCGACGATGACCAGCAGACACCCGACACCATGAACATCACCTATGAATTCGGGTCCAAGCTGATCTTCTACGAACAGCGCCTGTGGAATCCCTATGGCCTTGAAGATTGCGACAACGGAGTCGCCGTCTACGGCGATCAGGCTGTCGCCCAATTCGGCCGCTTCCGGGGCCGCGAATGGGGCTATCGCGTCTTCGATGCCAAAGGCAAGGAGATCCACTCCGAACAGCACGACAAATCCTCCATCGACACGCCCCACGCCCGCAATTTCCTCGACTGCATGCGCAGCCGAAAGAGGCCCCGCGTCGAAATCGAAGAAGGCCATTGGGCCACATCGCTCGCGCACCTCGGCAACATCGTGGCCCGCACCGGACGCGCCATCCGATACGATCCCAAGACCGAAACCGTGCCAGGCGACACGCAAGCCAACGCCCTCGTCAAGCGCCAATACCGCCCCCACTGGTCCACTCCCAAAGGAGTCTGAGCATGCATCGCAGAACCTTCACGCAACTCACGGCGCTTTCCCCGTTCATGGCTGCCGCGGCCCCAGTCGAAGTGGCCCTCGTATCGCACGCCGAAGGAGCGCATCTCAGCGCTTACATTGAAGGCCTCGCCAAAACCGCCGAAGTCGGCGCCGTATCGCTCTGTGACCCGTCCGGAGCCACCGAGGCCGCCGTGCGCAAAGGGCTCGGCGAGAAACTCAAAGGCTCCTATCGCTCCATCGCGGATCTCACCCGCGAGCGCAAGCCTGTCGCCGCGCTCATCACCATGGAGGCCAAACTCTCCCCTCCCGCCATTGACGCCG
>CAYOBO010000176.1:6993-11625 GCA_964402295.1 uncultured Candidatus Solibacter sp. | reverse complement strand
CGTTCTTGCCATCGAGTCCGTAGAGGACGGCCATGCCGATGAGGTCGGCGATGCGTTCGCCGATGGCTGCGTCGAAGATCACACCGACAGCGGGCTTACCTTGTCCGCGGAATTGCATCCCTTCACGAATACCATATCCGGGGCGCGATGGGAAAAGCATTGCCTTGGGGATCCGGCTTTCCGGTTTCGTTGGAAAATGGCATGCCACCGCAACAGCACAAATGAAATACATCCTACACTTCAAATGTTTTTCGGGGGAATTTTGTGGACACAAGGCAGTCCCAAAAAGACGTGTTTAGTACCAAACTTGCACCCGGTACTGTAATGGTACAAGAGCATCAAGCATCCACGTAACAATCACAAAATAAAAATCTTATCGAAATAATCGCACTTTCGGAGCATGTTTGCTTTGGCAGGCGTTTCCATTTAGTCTGAGGATCTCTCAGCATATCTGCCGAGGGTTTAGATCAGGAGGAAATCGGTGAAAAGGTTATTCTTGACGCTAGTTGCATCCAGCATCGCATCTTACGGTGCGTCCATCTTCGGCGACCCCATTGGAGCCGGGGATTTCAATAGTTCGCGTTCCGAGCCGAATCAAATCGTGGTGGGCGGCAGCTATGCAGGCATTCCGCCGACCTTCGTGATCAGTTGGGACATCGCGTTCAACGCAGTCAGTGGGCTGTGGGAGTACAAATACAGCTTCAGTGGCTCTGGCTCCCCGGAAATCAGCCACTTCATCATGAGTCTCTCCCCGGATTGCACGTCGAGCAACGGTTGCGTCCAGAACTTGAATGGTCCGCAGCAGAGCGTGGATTGGGGAACATTCGGTCCTGGTCCAAGCAACCCAGGTTTTCCGACTGGCCAGAGCATTTTCGGCTTCAAAGTGAACACCAACAACCCGGGTGACCCGTTTATGTTCACCTTCGAATCCAACCGCGCTCCGGTTTGGGGACATGTCTACGGCAAGGGTGGCAGAGATAGCTATTTCTACAATGCCGCGTTGGCTGATCCCGATTCGGACAACAAGCTCTTCTACATTGCACGCCCCAACGGCGCATCGAGCGACGAAGTGCCGGAACCGGCATCTCTAGCCCTGTTCGGGCTCGGTGCAATCGCCCTCGGCATCTACCGCCGCAACCGGTAACTTAGCCGAAAAACGTGGATTCTTCGGGCTTGCCCGCTTCTCGTTATTCCAGGCTATGATTGAAGCCCGTGGAACATCACGCAGCCTTTCTGCGAACCCTCTTTCAATCCAGCCCGGATCTGGATTCCGGACTCCGCCAGATTCTGGATCGTTGCCGGCAGTTGGCCCCCGATGCCGCATGGCACGAACTCGACGCCGTCGATTTTGAGGCCGATGCCGCGGCCTTCCAGCGCTGGCTTGCGGACTGCGCACCGGAACAGACCGGCGACATCGCCGCCTACTATCTGGGCATCAGCGACGACGGCGCGGAAGTGCACTTTGACGGCACACCGACCTTCGACGCCTCCGACGACACTTGCGATTGGGCGTGCGATTATGTCTATCGCGGCGAGGAGGAATGGACCAGTTCGCAGGCGCTATTCGCCTTTGCTTCGATTTCCGAACAGGCCGAGGAAGAAGTTCCGGTCCTGCTCTACCTGCTGTGTCTCGGATACTTGGGGCTGCTCGTTCAGGCCTATGCGCCCGGAATCCTGGGCAAGCCCACTGCCGTCGGGTTCGACGATGGCGACGCCTTCGTCGTCGTCGGTGGGTAGCTGCCGATTCAGCCGCTCCAGCGCGTAGCCGCATTGATGATCGAGGTCCGTACCGGCGAAGCTTTCCAGGATTCGGCTCACCTGGCTAAGGTAGAACGGAGAGGCGCCGAGATCGGCCAGAAACACAGGTCCGGCGATGCGCAGCGTGAAATGCATTCGCGGATTGCGCATCATTTTCTCCACGGCGGAGATCAGGATGGCCGTGGCGTCGCGATCTTCCAAGAGCGATTCCAAATCCGATTCGCGCAGAATACGCGCCAGATCTTCCCACATGCCCACTTCGGCGCAGGTTTCTTCATCGGCGAGCATGGCCGCCACACGGCGGGCGAACGCGCCACAGCTTCCGAAGAAGCGCCGGGCCGCATCCTTGCGCAATGCCGCCGGGTTCTCGCCGCGCGGATCAGTGCGCAGGTACCAGCGGCGCAGGCTCCACCAGGCTGCGGCGCGGGTCTTGGCCGGGTAGTCGCCGTAAGCAATGTTGTTGAGGAACACATGCAGGGCTTCATCCCCGCGCGCGAGCAGTTGTTCTTCGGCGAAGCGGCATAGTTCGCGCTGCGTTTCCTCGTCCGCGGAGGCGAAGACGCGAATGACGAAATCGTCGCCGATGAGCCCTTTTTCGGCCACCGTCTTGATGCCGAACTGGCTCATGCGGAAGGTGCCAGTTTCGAGCAGATAGCGCAGCACATCCTCGATGGCGTAAGGCGGGAGTCCGGCGGTTTGGAGCACGCATTGCACCACGCTGCGGTCGCCGCGGGCGAGCTTCATCATGCGCAGTCCGTCGTCGGGGCCACAGGCGCGGCAGAGCAATCGCGCGGCGCGCTCGCGGAGGCGTGGGTTCACGGTGCGCTCCATCAAATCGAACAGCGCATCGCGCAGGGCGGGCGAACCTTTCTTGCGCGCCGTGGCGGCATCGAGCACACGCAGCAGGACGTCGTCGCCGGCATGGCCGAGCAAACGGGCGAGCGGCGCGAGTTCGCCGCGATAGGCAAGCGCGAGTCCGGCGGCGTGCTGCTCGATGGGATCGCCATCGAGACCGGCGACTAACCGGTCCGTATGATGCAGCGCAAGGGCCGCGCCGAGGCTCAATTCGGGGTCGTCGGCGCCGATGGCTTCGGGCGGCACGTCCACCGTTTCGCCAAGCAGCGCCAGACGCACGGCGGCATGGGGTTTGTGCGGCGAGGTGCGCAATTCCTCAAAGACCACGGGCGCGAACGTGCCGCGGCGAAACGCGTCTTCGATGCTGTAGAGGACACGCCAGCCGGTGGCCGCGAGCGCGGCTTCCTGGCGTACGGCGGCATCGGAGGAGTGGCATTGATTGCGCACTTCGTCGAAGGCGCTCCAATCGTCCAGTCGCAGGCGCGCGATGCCGGCGAGCGTGCGGATGAGCGGGACCGGCGAGCGCTCTTCGAGCGCTTTGGCGCGGGGCAGGCCATCGAGGTTCGCCGAAGGGGTGCAATCGTAACGATCGAAATCGGCGGGCGTCCAGGGGAGTTGGCGAATGAGATCCTCCTCAACCGTTTCCGCCCAATGCTTCGAGAACAGATACCGTTGGAGAAACGCGGCGTCATCGGCATGGCGCGCCACGATAGCCGCCTGGCGCTGGTAGATGCGGTCGAAGTTCTCCACCTGCTCCGGGTCCATTTCGCGGAGCATTTTGGGGAGCGTGAAACGGTCGACGCCGGCGTCCTTGAGCATGCGCGCCGGGCCGTAGAGCCTGCGGTCCAGGATGGCCGCGCCGCAGGAACGGCAAAAACCGCCCGAGGGAACCCAAGCGCAACACCAGAAGCAGCGCGATTCGCGCCGGGCCACTTTGCCGCAAGCGGTACAGGCGTCGCCGGGCTTCCAGTCGAGGGGTTGTGGAACGCCGCAATGCTCGCAGGCCAGCCGCATCGGCTATCCCCGCAAGCGGCGCACGCGGCCCCACAGATCGTCTTTGGCGGCCGGGTCCATGGCGCGCAGGCGCGAGGGGATCTCGTCCTTGGCGAGGCCTTCGCGGCGCAGCAGAACGGCGAGATCGAATTCGCCGGTAGGGACAAATTCGGCGCCGCAGGCGCGGCAGAACCTGCCGGGGCCGGCCGCCGAACACCAGAAGCAACTCAGGATGGGCTCGGCCTGCTTGCCGCAGCTAAAACACAAATCGCCGCTTTTGTAATCCTTGGGTTGCTTGGCCTTGCAGTGGGTGCAGTATACGACGTCGGCCGAATCGACCAGCACGGGGCCGGCGGCGGTAGGGCCTGGCTGCGGCGCGGCGGCCATTCCAGTGGCCCATTGCATGACGGCGGCGGCCACGTCGCGGTCCAACTCGGGGACCAGTTGCAGCAGCGTGCTTACGTCGCCGACGGTCTGGAAATCGGCGCGGCCGTGCACGCCGGCCTTGACCAGCAGTTCCAATTCGGCGTCGCCGACGCCCTTTGCCTTGAGGATGTTCGTTTCGAGCGCGGAGAAAGTATCGGCCATGGGTGTACCTACCCTAACAGGCGGAATCGGGGCGCCGATTCCCGCACATGGTAGATTACATATTTCATGCGAACCGCCGTATTGCTGCTTCTTCTTGCCTCGATCGCGGCCTGGAGCCAGAGCCAGCAGGCCTCGCGCCATGTCACCGTATAGGAAAAGGAAGGCCGTTTTGCCGGCTGGCCCGCCAATCACGGCATCTGGATTTGGGGCGACGAGATTCTGGTCGGCTTCGACGCCGCGCCGGCGCGTGTACCGCGAATCGGGCCACGCCATCAGCCGCGAGCATGCGGTGGATCAGATGCTGGCGCGCTCGCGCGACGGCGGCGAGACATGGACGCTGGAGCAGCCCGCGGAACTGGCCACGCCTTCCTGGGAGAAGTACCAGGGCTTTCCGGCCGGACCCGGACCCGCGCTGCGCGAGGCCCCAGCCGAGCACAT
>CAYOBO010000176.1:0-6893 GCA_964402295.1 uncultured Candidatus Solibacter sp. | reverse complement strand
AGGGCTTTCCGGCCGGACCCGGACCCGCGCTGCGCGAGGCCCCAGCCGAGCACATCGACTTCACCCATAAAGACTTCGCATTTACGGCAAGAATGACGGGAAATCCGCACACATGGCGGTTTTATTATTCCTACGGCCGGGGAAAAAAGTGGGCTGGGCGTTCCGGCTGCCCGATTTCGGCTACAAGGGCACGGCCGCGCGCACGGATTACATCGTCAACGGCAAACACGATCTGATGCTGTTCACCACGCTCGCCAAGGCCAACGGGCGGGAAGGGCGCGTGGCCTGCACGCGCACACGCGACGGCGGCAAGACGTAGACCCGGGAGCGGCTGATTGCACCGAACCCGAAGTGGCCAACGACTATGCCATCATGCCGGGGCCGCTGCGCTTCGGCCCAGCGCACCTGTACACGGCCATCCGGTGGCGAGGGTTTATTGAGGCGTACCACCCGCTAAGGGGTTGATTGCTCCGAAGGCCGGTTCGGCGAACCCGCCCAATCTGTTTGCGGCTCAGCGATCGGCGGATCGCGCTGATTTACGGGTACCGCCGGCCGCCCTTCGGCATCCGGGCGCGCCTCAGTTCGGATCAGGGCGAATCCGGGAGCGATGCAATTGTTTCGGCGGAGCGCAGGGATGGGTCGCTCGATCCGGGTGCCGCAAAAGCGTAGCGGAGCATGGGGTCCACGCCGCTTGCCTGGTCGTGCTATGCATGACTCATGTCACGCTCCAATGCTCGCCGTAGTTTCCTTGCCGGAACCCTCGCACTCGGCGCCGCTTCGGCCGCCGCGCAGCAGGCCCCATCTGGCCGCATGAACCCCGCCGGCCTCGGCAATCTGTTCCTTGCCCGGAACGGCAAGCGCCGCCGTTCCTCGAGTTGGAACCGCACCGGCAAGAATGCCGACCGCGTCCCGGTCGATCCCGGCAAGAGCGCCGTCATCGCCGATATCCAAGGCGCGGGGTGCATCCGCCACATCTGGATCACCATCGCCGATAACGAGCCCGATTATCTGCGCCGCTGCGTGCTGCGCGCTTGGTGGGACGGCGAATCCGCCCCCAGCGTGGAAGTGCCGGTGGGCGATTTCTTCGGCGTGGGCCATGCGCGCGTGTCCAATTACTGGAGCCTGCCGCTGAACATGGTCACCGGAGGCAACGCCGCCACGCAGGCGCGCGCCGCCATGAACTGCTTTTTCCCGATGCCGTTCGGCCGTTCGGCGCGCCTGGAACTGGAGAATCAGGGACAGCAGCCAGTGGGCTCGCTGTATTATTACGTCGATTACGAAGAATACGCCACGGTTCCGCCGGATGCGCTGCGCTTTCATGCCCAATGGCGCCGGGAAAACCCCGCCTCGAACCCCGCGCTCGACCTATCCGACCGCAACAACAACTTCGCGCGCACCAACGAAGTCGTGAATCTCACCGGCGAAGGCAACTACGTGCTGTGCGAGGCCAAGGGCCGCGGCCACTACGTCGGCTGCAATCTCTCCATCGACCACACCAATCCCATCCCCAACTTCGGTTGGTTCGGCGAAGGCGACGATATGATCTACATCGACGGCGAAACAACGCCCACGCTGATCGGCACCGGCACCGAGGATTATTTCTGCGCCGCCTGGGGCTATCCGGGCGGGTTTAACTCCATGCCCTACCACGGCATCTCCTACGCCGGCGGACCCACGGAAGGCCCCGGGGCGTATTCCGGCAAATGGACCATGTACCGTTACCACATCGAAGATCCGGTGATGTTTGAAAAGTCGATCAAAGTGACCATCGAGCACGGACATGGCAACGTCCACGCCTCCGATTTTTCGTCCACGGCCTATTGGTATCAGACTGAGCCGCATGCGGTTTTCCCTGCCCTGCCAGCAGTCGAGCAGCGGCTTCCAATCGCGGATCGGGAGAGCGTACGGCAGTACTGGAAAACATTTTAAGTGCGCGAGCCTACTCTTTTTGTTCGTAATGCCGATAGTAGATTATGCGTGTATCGATGTTTTACGCCGCCGTGGGTCTACTCGGCGCGGCCCTGCTCCCCCATGCAAACGGCGCGGTGATTCAGATCGCAACTCCGGGCGGCTTTGCCGGCGCCACGCTGGTGGAGAATTTCGAGGACGGGAACCCGAACAGTCCGGGGATTACATTCGATAACACGGCAGGGATTTTCCAGGCGGATCTGATCACGGGCAATGTAACGCCGTCGGGCAATCTCGGGGTGGGGGAGACGGCGGCGAGTGAACCGCTGCGCGTTGCCTTTAGCGGCAATCACTACGAGATCGGGGCATGGTTCGGCAACGACGATTTCGGGCTGTCTTTCCTGGCCATTCTGGAGATTTTCGATGAGGGGAACAACTCGCTGGGATCGGTGACCGTGGCGGCGAATCGCAACGATTTCGCCGATCAATTCATTGGGCTGCGCAGCGATGCGCCGTTCCGTTTCGCTGAGTTTCGCTTCCAACGGCCGCAGGCCGAGAATCTATTGTTGTATATCGACGATCTGTACCTGGATCCGGTGGACCTGGTGGTGCCGGAGCCGGGGTCGCTGGGGTTGGCGATGGCTGGCTTGGGAGCAGCGATCGCCCTGCGCCGACACCTGCATCCGACTGGACGTTACAGTACTCCACGACAGTAGCTTTGCATCCATCTCTTTGCTATACTCCCTCCAAATTAACCTCGAAAGGTATTTTTTGAATGAAACTCATCGGTAACGGTTTGGTACTCGGATTATTACTGGCGTGTTCCGGCTCGGCCGCCGAATTGTTCCTGCAACCGGCGGGAGACGAGACCTTGGAGTTCACGGTTTCCGGTTCGTTGAACCTCATCGGGCAGGGTCCTGGAGTCCGCGTGTTCGACGACTTCCAGTTGCCATCCGCCGGTGCGGTTTCTTCAGTCACGTGGTGGGGTATGTCCGACGCCGGCGGAAATGCTTTCCAGATCACCTTTTACGCAGGCGGCAGCACACCGGGCAGCGAGCTGGCGACCTTCAACGTGACACCCACGACGGCCAGTGTGAGTTTCGGCGGCCCAACGTTTACCCGTTACGAAGCGTCACTGGGCGGAATCTTCAACGCGATGGGGGGAACGGGTTACTGGATCTCCATCTTTAACGCCGCTCCGGACGCGATCTGGACTTGGGGCAATGCGCAGGACCGGGGCGACGCGCTCTACCAAATTGTGGGCAATACGAACTACACCACCATTCGGGACCGCGCCTTCGGACTGTACTCAGATGCGGAAGTCCCGGAACCGGGTTCCATTGGGCTGCTGGCCCTGGGTCTCGGCGCTCTGGCCTGCCTGCGCCGCCGCAGCCACTGAACCCGCAGCCTGCGTATTTTCCGACCCGGGGAGCTCATTTAGGGTATCCTAAGCCGAGATGCAACTCCTCCGGCGCCTAGTCCTTCTCGCGTGCATCTGCGCGCTTGCCGCGTGCAATCGCCGGCAGCCGCAGACGGTGGCCGTGCCGGAACAGGAAGACTGGTTCCGCATCACGCTGGGCGTGAACGACCGGCAACCATCCGATTGGTCGGGATCGTGGGACACGGCGCCAGGGCGTTCGGCGGGGCTCGATCCGATCCGCTTCGACAAAGACGACGCCGTTAAAGCCGACACTTGGAAATGCAGCACACGCTGGGGTGCGCAACCCATCCCGGAAGATTGGTTTGTCGGAGCGCTGCACGTGCTGCCTTCCGAGATGCGCGTGCCGAAACCCGCGATCGTGCCGAATGCGCTGTACGCCGGCGCACGGGGGGCGCGCAGCATCCGCATCTTCACACAGCAGGGCGAGGCGCGTTTCGATCCCGCCACGATTCCCTATGGAAAATCCGTTCCCTTGCTGAACGGCCGCATGGCCATTGAGCGCGTGCCGCAAGCCATTCCGCACACCAGCGGCGATGAGATGGAATCGGATTACCCCGCCATCGCCGTCAACGAAAGCGGCGCGGGATGGGTGGCATGGACGGGATACAAGAACGAATCGGAAACGCTGTTTGCCGCGCGCACCGACGCCACGGGAAAAGTGGCGGTGGCGGAGGGCGAATTTTTCCGTCCCGTGCTGGCGGCCGACCGGCAAGGACGATTTTTCCTGGCCGTATCGGTGCACCGGGATAATACCTGGAAAATCGCCGTGTCGCGCTTCGAGGAGGGCAAATGGTCGCCGCTGGAGCCCGTTTCCGAGGGCGGCCCGGACATCCATGTGCGCGCGGCCGTCGATTCCAAAGGCCAGTTTTGGGTGGTGTGGCAGGGCTTCCGCGAAGGCCGTTCGCGCATCCTGGCGCGCAGTTTCGCCGGCGGGCGGTGGGGCGATGTGGTCGCCGTCAGCGGCAACTCCGCGAACGCCTGGTATCCGGCCATCGCCACCGATGCCAAAGGCGGGGTGCACTTTGCCTGGGACGCCTACGACGGCGGCGTTTACAACGTCTATTACCGCTCGCTCGATGGGGCGCAGCAGCATGTGCGGCCCTCGGAGCATTTCCAGGCTCATGCATCGCTTGCCTGCGGACGCAATGGCGACATCTGGCTCGCCTACGATCAGGCGGGTCCGAATTGGGGCAAGGACACGGGCTTTCTCGTGCGCAAAAACGCCGGTACGCGCCTGTATGAATCGCGCGAGTTGCAACTGATCAATCTGACTCGGAACGAGGCCGCCGTACTGCCCGCGGGCCACTTCGAGCAGGCCCAACTGGCTGTGGACGCGCAAGGCAATCTCTGCGCGCTGGTGCGCCGCCGCGAGGTGAAACTGCACGCCATCTATTCGCAGAGCCTGAAGCGCGACCGCATGCAGCAATATTCGATGTGGGATTACGCGGTGATTGTGGTGGGTGCCGACAAACCGATTTCCCTGCGCGGCTCCACCGGGCGCAACGATCTGCGGGCAGCCATCAGCCCCTCGCCGGCGGGCGTGGCCGTGGCATGGGCGGGCGATGGCCGCACCTACGCGAAACCTTATCCGTTCATCAAGAACAACGTCTTTTCGGCGTCCATCGTCTTGCCGGCGCCTCTCTCCCCACGGATGAAAGCGCTGCCGGCCGAGCCCAAGCCGCCGGCGCGCGTGCATCCGCAAGAAGAGCAGCGCATCGCCGCAATCCAGAAGCACCGCATTCCCTGGAGCGGCCGGCAACTGCGCATCGTGCGCGGCGACATGCACCGCCATACGGATATCTCCTTCGATGGCGACATCGACGGCTCCATCTGGGATTTTTACCGCTACACGATCGACGCGGCGGGCTTTGAGTATTCGGCCCTCACCGAACATAACGCCGGCGACGATATCGAATATTTCTGGTGGATTATCCAGAAATCGAACGATCTGTTTCATTATCCGCAACGCTTCACGCCCGTTTACGCCTATGAGCGGAGCCTGGCCTATCCCAACGGACATCGCAACCTGCTGTGGACGAAGCGTGGCGTGAAAACGCTGCCGCGTTCGAAGGCGGAAGAAGCGGGAACCGAGGGCGCGGCGCGGTTGTATGAATACCTCCGCCAGTCGGGCGGCATCGCCATGTCGCACACTTCGGGCACACTGATGGGGACCGATTGGCGCGATAACGACCCTGCTCTCGAACCGCTGGTGGAAATCTATCAGGGCGACCGCATGTCCTATGAGCATGAAGGCGCGCCGCGCGCTCCCAAGGCATCCGACAAACTCACCCAACCCGGCGGTTTCCGCGCCGAAGGCTACGTATGGAACGCCTGGGCCAAGGGTTACAAACTCGGCGTGCAGGCATCTTCCGATCACGCCTCGACGCACATTTCCTACGCCATGCTGCTCAGCGAGGATCTGTCGCGGGAAGGGCTGCTGGCGGCCATCCGCGCGCGCCACGCCTACGCGGCCACCGACAACATCCTGCTCGATGTGCGCGCCGCCGGGCGCATTCAGGGCGATATATTCAGCCTGCGCGGCAAGCCCAAGATCGAGATCGCCGTGGAAGGCACGGCGCCGGTCGAACGCGTCGAGGTCATCCGCAACAACCAGTTCGTCTTCGAGAGCAAGCCGGGCACGGCATCGGTGAAGCTGACCTACGTGGACAACGCTCCCGGCACGAGGCAGAACTATTACTACGTGCGTGTGTTGCAGCGGGACGGGCAGATCGCCTGGTCGAGCCCGATGTGGATCACCAGCGTCCCGTAGGCTGTGCTTTCCATTCCCCACTACTATGCATAAAGACGCTCACCTGGACGCCGTCTTCGCCGCTCTTGCCGACCCCACGCGGCGGGCCATCCTCGCCCGGCTAATGAAAGGCGAAGCTACGGTGCGGGATTTGGCTGCTCCCTTCGCCATGTCGCAGCCCGCCGTATCCAAGCATCTGAAGGTGCTCGAGCGCGCCGGCCTGATCCGGCGCGGCCGCGAGGCGCAACGCCGTCCGAGCCGGTTGGAACCGAAGAGGCTGGCTGAGGCGAGCCGCTGGCTCGAGCAATACCGGCAATTCTGGGAACCTTCGTTCGCTCGATTGGACGGTATTCTGGAGGAAAATGGAGACAATGATGCAAACCGCCCGCAGCCTGCTGCGCCAATCGAGCCGCATCGCCGTGCTCACCGGCGCGGGAATTTCGGCCGAAAGCGGCATCCCCACGTTTCGGGATAACAACGGACTGTGGCGCAACTTTCGCGCCGAGGATCTGGCCACGCCGCAAGCATTCGCCCGCGATGCCAGGCTTGTCTGGGAGTGGTACAACTGGCGCCGATCGCTGATCGCGCAGGCCGAGCCCAATGCGGGCCATCGCGCGCTGGCCGCGCTGGAGAAGAGCAAGCCGGCGTTCACGCTCATCACGCAGAACGTCGACGGATTGCACGCGCGCGCCGGCAGCCGCAACCCGCTGTTGCTGCATGGCGATATCTGGACGCTGCGCTGCACCCGCTGCGGCGCTTGTGTGCGGGACTACTCCGCGAATCTGGAAACGCTAC
>CAYOBO010000175.1:0-11666 GCA_964402295.1 uncultured Candidatus Solibacter sp. | reverse complement strand
ATCGGGCGGTCTCGAAAACCGTTGTACCTTTACGGGTACCGTGGGTTCGAATCCCACCCTCACCGCCATCCTGCCCCCCAACTGAAAAATAAAGGTTTGTATTCGTTTGGCTTGGCCTCTGTTCCCCGTACCTCTTGAAAAGATCGTTAGTCCGGTTTGAGACAAGTACTATCAGAAACCCGCCATCTGTTGGCGATTCGACGCCGAGCGTGAAGGAACCGGACGGCGCGAATCAGGCTCACCGTACTGAATGTACCAGATCGTCCTGGACACAAACGTCCTCATTTCCGCCCTCCGATCGCGGCGCGGAGCGTCTATTGCCATCTTGCAGCGGATCGGAGACGCATGGGAGCCTTTGATCTCCGTGCCGCTCATCCTCGAATACGAGGCTGTGGGTAAGCGGGAAGCAGAGAGGCTGGGGATCCCTCCGTCCACGGTCGATGCGATCGTGAGAGCCATCTGCTTCCACGGACGTTAGACCAATGTCCACTTCCGGGTCCGGCCCGTCCTTCCCGACCCAGGCGACGAGTTCCTTCTTGAACTTGCGGTGGCAGGCGCGGCCGACGCCATCGTCACGCACAACGTTCGGCACTTCGCCGGCGTCGAGCAGTTCGGAGTTCGAGTGCTGACGCCACGCGAGTTTTTGCGGAAAATGGAAGAGGGGACGCTATGAGCAAGATCGTCGCCGTACCGGATGACCTGTATAACAAGGCCGCCGAAGTTGCGGCCAAGGATCAGGTGTCG
The DNA here is from genome assembly GCA_964402295.1 of uncultured Candidatus Solibacter sp. Lineage (GTDB taxonomy): Bacteria > Acidobacteriota > Terriglobia > Bryobacterales > Bryobacteraceae > CADEFT01. Next base: position 10,922 of record CAYOBO010000175.1, on the reverse strand, counting down.
GTCGAGGAGTTCGTCTCTGCGGCGGTGGCGGACCGGCTAGCCAGCCGCGAGTACATCGAGTCGCGAGCGAGGTCTTTCAACAGAGAAGACTTCGAGAGGGCACTGAAGGAAATCCCCGACGTGGAACCGGAAGAGCATGATCGGCTGTAGCCACTTTCCTCGCACCGCGGGCGAGGCCCGACGGTAGCCCGGCGATCAAGGCGCTTTGCCCCTGATGCGAATGAGGCAGAATCAGGCGATATAAGGCGGAGCCGACCGCCTTATTCCGCCCAACGGCTCTATGACATTAATGGGGGCAGCCGCCTCTGACCAGCCTCTCTACTCCTTCACTGAAACATTCCGTTCTGGTCCTTTGTTGTTTCCGCACTGCCACCAAAACAAGGACAGGCATCCCCATCTCGCCCCGGGTCAGGCGAGCAGTTTCTTCACTACCTTGCCGTGGATATCGGTGAGGCGGAAGTCGCGGCCCAGATGGCGGTAGGTGAGCCGTGTGTGATCGAAGCCGAGGCAATGCAGAATGGTGGCCTGGAGATCGTGGACGTGGATGGGGTCCTCCTCGGCCCGCATGCAGAATTCGTCGGTCTTGCCGACTACTTGCCCGCCTTTGATTCCGCCGCCCGCCAACCAGAGTGAATAAGCGAAGGGGTGATGGTCACGCCCGCCCTTTTCCGGATCGCGGCCGAGACGGTGTTCGACCATCGGAGTGCGTCCGAACTCGCCGCACCAGACGACGAGCGTGGAATCGAGCAGGCCGCGCTCTTTCAAGTCGGCCAGCAGAGCGCCCACGGGCTTGTCGGTGCGGTCGCAGTTTTCCTTCAGTTTCTTGTTGAGTTCCGTGTGGTCGTCCCAGGAAGCATCGGCCAGCAGAACGAAGCGCACGCCTCGTTCCACCATGCGGCGCGCCAGCAGGCAGTTCGTGCCGAACGCGCGCGTGGTCTTATCGTCAATGCCGTAGGCTTCGCGCGTGGCTGCCGATTCCTTGGAAAAATCCAGCAGCCCCGGCGCGGCCATCTGCATGCGGAAGGCGAGTTCGTAGGAAGAGATGCGCGAGGCGATGTCGAGTTCCCCGGTCTCCTCCATATGCTGTTCGTTCAGTTCCTTCAACGCATCGAGCGTGGTGCGCTGCGTATCGCGCGAGAGCTTGCCGGGGTTGGAGAGATACAGAATGGGGTCTCCCGAACTTCGGAACACGGTCCCCTGATAGTGCGAGGGAAGGAACCCGTTGGTCCAATTCGTGACGCCGCCGGAAGTTCCGCGGCCGGAGGCGAGTACGACGAAGCCCGGTAGATCCTGCGATTCGCTCCCCAATCCGTATGTGACCCAGGCGCCGACAGACGGGCGCCCGAATTGCATGCTGCCGCTGAAGAGCAGCAACTGGCCCGGGTGATGATTGAAGGCGTCGGTGTGCATCGACCGGATGAGGCAGATGTCATCGGCGCGCGCGGCGGTGTGGGGGAGCCAATCGGCGATCTCGGTGCCGCACTGGCCCCATTTGCGGAATGCGCGCGGGCTGGGCAATACGCCTGCATCCGGCTGCGCGAACGCCAGCTTCGATTCGTAGAATTTGATGAATTCCGGCGGGAGCGGCTTGCCCGCGTACTTGGACAGGCCGGGTTTGGGATCGAACAAATCGAGTTGGCTGGGGCCGCCTTCCATGAACATGAAGATGACGTTCTTCGCTTTGGCGGGGAAATGCGGTTGCTTCGGCATCATGCCTTCGGCCGCCAGCCGTTCGGCCAAAGCAGCGGCCCACATGCCGCCGGCGCAACGTCTCAGGAAACTTCGGCGAGTCGCGTTCATTCGATTCCTACTCCCTGTGCAGAAACTCATCCAGATTGAGCAGCACGCGTGCCATCACGGTCCACGCGCCGCCCTCGGCCGCGGTGGCATTGGCCACCGTCTGCGGATGCAGATAGGCTGCTTCCTCGTCATTGCCGCGAAGCAATGCCGCTTGCTTGTCGAAGTAGTTACGCAGTGCGGAAACTTCTTTCGGTTTCGGATCGCGGCCAAGGCACAGACGGAAGGCGAGCTTCATGCGGCCTTCGAAATTGGCCTCCCCTTCGCGCAGCAGCCGGACACCGAGGGATTGCGCGGCTTCGAGAAACACGGGGTCGTTGAGCAGATTCAGCGCCTGCAACGGTGTGGTGGATCGTTGCCGCCTGCTGCATGCCAGAACGGCATCCGGCGAATCGAAGGTCATCAATTGCGGATAGGGCACTGTTCGTTGAAAGAAGATGTACAAGCCGCGGCGATACTTCTCCGGACCCTTCGATTCGGGCCACTTCACGCTATTGGCGTAGCTCAATTCGGTGACGCCTTTCGGTTGCGGCGGGCGGATGCCAGGGCCGCCGACGGTGGGTGTCAATAATCCGGCGGCGGACAGCGCGGAATCCCGAATCAATTCCGCCGGCAAGCGCAGCCTGGTTTGCCTTGCCAGCAGCCGGTTATCCGGATCCTTCTCTTTGAGGTCATGCCGCGCCTTGGACGATTGGCGATAAACAGAGGAGGTCACGATCTCTCGATGGAGCCGTTTGAAGCGCCAGCCGTTTTCCATGAAATCGGCCGCCAGCCAATCGAGCAGTTCGGGATGCGAAGGGGTCTCGCCACGCGTGCCGAAATCCTCCGAGGTGAGCGACAGGCCTCTTCCGAAATACTCCTGCCACACGCGATTGACCGTGACTCGCGCCGTGAGAGGATTGTCTCGCGATACCAGCCATCGCGCCAGGTTCAGGCGGTCTGGTTCGCCTTGCAGGGGAGGCAGCACCGCCAGCGTGCCGCGCTGCACTTCGACGCCGGGGCTGCGGAAATCGCCGCGCATGAGGATGTGGCTTTTGCGCGGAGCGAATGACTCGCGCACCGACTGCGCCATCGTGATTTTCGGCATACTGTTGAGCAGCGCCGCCCATTCCTTCTGCAACGATTTCCAATTGCGCAGTTCCAGTTCTTCCTTGGAGAACACGTCCCCCGCGCGTTGGATGAAATAATCCACCAATTGTTCCTGCTGTTCGCGGGGCCGTTGGGATTCCTCCAGGCGGAGTACCGGCTGAAGGCCATTGGTCAGGTTGCCGACGTATTTCCAGGCGAACTGAAGGGGATCGTTGTTGCCGGGTTGGTCCGCGGCCGCCAGCAGCTTGGCGCGCCATTGCCGCATGAGTTCGGGGCCGCCGTAGCTTTCAAACATCGCCTTTCGCGAAGCTTCGTAACCAGGCCGAGCGGCCAGCCACGGGCCCAACTCGCCTGGCAGCGGCGATTCCACATCGTGATCCAGGAGCGGATTAAAGAAGGCGAACAGCGAATAATACTCGCGCTGCGAGATGGGATCGTACTTGTGATCGTGGCATTCGGCGCAACCCACGCTGAGCCCCAACCATGTCGTGCCGACGGTGTTGGTGCGGTCTTTCACCTGCGCGATGCGGAACTCTTCCGTATCGACGCCGCCCTCGCGGTTGGTGAGCGAGTTGCGGTAGAAGCCCACGGCCGCGCGTTGATCGGCGGTGGGATTCGGCAGCAGGTCGCCGGCGAGTTGCTCAATCGTGAACCGGTCAAAGCTCATGTCCTTGTTGAAGGCATCGATCACGTAGTGCCGGTAGCGCCACGCCCAGGGCCGCGGGCTGTCTTTTTCATAGCCATCCGAATCCGCATAGCGCGCCAGATCGAGCCAGTGGCGCGCCCACTTTTCACCGTAGTGCGGAGATTGCAGAAGACGGTCGACCACGCGTTCATAGGCGCCGGGATCGGTATCGGCAAGGAAGTCGTCCAACTCGGCGGGCGTCGGTGGAAGTCCGGTCAGGTCGAGCGAAACGCGGCGCAGCAGCGTTGCCTTATCGGCTTCGGGAGAGGGCGTGATCCCTTCTTTTTCGAGGCGTGCCAGGATGAACCGGTCAATGGAATTCCTGGCCCATGCCGTCTGCTTCACCAAGGGATCCTTCGGCTTCACGACAGGCTGAAAAGCCCAATGGTTGCTCTTCTGGATCTTCGCTTCCGACGGCGCGCGATTGGGGAACTTCGCGCCGTCCGCAATCCAAGACTTCAGGACGTCAATCTCGGCACGCGTCAGCTTCGCGCCCGCGGGCGGCATTTTGCCCGCTTCCACCAGTTGGATCATCCTGCTGCCGGCGGCATCCCCTGGGCGGATGGCCGCGCCGGAATATCCACCGCGCAGGGCATCGGCGGCGTTGTCCAGACGCAAGCCGCTGCTTTGCACCGCGCTGCCATGGCACCCGGTGCACCTCTTCAGCAGGGGTTCGACATCGCGCACGAAATCCGGCGCAGCCGCCCCACTCGATGGACTCAATAGAGACAAGGCCCAGATAACGGAGATCACGCTCCCCATTGTATGCTCTCCATGTTCTTTTGGGCAGCGGATGCCGATCATGCTACACTCGACCCCGAACGACAAGGCTGAGGAAACAAGAGTGACGAAAGACGAAATTCTGCTGGCGCAGAAGGAACACATCTTTCCTTCGGTATTCCACTACTTCAAGCAACCGTTGATCCTCGACCGGGCGAAGGATCAGTTTGTCTGGGATGCCGATGGCAACCAGTATCTGGATTTCTTCGGCGGTATTGTCACCATCAGCGTGGGCCATTGCAACGAAACGGTCAACGCGAAGGTGCGGGCCCAGATGGACAAACTCCAGCACGTATCCACGGTGTTTGTCACGGAACCGCAAGCTGCGCTGGCGAAGAAGGTCGCCTCGATCACGCCCGGCGGGCAACTGACGAAATCGTTCTTCACCAACAGCGGTACGGAGGCCAACGAAACCGCCATCCTCGCCGCACGATGCTACACCGGCGCGGCGGAGATTGTGGCTCTGCGCCATTCCTACCATGGCCGCTCGGCGCTGGCCATGGGGCTGACCGCACAGTCTTCATGGCGGCTGGGGCCTTCGCTACAGCCGGGCATTGTGCATGCGCACAACGCTTATTGCTACCGCTGCCCGTTCGGTTTGCAATACCCGGAATGCGATGTGCGTTGCGCCCGGGACGTGGAAGAACTAATCCGGACAACCACCTCGGGGCGCATCGCCGGCTTCATTGCGGAACCGATTCAGGGCGTCGGCGGTTTTGTCACGCCGCCCAAGGAGTATTTCTCCATTGTTGAGAAGATCGTCCGCAATGCCGGCGGCCTGTTCATCAGCGATGAAGTGCAGACAGGCTGGGGGCGCACGGGCGGGAAATGGTTTGGCATCGAGCAGTGGGGTGTGACGCCTGACATCATCACCGGCGCCAAGGGCATGGCCAACGGCTCTCCCGTGGGGCTGACAGTGGCGAGGGCGGACGTTGCCGATCGCATCCAGGGGATTCAAATCTCCACCTTCGGCGGCAACCCGGTGACCGCAACCGCGGCCAAAGCCGTCATCGATTTCATCGAAGAAAACAACCTGCAAATCAACGCCGCGGAGATGGGCGCCTATCTTCGCGCCGGCCTCGAGGAACTGAGGAGCAAGCACGCCATCATCGGCGATGTGCGGGGAATGGGTCTGATGCAGGCGCTCGAACTGGTGGAAGACCGCGAGTCGAAGACTCCCGCGCCCGCGGCCACCGCGGCTGTGATGGAGGCTGCACGGGAGAATCGTATTCTGATCGGCAAGGGCGGGCTTCACGGCAATGTGGTCCGCATCACGCCGCCACTGAATATTACGCGCGCCGATGTGAACGAGTTTCTGCGCCTGCTGGATGCCAGTTTCACCATGGCGGCACGTCCCGCCACGGCCAGTCGCGCCTGACGAAGCAACCGGAGCTAAGCAATGTCTACAGTGTCATCGGAAATCGCCGTTCGTAAAGTGAGCCACTGGATTGGCGGCAGTGTGCGGCCATCCACTTCGGGACGCCACGGCGTGGTGTGGAATCCGGCCACGGGAGAAGTGCAGGCGCACGTCGATTTCGCCTCCGTGGCGGAGGTGGATCAAGCGGTGGATGTGGCGGCGCGCGCCTTCCGCACGTGGCGCGAATCTGCGCTGTCGCGGCGTGCGGAGATCCTGTTTAAGCTGCGAGAACGGATCGACGCCAACCGCGAGCGCCTGGCAACGATGATCTCGCTCGAGCACGGCAAGACCGTGGCCGACGCCATGGGTGAAGTCGCGCGCGGGCTGGAGAACATCGAGTTCGCCTGCGGCATTCCGCACCTGCTCAAAGGCGGCTTCAGCGAACAGGCGAGCCGCGGCATCGATGTGTACCAGATCCGCCAGCCGCTGGGCGTTGTGGCGGGCATTACGCCGTTCAATTTTCCGGCGATGGTTCCCATGTGGATGTTCGCCAATGCCATCGCTTGCGGCAATACCTTCATCCTCAAGCCTTCGGAGAAAGATCCCTCGGTCACGCTTCTGATTGCCGAACTCTGCGCGCAAGCCGGCTTGCCCGAAGGCGTGTTCAACGTGCTGCAAGGCGACAAGGTTGCCGTGGACCGTCTGCTCGAACATCCGCAAGTGAAGGCGATCAGTTTTGTTGGCTCCACGCCGGTGGCCAAGACGGTATACGAAGCAGGCACACGTAACGGGAAGCGGGTGCAGGCGCTCGGCGGCGCGAAGAATCACATGCTCGTGCTGCCCGATGCCGATATCGGCATGGCTGCCGACGCGGCGGTTTCGGCGGCTTATGGCTCAGCGGGCGAGCGCTGCATGGCGATCTCCGTGGTGGTGGCTGTGGGCGATGTGGCGGAGCCGCTGATTGAGGCGATCCGGCAGCGGATGGCGCGCATCCGGGTCGGCTGCGGGCAGGAGGAAGGCGCCGAGATGGGCCCGCTCATCACGCGTGAACATCGCGACCGCGTGGCATCGTATCTGGCGAACGCCGAAGCGGAAGGCGCCAGCCTGGCCGTGGATGGCCGCCGCGAAGCAGTATGCGAATCGAACGGATTTTTCCTGGGCGCGTCTCTCCTTGACCATGTGAAGCCCGGCATGCGCTGCTATGAAGACGAGATCTTCGGGCCAGTGCTGTCAGTGGTGCGGGCGCCCACCTACGATGCCGCACTCGATTTGATCAACAGCAATCCATACGGCAACGGCACGGCCATCTTCACTCGCGATGGCGGCGTGGCGCGGCAATTCCAGTTCGATGTCGAGGTCGGCATGGTGGGCATCAATGTACCGGTTCCGGTTCCTGTGGCGTACTACAGTTTTGGTGGATGGAAGGCGTCGCTGTTTGGCGATCTGCATATGTATGGACCGGAGGGCGTCCAGTTCTACACACGGGCCAAAGTGGTGACCAGCCGCTGGCCCGACCCCAGCACGAGCAAAGTGGATCTGGGTTTTCCGCTGGTGCGCTAATGGGGAAAACCGCCGGTATCGCCGCATTGCTTCTGCTGCCCGCCGGCGCCTGGAGCCAGAATACGTTTCCGTTTCACATTCAAGCGGCCAGGCTGCCCAATAATCCCATCGTCTCCGAGAAGATGCTTTCAACCCAGGACGGAGACAGCATCAATGGGCCAAGCCTGATCAAGGTTCCTTCCTGGGTTGCGAATCCGCTGGGAAAATACTATCTCTACTTCGCGCATCACGCGGGGAAATACATCCGCATGGCTTATGCGGATCGCGTGGAAGGGCCGTACCGGATTCACCCCGGCGGTGTGTTGCGAATCGGCGAGCAGAAGGCGCTTTCGGGGCACATTGCTTCGCCCGAAGCTGTAGTCGATGAAGCGAACAAGAAGATCTATCTCTACTATCATGGCCGCCCGAGTGGCATTGCGAGCAAGCCTGGAGGTGACGATCCCGAGGCGGGACAGAAGAGCTCGGTTGCGGTTTCAAGCGATGGGCTGCACTTTGACGCCTTCGATCTCAAGGTTGGGCCGGCGTATCTGCGCGTGTTTCCGCATCGGGGCCAATGGTATGCCATCAATGGGCACGGCACTCTGTTGCGCAGTAACGCGCTGGGGAAAGCATTCGAACCCGCCGGTGAAGCGATCGGCGACGATATCGCCGCGGCCATCGATCCGGCGCGATTCGGAGAGCCGGGAGCAAAGTCGGAACGGCCCGCACGAGGCGCGGATCGCTATTCCATCCGCCATGTGGGCGTGGATGTGTTTGACAACCATTTGATTGTCTACTTCAGTTGTGTGGGGCATCGTCCGGAGAGGATCTACGCCACGGCGATCGAAATGAAAGGCGATGCGTCGACATGGAAAGCTCGCGGGACGGTTGAGGTGCTTCGTCCCGAAGAGGAGTGGGAAGGCGCGGCGTTGCCGCTGGCCTATTCGCGGGGCGGACGATCGAGGCAGTGGGAGAACGGCCTGCGCGATCCGGCCATCTACCGCGAGAACGGCAAGGCATGGTTGCTGTATTCCGTGGCCGGAGAGCACGGCATCGGGCTGGCCGAATTGCGATACGAGAGGCGCTGACCGCGTTTATACTATAAGAGAAATCCCCCCGTTTGCGTTTTCAAAGCTCCTTCCCTGTTGAGGGCGTTTCCTCGGATTCAGGAGGCCCACTTTGAAACATTACTCCGCTCTATGGATTGTCGCGGCACTGGCATGGTGCGCCGCGTTGTTCTCCAATGCGCAGGCGCCGCAGCCGGACGGCGCCGGCATAGAAGCCGGCGTGCTGCCCGCCAAATGGAGACCCGGCGGCCCGAAGTGCATGGAGACCCCGGACTGGCAGGTGCACGAGTACAACGCCGATTTCTACATCCTGCGCGAGAACGGATGCGTGCATTACGAAAAGCCGTTTCTGTATCTGATCTTCGGGGACGACAAAGCCGTATTGATGGATACCGGCGCGGGAACCACGGAACTCGCTGCGCTGACGGATCAGTTGATCGCCAAGTGGTGCGCGCGCAAGGGCCGGAAGAGCATTCCGCTGATGGTGATGCACTCGCACGGGCATCGCGACCATGTGGCCCGCGATAGCCAGTTTCAGAACAAGCCCGGCGTGGAATTCGTGGCCGCCGAGATCGATGCGGTGCAGAGAGCCTTCGGCATCCGCAAGTGGCCGGAGGACATTGGAGAGTTGGATCTGGGCGGGCGTGTGCTGGATGTGATCGCCATTCCCGGGCACCATCCGGTTGCCGTTGCGCTCTACGACCGCCGTACGGCTGTGTTGATGACCGGTGACAACGTCTATCCCGGCAGACTCTACATCAGCGACTGGGAGGCGTTCGGGAAGAGTACGCAGCGGCTGGTGGACTTTGTCCAAGGCCGGTTGGTCAGCCACATCCTGGGCTGCCACATCGAGCAGACCAAGACACCGTATCTCGAGTACACCATCGGGTCCATCTTCCAGCCGGACGAGCACGTGCTGGAGCTCTCGCGCGGAGATTTGCTGGAATTGAACGGTGTGCTGCGCGACCTGAAGGACACCCCGAAGCGGGTGGCGCTGCGCAGCATGACGATCTATCCCGTGGGTGACGCCGTATGGACCGATCTGCGCAAAGCGCGCGAGGAAACGGAAACGCGGCAGCGAAAAACGATGTGGTCCCAGCCGTAAGGATCAGCGCGGAGACGCGAGCCACTTACGCCATCCGCCGAAGGACGTGATGTCCTGCGATCCCTCGATGGAATGTGGCTCGCAGACAAAGCCCTTCACCCACTCGCCTTCGGCGGTTTCCAAATTACCGATGGCGAGCGGCGGCGGCACCTCGTTGACGAATTCGCCGAAGCGCGCTTCGGGCACCGCCCAGATTTCGATCTCGATGCCCGGGCCGGCGAAGGATACATCGCGCACCAAGCCGGGCTTCGGCGGCGTGGTGTTGCGCAAGGCATAGAGACGATAGCCGGCAGCCGTGCGCGCGCTTCGCAACAGGCGCGCGCCGCGATTGCGCAGTTGGAAGTTGAGAGGCTGACCCGTCAAGTGAGCGCCGACCACGGCCAGTTGGACACAGCCCGCCGGGCATGGCTCGGTTGGCTTTCCCTCCCAACGGCGAGACAAATCGAGCAAACCCTCATCCTGGAATGCGCGTGCGATGAACGTAACGCCGAAAGGCAGTCCATTGGGACGGCGGCCGGCCGGGACAGCGATAGCCGACAGATCGAGCAGATTGACGAAATTGGTGTAGTAGCCGAGGTTGGTGTTCAGCGCGACAGGATCGGCAAGCATCTCCTCAATGGTGTAGATGGTTCCGGTGGTCGGCAGGAACAACACGTCCATCCGCTCCCAAATCGACTCTGTGCCGCGCCGCAGTGTCTCCAATGCATACAGACTCTGGTAGGCATCGACGGCCGAGTACTTCGCAGCCCCTTCGATGATGCGCCGCACCACAGGGTGGCCGGCATCGGGGTGTTGTTGGAAAAACGGACCCACGGCGGCGAGACGTTCCGCCACCCACGGACCCGAATAGAGAAGATTCGCCGCGTCGCGGAACGGCCGATAGTCGATCTCGACGCGTTCACCGCCCATTGCTTCACACTTGCGGATGGCCGCGGAATAGAGCGCCGCTGCTTCGCTGTCACCGAAGAATTCGAGTTGCTCGGCGCGGGGCACGCCGAAGCGGAAGCCGCCGTTCGACCATGGGGCAGGGCAGAGTCCCGTGCGCGAGAATGGATCGGCATCGTCGGCGCCGCGGGTAGCCTTGAAGGCAGCCGCCGCGGTCGCCGTGTCGCGGGCGAAGATAGAGACGCAATCGAGCGAGCGGCAGGCGGGCACAACGCCGGCCATGCTCAACACCCCCCGCGATGGCTTCAGTCCAATGATGCCGTTGAAGGCCGCGGGAACGCGTCCCGATCCGGCGGTGTCGGTGCCGAAGGCGAAATCCACTTCGCCGCGCGCCACAGCCACGGCGGAACCCGAACTGGATCCGCCACTGATGTAGCGTTCATCGAAAACACTCGAGCAGATTCCATAGGGCGATCGCGTGCCGGAAAGTCCGGTGGCGAATTGATCGAGGTTCGTCTTGCCGATCAGGACGGCTCCGGCTGCCTCCGCGCGCGCCACCACCGTGGCGCTGCGGTCCGGCGTATAAGCGAATTCGGGGCAGGCCGCCGTGGTAGGCAC
>CAYOBO010000174.1:0-11760 GCA_964402295.1 uncultured Candidatus Solibacter sp. | reverse complement strand
CAGCCTCGCTCATCTTCCCTTGGGCCTGAAATACCAGCCCCAGTTCATGCCACGCCGTGGCGCGATCCCCGGCGATCGCAATCGCCCTTTGCAACGTGGCCGCTGCTTCCGCATACTGTCCGGCGCGCCGTAACGCCGCCCCTAGCTTCTCGCGCAGAAACGCCGACCTCGGATCCCGCCGCACCGCCTCGCGATACAGCGGCAGCGCCTTCCGCAACTGCCCGCTTTCATTCCATGCCTCGGCAAGCCCGAGATGAAACTCCGCCCGCGCCGTGGGCTGCTTGGCCAGCGCCGCCGCCAGCCTTGCGATGCCTCCCTTCAGATTGCTGCGGTCAATCGTCTGCGCCAGCGCCAGATACAATTCGTTCTCCGCGGTGGCGGGCAGCTTCTCCGGATAGTACAGCACCACCTCGCCGCGATAGGCCTTGTCGCCGTCCTCATGCCGTTCGGCGCGATCAGCCAGAAGATCCCCCTCGGGCTTATGCCGTTGGATCCAATGATCGGTGGCCAGCGCATGCACCACATCCTCCGTGCGCCGCTTCGGCATATGGCAATCGGCGCAGCCGCTCCGTCCGGCATGCGCCGTCCTTGCATGGCAATTGCGGCAGGCCGCATCGTAATGCGCCACCGCCCGCTCGCCGCGCGGCACATCGTGCGGATTATGGCAGCTCGCGCATTCCAGCTTGCCCTTGCTCTCCAGGAAACACCGCGACTTGCGAATCCGGTACACCGCGTTCACAATCTCGAACTTGTCCTCGCGCCCCGTTCCCGGAGCATGGTCGAAGAATAGCCACGCCGAGCTCAGCGGTTCGCCCGGCTTGTAATCGAACGGGCCCCGGTCATAGCGCGCGAGCGAGTTCGGCAGCGGAAAGCTGGTGCTCTCCAGGTGACATTGGATGCACACCTCCTCGCGGCGCTCCGCGCTCAGCCGCGCCGGATTCACAATCGCCTTGCGGATGTCCTCTTTCTTCGTTCCCGCCGCGCCCGCCAACTCCGCATGCCTCTGTCCCGGCCCATGGCAGCGCTGGCAATCGATGCCTTCCGGGAGCGGTTCCAGATACACCGGCTCGGCCAGGGGCTTTTCATGGCCCGCCGGGATGCGCGGATACCCGTTGTGGCAGAACATGCATTCGTAGGCGATCTTGCGCCGGAACCCGTCGTGATCCGGGCGGTCGAAACCCGGGTTCATCGCCCAATGGCCGCCCTTATCGGAATACCAGCCCAGCGGCAGTTCCACCAGCGTGTTCCGCGCCGTGCGATGCAGATAAGTGCGCGCATGGTTCCCCGACCCCATGATGTAATCGATCTGCTTCTCGATCACGTTCACTTCGTGGCCCGCCGAGTCCTTCTGATGCCGGCGCTGATAGAACTTCCCGTCGCGCCGCAACGTGGTGAAGTAGCTTTCCGAAGGCTGGTGGTAGTAGGTCTCCCCTTGGATCTCAGGCGTGTTTCCGGCTGTCGGCTTGTAGAATGCCCGGCCCATGCCGGTTTGCCGGTACGTCTCCCAAATGGCCCGGTGGCATCCCGCGCAGACCGCCGGATTGGCGTAGCCGCTCTCCTTCACCGGCGCTGGAGTTTGCGCCGCCGTGTAGCCCGCCACGGCCAGCACCGCCAACAGGAGCGCCGCAAGGGCGCGCTGCCGGGAGCCGGATTGCCTGTGCGAAGACATGTTCCGAAAAGAGGCGCCAAGGCCCTCCTCATAGTATGCATCCACATCGATTCGTACTTTTTTCGTCGTTTGTTTTCTATCGCTTACCGCCACGAACCGGCAAACGCCGCCGATCCCCATGGTATTTCCATGGAGTAAGGAACACCATGTCTTCCCCACTCACTTTTCCGACCTTTTCCACGGCCCTGCTGTCAGGCGAAAGCCGTGAGGAACTCGAGGCTCTCCTCGAGGCCTATTGCAACGAATACCGTCCCCGCACCGTCACTGAGGAACGCGCCATCTCCGAGATGGTCGATGCCGAATGGCGCTTGCGCCGGTTACGCCAATCGCAGTTCCATACCACGGAACTCTCCACGCGCGAGTTCCGCAAGTTCGAATCGCATCTGATCCGGCTCTATGACCGCGCTCTCCATAACCTGATGGAACGCAAAAGCCTTCCCATCGAGGAGCCGCGCCGTACTCTGGCCGGCGCCATGCCCAACGCGGAACAACCTTCCCTGGACATGCACACGCCACCAAACTGAAGCTGACGGCTACTTCTTCTTGGCCAGATCCTGCGCCAGCCGCAACAGCTCATCGCGGGCGCCTTGCTTCCACTTCTCGTGGATCTCCTCTTCGGACCAACCCACAAGGCGCCCCAGCAGTATGAACCCCGGCAGCGCGTGGCCCAGGCTCTTCCACTGCGCCATCTCCATCAGTGCGGGCACGGCCCGTTCCCGCATCTGGGCCATGGTGCTCTGCTCGCGCTTCTCGGTCAGATTCATCAGCGCCAGCGCCGCCTTGTTCCGATCGGTGAAGTGCGTCGAGTTCAGCATCTCGATGAACCAGGTGGGCGCAATCTTCAGCTCCGCCTCCGGCCGCAACTGCGCGAACACGGCCAGCGCGGCCAAACCTCGCATGGCGTTGTTGCGCACCGTCGAGTCCGAGTCGCGCATGGCGTACTGCAAGTCGGCCGCTACCTTCTTCTTGTCCGGCGCATATTGCAATACGAACGCCGCAACGCCACGCTGCTGCTCGTCTTCGGCGTTGCGCAGCACGTTGCGCAACGTTTCGAAGTGCCGGGCCGCCATGTCGATGAACTTCATCTGGATCCGGCGCACCTCGGCATCGGCCATCAGCGAATGGCCCTGGGTCAGATCCTCATCTGCCCGCCCGCTTTGCACCGCCACGTTCAGTGCGCCGATGAACTCCATCCATTCGTTCTCGATCTCCTCGGGAAGCCGTAGCTCCTGCGATGGCGGCGTGTTGTACTCAAAGTGCACCTCGGCGCCCTTCTCTTCGACGCCGATATAGAGAATCGCCCGCCCGGCTTCGCAGCAGACCGCTTCGATGCTCGCCCGCACGATGCCTGGAACCAGCTCCACGCGCCCTTCCGATTCCACCTTCGAGGAAGGGATCTTGTCTCCCTCCACCGCGCCCAGCGCCTGCACGATCTTTTCCCTCGGCACCTTCTTCGCGCCGAAGATCTCGATGACGCCGATCTTCGGCTGGGCGCTGAGCGTCCAGGCGAAGGCCAGCGCCGGAAGGAGGAGTCTATTGAGCCGCATAACCCGGTCCATAAATGAGACGTCCCGGGCGCTCTTCGGTTACCGTTCCGTTCCGCAGGGCGATCTTGCCGTTGACGATGACATCGCGCACGCCCACCGCCAGCTCCCCTGGCTTCTCGAACGTCGCTTTGTCTTCCACCTTGTCCGGATCGAGAATCACCAGGTCCGCCTTCATGCCCACGCGGATGATGCCGCGGTCGTAGATGCGCGTGCGCTGCGCGGGCAGCCCGCTCATCTTGCGGATGGCGTCTTCGAAGGGGATCACCTTGCGCTCGCGAACATAGCGGGCCAGCACCCGCGCGAAGGTGCCGTAGCTGCGCGGATGGGCCATGGTGAGCGATCCGTCGGAGGCCACCATCGTCCAGGGATACTTCAGAATCCGTTCGATGTCCTGCTCGTGGATCCAGTGGAAGACGGCGCTACATCCGCCCTTGCTCTGGATCTCCATCACCAGCTCCGCGGCATTGTCCATCGTCGGCTGCTTGCCGCGCTCGGCAAGGATGGCGGACAACGACTTGCGCTCCAGCGAGCGGTCAAACGAACAGTTCGTGAGGACGATGTTCTTGGGGTCGCCGCCGCCACGCTCGTTCTCGATCCGCCTGACGATCTCGGTCTTGATCCGAGCCCGCTGCTCGGGTGCGCCCAGCCGTTCTTTCAAGGCAGAAGTGCCGCCGCCGAATGCCCACTGCGGAAGCAGGGCCGCGCCCAAGCTCGTGTGCGACGCCGTGTAGGGGTATTGATCGACAGTGGCATCCACGCCCCGTGCCCGCGCCTCATCGATCAGCCGTAGCGTGTCCACGCTTTTGCCGTAGTTCGCCTTGCCGCCGATCTTATGGTGCGTCACCTGCGTCGGCAGGCCGCCTTCCTCGCCGATGCGGATGGTCTCCTTCACCGAATCGATGATGAAGTTGCCCTCGTCGCGGATGTGCGAAACATGGAAGCCACCGTGCTGCCCCACCACCTTGGCGATCTCGATCACTTCTTCGGTCTTGGCGAAGTTGGCCGGGGTGTAGAACAAACCCGTCGACAGCCCGATTGCTCCATCGAGCATCGCCTGCCGCGTGATCTCCCGCATCCTGTCGAGCTCTGCCGCGGTAGGAGCGCGGTTCTCCATGTTCAGCACCGCCCGCCGCACGGACCCGTGGCCCACACAAAGCGCCATGTTGACGCTCATCCGCAGCGCCCGCAGCTTGTCCATGGCCGGCTTGAGGGGTATTGGCGAGGAGCCATCCGGCGCTCCGATGAGCGTTGTGACCCCCTGGTAGAGGAAAGCCTTGGCCGTCGGCTCATGGAAGATGTCGCGGTCGGAATGGTTGTGCGTATCGATGAAGCCAGGGGTGACCGTCAGCCCGCGCGCATCGATACGGGCTTTGGCCGGATGGTTACCCAGCAGCCCGAGTGCGGCGATCGAGTCGCCGCGCACTCCGATATCGGCATAGAAGTAAGGGTTACCTGCGCCATCGACAACCTTGGCGCCCGAGATGACCAGATCGAACGGCTGTTGTTGCGCGAGAAGGGAGAAAGGCAGAAAAAGCCAGGTTGCAGCGAACCGCATCTCCTCAGTCTATCGTTTGCTAAGGCGTGCTGACCAGGCAAGCCATGCTGAGGTGTGTGCGGTTCAGACACAGATGTGTGTCGTCCGGACCCGCTACCGGTCCGCCTTCGGTGAGGAAGACAGCATCGCGAGAAAGAGTCCGACGATGAAAAATAAGGGAATTAAGTTTACTACCCACATTGCCCCTGAAATCTCCACATTCATATGATGCAACTCACTTTCCAAACGTTTCTTCTAGGAGTACGAATCCCTTATCTTTCCGGATGTATTCCCCGGTTCGTTTATCGAGGGATCAGATACCAGCGGTCGCGATCCCAACCTCTCACATACCATGACGCTTGAGACGGACCCGGCGTTGGCATCGTCACCTCGACCTCTACGTTCAAGGGCTTGCCGCCCGCGGTGGCCACGGTCTGCGTTTGTGTCACGCCGGCCGGAACCACGGGTGGGGGCTGCCCTACCACCACCGATGCCGGGACGATCGCCGTGGACTGCTCCTTCCGTTCGTTTGCGACCATTGCCCGGACGATTCTCTCCGTCAATCCCTGCTTGGCGAGCCAAGCCAGCCCTTCGGCGCTGACATCGAACTGAGTCTCCTTGTGGAAGATCATGTCGATGATGAACCCTTCGCTATAGCCGGACCTGGCGAGCAACGCCACACCTTGATTGGTGAGCACGTTACGGCCCAAGCCGCTGAGCGGCACCGCAGCCGATGCGGGCGGCGCTGACTGCGCCCAAAGTGGGACTGTCCCGAGAACTCCTATTCCAAATGCCAAAGACCAACGAAAGATTGTCTGCATGGCGGCCTCCTCTTCGACATATCGGAACGGGCCGTCATTCTATAACGCGCAAACGGCGGGCCGATAAGCGTCACAGGATGCAACTTTTTTCTTTCTTTCTGGAGATTGCCACAATGGCGCTCCCGATCGCTATTGTCCATAAGCCTTACCAGCCCGATCCGGTCATGGCCCTAGGACCATCGCGCTGCCCGTTGAATAACCTTCACTTCCAGGTGGTCTACGGCCAACTGCCGCCGGGACTACGGCTGACCGGGGCAGGGTATCTGGCGGGCACGCCGACGCAGACCGGGGTCTACCAGTTCCTGGTGAAGGCGGCCAACGATTGCGAGTATGCCACCCGTGCGTTCGACCTCAAGGTGGAAGGTGCGCCGATCCTGGTGCACAGCCCCGAAGCCCTGGAGTTCGACTACACCCTGAACGGTCCGCTGCCGGAGCCGCAGATGGTGGTGGTCTCCTCCAATTGGCCGGACATGCCGTATTCGATCGAGCCGGTGGGGGCGGACTGGCTCGTCGCCGAGCCTTTGCGAGGACGGACTCAGTTGCCGGATGGAGGACACTCGGGCGATCCAGTATCGATTCACGTTGCACCGGGCAAGCTGGCTCCGGGCACCTATCGGGCTTCGCTGCGGCTGTCAGCCTGGCAGAGCATAAATTCGCCCGCTATCCCAGTTACGCTGAAGATTCATCCCCCAAAATGACTCGAATGGGTGTATACTGGCAGATGGTGTTTCTCAATGGCTAATACGTTTTCTGCCCTCAAGCGCGTCCGGATGACCGAGCGCAAGACCGAAGTGAATCGTATGCGTAAGACGCGGCTTCGCCACGCGATCCGCGCCATGCGCCGCCTGCTGGACAAAAAGGATGTCCAGGGCGCGACGGCTCTTCTTCCCAAGACTTTCTCGGTTGTTGACCGCGCCGCCAAGTGGGGCGTGATCAAGAAGAATACTGCTGCCCGTTACAAATCCCGTCTTGCTCACCGTCTGGCCAAAGTTGCAGCGTAAAGGGAAGTAGGGACAGACCTCCCCGGCCTGTCCCCCATGCTTCTATACGCTGAAGATAGAACCTGTCAGCGTGCCCGTGCTGTCGGCGAAGGATTCGGCCTCAATCTCCAACGAACGCAGGATGCTGAGGTAGACGTTCGCCATTCGTGTGTCATCCTTCCTCCAATACACTCCGTGCTTCAACCCCATGTTCGCGCCACCGGCGATCAGCGTCGGCAGGTTGCGCGGATTGTGTGTCGTGCTGGCGCCGCTGCCGAACAGGACAATGGTGTTGTCCAGCACTGAGCCGTTGCGGTCCTTATAGCTGTTAAGGCGGTTGAGGAAGTACGCCACTTGGTGCGACAGGAACAGGTCGTATTTGGCGAACTGCATCTGCCCTTCCTTGTCGGTGGCGTGGGACAGGTTGTGGTGCGTTTTGGAAAGCCCCAGCTTGAGCGGGAAGGTGTCGCTGATGCCCATGCCGTCCTCGCGATTGAGCATGAAGGCCACCGAGCGGGTGATGTCGGCATCGAAGGCGAGGGCGATCAGGTCGAACATCGTGCGGTAGTACTCGGCGGGCTCGCCTTCGTTTGAGGCATCGAGGTTCAGGTGTGAGTAGTCCTGCTTCTTGAGGGGGATGTCGATCCAGCGCTCGGAGGCAATGAGGCGCGTCTCCACTTCGTTGAGGGAGGTCATGTATTGGTCCATGCGCTCGCGGTCGGACTTGCCCAACTGCTTGTCGAGCGAACGGGCGCTCTCGGCCACGGCATCCACCAGCTTGATGCGGCGCTGGAGCTTCTCGCGCTCGGACTGGAGCGACTCGCGGTCACCGCGGAACAGGCGGTTGAAGATGCGGCGCGGATTGTTCTCGGCCGGGATGGGCTTGCCTTCCAGGTTGTAGGAGATGGTGCCCGTACGCGAGAGGAAGCCGGTTCCGGCATCGATGGAAAGGACGAGCGAGGGCTGGCGGCAATATTGCTTCGTGTGGAGAGCGATGACTTGGTCGAGACCGACGGTGTTGTAGGTGCCGGGCTTCGGGTTATGGAGCGGGGCTCCGGTGAGCCACATGTCGGAGCAGGTGTGCGGATCGGCCTTGGGGCCGCTGGGGTGGTGCAGGCCGCCCAAGAAGCTGAGTTGCTTGCGGAAAGGGCTGAGCGGTTCGGTGGACTTGCCGAACACGAACTGGCCGTCCTTCTCGGCGGTGGGGAACCAGTGCCACTCGGGGATGTTGTGGTCTGGATTCGGCAGCGACATGCCATTGGCTGTATACAGCGCACAGAAGCGGCGCGGGGCCTTTGCGGTCACTTCGGCGCCCATGGCGTCGAGGACAGGCAGGGCAAGCGCGGCTCCCCCTATACCTTTGAGGAAGGCACGGCGGTCAAGTCGAAGGGAATGGCTCATCAGGTTCTCCAGAAGAACGGTGTATACAAATTCTACTATTTTTCGAGGAACAGGTTGCTATTGACGATGTAGTGGATCATGTCGCGCATGCGGTAACCGGAAGCGCGAAGCCGGGCGCCGTCCTGCTTGAGGTGCTGGACCTCGTTGTAAGCCAGGGTGCGCCCGGTGGCGTAAGTGGCCAGATGCTTCATGACACTGAAGGCGACCTGATCGATGCGGTCCTGCGCGAGGTAGCGCTTGAGATCGTAGATGCCGGCCACTTCGGTGTTGTCGGGTAGCGTGGACCTGGCGTCGGCCGGGTGTGTCTTCAGGCGCCCGCCGGCATCGAACTCTTCGAAGGCGATGCCCCAGGGATCGATCTTGGCGTGGCACTGGCGGCAACCGGCCTGATTGCGATGCTGCTCAATGCGCTGGCGCAGAGTGAGCTTGGCTTCCGGATCTTCCTTGAGTGCCGGGACGTTCGGCGGAGGATCGGCGGGCGGTTCGGCGATGATCTTGCGGGCGAGCCATGCGCCGCGCTTGACGGGGTTCGATTCGCGGCCATCGGATAGCCCGGCCATGATGGCGGCTTGCGTGAGTACGCCGCCGAGTTCCTTGCGCTGGTGCGGGAAGGCCACGAACTGGAAGCCGCTTTCGGTCTTGTTGCCGAGCCCGTAGTAGCTGGCCACGGTCTCATTGGCCACGATGAAGTCCGAGTCGATGAGGTTCTTGACGGGCAGGTTGTGGCGGATCAAGTACTCGACGAACTGGATGGGCTCCTGGCGAAGCTCGTTACGGGTATCGCGGGTGAGGTCGGGGTAGCGCTTGCGGTCGGGTTCGAGCACCTGGAACTTGTCGAGGCTAAGCCACTGCGAGGCGAACTCGCGGACGAAGTTCGAGAAGCGGGGGCTTGCGACCATGCGGTCGACTTCGGCGTTGAGCTGCGACTTGAGAGTGCCGTTGGCGGCAAGTTGCAGAGTGGTCTTGTCCGGTGGCGCGTTCCAGAGGAAGTAAGAGAGCTTGGAGGCGAGCTCGAAGTTGGTGAGCGGCTCAGGCTTGGGAGTGCTGCTGGTCTCGACGAGGAAGAGGAACTGGGGCGAGGTGAGCACGACCTGAAGGGCGTTCTTGACGCTCTGCTGGAAGCTGGATCCATCGGCGGCGGACTTGCGGTAGACGGCCATCAGGGATGCCTCTTCGGCGGCGGTGACGGGTCTGCGCCAAGCGCGGGTGGCGAAGCTGTGGAGGATCTCGCGGGCGTAGGATTCGTTGTTGTTGCGATTGGCCGAGGCGAGGAAGATGTTGCGGTGCGTGGCCGGGGGCCAGGATTCATAGAGCGGGCCTTCGAACTCGACGGAGCGGATGAGGAGCCGCGGCATGTCGCGGCCGTCGGTGTACTCGCTGCGGACGGCGATCTCCTTGATGCCGGCGAGGTAGTTGACGTTGTCCTTTTCGACTTCGGGGCTGGGGTAATTGCGGATGGCGCCCTCAAAAACATACTTGGCCAGATTTGTTCCAGCGACGGTTTGCGGCGGACCGACCGGCGCGAAGGTGCTGCCGCAATCGCGGCGCAGGCCGAGGTGCACGCCGAGGCGCGGAGTGCGCTTTTCAAAGGTGAGGAAGCTCTTGTGGATGGGATCGCCGGCGGAGAGCGGGGTGAGCACGATGCGGTCGATGTCGCGCAGGCCGTTGTAGGCAGCGCTTACGGTGAGCGGGCCGGCATCGAGCCGCACGGCCACGAAGGCGGGTTGTTCATAGAGGCCGGCGAAGGAGCGTTTGCCGAGGGTGACGGTAAGCTCCTGGGGGCGTTCCGGCGGGGCCTTGGCGAACTGGCGGCCGGGTTCGACGAGGCCCTGGATTTCGCGTTCGTCGAGGGCCCGGCGGTAAATGCGGACTTCGTCGATCTCGCCACGGAACTGCTGGGCATTCGGGGTATTGGGGATGCGGCCGAGGTGCAGGTTCATGCGCGGGTTGTCGAGGTTGGCGGGGCCAATCTCGCCCTTGGCCACGAGAAAGCCGTTGACGTAAAGGCGTGCGCCGTTCTTGCCGCGCTTGACCACGGCGGCGACGTGCTGCCAGGCGTTGGGGCGGATCACACCGGGGGGCGAGGAAATCGAGCCGTTCGATTCGTTGGTGGGTCCGGAGGTTTCCAGACGCAGGTTGCCTTTGTTATCGGGGATGTCGAGGTACCAGCCGTGGGTCCAACTGTAGCCACCGAGGGCGATGATGCCGGAGTGGCGGAGGGCACGCGGGTGGATCCAGGCGGAGACGGTGAACTCGCCCGCGCCTACGTTCATGGCTTCGCTGCGGGCGATGGTGGCGGTGCCGCCAGTGCCGAGGATGGACACTGCCTTGCCGAAGGGGGAGTCGACGTACTTCGCGGTGCCGTCGAGGGTCAGGCCCGAGGTGTCGCCATCGAGGGGCCAGGAGCCGGCGAGGCCTTCGGAGAGGCGGGAAGAATCGGCTTCGGCCGGCGGGCGGATGAAATCCGAAGCGTGGACGTCCACCTGGTAGACACCGGCTTTGGGGACTTGGACGGTCTGCGGAGTCTTCGGGGTGCGGGCGACAACGGCGCCGGGCAGGCCGGCGGGCTGCGGGCTGGTGTTGGGATCGAGCATCAGGCCGTCGTCATACTTGGCGGCCATGACGGTGACGCGGAAGCGGCCATGATCCGGGAGTTCGCGAACGGAGATCTTGAAGTTCGCGCGCGGGCCGTAGGTTCCATCGGTGCCGAACAGTTCATCGTTGGGGATGGCAGGCCGCAACAGCAAGCCTTCGGGGACGGTGCTGTAGGCGAGTCCCTTGGGATAGCCGCCCTTGCCGCGCATGCAGGCGAAGACGGCGTGATAGATGCTGTCGAACTCGCGCCAGCCGCGCACGGTGGCGTTGCCTTCGTATCCCTCGATGAAGCGGTACTTGGTGCGCATGAAGAAGGGATCGAAGGGGAAGGGCTTCTTGGCGGTGAGCTGGGTAACGGTGAAATCCCGGTTGGCGAGGAGGAGGCTGTTGGCTCCGAGGATCAGGTCGTCGGGGATGGGGTTGCGGTTGATGCCGGCTCCGAGGTCGACGCGGAAATTCTGAATCTGGGGCTTTTTCTGGGGGTCGACGATGGCTCGGTTGAGGGCCTCTTCGGCGATGTCGAGATAGGCTTCGAGTTGCAGTGGGGAAAGTTGCAGCGTCTCCTGATTGTTGATGAAGCCATCCTTGGAGACGGCGTCAGGGGGCAAGGTTTCGGTGAGGTCGTCTTCAAGTTGGAGCAGGTCGCGGAGGGTGTTGCGGTATTGGGAGACGGTGAGGCGGCGGATGAGGCCGTTCTTGGGGGCGGGGCGCAAACGGGCGACTTCGAGGCCCTTGGAGATCCAATCGACGACTTGCCGGCGCTCGGCGGCTGTGGGTTGCGGCAGGCCCTTGGGCGGCATGGATCCGTCCTTGACGCGGTGGCGGATGCCTTCCCATACGCGGATGTGGCGGTCTTCGAAGGCGGCATCGAGTTGATCGACGCGGACGCCGGCGGTTGCCTGATCGGTGTTGTGGCAGGAGACGCAGTTCCTGGCAAGGAAGGGTTTGACGGTTTGTTGAAAAGCGGGATCGAGAGGATTGGAAGCCGGGGCTTGGGCGAAGAGGAAGGAGCAGAGTGCGAGAGCGCACACGGTTCGTAGTTGGTTCTTTGCTGTCATGATGAGTGGGCGCAGCCCAGGCGCGCGTGCCCGTTATTCTATCACCTGAGACCTCGATGGAGAGGCGTTAGCGGCCCTCCCGGGGGTGGAGTTTGAAGCGCGGAGAGATCTGGGCGAGGTAGGCTTCCATCAGATTGGTCTCGGCTTCGATTTTT
>CAYOBO010000173.1:0-12124 GCA_964402295.1 uncultured Candidatus Solibacter sp. | reverse complement strand
CTCGGCGACCGCTTTCCGCCGCCGATGGCGCAGTCGTTGCTGGGCCGGGCCACGGCGCTCGCCAAGGCAGGGCGCTACGCGGATGCAAAGGTGCAACTCGAAAAGTCGCTGGCGTCGCTTGCCGGCGAGGACCGCGATCGGGCGCGGGTGCAGATCGGGGTCATGCAGTATAAGTCGCGGCAGACGCTTCCCGCCTATAACTATCTGCGGACGCTCGATGTCCGGTCGGCCGAAGCCGATGCCGAGCGGTTATACCACCTCACCTACCTGGCCAAGCGGCTGGACCGCGAGACGGACATGCAGGCGCACCTGAGGGAAGTGGAGCGCAAATATCCGGCTTCGAAGTGGCGGATGGAGGCCATTCTGACGACGGCCTACCTCTATCACGGACGCAATGACCAGGACACCTATGAGTCGTTATACAAGACCTGCGCGGCATCGTTTGCGTCGGAACCGGACGGCTCCTTCTGCGACTGGAAGGTGACGTGGGCGAATTATCAGCGGCGTCCGGCCGATGCCGAGACGCTGTTCCGCGCGCACATCCGGCGGTTCCCGAAGTCCGAGAAGGTGCCGGCATCGTTCTACTTCCTGGGGCGGCAGGCGGAGTTGCGCAAGGATTACGCCTCGGCCAAGGCGTACTACGAGCATCTCGCCAGCTACGCTCCGAACCACTACTATGCGGTGCTGGCCGAAGAGCGGCTGGAGACGGCGCCGGTTGCCAAGGCTACGGCTTCGCTCGAGGTGGGCGATTTTCTGGCCGGGCTCGATCTGCCGGTGCGGCGCATCCAAGTGAGCTTCGAGCCGACGCGGGCCACGGCTGTACGGCTGGAGCGGGCGCGGCTGCTGAACGCAGGCGGGCTGGGGGATCTGGCCGAGGCGGAACTGCGCTTTGCGGCGCGCAACGACGGGCAGCCGCAGATCATTGCCGTGGAGTTGGCGAAGCTGCTTGAAAGCCGGGGCGCGCACGATCAGGCGCTGCGGGCCGTGAAGGCCTACGTGCCGGGCTATTTGAACATTCCGTTTGACGAAGCGCCGGCGAGCTTCTGGCGAGCGGCGTTTCCGATGCCGTACCGCGATGCGCTGGAACGCTATTCGCGGCAGAAGGATCTGGATCCGTATATTGTGGCCGGGCTGATCCGGCAGGAATCGGAGTTCAACCCGCGGGCGATTTCGGTGGCCAAGGCATACGGGCTGACGCAGGTGTTGCCCTCGACGGGGCGCTGGCTGAGCCGGAAGAACGGGCTGCGCGGGTTCACGACGGCGAAGCTGTTCGATCCGGAGTGGAATCTGCGGCTGGGGACGATGTATTTGCGGCAACTGCTGGACTCCTTCCAAACGCGTTGGGAACACGTGCTGGCGGCCTATAATGGCGGGCCGACACGGGTGAATCGCTGGCTCAACTGGGCGACATATCGCGAGCCGAGCGAATTTATCGAAACGATACCGATTGCCGAAACGCGCGACTACGTGCAGGTGGTGTTGCGGAACGCGAGCCTGTACCGGCGGCTTTACGGACAGAGCTCGGCTGGGTTACCTTCTGGTAAGGCAACCCATGGCAATTCCAACCGCACCGGGACGGGCAATTAGAGAGCGATTCCGCAGCCAGCGCACGGCGAACTTCACCGAGTCGGTGATTCGCGAAATGACACGGCTGGCGATTCAATACGGCGCCGTTAACTTAGCACAAGGATATCCGGATTTTCCGGCTCCGGCGGTGTTAAAGGCCGCGGCCGCGGCGGCGATCGAAGCCGAATTCAATCAATATTCCATCACCTGGGGGGCGAAGCCGTTTCGCGACGCGATCGCGGCGAAGTACCGGCGGCACTACGGATTGGAACTGGATGCGGAGCGCGAGATCACGGTTTGTTGCGGGGCGACCGAGGGGATGATCGCGACGTTGCTGGCGGTGACGGATCCGGGCGATGAAATCATTGTCTTTGAGCCTTACTACGAGAACTACGGGCCGGATTCGGAGCTTTGTTCGGCGGTGCGCAAGGTGGTGGCGCTGCGTCCGCCGGAGTGGACATTTGACCGGGATGAGTTGCGCCGGGCGTTCAACGGGCGGACGAAGGCGGTGATTGTGACGAGTCCGAACAACCCGACGGGGCGGGTATTTTCGGCGGACGATCTGGCATACATAGCGGGGCTGTGCCAGGAATTCGATACGCTGTGCATCACGGACGAGATATACGAACACATACTGTATGACGACGCACAGCATGTGCCGGTGCTGGCGATTCCGGGAATGCGCGAGCGGGGCATTCTGGTCAATTCGATGTCGAAGACGTACTCGGTGACGGGGTGGCGCGTGGGCTGGGTGCTGGCGGCGCCGGACTTGACGGATTCGATCCGGAAGGTACACGATTTTCTCACCGTGGGAGCAGCGCATCCGCTACAGATGGCTGGGGTTACGGCGCTCGGGTTGGACGAGGAATACTATGCCGGACTGCGCCGGGAGTATCAAGAGAAGCGGGACCACATTGTTGCGGTGTTGCGGGAAACGGGGTTTCTTCCGTACGTTCCCGCGGGGGCGTATTACGTGATGGCGGATATCCGCGGTTTTGGGTTTCGAGACGACACGGCGTTCACCATGCATCTTTTGCAGAGTTGTGGCGTTGCCGCCGTGCCTGGATCGAGCTTTTTTCTCCGTCCGGAGGACGGGCACGGATTAATTCGCTTCTGTTTCTGCAAAAAGTATGAGACATTGGAGGAGGCAAGGCAACGTTTAAAGAGACTCACGTAGAGTGGAGATCTCGTATGAAGCCGATCGTGCTGTTTCCTGAAGCGACCGCCCATGATAACGGCTGCGGTCCCGTGGTTGCCCTGGGTGATGCTGCCGGGCAACCGATTGAAGTAACTCTCCGGATCACGCGGATCATGGAGCAACAGACTCTGGATGCGGTGATCTGGGGATCGGCGGATGGAACGGACTGGGGTACGCGCCCGATCCTCCGTCTCCCACACCGGTACTACTGCGGAAGTTATCATCACGTCATCGATTTGACAAACCGGCCGGAGGTGCAGTTTTTGCGGCTGGAGTATCGATTGCGCGGGTGGTATCCGCAGTCGCCCTATTCGCTGTGTTCATTTTCGGTAACGGCGACGCCGTGCCATGAGGAAGCACTGGCAGCCGGGGCCTGAGGGTATTCGGGCTTACCTTTGATCCTTGGGCGGACGGGGAGTATCCGTGTGCCTGAATGCGGCGGGATTTCTCTGCTTTCCTATTGGAATCCGTGTCAAATTTTGTCAAGTGGCGCCTGTGGCCTGCCTGTTGCGGTGGTTGCCGCTGCGCCCGGGGCGGAGGATGAGGCCGTTTGGGCGGGCGGCGCGGCGGAGGGGGCGGAGGATGAGGCCGTTTGGGCGGGTGGCGCGGCGGAGGGCGCAACATCGAATTTCGTGTAAAGATCTGTAAAGTGCCGGGCGGCGGCTGACGCCTGATTGGGGTCGAAGTCGGCGGGTGGGGCGGGGAGGTTCCAGTTCCTGTTGGTGAGCAGGAGGACGGTGGCGCGGAGGATGACCGAGGGCGAGGCTTTGGGGTGGTCGAGGACCTGTTCGAGTTTTTCGAGGGCTTTTACCTGGAGGGCCTGGAGGCGGTCGCGGATGGTGAGGGCGTACTCCTGTTCGGCGAACGCGAGAGCCTGTTGGAAAGCGGGGTCATCGCACCAGTGGTAGACAGTGGGGCGGGATACGGAGGCGAGCTTTGCAGCCGCGGTCACGGTGGCGCCTGCGGCGAGGGCCTGAAGGACCGTGATTTGCGCTGGGGTGAAGCGTTTCATTTCGATTGTAGGATAATCCAGGGAATTTTCGGAATAAGTGGGGGGCGAATCGATTGACGCACCTGTTGCGGTGCGTTTTGAACAGGTTGAGGGCGAAGAAAATATTTTCGAGTGGCGTGACCGGCGGCGGGGTGTTCGCGCGAGTCAATTAACGCTCAGCGCTAGGCAGCAGAGCGGAATGACGCTGTGCTTACAGTACGATACGCATTGTCATACTGGTACATCCGCGGAAGCTGGTAATCGGGGACAAATGATGTGCCAGTCGAGTACATTGCTGAGTGTTTTATCCAGAAATATGAAGGACGATAGGAGGCAGAGGTTATTCCAGTAATGAATTCCGCCGTTGCTCCGATGGTTATCGCTAATCTAATTGCCACCGCTTGTGCGTTGATGCTTGTGCGGAGGGGGCCGAGCCCGCGGTTGCGGCTGCTGACCCTGACGGTTGGTCTGATGTCGCTGGCGCAGACGACACATTTCCTGCATACGCAGGGCATCTGGACCGGGGGCAGGCTCTACATGGAAAGCATCCACCACATGCTTGTGGCGGCGCTGTCCCTGTTGGCGATTTATCTGCTTGGGACCGAGATTTACGATCGGAATCTGACGGACAGGAGACTGCGTTTGGCGGAGCATGAAATGCTGACGCCGAATCCGGCGCCGCCGGTGCAACGGAAGTCCAACGGAGAGGTGAAGGAGGCTCCCGCAAAGGCGGAGAAGACGGTGAAGGAGCAGGAATCCGTGGGTGAGTTGCGGGTCAACGGACGGACGGCTCCACTGGTGGTAACGCCTGTGGAGCCCGTGCGGCGAAACGCGATGCATGACTCGACAGTTTGCGCCGCCGACTGCGAGGAATGCCTGGCGATCGTGAAGCGAATCGCCAATGCGTGGTCCAGCCTGTACGAAGAGCTTCATGCGAAAGCCGAGGGCAGGAACGGCGTTCCCAGCGAAACATCGAAATACGAGCTGGTATCGTCTCTGCGGGCTAGACTGGAGCACAGTATGCGTTCCGGGCATTCGGTGATTTAGATGAGCAGAGGGGAAAGATCAGAAGCCCAATTTTTTTCCATTCGTTGACTTCCAAAACCAAAATGACCACGTGCAGGGCGGAGCATAGATGCTCGATGGTTCTGCTTGTGGCTTCGTTTTCTAAGGAATGGCAGGCGGCCATGACATGAGTCTTGGCCAACTGTATACGAGTTTCTCCGGAGCCGGGCGCTTGATGCGGAAAATGCGCCGGTGGGGATGCCGTCAGCGCGTGCGGCCGAGAGTCGATGAAGGGGAGTCGATTGCAGATGACGTGGGGTTCCAGCTACCGGTAAGAGGTGTCTGTTCGTGGGTGTTTTCGCGTGGGGCGATGCCACGATTGCCGGCGGCGGCCGCGGCGAGAGCGATTACGGACGCGGTGCAGGGATCGTCGTTGCGGGGCGCAGGGCGGCGATGCGCGAGGCGGGCGGATTTTGCGATTGCATGAAATCTGGCGGCGCCGGCGATGCAATAGACGACCGGTACTACCGCGACCAACACGACGGTGGAAGGCTCCATGGTCGTACTCCCTTCACTGGAAACGGCTGGTCTATTCTGCTTTGCCGTTGGTTGACGCCAAAAAGGCGGGCTCTGGCGGATCGTGCAGGTTGTCCCATGCGCCGGTGGTCCGGGCACGTGGAACGAATCCGGGCAATTCCTTTGTCAAGTAAGCGATCATCGCGCGCAGAATGGGGATGAGCAAGCTGCGATTTCCTCTACGATTGTATTATTCCTCAATTCGATAGGGGAAACACTCAGAACAAAGGCCGAATTTGATTCAGAGTTATGCCGATGACCAAGAGTTACCTTTGTACTATTGCAGTATTTTG
Organism: uncultured Candidatus Solibacter sp.; assembly: GCA_964402295.1. Taxonomy (GTDB): domain Bacteria; phylum Acidobacteriota; class Terriglobia; order Bryobacterales; family Bryobacteraceae; genus CADEFT01. The sequence continues at coordinate 6,495 of CAYOBO010000173.1, read as the reverse complement.
GTAACAGTAAGCCGGCTTTCGGAGGATATTTTCTGTGTTTACCAAGTATCGAGTAGCGAGCCGCCGCGAGCGGGCGGTGAAGAGGGGCGGCCGTGGCGAATGGGGAGGAGAAGCGAGGAGTTACGGACCGGCAAGAGCGCGGAAGGGGTGTATTGTGAAGGTGTGAGCGAGTATTGGTGGAACACGTTCGTGCCGGATGCGCTGAAACTCATGCTGGCCTATGCACTGGCGTTTCCGATCGGGTGGGACCGGGAGAAGGAAGAACGCACGGCGGGGGTGCGTACGTTTCCGATTGTGGGGGTGGCGAGTTGCGGACTGGTGCTGGTGGGGATGAGCATACCGGGGGCGACGCCGGATGCGTATTCGCGGATCGTGCAGGGGTTGATTACGGGGATTGGATTTGTGGGAGGCGGAGCGATCTTGCGGGAACGGGGGAGCGTGCACGGGACGGCGACGGCGGCGAGCATCTGGAGCATCGGGATTGTCGGGGCGGCGGTGGGGTTCGGGATGTATCACATTGCGGTTGTGCTGACGGTGGTGATGCTGCTGACGCTGCGGTTGCTGCAACCGTTGCGGAAGGGGTTGCGGGAGTAGAGAGGACAGGCGAGGACGCCTGTCCTCGTGTCAGCCGATTTTTTCGACTACTGGGGGCATGCGATCGACGAAGCCGGCTTTGGTGCGGCGGAGCTCGGCGATGGCCATGGCGCGCATTTTTTTGAGCAGGGCCTGATGCTCGCGTTTGACGGCGAGGTTATCGAGTTCCTGGGGGTCTTTCTGGAGGTCGTAGAGTTCCTCGAGATCTTCGGTGAGGGGGCGGACGTATTTGTAGCGCTCATCGCGGAGCATGACGTACCACGGCACCTGGCTGTGGATGACGGCTTCGCCCTTGGGGATATTGTTGGTGTCGGAGCCGTATTTTTGTCCGGTGGCGGTCATAAAGGCGGGATACGGCCAGCCTTTTTCGGGATTCATGAGGAGCGGCGTGAGATCGCGGCCGTGCATTTCCCAAGGCAGTTTTTCCTTGGCGAAGGACCAGATGGTGGGGACGATGTCGACGCCGGAGACGGGTGTCTGGCAGACCTTGCCCTGGGGGATTTTGCCGGGCATGGAGAAGATGAGCGGGGAGCGGATGTTGTCGTCGTAGGGGGCGACTTTGACGCCGCGGAAGCCGTGCTGGCCGAAGGCGAGGCCCTGGTCGGAGGTGAAGATGACTAGGGTATTTTTGCGCTCTCCGGATTGATCGAGGTAATCCATGATGCGCTGGACGCCTTCGTCGATGGCGTTGACACCTTGGTGGTATTGGCGGACCCAGTCCATGAAAGACAATTTGCCGGAGAAGGGTTTGCCGTTGGCGTCCTTCTGCCACATGTTGATTTTCTGGGCCCAGGCGGGTTTGCCGGGGCGCGGGGGGAACATGTCCTTGGGGGTGTCGATGTCGACGCCGGCGTATTCCTTCTTGTGGCGTTCGGCGGGCTGGTAGGGGGAGTGGACGGCGCCGTAGCAGAGCCAGAGGTAGTAGGGCTTGCTTTTGTCGCGGCCGTTGCCTTTGAGGAAGTCGAGAGCCCAATCGGTGTATTGATCGGTGGAGTAGCGTTCGAGCATCTCGGTCTTGCCGCCCTGATAGGTGATGGGCTGGTGGTAGTAATAATTCTGGTTGGTTTCGGGGTGTTTGGGACGATTCCAGACGATTTGGTAATCCCAGTCGCGGCCGAAGCCGGTATCGGTGCCGGTGTGCCACTTGCCGATTTGGGCGGTGAAGTAACCGCGCTGGCGGAAGACTTTGGGCCAGAAGGGGCACTTGGCGGGATCGTAGGCGCTGCCGGGGTAGCTGCCTTCCATGCGCATGGATTCGACGCCGTGCTGGTAATGGCCGGTGAGAAGCGTGGCGCGGGAGGGCATGCACCATGCGCCGTTGTAGGCGGCGCGGAAGCGGACGCCTTCGCGGGCGAGTTTGTCGATGGCTGGGGTGCGGACCCAAGGGTAGGCTTCCTCATAGCAACTGAGGGTGCGGTGGGAGTGATCGTCGGTGTAGATGAAAAGGATGTTGGGACGATCGGGCGTGGCGGCTTGGGTGGCGACGGCGCCGGCGGCGGCTCCGGCGAGGAGGCCCAACATTTGTCTACGGGTTTGTCTGGGTTGCAATTCCACGGCTAGGTAGCTCCTTTGCGATTTCTGCTTTATATCGCAGATGGGGTGTTGGTGTCATCCGTGACGGGCCGGCGGGGATAACGCGGCAGCGTTCCGGCGAAGAGGCAGCGCGGTCAGGACAGGAGAGCCTGGGCGTTGCCGGAGGCGATGCGGCGTTGGAGCGCTGCGTCGAGGTTGAGGAACTCGAGCTTGAGGAGTGCCGCTTCCGGATAGTGGAACGGCATTCCGGTGCCGAATACGATGCTGTGCGGGCCGAGATTGGCGATGAGGGTGGCGATTTCGTTGTCCATTTCGGCGCGGAGGAGGCAGATGTCGATGGCGTAGTTGGCGGGGAGCCCGTTGTTGGCGCGGCCGAGGATGGAATTCGTGTAGCCGCTGCCGTTGAGGAGAACGAATTTGGCTTGCGGGGCGGCGCGAAGCAGGGCGGCGATTTCGTCGTGGGAGACATCGGGGACATCGATGAGCCAGCTTTGCTGGCGGCGGTCTTCGACGCGGAGGGGGATGGTGATGAGCATGCCGCGCGCTGCGGCCTGGCGGACGAGATCGAGGCAGGCGGGATCGGTGAGTTTGTAATTGTGCCAGCGGGGATAGAGGCGGAGGGCGCGCATGCCGTATGTTTCGTGGCAGAGGGCGAGATCTTCGCGCCAGCCGGCATAGGCGGGATTGAGCACGGCGCATCCGATGAGGCGCGCGGCGTGGGGGCGGATTTCGGCGGCGAGATCGTCGTTGGCGGGCTGGGCGTTGCGGTAGGCGATGGCGGCGGCGCTGGAGACGAGGGCCTTTTCGATGCGGGCTTTGTCCATGAGGCGGAGGAGCGCGGCGGCGTGGTTGTGGCGCAGGCGGCGGAAGGCGTAGTGGCCGAGATAGGCGTTGCAGTCGATCATGCGCGGGGCCTCCGGGAGAGGAGTCGGGACATGTTGCCGCCGAGGATGGCGGCGCGTTGCGCGGGGGTGAGCGATGCGGCGCGGATGCGGGCGACGCTGGCGGTCATGGAAAGATCGCAGGCGAAGAGGAGACGCTCGGCGCCGAGTTCGGCGACGGCCATGTCAATGACGCCATCGTCGATGACGCTGCCGCTGGTGTCGAGATATACGGTGGGGGCGTTGCGGAGGCTCTTGATGGTCCATTCCCAATCGCCGCCGCCGCAGATATGGGCGCAGATGAGCATGGCTTCGGGATAGCGGCGGGCGAGAGCGGCGATGTGCGAGCCATCGCTGATGCGCGGTTGCGGGGAAGGGAGCCACAGGGTGTGGCCGGCGTGCTGGAGGACGGGTACTTGGAGATGAATGGCGAGTTCGATGAAGGGATACAGGACGGGTTCGTCGGCGCGGTAGTCGTTGTAGAGCTTGATGCCGATGAAGCCGCGGTCCTCGATGGAGCGGCGGACTTCATCGAGGGCGGCCTGGCCGTAGCCGGGGTTGACGGTGCAATAGCCGAGGACGCGATTGGGGAAGCGGCGCATGCTCTCGAGGGTCCATTGGTTGGAGGCGAGGCAGCCATCGTGGGACATGGGGCGTTCGGGGGGCAGGGTGGAACAGCACAGTTGAGCGATGCCGAGTTTGTCGGCGGCTTCGATGAGGAGGCGGTCCGTATCGGGGTTGCCGCGGCGGAGGTGGTTATGGGCGTCGATGACGATGGGCGCGGATTGGGCGAGCGCGGTGGAGGCGGCTGCCGAGGCGAGCCAATGGCGGCGAGTCATACGCATTCGATTGTTGCACGCGTTGGAGCCGTGGGCGGTAGTACACTTGAAATGGTCTAACCCCATGTCGCTTCCACTCAACCGCCGCAAGGCCATTCATTCCGTCATGTCCATGCTCGGCATGGGCATGAGCGCCGAAGCCGCCGCCGCGCAAGCCGCGCCGGGACGCAAAGCCAATGAAGCTCCGGTTCCGCCGAAGGACAAACTGCGCATCACGAAACTGGAGACGTTTCTGGTGAAACCGCGGTGGCTATTTTTGAAGATTCATACCAATGCCGGGATTACCGGATTGGGAGAGCCGGTGACCGAGGGCCGTGCGATCACGTGCGCGGCGGCGGTGAAGGAGGTGGAGCCGTACCTGGTGGGCAAAGATCCGCGGGCGGTGACGCATCACTGGCAGGCGATCTACCGGCATGCGTTCTACCGGGGCGGTCCGATTCTGACGAGCGCGCTGAGCGGCATCGACCAGGCGCTGTGGGACATCAAGGGCAAGGCGCTGGGCGTGCCGGTGTATGAATTGATGGGCGGGCCGACGCGGAACCGCGTGCGCGTGTATTCGCATGCGCGGACGCCGGAGGCGATTACGGCGGACAAGAAGAAGGGATTCACGGCGTTCAAGACGGGTCCGGCGAAGCGGCGTCCGGCGCGGTATATGGAGAGTCCGGCGGAAGTGGCGTATGCGGCCGAGCAGTTCGCCCTGCTGCGCAAGGCGGCGGGCGAGGATTGCGACATCGGGATCGATTTTCACGGCGCCATCAGCCCGGCGCACGCGAAGATGCTGATCAAGGCGTATGAGCCGTACAGCCCGATGTTTATCGAGGAGCCATGCCAGGCGCAGAATCATGCGGTGATGGCGGAGATTGCGCGGGGGACGCATCTGCCGATCGCCACAGGCGAGCGGGTATTCACGAAGTGGGGATTTCGCGAGGTGCTGGAGTTGAAGGCGGCGACGATCTTGCAGCCGGATTTGTGCCATGCGGGGGGATTGACGGAAGGGCGGCTGATTGCGGGGATGGCGGAGGCGTATTATGCCTCGATTGCGCCGCACAATCCGCTGGGGCCGATTTCGCTGGCGGCGGGGGTGCAACTGGCGGCGTCGATTCCGAATTTTCTGATTCAGGAGCAGGTGAGCCTGGGCGAGGGGTACATCAAGAAGCCGTTCACGGTGCGCGACGGGTATCTGGACCTGCCGGATGGGCCGGGGCTGGGAATCGAGTTGGACGAGAATGCGCTGGCCGATAAGATCGGGCATGACTGGACCAACCCGGAGACATACGATGCGCATGACGGCAGCGTCGTCGATTGGTAAGGAATTTATATGAATAAGCAGACGATTATTGGGAATATTCTGAATATCGGCATTGTTCCGATTGTGCGCGCGGGAAGCGCGGAAGATGCGATTGCATCGGTGGATGCGATCTATGAAGGCGGCATTCGCGCGGTGGAGATCACGATGACGGTGCCGGGGGCGATCCGGGCGCTGGAAAAAGTGGCCGACAGGCTGGGGGACAAGATCACGCTCGGCGCGGGCACGGTGCTGGATCCGGAGACGTGCCGGGCGTGTTTTCTCGCGGGGGCGGAGTTCATTGTGACGCCGGCGCTGCGGGTGGCGACGATCGAGATGGCGCGGCGGTATTCGAAGCCGATCATGCCGGGGGCGTTGACGCCGACGGAGATTCTGACGGCTTGGGAGCATGGCGCGGATTTCGTGAAAGTATTCCCGTGCGGGAATATGGGCGGGCCGAAGTATATCAAGGCGTTGAAAGGGCCATTTCCGCAGATTGAGATGATTCCCACGGGGGGTGTGAATCTGGAGACGGCGGGGGAATTTCTGAAAGCGGGCGCGGCGGCGGTGGCCGTGGGCGGGGAACTGGTGGATGCGAAATCGCTGAAGGAGAAGCGCTACGATGTGATCGCGGAGCGGGCGCGGCAGTATCTGGAGGTGATCGCGAAGGCGCGGGCGTAGAGGCTGGCGTGGCCAGGGCCGCAGAGGCCGCAAGCGGTGGCGCGGGATCGCCGGCGACGGCCGAATATTTGGCAATGGAATGCGTTCCAGGGGCGGACGCCGGCGAATTGAGGGATTGTGCCGGGTTCGGCGATGGGGTCTGTGGATGTGCGCGTGGCGGGGCCGGCCGGGCGGGACAGGGGTCCCGCCGCGGAACGAGCCCCACAATCTCGGACGCGGTTGGAGAGGTTGAAGGATTCGGCGCGGAACTGGATACGGGCTTGTTCGGTGAGGGAGAATTCCTGGAAGAGCGAGAAATCGAGGTTGCGCGCGCCTTGGGCGCGGACGCCGGGCAGCGTGCGGCCGGTGTTGCCGAAGGTGAAGGGCGCAGGCTGCGAGAAGACGCTGGAATCGAAGTTGCGGGTGAGGCGATCGCGGGCCGCGGCGGCGATGAAATTGCCGAGATTGCCGGCGTAGGTTTCTGGGGGTTTGAGGCTATTGTTGGTGGAGAGATCGAGGAGAGTGAGGAGCGCGTGGCCGCCGTAGTAGGCCGCCCTGGCGGGGGCGGGCTGTCATTCCGATTGTGGGAAATCGGTGGTTTGGATGTGGAGAATCTGCCGGTGCAACTGAGGGATGTCGATGGTGGCGGCATCCCAGAGAGGATCCGCCAGTCGAGGTCGAAGTAAGCGTGCACGATGCGATT
>CAYOBO010000172.1:0-12153 GCA_964402295.1 uncultured Candidatus Solibacter sp. | reverse complement strand
GGCTGCCTGTTCTCTTGCCGCGCAGCCGGAGGATAGCGGGAAGAAGGATTTCCACAAGGATCTGTCAAAACAGAAATTCCATTTGCGGGCGGGTCTGCGCATGCCCGAGCGGGTGCGGGTGGTGACGCCGCCGGACACACGTCCGTGCTCGATTCCGCTATTGCAGGTGGAGCCGCCGTCGCGGGGATCGATGCGGGTGATTGCACCGAAGACGGAGGCGAATATGCCGGTGGTGGAAGCGCCGGCGCCCGCTTGCAAGGATTGGCCGACGGAGTGAGCCGGGCGCGATTGTTGGAGCAACTGGCGGCCCACCGGCCGTTGACGGAAGAAGAGGCGGAGATGCGGGCGCGGTTGGCGGCTTTTGTGTGGGCGCACGAGAACTGTTTTGACCGGTCCTTGCTGGTGGGGCATGTGACGGGGTCGGCGTGGATTGTGGATCTGGATCGTACGCATGTGCTGTTGACGCATCACCGAAAGCTGGACAAGTGGTTACAGTTGGGCGGGCATGCGGATGGGGATTCGGACGTATTGCGGGTGGCGTTGCGGGAGGCTCGCGAAGAGAGCGGACTGACTTCGGTCCGGCCGGTACGGGAGTCGATTTTCGATGTGGATATCCACCTGATTCCGGCGCGGAAGACGGAGCCGGAGCATTTTCATTACGACGTGCGGTACGCGCTGGAGGCGGACCGTGGGGAGGCACTGCGGATGAGCGATGAATCGCATGATTTGCGGTGGGTTCGAGTGGATGAAGTTGCCGTATTGACGCAGGAAGAGTCCGTGTTGCGGATGGTGCGGAAGATAGGATTGCTGTAGATTTTCGGAAAAACGGTTGTTGACCGGGACAAGCCGTGCCAAGCCGCACACTGCGGCGCATCCGGCCGTTCGCCTTACCGGTGCTGGGCGAAGAGCCATTCGGGTAGGGCCGGCTCCGTGACAGCCCACTTGGCGACATCGTGCCCGACGCCTGGGTATTCCGTGTAAATCGGAGAGCCCCCGGCCTTGCGCCTCGCGGCGATGCGCTCGCGTGAAACCTCCACGGGGACTGTCTTGTCGGCGTCGCCATGGAAATTCCAGAGAGGCAGGCGCGCGTGCTCCGCTCCGGTTTCCGCCGACCGTCCGCCGCAGCAGGGAACGGCGGCGGCGAACAGGTCTCCGTAGTGCGCCACCATGTGCCACGATCCACCTCCGCCCATGGAGTTGCCCGTCACGTAGATGCGGCGTTCGTCGAGCCGGAACTCGGCAATCAGCGATTTCACCAGATCGGCCGCGGCGAACGCGCCTTCTCCGATCCCCGGCACGGCTTCGGGACGCTCGCTGGACGAAGTGCGCGGGGTGGCGTAACGGATCCAGCCGCGGCCGGTCTGTGGGGCGGCGATGAAGCAGGGGAAGCGCCGTTGGTTTTCGGGAAGTGCCCAGAGGTGACTGCCGCTGAGATTCCCTCCAACGATCTGCTTCTTGTTGTCGACGCCGAGCCCCCCTGCCCCGTGGAGGTACAGCACGAGAGGGAGTTTGCCGGAGGAGCCAGGACGAAAGAGCCGGTACGGCATCGACCAGCCATTGACCGCGCGGTGTGTGCGTGCCTCGAATTGGGACGTAAGAGCCGCGGCCTGTTTTTGGAACGCTTCGATGCGGGCCAAGCGCTGCGGCGAATGGGGAGGGCCGGGGACGAGTTTGGGCTCCGTTGCGGCCGCGGACGGAAGAGGGACCGCGACGGCAGTGAGGATAAGATGGCGGCGGGTCATGGGATGGATTCTACTACACGGGGCCATTCTTGCCCGACACGAAAATTCAGTCAGAATAAAGGCTATGCTTCGAGCCACTGTGTTTCTCTCCGCTCTCAGCGTTTTCGGCCAGACTTCCGCGCCGAAGACGGCGCCGACCATTCCGGACATGCCTTACGGCACGCATCCGAAACAGAAGATTGACTTCTACAAAGCCGCCTCGGACAAGCCTACTCCACTGGTGGTGTTTATCCACGGCGGGGGCTGGATGAACGGGACCAAATCGAACGTTACGAATCTGGAGAAGCTTCTGGCCGCGGGGATTTCGGTGGCGTCGGTGGAGTACCGGTTCATCCAGGAGGCGATGGAAGCCGGGATTCAACCACCGGTAAAGGCGCCGCTTCACGATGCGGCAAGGGCGATTCAGACGTTGCGTGCGAAGGCCTCCGAGTTGAACTTTGACAAGAATCGCTTGGCGTACATGGGCGGTTCGGCCGGGGCGTGCACCTCCCTGTGGCTGGCGCTGCACGACGATCTGGCGGACCCGACCAGTTCGGACCCCATCGCGCGCGAGTCCACCAAGCCGACTTTCATTGCGGTGACGGGCGCGCAAGTTTCGCTCGATCCGCAACAGCTACGCGGGTGGATTCCGAACATGGCCTACGCGGGGCATGCATTCGGCTACCGTGCCGAAGGGAGAACGCGTCCCGAGGAGTTTCAACTCGCCATTGAACACCGCAACCAGATATTGCACTGGATCCGCGAGTATTCGCCCTACGAACACGCCAGCAAGGGAGATCCGGCCATCTATCTGGACTATCCGGGTCAGAAGGAGCCGGTGGAGAACGGTATCGTGCAAAAGGATCCGACGCACTCGGCGATACTCGGCCAGAACATGGCGTGGCGGCTGAAGCAGGTTGGCGTCGAGGTCCATCTGAACTACCCGGCGAAGCCCGCGGCTCAGACATCGGCGTTGGATTACGTGCTTTGGCGATTCGGCAAGTGACGTGGGTTTTCGCCTGGAAACAGGATTGGCCAACATCTACTCTCGATTCCAAGCTCACGATCAGCAGCGTTGCTTCGTGAAGACACGGAGAGCCGAGCCGGGCGGCGACTAAGCTGTAGTTTTGGGCAAAAGGTGTTTCTGGACTTTGCCGAGCGCAGTGCGGGGAAGCCCTTCGACGGTGACGAAGGCTCTTGGGATTTTGAAGGAGGCGAGCGCGGCACGGCAGCGCTGCTCGATGGAGGCGGCGTCGAAGGTGGAGTCGCGGGGGACGATGTAGGCGACAGGGACTTCACCGCGGATGTTGTCGGGTTGGCCGACGACTGCGGCTTCTTTCACTTCGGGTTGCTCCTGAAGGAACTCCTCGATTTCGCGGGGGTAGATGTTGAATCCGCCGCTGATGATGAGATCGCTGCGGCGTCCTTGTAGAGTATAGTAGCCGTCATCGGAGCAGGTGGCGAGATCGCCGGTGCGGAACCAGCCGTCCTGGAATGCGGCTTTGGTCGCATCTTCGCGGCGCCAGTAGCCGGGGAAGACGTTGGGGCCGCGAACCCAGAGTTCGCCGGTCTCGTCGATCTTGACGGAGACGCCGGGCATGGGGAAGCCGACGGTGCCGGGGCGGCGCTCGCCGGTGTATGGATTGCCGATGTTCATCATCGTTTCACTCATGCCGTAACGTTCGAGGATAGTGTGGCCGTAGAGGGCGCGGAATTGTTCGAAGACATGCGGAGGAAGCGGGGCGGATCCGGAGACGAACAGGCGCATGCGTTGCCCGATGGATTGCGCTGTTTCGGGGGCGATATCGAGAAGGCGGACGTAAATGGTGGGGACTGCGAAGAAGAGAGTAGGCTCGAAATCGAGGAATTCGGCGGCGGCTTTGGCGTGCTCGAAACGTTCGAGCAGGCGCATAAGGCATCCGCTGATCAGCCAGCAGTGCACGCCGTTGCCGAGGCCGTGGACGTGAAATAGAGGGAGAGGGAGCAGGAAGCGGTCGGCGGCGGTGATTTGCCAGCAGGTGAGGAGATTGATGGCGTTGGCGGCGAAGTTGTTATGAGTGAGGATGGCGCCCTTGGAGGCTCCGGTGGTGCCGGAAGTGTAAATGATGGCGGCGGGGGTGTCGCCATCGAGGGGGATAGGGGCGAGTTCGGCGGAAGCGGTTTCGGCTTCGCGGAGGAGTTCGGCGGGATGCCAGGTGGTGTGGGGGAGTGCGGATTCCGAGACGACAGCTTTGGGCTCGGCGTCATGGAGGATGTGTGTGATTTCGCGATCGCGATAGAGAATGTTGATGGGGTTGAAGATGACGCCGAGTCGGATGGAGGCGAGGTAGAGGTCGAGGAATTCGAGGCGGTTGGGCAGATAGACACTGAGGCGGTCGCCTTTATTGAGGCCACGTGCGCGGAGGACGTTGGCCATGCGATTGGCGCGCCGATCGATGTCGCCGAAGGTGTAAGTGCGGCCCTGGAATTCGAGCGCGGGCCGATCGCGGCGGTTGAGAAAGGAGAGATCGAAGAGCTGGTTGAGGTTCATGAAAACGCCATCTTCTGTGATAGCAGGATTTCGTGGAACAATTGCATCTATGCTGTGGATTTTTCTGATGACGCTGATGGCGCAAGCCGAGCCGCTGCGCGTGCTCACCTACAACGTGCGGTATCCGAATCCCGAGGATGGCCCGGACCGGTGGGAAGTGCGGCGGGATCTGTTCATCGATTCCATCCGGCACATGAAGCCGGACCTGATGGGTACGCAGGAACTGTTCCACATGCAGGGGCAGTACATTGTGGAGAAGTTGCCGGAGTATGCATGGTTCGGAGTGAGCCGGCGGGGGAATCAGACGGATGAACACATGGGCGTGTTCTACCGCAAGAGCCGGCTGAAGGTGATCGATTCGGGGGATTTCTGGTTGTCGGAGACGCCGGAGAAACCGGGGTCGCAATCGTGGAATACGAGCTTGCCCCGGATGGTGACATGGGCGAAATTCGAGGATCTGACGAACCAGCGGCGCTTCTGGTATTTCAATACGCACTTCCCGCACCGTCGGGAGGATGAAGCGGCGCGGGTGATGTGCGCGAAGGTGATTGCGGGGAGGATCGGGCTGCTGGCGCCGGATGCGGAGGTGATTCTAACGGGGGATTTCAATGCCCCCGCCGGCGGAGAAGCGTACAAGATACTGGCGGGCCATTTGCAGGACGCATGGCAACTGGCGAAGGAGCGGAGTGGACCCGAGGGTACTTTCCACGGCTTTCGGGGGAAGGGTTCGCGGCGGATTGACTGGATTCTGTTGCGGGGGAACTTTCAGGTGAAGTCGGCCGAGACGGTGACGTTTTCGCGGGACGGGCGGTATCCGTCGGATCATTTTCCTGTGATTGCTGTGCTGGAATAGGAGCCTTATGCTGCTGCGCTGCTTGTTGGTATTGCTTGTGTCGATGGGATTGATGGCCGCGGAGGGTCCGGTGTATTACCTGCTGTGGTTCGATACGGAGGATTACGTGGAGCCGGCGGCGGATGACGCCGCGCTGCGGCTGGCGCTGGATCTGGAAAAGATGGGCGTGCGGGCGACGTTCAAGGTGGTGGGGGAAAAGGCTCGGGTGCTGGAGGCGCGCGGGCGGAAGGATGTGATCTCGGCGCTGTCGCGGCACGATATCGGCTACCACACGGACAATCACAGCATTCCGCCGAGCCCGTCGGTGTATTTGCGGACCATGGGCTTGCTGGAAGGGGCCGCGGAGTTTGAGCGGCGGGAGATGCCTGGGGTGCGGGACCTGCGGCGGATCTTTGGGGTGACGCCGAGTTGCTATGGGCAGCCGGGTTCGTCATGGGGGCCGCAGAGCAACATCGCGCTGCGGAGGATGGGCATACCGGTGTACATGGATGAGGGTAGCCACGTGACGCTGGGGAATCAGCCGTTCTGGTACATGGGGATGTTGTATGTGTACGGGCTGGGTCCGAATACGGTGCGGGCGAATCTCGACGATCCTTCGAAGCTGGGCGAGGCGAAGCAGAAATTCGATGCGTCGCTGGCGGCGCTGCGGGCGAAGGGCGGCGGAGTGATTCATACCTACTATCACCCGACGGAGTTTGTGACCACGGAGTTTTGGGATGCCGTGAATTTCCCGAAAGGGCGGTATACGGCTCCATCGGATTATAAGCGGCCAAAGTTGCGGACGAAGGAATCTAGCGAGCAGGCTTACCGGCTGCTGTATGAGTTTGTGAAGCATGTGCAGGCGAGCGGAGTGCATGTGATTACGGGGCGGCAGTTGATGCAGGTGCTGGCGGAGGATCGAGATATTGTGGATGTGCCGGAGGTACGGAAGAAGATGGTGGAGTCGATTGATATTCGGGGGACGCATTCGGCGGCGGATCAGCTTCTGGCGCTATTGGGATTTGCTCCGCAGTATGTGGACGGGCCGGCGCAGCGGGTGGAATCGACGGTGAAGGGGACATCGATCGATCGGGATTTGTGGAACAAGGGAAAGCAGGAAGCGGTGGGGTATATTGAGCGGCATAAGCGGCTGCCGTCGCATGTTTGGTTCGGCGTGGAGCGGCTGTCACTGGCGGATTTCGCGGCGTCGCTGGCGGGGGATGATGGCGGACCTACGGTGGCCGTGCGCAGGGGGAAGCTGGCGTTTGAACGGCATGTGAGCACGGAGCCGCAGAAAGCTTTCAATTGGGCGATTCATCCGGAGGGGTTTTCGGCTCCGGAGTTGCATGAGATGGGGCGGTTGCAGGCGTGGACGCTGAAGCCGGCGCGGTTACGGTAGGGGCTTGCATGCGCCGCCCTGGGAACAGCGATAGCGCCACTCATATATCCACTCAGAACGCAGTTGACGGACGGGCGTCTCCTTCACTTCGATATCGGCGAACTGCTTGAGATTGGTGAGGATGATGTCGATGGTGCCGCCGACGATGGCTCCGGTATTTGAGAGGCCGACTCCTCCGTCGCGCCCCCGGCGTATCTGGGATTGGAACGCCTTTGGAACCTGACCCCGCGAACACCCTGATTGTAGTAATTCGCCAGTGCATTCTGGTAGCATGCCCGGACGGTAGAGAGTCCGCAGCCAGCTACCCAATAGCCGCCAGGAGCCGGGCCACCCTGATTGTTGGGCGTCGTATCGTTATAGACATCGAACGGCACATAGCCGAGGTTCACCTGTACCTGGGCGGGATTCGCTACTTGAGCCGGCAAAGGCAATCTCAGAGCCAACAAGACCACAGAGAGAGAGTTCTCACCGGCATTACCTCACGTTCGAACACTTGTCGTCGACTACTCCAATTGGATCTTAATTCGATCTGTTTCTCGTGTCAATAGAAACTGTCTGTTCCGGTTTTCGGCAGTCAGGTTCCTTCAATGTGGAGAATTGACACATTTGTGAACTTGTGCCGGCGGCTTTTCTTTAATAAGTCCTAGCGGATTCTGTAGAGGGCGACGTTTCCTAATTCGGCGATAATTTCGAGATTCCAATCGGCGGGATTGGCGCGCATGGCTACGCCGATTTGACCGAAGGCGTCGGTGTCGATGGGGGCCAGGATGTGCGTGATGCCTTCGCGGCGAAGGTAGCGCATGGCGCTGCGGCGGAGATTCAGCGGAGCGCGGTTGGCGGGGCGTTGGGGGATGGGGATGGCTCGCCAGGTTCCTTTGTCGCGGCCCCAAAGTTCGAGCTTCGCGGTGCGTGCGGAGTTCGCGGCGATGACGGCGATTTCGGTGAGTCGCTGAGTGGACGAGAAATCAACTTCGTAGAACATGCCCTTTCGAAGGGGCTGCCAGGTGGCCCAACTCGAGGCGAGGTTGCCATCGAGGGCGAGCGGGGATTCCCAGATGTTGGGCCAGGCGCGGATGGTCCAGAGGATATCGGGCGTCAGGCCGGGGAGTTCGATTTCGTGGATGGCGATGGGGCCGGGTTGGTCCGATGCGAAGCGGGCGCGGATGGCGCTGAAGGATTGAGTGGGCAATTCGGTGCGCCATTCGATGAGCGTTGGCGGCGTGAGGGAGCGCACGAGGCGATCGCCTTGCGCGGTTTGCCATGCGTTGATGAGGTTGCGCGGTGTGATGGCGGCGGGGGCATTGGCTAGGTCGAGAATGCGGGCAACGGCGGGTGTGTTTGTTTCGATCAGCCTGGCGAGGGCGCGTTCGGGGCCTGGTTGCGTCATGCCGAGAGCCCAGGCTCCTTTGGCGGCGTAGCGCGGGATGATGTAGGGCCAACTGAGGATGGCGTGGGTGAATACGAAAGAGAGGAGGAGTGCGCGGGGGAGGCTCACCATTAAGGCGAGGGCGAGGAACGGGAGCGCAGGCATGAGGAAGCGCGTGCCGATGTTGAGAATCCACGGCGCCCCGGCGAGGATGGCGGCAAGCCAGAGGATGCGGCCGTGGTGCGTGCGAAGGGCGAGTAGTCCGATGGGAGCGGCGAGCCAGAGCGGGCCGAGGAGTCCTTGCAGCGCATCGCCGTGGACGGTGAGTTGGAGCGGGATGGAGGTCCAGGGAATGTCGCCGTAGGTGCGGAGGTAGTGCGCCAACTCGCGTTCGGAGCTGATGTGGAAGAAGGGATTCGGGAAGAGGCTGTTGAATAGGGGCGCGACGGGATTTCCCGTGAGAATGGCGCTGCGGATGAGCCATGGGGCGACGATGGCGGTGGCGGCGAGGAAGAGCTTCCACGAGGGGCGGAGGAGGAAAGCGATGGGGGCGGCGAGGCCCCCGGTGAATTTGACGGCGTAAGCGAATCCGGAGGCAATGCCGAGGGCTACGGGACTGGAATCGCGTTGCAGAAGCAGATGCACGACGACGAGGATGTAGAACACCATGGCTGCGTCGTTGTAGGCGGATGTGGCGCTGATGCCTGCTACCGGGGTGATGGCATAAAAGAGAGCGGCGGCCCAGGCGGTGTTGGAAGCGATGTTGAGTTGGGCGCCGATGCGGACGATGAGCGGAACGCTCAGTATGAGGAAGATCAGGTGGATGAGCTTGGCGCCGCGTTCTCCGGCGAGGCTGTAGCCGAGCGCGAACAGCATTTCGACACCTTGCGGGATGACGTCGTAGAAGGAGATGCGATCCGGGAAGCCGTTATGTGTGGCGACGGTGAGGTGGTAATGCAGAGCGTCGCTTTGTGTTTCGGGTTGCAGGGCGTAGTGGAGATAAAGCGCGAGGTAGACCCAGCCGATCCAGATGGCCCACCGCGGAGGGCGTTCGAAGGTGAAGGGCCGGAGGAAGTAGGTGGCCGCGGTGGCGAGCGGCGCGGCAGTCCAAGCGTTGGCCCATCCGAGGCAAGCGAGGAAGAAGACGATGGTGCTGACTACGGCCGCGACTATGGCGAAGCGAACAGGGAAATCGAGCCGGGCCGTAGGGGTCACGGCTCCACTTCGTATTTCTTGAGGAGCGCTTGCCAGTGGCCTTGGGCTTTGAGGATGAGTTCGCAGACTTCACGGACGGCTCCGTGTCCGCCTCGGGCTTCGGTGACCATGTGTGCGGCCTGCTTGACTTCGGGGCGGGCGTTGGCGACGGCGATGCGCATGCCGACGCGGCGCATGACGACGATATCGGTGAGGTCATCGCCGATGTAGGCAACCTGGGAAGGGTCGATTTTGGCGTCGGCGAGGATCTCTTCGAGAATGGGAATCTTTTCGATGTGGCCCTGATAGATATAGGTGAACTTGCACTGCTTGGCGCGCTCTTCGGTGGCGGGCGAAACGCGTCCGCTGATGAGTCCGGTCTTGATGCCGTGCCAACTGAGCCATTGGAGGCTGATTCCATCCTGGGCGTCGAAGCCCTTGGTTTCGTACATGCGGCCGTCGGGGCCGGGCACGTTATAGAGCTTGGCATCGGTCATCACGCCGTCGACGTCCATCAGTAACAGACGGACGTTGGCGGCCAGTTTCTGTAGATCCACTCCAGTCTCCTGCGGTTTAATGGGGATGAACCTCTATGGTACGATTGCGGCGGCTCATTTTCATCTTTGCGGGGCTGAGTGTGTTGGGGACACTCGTGTGGGCGCAAGTGGCCTCGCGCGGGGTGAAGGCGCAGCCCAGGGGGAAGCCATCGGGGATTCCGTTTCTGGCGAAATTCACCGATGTCGCCGCAACCGCGGGCTTGACGGAGCCTGTGGTCTACGGCGGTTTGCAGAACATTACTTACATCACGGAGACATCGGGCGGCGGCGTGGCGTTCTTCGATTTCGACAATGACGGTTGGATGGATGTTTTCGTGGTCAATGGGGCACGGCTGGAGGATCCGTCGTTGCAGCCTTCGCACATGCTGTATCGCAACAAACGCGATGGGACGTTTGAACGGGCGGAGTTCCAATCTTCGTGCTGGGGGATGGCGGTGGCTACGGGCGACGTGGATAACGACGGGTGGGAGGATCTGTTTGTGACGTGCCTGGGGCAGAACCGGTTGTTTCGCAATGCGAATGGCAAGTTCGTGGATGTGACGGAGAGTGCGGGGCTGATGCAGGAGCGGGCGCGGCCGTACTGGGGCTCGGGAGCGACGTTTCTCGATGCGGACAACGATGGCGATCTGGACCTGCTGATTGCGAATTATGTGGATTTCGATGCGGCAAAGGTGCCGAAGGCGGGCCAGAGCGCGAATTGCAACTGGAAAGGGGTGCCGGTGGTGTGCGGGCCGCGCGGGTTGCCGGCGGGCCGCATCTGGTATTACGAAAACAAGGGCGGAGTGAAGTTTGAGGATGCGAGCGAGCGCGCGGGCGTGGCGAAGATCGGCGGCACATATGCGATGACCGCGGTGGCCGTGGATGTGGATGCGGATGGGTGGACGGATGTCTATATCGCGGGGGATTCGAGCCCAAGTCTGCTGTTGCATAACACGGGCAAGGGTGGGTTTGTGGAGGAAGGCATCGAGCGTGGGATTGCCTTGAATGACGATGGGATGGAGCAGGCGGGGATGGGGATCGGGATTGGCGATGTGAATCTGGACGGTCACCTCGATTTCTTCAAGACGCATTTCAGTGACGACACGAACATTTTGTATCGCAACGACGGGAAGGGGAATTTTCGCGACGATACGATTGGCAGCGGATTAGGCGTGGAGACGCGCTTTGTGGGGTGGGGGGCGGCGATTGACGATTTCGACAACGACGGGCTGCCGGATTTGTTTTTCGTGACTGGCAGCGTGTATCCGGATGCGGAAGGGCGGCTGCCCGCCTATCCGTACAAGACGCCGCGCAGTGTGTTTCGCAATTTGGGGAACGGGAAGATGGAGCAGTTGATTGCGGAGGCGGGCCCGGGAGTGGCGGCGGCCCATTCCAGCCGTGGGGCGGCATTTGGCGACTACGACAACGATGGCGACTTGGATGTCCTGGTGTGGAATCGCAATGAACCGGTGTCGCTGTTGCGCAATGATTTGAGCGGGGAGAGGAAATGGCTGAAGCTGAAGCTGGTGGGGACGAAGGCGAACCGGAGCGCGATCGGGGCCCGCGTGGTGGTGCAGTATGGGGCTCGAAAGCAAGGGCAGGCCGTGACGAGTCAGGCGAGTTTCTATTCGGTGAACGACTCGCGGCTGCATTTCGGATTGGGGGCGGAGACTTCGGCGAGCGCGACGGTTTACTGGCCGGGCGGGAAGACGGAAACCGTGAGCGGATTGGCGGCGAATCACCTGATTACGATCCGCGAGGGGGAAGGGGCGGTGAAAAAAGAACCGTTGGGGGCGAAGTGAATTCTAGAATGGTGTATGCACACAAACAGGCTGGCGCGCGAGCAGAGTCCCTATCTGTTGCAGCACGCCCACAATCCGGTGGACTGGTATCCCTGGGGCGAGGATGCGTTCGCCAAAGCGAGACAGGAAAATAAGCCGATCTTTCTTTCGATTGGCTACAGCACGTGCCATTGGTGCCACGTGATGGAGCGGGAGAGCTTTGAATCGGAGGAGATTGCGGAGATTTTGAACCGCTACTTTGTTCCGGTGAAGGTGGACCGGGAAGAGCGTCCGGATGTGGACCGCATCTACATGACGTTCGTGCAGGCGACGACGGGTGGAGGCGGATGGCCGATGTCGGTGTGGTTGACTCCCGATCTGAAGCCCTTTTATGGGGGTACGTATTTTCCACCGGACAACCGCTATGGGCGGCCGGGCTTTCCAGCGTTGCTTCAGCATATCGCGGGGCTTTGGGAATCGCAGCGGGACAAGCTCGTGGACTCGAGTGTGGATGTGATCCGGCAGCTTTCCGACATGCTGACGGCGAAGACGAAGAATGCGCAACTGGATGTGGGCGCCGTGGAGAGCTGCTATCTTGCCCTCCGGCGAAGCTTCGATCCGCGGCTGGGCGGGTTCGGGCAGGCTCCGAAGTTTCCGCGCCCGGCGCAGTTTCATTTCCTGCACCGTTATTTCGCGGGAAACGGCGAAGAAGAGGCGATGGAGATGTCGCTGCTGACGTTGCGCGAGATGTACAAGGGCGGCATGTACGATCAACTGGGAGGCGGGTTTCACCG
>CAYOBO010000171.1:0-12354 GCA_964402295.1 uncultured Candidatus Solibacter sp. | reverse complement strand
TCCCAAGCCCAAGCCCAGCGCGGACTCCCCTACGACCTCCTCATCCGCAACGGCGAACTCCGCGACCCCTCGCAAAACCTCAAGCGCACCGCCGACATCGCCATCCTCGGCGACAAGATCGCCGCCATCGAAACCCGCATCGACCCCGCCCAGGCCGCCGAAACCATCGATGCCAAAGGCCTCATGGTCACCCCCGGCCTCGTCGATCTCCACACCCACTGCTACCACTCCGCCACCGGACTCGGCATTGACCCCGATCCCATCGCCGCCCGCTCCGGAGTCACCACCTGGGTCGACGCCGGCAGTTTCTCCTCCGATCAATCCATCGGTTTCCGCCGCTTCATCGTCCAACCCGCGCAATGCCGCGTCTTCGGCTTCGTCTATCTCTACCCGAGCAACCGCAACCCCGATGACGACGTCCTCAAGTACGTCCGCCGCGCCCTCACCAACACCGGCAAAGCCGTCCAGGACAACCGCGACATCATCCTCGGCGTCAAACTCCAGGTTGGCTCCAACATGAACGGGAAATACAGCTTCGATTTCCTCAAAATGGCCCGTGAAATCTGCGATAAAGTGCAATGCCCGCTCATGGCCCACATCAGCTTCGCCCCGCCCGAAACCACGCCCGTCATGGAACTGATGCGCAAAGGCGACATCGTCACCCACGCCTACAACGGCCACACGCTCGGCATCGTCGATGCCAACGGCAAGCTCAAGCCCGGCGTGAAAGAAGCCCGCGAGCGCGGCGTCTGGTTCGATCTCGGCCACGGACTCGGCAGCTTCAATTTCCCCGCCGCCCGCAAAGCCCTCGATGCCGGCTTCGTCATCGACACCATCTCCACCGACATCTACGGACTCAACGTCAACGGCCCTGTCTACGACATGCCGACGACAATGAGCAAGCTGCTCCACCTCGGCATGAGCGTCGACGACGTCATCCTCCGCTCCACCGCCAACCCGGGGAAAATCATCAACCGCATCGACGGCCTAGGCCAGATCAAAGTCGGCGGCCCTGCCGACCTCGCCCTCCTCGAACTCGAACAAGGCGAATTCCGCCTCATCGACTCCCAAAAGAACGTAGTCACCGCGAAGCAGCGCTTCATCAGCCGCGCCACCATCGCCAAGGGCCGCCGCCTGCGCGTCGTCTAATCGTAGGGGCTAACCCCCAAATGGGCTCCGCTTCAACGCATACTCCAGCGAAGCCACCGGAACCTCATACTTCGAATACGCCCCATTGCCCTTATACTCCAAATCCTTCACACCCACCGGACTCGTATAATAAGCATCCACCGTCATTTTCCGGATCCAATCAAAAAACACCACCCCCGGCGCCAAATCCGACCGCGCATGCGTCGAATACCCGGCAAAATCCCGATACACGGAAGACCGTTCATACACAGATTCCTCGGCCCGCCGCGCCCGTTCCGTACGTTCCGCCGCTACCAGCAGATCCAGCATCCCCACCTGCTCGGCCTCGGAAGCAGTCACAAACGTCTTCCCATGCCGCCGCCGCATCTCCGCATCCAACCACGCCAGCCCGCCGTAATAAATATTCGCCAGATCCTTATTCTGGCTGCACAGCAAATCGATGAACTCCGGAGCCCCCGCATCCAACGCGCTTCCCGACCGTTCATCCTTCGGCACAATCAACTCCGCCAGCCGCCCGATAGTCTTATAATGATGCGCCCCGAAAGCCTTCGGTTGATACGCCCCCTTCGCCTTCGCCGCGGCCGCCGCCTCATGCACATGCTGCGCCATGGCCGTATCCAAAACCCCGCCCGTGGTCAGAGTCAGCGCAATATTCCGCAGAATCGTCCGTCGAGTCGTCCTAGACATTCCCTTTCCTCATTTCCTCCGCCAGATAATCCATCGCGCGCCACGTCAGCGCATTGATCGTCAACGTCGGATTCTTATCCGGATTACTCACAAACACCGCCCCATCGCACACAAACAGATTCTTCACTTCATGCGCCTGGCAGAATCCGTTCACCACCGAATCGCGCTTATCCTTGCCCATGCGAGCCGTGCCCACTTCATGAATAATCGTCCCCGGCACCGAAATGCCCTGGCTTTCGCGCTGCGCCGCGCTCAACCCGCTCACCTTGCCGCCCATCGCTTCGATGATCGCCGTGAACGTCTTTTCCATGTGCCGCGCCTGCTTCCACTCGTGGTCGCTCCATTTGAAATGGAACTTCAACACCGGAATGCCCCATTGATCGACAACATTGTTATCAATCTCGCAATACGAGTTCTGATTCGGAATCATCTCCCCGCGGCCCGCGAACGCAACCCGGCATCCGTATTCCCGCCGGATCTCTTCCTTCATCTTCTTCCCGTATCCATGGGTCCGCGCCGCGCCATGAAAGCTGCCCACCGACGGCATCCCATACCCGCCGCCGATCTCGATGTGATACCCGCGCGGGAAATCGAGCTGATCGTGCTTATCCCACATCCACCACGGCATGTACAGGTGCGCCCCGCCGTAACCATCGGTGTCGTAATGCGGCATGCCTTCGAGCGCCGGCACATAGCCCGACAACCCGAAGCCCACCGTGTCCATCAGATACCGCCCCACCAGCCCCGACCCGTTGGCCACGCCATTGGGAAATTCCTTCGTTTTCGAATTCAGCAGCAGCCGGGCCGACTCGCACGCGCTCGCCGCCAGAATCACTACCCGCGCCCGGATCGTCCGCTCCTGGCGAGTCCGTTTGTCGATGTACACCACGCCCGTCGCTTTGCCGTTCCCATCGGTCAGCACCTCGCGAGCCATCGCGTTATCGAACACCTTCACCAGCCCCTTCTTCATTGCCGGGAAAATCTGCACCTGGCTCGAAGAGTACGCCGAAGCCGTCTGGCAACCGCGCCCGCACTGTCCGCAATAGTGGCAAGGCGCGCGCCCGTTCAGCGGCTTCGTGATCACCGCCCGGCGGTTCGGAATGCACGGAATGCCCAGCTTCTCGGAAGCCTTCTTGATCAGCACCTCGTGCACCTTCGGCGGCGGCGGCGTGTGGAACTTCCCGTCCGGCGCGCTACGAATGCCTTCCGTGCTGCCGCACACGCCGATGAACTCCTCGGCTTTGTCGTAATAAGGAGCGATGTCCTCATACGAAATCGGCCAGTCCCACCCCAGCCCGTCCTTCGAATACGGCTTGAAGTCGTAATCGGAAAAACGGAACGACATGCGCCCGTAGTGATTCGTGCGCCCGCCGAGAATGCGCGAGCGGAACCACGAAAACTGGCTCCCTTCACCCACCGTGTACGGCTCGCCTTCCAGTTGCCAGCCGCCGCTGACCGTGGTGAAGAAGCCGAAGTCCTTGCCCTTGCCGAAATAGAACTTGCCGCCCTCTTCCGCCCCGCGATGGTCATAATCGTGCGGCCATTTGTGCTCCTTGAACTCCTTGCGCACATCCAGCATCGGCCCCGCTTCAATCAGCGCGACCTTGATTCCTTTTTCCGTCAGCACCTGGACCGCTGAGCCGCCCCCGGCTCCCGATCCGATGACCACTACGTCGTGCACCTCCGCGGCGCGTTGCAAATGCGGCATAGCCGTTATTGTAATCCCATTCTCACACCGGTTTCCGCTTTACGATGGAAGGGATGACCCGCCGCCAACTCCTCGCCGCCGCAAGCTCGCCTTCGGCGTCTATCCCGCCCCCTGGGATCGCAACCACGGACCCATCTTCGATGTCTGGCGCGGCGGTGGTGCGCAAACTCCAGCCCCAGGTTTCGTTGCGGATGCCGGGGCCGACATCGGAGAAGATGACGGCGTTTTGGCGAGGTGGCGCCGGCTTCGTGGAGCAGGGCGCGGCGGGTCTGCCATCGGGACCGGCGCTGCGTAAGCTCGGCCGCCCCCTCCGCGCCACCTTCGCCAATCGCAAAACCAACTTCGGCCCCTACCAGGAGCAAGGTCTATGAAAATGGAACCCTTCGCCATGGAGCGCATGCAGTCCACTTGGGAAAACCTCGTGGATTACGACATGAGCGAAAGCGGCGTGCGCCCGCTCAGCCTCCGCGACCTCGGCGCCATGGGCCTCGATCTCGATGCCCTGCTCAACACTCCGCTCGGCTACAGCCAGTCGAACGGTACCATCGAACTGCGCGAAGCGCTCGCCACCATTTACCCCGGCGCAACCGTCGATCGCATCGAGGTCACCAACGGCACCTCGGAAGCCAACTACATCCTCGCCCTCGCCCTCATCGAACCCGGCTGCCGCGTCGCCCTCGAAGTCCCCAACTACATGCAATACCCGGGCCTCGTGCGCAGCCTCGGAGCGCAAGTCGCCACCTTCCGCCTTATCCCGGAAGCCGGCTGGCAGGTCGATTGGGAAGAGTTCGAACGCGCCGTCACACCCGGCACCAAACTCGTCTATCTCTCCCATCCTCACAACCCCACCGGCTCGGTGCTGTCGCCGGAAGCCATGCAGCGCATCGCCGCCCGTTGCGAACAAGTCGGCGCATGGCTGCTCGCCGACGAGGTTTATCAGGGCGCCGAAATCCATGTCCCGCGCACGCCCAGCTTCTGGGGCATGAGCGAGCGCGTCATCGTTACCAGCGGACTCTCGAAAGCCTACGGCATCCCCGGAGTCCGCATCGGCTGGATCGCCGCTCCGCCCGATGTCATCGCTGAATGCTGGAGCCGGCACGACTACATCACCATCGGTCCCAACAAGCTCTCGGACCGCATTGCCCGCATCGCCGTCGAACAGCGCGAACGCTGCTTCTCCCGCACGCGCGTCATCCTCCAGCACAACCTGTCCGTGGCGCGACAGTGGATCCTCGGCTTCCACGGCTTCCTCACCTGGACTGAGCCGGCCGCTGCCGCCATCGCGCTGGTGCGCTATCATGCCCCCATTCCCAGCCTCGATCTGGCCGAAACCATCCGCAAGCGGCAAAGCACGCTGGTTGTCCCCGGAGCACACCTCGGCCTCGAAGGCTATCTCCGCATCTGGATTGGCGGCCGCGAGGAGTACCTGCGCGAAGGCCTCTCCCGCATCGGCGCCGAACTGAATCTCTGCCGCCCTTCGGTCTAGTACCCGCGCCTCCAGAACTAAGCGAACAAGAACTCCGATTAGGGTGGTTCCGCGAATCGGAAAATACCTCGCACCGGCATAGCATTGGAAGTGGAGATTCACACACTCCGTTTCATCTCAACCTTGGACTCTAGGCCCGGTACGCTTCTCCCAAACAGCCTACCGGGCTTCTTTTCTTGAGTAGTGGGTGTGAGATCAGGAAAAATACCGGCGGCCGAGTTCCGGCTCCAGTTCGATGGCCTGCTTCCAGGCCTGCGAGGCCCGCTCGCGCTCGCCCTGCGATTCGTAGACATGCGCCAGCAGGCACAGCAGCCCGGCGTGTGGATGCTGTTCCAGCAGGTCGCCGGCACGGCCGGCATGCTGCTCGGCTAGGGCCAGCGCGCTCAGCGCATGCGCTGCTTCCGGACCCGCGCCATCCGCCTCCGCCGCCTCGCGCCATGCCAGTTCCGCCCCGCCCGTGTCGCCCGCACGCCATCGTGCGACGCCCAGATTGAACAACACCTCGTAGCGCCGGCATCCCATCGCCACCGCCGCCTCCAGATGACTATGGATATTCGCCGTGTCCACGCGCGCCAGCGCCACCCGCACTTCCGCGTCGCGCGGATTCGCCTGCCGCAGATGTTCCAGCCAGACCGCCGCTTCGCCGATATCCAGTTGCCGCTCGCACACCTGCGCCAGCAGCCAAATCGCATCCAGCGAATCCGGCTTCAGCAGAATCGCCCGCTCCAGATGCGGCCGCGCCCGCGCATCCTCGCCACGGGCTGCATACAGGCGCGCCAGGTTGTAGTGGCCCATCCACGATTGCGGAGCACTCATCACCGCCCGCTCATAGTAGCGCTCCGCCCACCGCGCACGCCCGTTCGATTCCTCGATCCAGCCCAGAGCGAACAGCGAAGGCGCATGCAACGGGTCGATCCATACCGACTCCTCGAGCAGCTCCAGCGCTGCCTCCAGTTGGTGGTTCTCCATCCGCAGCCGCGCCTGCTGGTACAAATCGTCGCTCACCGGATAGCCCGAGCATTCTCCCTCCTCGCTCTCATCCAGCGTGAGAATGCCCGCAGGCACAATCCGCAATCCGTAACGCGTCACGGGCCGCGTCAGCAGCGCCGCCGCCGCCAGCCGGTGGCTCGAATCGAGCCGCAGCGCCTGCTGCAACAGCAGCCATGCATTCGTCTGTTCCCCCGTGTGCAGATAACACACCCCGATGCGCGCCAGCAGATCCGGCGAGTCCGGCTCCAGCGCCAGACAGAGGTTCCATTCGTGAACCGCCGCCTCCCACTGGCCAAGCACCATCAGCCCGCGCGCCAATTTCTTGCGGAACTCGATGCACTCGCCATCCTTGCGCAGCAGTTCGCGCCACGCCGAAACCGCTTCCTCCACCTTGCCTTCATCCCACAGCCGCTGCGCCTGACTATCCTCATGGCGCGGCGAGCGGTAGCCTGCCGAAAGAGGGATCACCTTGGCGGGTTGCATGGGTGTCATTGGCTCCAATCGGCGGCCGGCCCGGGAACATGGAAGTGCGGCATGGGCAGATAGCGCAGCCGGATGCGAATGTCCGGCTTGTGGCGCGTGGCGGCCATCGTGCGGATCCCAAGCAGCGGAATCCGCGCCTCCACCGGCGGAAGCTCATCCTTCAAATCCACCCGCCGCACCGCATGCACCGGTGCACTGCATGCCGGCTTCATTCCCCCCAACGTTCCCTCGCGCACCGAAACCCGCAACTCCGCGCGGCAAACGGGAATCGCCGGCGTGGCGTTGCTCTCCAAGGGTAGCAACGCGGAATACCGCGGCGCCGGCTCGGCGATGGGTCGCAACTCCAGAACCGCTGTCGCAAAGCCCGGCTCCACACGCACCAAGCCGGCTTGCATCATCGCCGGAAACGTCGAGGCAATGCGCTGCGCGTCCACCCGTGGCCGCCTGGCCGGCGTACTCGGTGGCGTCGGAGGCGGCGGCGGTGCGGGAGCAGCTATGGGCTCATCCTCTTCTTCTTCCAACAGGTACGACAGATCGGCCGGCTCAACCGCAACCGACAGTTCCGGCAACGCCGCCTCGATGGCAATCGATTCCGATTCCTGTCCGGTGAACTCCGCCGTCGCCGCCACGCGCCACCGCGGGGCTTCGACTGCGCATAATCCCGCCGCCGGCAGTACGCCTTTGCGCCGCGCAATGGCAACCTCCGGCGCCACCACCATCGCCCGAAAATCCGAACGGTACCCGTCCACCGTATCCGGATTCTCGCCCTCGTAGGCCATCCACATCGCCGACGCCAGCAGCAAGCGTTCCTGCTCCATCATCACTTCATCGGGAACGCGCGAACCCGGACGGTAGTCTTCGATGCTCTTCTTCTTTGCCACCGTCGGCGGCGCAGTCCACTTCGGAAAACCCAGGGCCCGTATCGGAGTGTCGCGGTAACCCGGCCCTGGCTGCTCAACCGGATCGCCCCATGCCGGATCCGGCGGCTCCACCACCTTCGCCGCCTGCGCTTTTGCCGCTTTCGGCTTCTCCTTGGGCTTCTCCTGCGCGTTCCGCACCCTTTGCCCGAACAGCGTCAGCGATTCCAATGCGAGTTGATCTTCTTTTTGTTTTGCCTCGGATTTACATTCAATAGAGCAATATTGCCCGCTGCGCAACCGCTCCATCAGGCTTAATTTCCGTCCGCAATGTAAACAAGAAGACAATCTTTTCCCCGCTAGTACGTTTCTA
Source organism: uncultured Candidatus Solibacter sp. (assembly GCA_964402295.1). Taxonomy (GTDB): domain Bacteria; phylum Acidobacteriota; class Terriglobia; order Bryobacterales; family Bryobacteraceae; genus CADEFT01. The sequence goes on along the minus strand of CAYOBO010000171.1, from coordinate 4,621 downwards.
CCATCGTTGAGAGGCGGGGTAAATTGGCAAAGGAACGTAGTCCTGCTATTCCCGCGGGGAGCTTAGGGCTTAACTTCCACCGTGTCCAACGCCCATTTCGTGCGCGCCACCCCCACGACCATCAGCTCCACATCCGCCCCCGAGCGGTTCTCCACCGCATGCGCTTCATTCAGAAACACCGGCAGCGCGTCCCACTTCTTGAGCGGCGCCGTTTCCGACCCCAACCGCGCGGTGGCTTCCCCATCCATCACGTAGAAGAACTCCTCCACCCCTTCATGCCGGTGCAGCCCCAGCGAGGCGCCCGCGGGGATCACCAGATGGTCCACGTAAGACCAGTTGGTGAAGAACACTTCCGGCGGCAGGGCGCGGCGGTACCGGACCGTCCCCGTTCCCCCATGCATTCGCTCCACGGGCCGCAGCAGTTTCTTATCGAGCTTCATTGTGATGAACACCGGCTTGGGATCGAGCGGCGCCCCGACGCGGTCGTCGTCCAGATCGAAGGCGTCGTACTTGCCCTTGATGCTTCCCACGGCGATGTTCATCCATTGCACGGGTTTGTCCGTCGGATTGTAAATGGCGTGCGAACGCCCCATGCGGCACGGCGCCCCGGCCGGGCCCTGCAACGTCGACGTGCGCCCGTCGATCGTAAACTGCGCTTCGTGATCGAGTATCACGAACATCTCTTCCATGTGGTTGTGGAAGTGATGGCCGATCCCGCCCCCGGGAGGCAGCACCCCCCGATGCAGAAAGATAAAGTTCGTGCGGAACGTCTGCGCGTCGAACAGGCCGCTGTAGTGCAGCTCCCCGGCGCCTTTGTGAACGCTTTTGGCGACCCGGTAGCGCGACGGATCCGTGTGCGCGATGCGCTGGGCAAGGGGTTCGGCGGCCGCGCCCAAGGCGGCGCAGGCCAGAAACAGGGTGGCGATACGCATGGCGTCACCCATGCTACACCAAATCCGGCCATTCTTTACGAACTTAATCTTCAGTACTGGTAACTTCCTGGGCAGCTTGTGCACCTAATGGAATGGACCGGAATGACGAGCACACTTGCATTGGCCCTTTTCGCTGCCCTGCTGCCGCACCTGGCTGCGCAGACCGCGACAGTTAAAAAGGTCGATAAAGTGGTCATGCCCGTCATCATCGACGGCAATAGCCCCGCCTATTGGGCCGACGGCAACTTCGTCCTCTTCAGCTCCACCGGCAATCCCGAAATGATTCACACCTCCCCCGGACAATTCGGGCCCTGGGAAAGCGATTGGGTGGACACCTCCGATCAGGTCCACATGCCCATGTGGGTGGAAGCCGTCTGGCGCGATGAAGACGGCACGCTGTTTGGCTGGTATCATCACGAACCCGCCGATGTCTGCCGCGATAATCCCCTCACCGCGCCGAAAATCGGGGCCGTCATTTCCTTCGATGGCGGCCGTACCTTCAAGGACTTGGGCATCGTTCTCGAATCCGGCGAGCCCGCCGATTGCAACGCCAAGAACGGATTTTTCGCCGGCGGCCACGGCGATTTTTCCGTCGTTCCCGACCGCGAAAAGAAGTATTTCTATTTCCTGTTCACCAATTACGGCGGCGATGAGTCGCAGCAGGGAATCGTGGCCGCGCGGCTCGCCTTCGAGGACCGTTTTCAGCCGGCGGGGGCCGTCTACAAGTACTATCGAGGGGAATGGGGGGAACCCGGCATCGGCGGCCGCGTGACCGCCATCTATCCCGCCAGCGTCGTCTGGTCGAAGGAAAACGCCGATTCGCTCTGGGGCCCTTCCACGCATTACAACCGCTACCTGGATAAATACGTCCTCATCATGAACCGCGCCTGCTGCAAGCCCGGCTGGCCGCAGGAAGGCATCTACATCTCCTACGCCACCGATCTCAGCAACCCGAACACCTGGACCGATGCCAAACGCCTCATGGACAAACAGGCCATCGGCTTCTCTCCGGGCTTCTATCCGCAGGTGCTCGGCCTCGGCGAAGGCGATACGGACTCCATCGCCGGCCAGACTTCCCGCTTGTACATCCACGGCATCTCCAATTGGGAGATCACCTTCGAGAAGTAGGCCCCCGTTCCAGCCCTCGCATCGCTTACAGTAAAGGTGATTCCCTATGCGTCACCGTATTCTCTATTCCTTACTGCTGGCTGCGATCGTTCTCCAAGCCGCGCCGCGGCGCTCCGACGTTTTGGTCTACGGATGCACCTCCGGCGCGATGACCGCTGCCGTGCAAGTGAAGAAGATGGGCAAGTCCGTTATCGTCGTGTGTCCGGAAAAGCATCTCGGCGGACTGACCGCGGGCGGGCTCGGGTGGACCGACTCCGGCAACAAGCAAGTCATCGGCGGCCTCTCGCGCGAGTTCTATCATCGTGTCTGGCGCGAGTATGAGAAGCCCGAAGCCTGGAAATGGCAGTCGCGCGAGCAGTACGGCAACAAAGGGCAGGGAACCGAGGCCATCGACAAAGGCGCGCGCACCATGTGGATCTTTGAGCCCCACGTGGCCGAGCGCGTCTACGAAGACTGGATCAAGGAGATGAAAATCCCCGTCGTGCGCAACGCATGGCTCGACCGCGAGAAGGGCGTCCGCAAGACCGGCGGCCGCATCGCGTCCATCCGCACGCTCGACGGCAAGGAGTACGCGGCGAAGATGTTCCTCGATGCCACTTATGAAGGAGATCTGATGGCCGCCGCCGGCGTCGACTACCACGTGGGGCGCGAATCGCAGAAAACTTACGGCGAAAAGTGGAACGGCGTGCAGACCGGCGTGCTCCATCACCGCCATCACTTCGGCGCCGTGAAAATCCCCATTTCCCCCTATGTCATCCCCGGCGATCCCAACAGCGGCGTGCTGCCGCGCATCAGCACGGAGCATCCGGGCGAGTATGGGGCGGGCGATAAAAAGGTGCAGGCTTATTGCTACCGCATGTGCTTGACCAAGGTGCCCGGGAATCGCGTGCCCTTTCCCAAACCCGCGGGCTACGATGCCCGCCAGTACGAACTGCTGCTGCGCATCTTCGAAGCCGGTTGGCGCGAAACCTTCCACAAGTACGATCCCATTCCCAACGGCAAGACGGACACCAATAATCACGGCCCTTTCAGCACCGACAACATCGGCATGAACTACGACTATCCGGAAGCCGGCTACGCGCGCCGCAAGGAAATCTGGGACGAGCATCGCCAGTATCAGCAAGGGTTGATGTACTTCATGGCCAACGATCCGCGCATGCCCGAGGATGTCCGCAAAGCCGTGGCCGAATGGGGCTTGGCCAAGGATGAGTTCACGGATAACGGCAACTGGCCGCACCAGATGTACATCCGCGAGGCGCGCCGCATGATCGGCAAATACGTGATGACCGAGCATGAGCTGACCAAGAAGCGCCCCACCCCGGAATCCGTGGGCATGGGCTCCTACACCATTGACTCGCATAACGTGCAGCGCTACATCACCCCGGAAGGCTATGTGCAAAATGAAGGCGATATCGGCGTGAGCACGAACGGGCCGTATCAGATCTCCTATGGCTCGCTGGTGCCCAAGAAGGGGCAGGTGGAGAACCTGCTGGTGCCCGTCTGTTTGTCGAGCTCGCACATCGCCTACGGGTCGATCCGCATGGAGCCTGTGTTCATGATCCTTGGGCAATCCGCGGCTACGGCAGCCGTCCTGGCAATCGAAGGCTCCATGGCCGTGCAGGATGTGCCCTACGAAAAGCTCCGCCAGCGCCTGCTCGCCGATGGACAGGTGCTCGAGTTTTCACCGACTCGTTAAACGATTCAGTAAAAAACTCCCGATTTCGCCGATTTTGAATGAGAAATTTCACCCGCTGTGATAACTTCTCATTCAATATGACTACTCTCCGATCGGTCCGACAGCTCACGCGCGCCGTGTTGTTAGCGGGCGTATTCACAGTCTTGCTCCCCGCCCAGGAGGTGGAGGTGCCGAACTGGCCGGCTCCCTTGCAATGGCAGCCGAACGAAGACCAAAAACTGGCGGCGGGCCGCGATGCGGCGCTCACTGACCCTCTCCCGCTCATCGCCGTAACCCCCTGCCGGGTTGTCGATACGCGCCCGGAATACGCCGTGCTCGGCTTCGCCGGATCGTTTGGCGCACCGCAGCTCAATGCCGGCCAAAGCCGTGAGATCCCCATCCCCGCGGGCAAGTGTTCCATTCCTGCATCGGCAAAGGCGTACTCGCTCAACATCACCGTCGTCCCAATTGGGATCCTACAGTATTTGACCGCCTACCCCACGGGCTCGCCCATTCCCAATACATCCACCCTCAACTCCTTCGAGGGCAAGGTGGTAGCCAACGCGGCCATCGTTCCCGCCGGAATCAATGGGTCCATCTCGCTGTTTGCCTCCAATGCCACTCACGTGATCGTCGACATCAACGGATACTTCACCAACCAGAATGCCTTCACCGGACCAACCGGCCCGACAGGCCCGATCGGTCCCACCGGACCGCAGGGCCCACAAGGACTCCAGGGACCGACCGGGGCGGCCGGGGCGAATGGCGCCACCGGACCCGCCGGACCCACCGGCGCAACGGGACTCGCCGGTGCCGTGGGCGCCACCGGACCCACGGGCGCTGCCGGACCCACGGGTGCTGTCGGACCCACGGGTGCTGTCGGCCC
>CAYOBO010000170.1:0-12883 GCA_964402295.1 uncultured Candidatus Solibacter sp. | reverse complement strand
CTCCTTTCGGCTTCTCGGAGAACATTGCTTACACAAACCTTTTTACACCCTCTCGGAGCGCATCGCAGGGCAGAACGAAGCCAGTCGGCGGAATTCCGCGGCTTCGACGCGGGCCACGTGCCCTCGAAGCTCCCCGCGCTTCCATGAATTCCCGCGAACGCTCGGAAACGCCTCCGCAACCAGTTGAAACGAAGCCAGATACAAAAAAATTAAGAAACGAACCTGAGACCCCGTTCCATACAGCCAAATCGCCAAAACTTGAATTGCGCCACACTCCGGTGGTGCAATAACAGAACTCCTATGCACAAACTTGCATCGCTCCTAATTCTGGCCGCGGCGTTCGTTCATTCCGCGCCCCCCATCGGCGACGTCTCCAAGGCCGGCATGGATCCCGATCGCTTGTCGCGCCTGTCCGCCCGCATGAAGGAATATGTGGACCGCGGCGAACTCGCCGGCGTCGTCACCCTCGTTTCCCGCCACGGCGTCACGGCCGCGCTCGATGCCCACGGCTGGGCCGACGTGCCCAACAAAAAAATCATGAAAACGGACTCCATCTTCCAGATCATGTCCATGACCAAGCCCGTTTGTGGCACTGCCATCATGATGCTCGTCGAGGAAGGGAAACTCGCGCTCACCGATCCCGTCGAAAAACACCTGCCCGAGTTCCGGGGCCAGATGATGATCGCCTCCCGCGACGCCGGCACGGTGACGCTCACCAAACCGCCGCGCCCCATCAATATCCGCGATCTCATGACGCACACCTCGGGACTCCCCGGCGCGCCGCCGCCGGGAATCGCGGAATTATACCGTAATATGGATCTCACGCTCGCCGAAGCCGTGCGCATTTATTCGCAAATGCCGCTGAATTTCGAACCGGGGACGGTCTGGCAATACAGCAACACCGGCATCGCCACGCTTGGCCGGTTGGTCGAGGTCGCCTCCGGCATGCCCTTCGAGAAATTCCTCGAAACCCGTATCTTCCAGCCCCTCGGCATGAAGGACAGCTTCATCTTCCCGCCCGCCGATAAGCTCGACCGCATCGTCATCGTCCATACCGCCAAGGACGGCAAGTTCGTCGACGCCCCGCCCACCATCCTCGGTGGAGATTCCCGACTCCATCGCCGAGGTGCGAAATATTCCGCCCCGGAATTCGGCCTCCATTCCACCGCGCAGGATCTCGCCGCCTTTTACAACATGATGCGCGCCGGCGGCGTCCATCAGGGCAAGCGCCTCCTTTCCGCGGCATCCGTCAAAGTCGCCACGTCCTTGCACACCGGCGATATTCGCGCCGGGCACCTGCCCGGCACCGGATTCGGCCTCACCTGGGAAGTCACCCGCGAGCCCATGGGCACCCTCAACCTCATGTCCATCGGCTCCTTCGGCCATGGCGGCGCCTTCGGCACCCACGGATGGATCGATCCGGAAAAGGATCTCGTCGGCGTCTTCCTCATCCAGCACACGGGACTCAACAGCAACGCCAAACAGGTATTCATGGGCATGGCCGCCGCCGCCATTAACGATTAGCCACGGCGCACGCTACGCCCCCATCGGCCCTTTCCTGTTAGAATCACGGTTTATGTTTCAAGGACTCGAACACACGGCTATCGCTTCTCCCAATCCCAAGAAGCTGGCCGATTGGTACGTGGATTACCTCGGCTTCCACATCAACTTCTCCTATGACGTCTTTTATTTCGTCAAGGCTCCCAACGGCAGCATGCTCGAAATTATTCCCTCGGACGGCGTCATGGCCGCCACTCCCGGCATGAAGGAGCCGGGAATCCGCCACCTTGCCATCGCCGTCGACGACTTCGATGCCGCTTACGAACAACTCAAAGCGCGCGGCGTCGAGTTCCTCGGCGAACCCTACAACAACCAGGGCAACCGCCTCGTCTTCTTCAAGGATGGTGACGGCAATATTCTGCATCTGATTCATCGCGAAAAGCCGCTGCCCTAAGGATCCAACCCATTGGTCAAGCGCGTCTTCAAGGCGTTCGCATACCGCGACTTCCGCTTAATGTGGATCGGGGCGTGCACCTCCAGTGTCGGTACGTGGATGCAGACGCTGGCCCAGAGCTGGCTCGTCCTCGAACTGTCGAAGTCGCCTTTCATGCTTGGCCTCGACGCCTTCCTCGGCCAGATCCCCATCTTCCTGTTCTCCCTCGTCGGGGGCGTCGTCGCCGACCGCATGGACCGCCGCCATTTATTACTGATATCTCAGTTTATCCAGATGAGCTGTGCGTTCCTCCTCACCTTCCTGCTCATCGTCCAGGCGGTTCAGGTCTGGCACATCCTCGCCTTGTCCTTCCTCGTCGGCACGGCCCAGGCCTTCGGCGGACCCGCCTATCAGGCCCTCATCCCCCGCCTCGTCAAGGGTGAGGACTTGCAGAACGCCATCGCCCTCAACTCCATTCAGTTCAACCTCGCCCGTGTCATCGGGCCGGTCGTCGGCGGCTTGGCCATGTCCAAGCTCGGAGCGGCGTGGTGTTTCGGCCTGAACGGGCTTTCCTACATCGCGGTCATCGTCTCCCTGTTCATGCTCCATGAGCGCTACACCCCGCCGGAGAAGCGCCTGTCGATCCTCGACAGCATGAAGGAAGGCATCCAGTTCATCCGCCAGAAGGAGTCCATGGAAGCCCTCATCATCATCGCCTTCTTCATGACCGCCTTCGGCATCCCGCTTATCAACTTCCTGCCCGTCTTCGCCAAGGACGTGCTGAAAGGGGACGCAGACACCTTCTCCCTCTTGCTGTCCGTCTCCGGACTCGGGTCCGTAACCGGAGCCTTGTTCGTCGCCGGGATCGGCAACGTGCACAACAAGGGCCGTGTGGCCATCACCTCCTTGATCGGGCTGGGAACCATGATCGTCGCCTTCTCGTTCAGCACCAACCTCTACCTCAGTTGCTTCTTCCTGTTCCTTTCCGGTGGGTTGCTGATGGCCAGCTTCGCCATGATCGCCTCGCTCGTCCAGTTGATCACCACCGACAGCATGCGCGGCCGCGTCATGAGCGTTTACAACGTTGCCTTCCGCGGCGGCATGCCCTTCGGCAGCCTTGCTTCCGGCAAGCTCATGACCATGTTCTCGGCCTCCTGGGTCATCGCCGGCAACGGAGCCCTGCTGGCCATGCTCGGCCTCTGGTTCCTCCTCGTCCACCGCCGCGTGGCCAAGCTCTGATGCGCGTCCTTTAGAATGAGATCTTGACCGGACCCTCCAAGCGATCGCCCCTCCGCAACGGGACGGAGTACGCCGCCGTGCGTCTGCTGCTGGCGCTGCTGCGGTGGACTCCCCGGCCGCTCGCCATGGCGATTGCCCGCCTGGGGACCGCACTGCTCGACCGCATGGCCCCGCGCCTGCGCCGCATCGGCCGCGTGAACCTCGCCTTCGCCTTTCCTGAGAAGCGGCCCGCCGAGCGGGAGGCCATCCTCGATGAGGTGTTCCGCTCCATCGCCCGCATGCTCGTGGTCTTTGCCCGCTTCCCTTCGCTCGACCTCAACGAGTGGATCCGCTACGACGGCCTTGAGCACTTCCATGCCGCCAAACAGGCTGGCCATGGAGCGCTCTTCTACACGGCCCACCTCGGCAATTGGGAACTGAGCGCCTTCGCCCACGGCCGTCTCACGGAGCCCATGGCCGTTGTCGTGCGGCCCTTGGACAACCCGCTGCTCGACGCGCTTGCCCGCCGCTATCGCACCCTCGGCGGCAACCAAGTCATCGAGAAGAAGGAGGCCCGCCCGCTGCTACGCATGCTGCAAGCCAACCGCGCCGTGGGCATTCTGGCCGATCAGAACGCCGCACCCGAAGAGGGCGTCTTCGTGCGCTTCTTCGGCAAGCTCGCCTGCGCGCATACGGGCTTCGCCCGCCTCGCCAGGCACACGGGCGCGACCGTCATCCCCGGCTACGCCCTTTGGGAAGACAAGGAGCAGCGCTACGTCCTGCGCTTCTTCCCACCGGTTGCCATGACGGGAGATGAAGCCGAAGACACGCAGCGGCTCCACACGCACCTCGAATCGGTCATCCGCGCCTACCCCGGCCAGTGGCTCTGGATTCACCGCCGCTGGAAGACACGGCCTTCCGGCGAGCCGCCCCTCTATTGATCGCCTCCCGTGGGCTCATGGTAAATTCAGGATCGTGCTCCAGAATCATGTAACCTTCATCACCGGCGCCGGCGCCGGCATCGGAGAAGCCACGGCGCAGTTCTTCGCCTCGCAAGGCGCGCGCGTGGCCCTGCTCGACCGCGATGCCGAGGGCGTGGCGAAGAACGCTGCCCTGATTACTGAGAAGGGCGGGGAAGCCATCGCCCTCACCGGCGACATGCGCGACCGCGCCTCTCTGGCTACCGCGGTCGATGCCGCCATCGCGAAGTTCGGGCGCATCGATTCCCTCATCAACAACGCCGGCATCTACCCGCGCAAGCCGTTCCTCGAAATCACCGAAGAGGAATGGGACACCATGCAGGACATCAACCTCAAGGGCGTCTACCGCATGACGCAGTTGGTCGTGCCGCACATGATCGCCCAGGGTGGCGGCAAGGTGGTCAACATCTCCTCGGTGACCTTCTTCGTCGCCCCGCCGCTGCTCAGCCATTACGTGGCCTCGAAGGGCGGAGTCATCGGCCTCTCGCGCGTACTGGCCAAGGAACTCGGGCCCCAGAATGTCCATGTGAACTGCATCACCCCCGGCGCCATCCAGACCGAGTCCGAGAAGCACTTTGTCTCCAAGGAACAGGAGCAGGAGTTCCTCAACAACCAGAGCCTCAAGCGCCGCCTGAAGCCGCTCGACATCGCCCGCGTCTGCGCCTTCCTTGCCGGTCCCTGGAGCGACGGCATGACCGGCCAGACGGTGAACGTCGATGCCGGGTGGGCGCTCTACTGATGCGGCTGGCGGGCAAGACCATCGTCGTGACGGGCGCGGCTTCCGGCATCGGCGCGGCCACCCTCGAGTTGTGCCGCGCGGAAGGGGCTACCGTCATCGGCCTCGATCTCGCCGGCGCCGGCCGCATCTGCGATGTCTCAAACGCCGAGTCCGTGCGCCAGGCCTTCGCGGACATCGGCCCGATCCATGGCTTGGTGAACTCGGCCGGCATCGCCGTGCGCCAGCCCGCCGCGGATCAGGATGAGGCCGGCTGGGACGCGGTGCTCGACGTCAACGTGAAGGGCACCTTCCTGTGTTCAAGGGAGGCGCTGGCGCGCATGGAGCGCGGCGCCAGCATCGTTCACGTCTCCTCGGCCGTGGGTCTCATCGGCGTACGCAACCGCGCCGCCTATTCGGCTTCGAAAGGCGCCATCCTCTCCCTCACTCGCAACATGGCGCTCGACTACGCTGGCCGCGGCATTCGCGTCAATTGCCTCTGTCCCGGCTTCACCCGCACCGGGCTCACGCGGGGCATCTTCGCCGATCCGGAGCGCAAGGCCCGCATCGAAGCCATGCATCCCTTGGGACGCATGGGCGAGCCCGAGGATATCGCCAAAGCCGCGCTATTCCTGCTCTCCGAGGAATCGAGCTGGATCACCGGAGTCGCGCTTCCCGTCGATGGAGGCTTCGCCGCCGGCCATCGCGACGATGTGTGAAGCCCTCGACCGATTCGCTATTCTAACTATCGATGAGCAAGGAGATGCCTCCACTCCCTCCCGAAGCTGGAGAGGTGGAGCGGCAGCGCCCGGCAAAGCAGCGGGCATGGATCTGGGTTGCGCTTTGGTGTGGCGCGTTCCTCGCACTACCCGGCGTATTAGTGGGATTACTGCATCAGCAGAAGGCTCGTGAATATGCGCAATCGCTCGAGACGGTGGCCGCGCGCCGTGTGCCTCCGGCCCCCAAGTGGGTGCAGTTGCGGGGCGACTACCGCGTGCAGGAGGCGCGCACCGGCGGCGCTTCCGGCAATGCTGTCCTGTTGGCCTCCGAACCGCTGGAGGACACGGCCGAGTACTTTGAACGCACCTGGCAGCGGACAGGCTTTCTGCTTTCGAAGAACCTCATGAGCCACGATGGACAGGTGTCGGCGGCGATCCTGAATGCCTCGCACAGCGAGGATGGCCGCTATGCCTTGATCACGTTGAGCCGTTCCGCGCACGGCACGAAAATCGAACTGGCCTGGTCTGAAAAACAGTGATGCTGCGGTCGTGGCGCGAAGGCAAAGCCGTTTCCTGGTGGGTGGAAGTGGGGCTGGTTTTCGCTCTTGCCGCCTATCTGGTATGGCCGCTGTTTCACCTGGACTTTTCGGATAAATGGGCCTCCATTGAGAGCACTTTCATCTCCGACGCCCGCTTTCTAAAAGACCATTGGCCGCATCCGAAGTGGCAGCCGCTGTGGTACACAGGCACGCGCTTCGACTATATCTATCCGCCTGCCCTGCGATACGGCACCGCGGCGCTTGCCAAATACGTTCCCGGTTGGTCCACGGCACGCTCGTATCACTTCTACGTCGCGCTGCTCTATGCCATCGGCATCGCCGGCATCTACGTGCTCTCGCGAGTGGGTGGCAAGTCCCGCAAGTTCGCCGTTGTCGCGGCGCTTGCGGTGGCCACGGTGTCGCCGTCCTTTCTTGTGATGAAGGAACTGCGGGAGGACGCCGCGGTGCATTCCGAGCCGCAGCGTCTGGGGGCGCTGGCGCGCTACGGCGAAGGGCCGCACATGTCCGCGGTGGCGATACTCGGGTTTGCGCTGGCTTTCTCGATGCTGGCGCTGCGCACCGGACGGCTTCGCTGGACAGCAGCAGCCGCCTTCGCCTCGGCGCTTGTGGTGGCGCACAACTTCTATGGCGCCACGGCGCTCGCCATGCTGTTTCCCATTGTGGTCTGGAGTTGGTGGGTTACCCATCTGGATAACCGCATGTTCCTGCGGGCGGGCATGATCGCGGCGCTCAGCTACGGCCTCTGCGCATTCTGGCTGGTGCCGTCCTACATCACCGTGACCCTTCACAACATGCGCTATGTCTCCGAGCGCGGCAATCGCTGGTCTCTGTGGCTGATTGTCTGCCTGGCGATCGTCTACATGAAGCTGACCGAGAGGTGGGCGCGCGGCAAGAAGGATCTCGCCTGGCAGGTGTTCCTCATTGGGGCGTTGGGCATCCTGTTCGTAAACGTGATCGGCAACTACTACCTCCAGTTCCGCGTCATCGGCGAGCCGGGACGCATGGTGCCGGAGTTGGATATGTTCGTCATCCTGGCCGGCGCGGAGCTGCTGCGCTGGCTGTGGGACGGCGACTGGAGCGCGCTCAGGCGCGTACGCATTCCGCGGCGGGTGGCCGCCGCTCTTCTGGTGTTTCTGTTGTTCTATTCCGTCCGCAAATATGTGCGGAATGCATGGAACATCTACGTGCCGCATGAGGACTACCGCTCGCGGGTGGAGTACCGGATCACGGACTGGATGGCGAAGAACATGCCTCACGCACGGGCCTACACGACTGGCTCGGTGCGCTTCTGGTACAACGCATGGTACGACCTGGCGGAGTTGGGCGGCGGATCCGAGCAGGGGCTGTTGAATCCGGCCGTGCAGCCTTCCACGTGGCAGTTGGCGGGCAGTGAAGATGCCGAGATGGGGATCCTGTGGCTGCAAGCGCTCGGCGTGGATGCGGCCATCATCCACGATCAAACCAGCGAGGAAGAGTACAAGGACGTTCAGCATCCCAGGAAGTTCGATGGGCACATGGAACTGGTGCACAACGACGGCAAAGGGAACTTCATTTACCGCACGCCGCGGCGATACCGGTCCATTGCGCGGGTGGTGGAAACCGCGAGGCTGGAGGCGTTGCCGCCGCTGCCGGAGGAGCCGGACAAGGAGCAACTGCGGCACTTCGTGGATGTGCTGGAGAGGGGCCCGGAAGCACCCGTGGAGACGCAGTGGGTGAGCACCGAGGAACTGCGCATCCGCGCCCGTATGTTTGCCGGGCACACGCTATTCGTGCAGGTCCCCTACAACAGGCCGTGGACCGCCACGGTGGACGGGAAGCCGCTGGCCGTGCGCAAGACACAGATGAACTTCATCCGCATCGATGTGCCGGAAGGAGATCAGGAAGTGCGGATGGTGTTCGAGACGCCGCTGGAGAACCGCTTCGGGCAAGCCATTTTCGCGGGCACGCTGGTTTGCCTGTTCCTGATGTGCCGCAAGAAGGGGGCGGTGTGGTAAGCCCCAGGATGCGGAGGACGCTGGCCCCGGCGCTTGTCCTGCTGGCTCTGAATGTGTGGCTGAACGCGCCGCTTTTTCAGAACGGGGCGCAACCCTATCGGGGGTCGATCGAAAGCGGCTATGCGGGAATCGCGCGGTTCTTCGCGGAGCATCCGAACCCCTACGGATGGAATCCGTTGATCTATTGCGGCATTTCGACGCAGCATACCTACCTGCCTGGATTGCCGTATGCGACAGCACTTCTGCTGTGGCTGCAACCGGGCATGGAGGCGCTCCATGCCTACCGCATCGTCACTGCGCTGTTTGCCTGTTTGGGTCCGGTGACTCTGTTTCTATTTGCCGCCTACGCCTCGGGCAGCAGGCGGTGGGCGTTTGCGGCGGCGCTTGGGTATACGTTCTGCTCTCCCGCCTACGATCTGTTTCAGGCGATCGACAACGACAGGGGACTGCTGCCGATTCCCTGGCGTTTGCACGTGATGGTCAAGTATGGGGAAGGTCCGCACAACATGGGTTTGACGCTGCTGCCTTTGGCGCTGATGGGAGTTTGGGCGGCGGCGAAGAGCACCGGGTTCCGGCGGATATTTCTGGCGGCATGCGGGTTGGCCGCGGTTGCATTGACGCATTGGATTGCGGCGCTGGCGCTGGCGTTCTGTTGCCTGCTGCTGTTTGCCGTGCATGTGGGAACGGCGGCGGATTTCCGACACCGGCGCGTGGTTCTGGCCGGGTTGCTGGCGTATGCGCTGGCCTGCTTCTGGCTTACGCCAACCTTCGTGCGTACCGTGGGATTCAACTGGCCGCAGGACTCGTTCGGATTCAAGATGCAGCAGCAGCAGCACATTGCGCTCACGCTGATCGCGGCGGGGCTTGTGGCGATCCTGGTGCTGTTCCGCCGCGCTCGGGAACGCCGGTATCTGTGCTTCGCCACTGCCTGCTTCTTCCTGTTTGCTGCTTTGGCGGAGGGCCATTACGCGCACAAGGTGGACGCCATTCCGGAAGCACGGCGCTACACCTTGGAAATGGAGTTGTTTCTGGCGCTGGCGCTGGCGGAGTGGATGCGCGTGGGCTGGAACGTGGGTGGAGGGGTGAATCGCTGCTGCGTGGGGATGGCGGCTTGCCTGCTGGCAGTGAGCGGAACACCCCAGGCGCTGCGGTTCATGAGGGATGGCTACGACTCCTGGAATCTACGGCCGAAGGAATACACGGTGGAGTACCGGATTGCCGATTGGCTACGGAAGCAATCTCCAGAAGGCCGAGTATACGTATCCGGCGGGCTGCGGTTCCGGCTGAATTCCTGGTTCGATGTGCCGCAGACGAACGGGACGTTCGATTCGGGACTGCTGAATCGGAATCCACTCGATCTCGACTACCGGTTCCGTTCGCTGAAGGGAATCCGGCCAGGGCTTGAGGGGAGAGACTCACTGCTGATGATGCAGGCGATGGGAGTGGAGTATCTCGTGGTGCACGGGCCGGGATCGGAAGAATATTACCGCGACTTGCAGAAGCCGGAGCGTCTGGAATCGATTTTCCAGGTTGTGCACAGCGATGGACCGGACCGCGTCTACAAGGTGCCGTTTCGCAGCCTGGCGTTTTTCCGCAGGATGGATGAAGCGCCGAAATCCTGGGAACCGGTGCACCTGGAAAGCTATCTGCCGCACGCCCTCAGCGCGGACCGCGCGTTGCTGCTCGACTGGGAGGGCGCCAGCCGCATGCGTATTCGCGGCGGAGTGGTTCCCGAGGATTCGGGTGTTTCCGTGATGGTGAGCTACGATCCGGGCTGGCGCGCCACGCAACGGGGTGCAAGCGTAACGGTGGAGCGGGATGCGATGGGTTTTCTGTATCTGCGCCCGCCTGCCGGAAGCGAGGCAGACCTTGTGCTCGAATACGGACTGACCATGGAGAAGTCCGCTGCCCTGGGCATTAGTGCAGCAGCGTGGATGCTTTCGGTGTTAGCATGCTTTCCATGGCGCGTGCGCGGCGTGGGGAACCCAGCAGCCACGCGTGGCATCTAAGTTAATCGGAGGGACTATTGTTGCGGCTTGGATACTACGCCAAAGGACACGCGCCGCGGATCGTTCGACGGTTGCAGACTTTCGAAGGATTCCGGTATACTCCGCATTTGCGTTGAAGATATCCGGTCCGGTCTCGCGGCTGATTTGGGAGCCGAATCGAAGGGCTAAATCGAGAGGCCGATCACGGCTGTAGGAGGTTACGGTGTACATAAGACTAGGAAAGGTACTGGGGGTTACCTTGTTGCTCACTGCGCTCGTCATGGGCCAGCAGGCACAGAAGCAATGGAAGGACCGCCAGGAATACGATGATTTCCAGGCGATGGCGAAAGAGCCGGATCCGGCCAAGAAAGTGGCGTTGATCAACGCATGGCGGCAGAAGTATCCCGAGTCGCAGTTCAAGCAGGAAGGGTTGACGCTGCTGACGACGGCGTTTGCCCAGCAGGGCAAGTTTCCCGAACTGATTGCGACGGCGCAGGAGATCCTGAAGATCGATCCGCTGGATGTGACCTCGTTGTACTGGATCTCTTCGCTGGCCCCGAAATTGAACAACACTTCGGCTGACTATCTCGATGCCGCCGAGAAAGCCTCCATGGCCCTGGCGATGAATGGCGATAAAGTGTTTGCGCCGGAGCGCAAGCCCGCGGGCAGCACGGAAGAGCAGTGGACCAAGGCGAAGGCGGACATGGAAGTGATGGCGCTGAAGTCGCTGGCATGGATCGCCATGGCTCGCAAGGACAACGACAAGGCGGAGGAAGGTATCCGGCGGTTCCTCGACAAGAACCCGAACGACGGTGAGGCGACGTACTGGATGTACACGGTGATTCGCGCAAAGAAGGATCCTTCGCGGAACTCCGAAGCACTGTTCTATCTTGCCCGGGCTGCATCGTTGCCCGCGGACAAGGGCGGGCTTCCGGATGCGAACCGCAAGCAAGTGGATGACTTCTTCGTCAAGGCGTACAACAGCTACCACGGCCAGGACGACGCTGGACTGAAGGAACTGCGGGAATTGGCGCTGGCAAACAGCAAGCCGCCCGCGGGCTTCAAAATTCGCACTGCGACCGAAATCGCCATTGAGAAGGAGAACGAGTTCAAGTCGAAGAATCCGCAGTTGGCGTTCTGGATGGGTATCAAGAAGGAACTCGCCGGGGAAAACGGGGCTGCGTTCTTCGAAGAGCGCGTGAAAGGCGCGGCGTTGCCCGGCAAGATCGAAGGCACGGAGTTCACGACACTAAAGGGCCGAGTGGTTACGAATAATGCGAAGGAAGTGGTCTTGATCATGGATCCGTCGCAGAGCGTGGGCACCGAAGGGGAAGTCACGCTGAAGGTAGAAGGCGGACTGCGAGGGAAGGCCGAGCCTGGTACTGAAATTGAGTTCGAGGGCATAGCATCGGAATTCACTCGTGAGCCTTTCATGCTGACCTTCGAAGTCGAGAAGGACAAGTTGAAGGGATGGCCCGCGGCGCCGCCTCCGGCCAAGAAGGCTCCTGCTCGCCGGCCGGTGGGCAAGAAGAAGTAACAGCGCCTGCGCGATACATAGGAAAGGCCTCCGGATGAGTTCCGGAGGCCTTTCCTGTTTTCGGGCAGCGATTCAGGCGAGCGTCCAACGCCCGTCCTGAAACGAGCCGATGTCGTCGTTCCAAAGACTGTACTTGCACGCCATCTGGCCGCCATCGACGAGTAGCGTTGCGCCAGTGATGAAACTGGCGGCGTCGGAGGCGAGGAAGGCGATGGCTTGTGCGACTTCCTGCGGGGTACCTCCGCGGCCCATGGGTATGTGGCGGAAGTATTCCTTCAGCGCGTTGGGCTGTTCGTAGTACATGGCGGTGAGGCGTGTGTGGATGAGGCCGGGGCAGACGGCATTGACTCGGACACCGAAGGGGCCGAGTTCGTTGGCGGCGGTGTGGACCACACCGAGGATGCCGGCTTTCGATGCGTTGTAGGCAATGAGGGTGGCTTCACCGTCATAGGAGTTCGTGGAAGCGGTGAGAACGATGGAGCCCCGGCGGCGGGGTTTCATGCGGCGGGCAGCGGCCTGGAGGGTGAAGAACGCACCGGTGAGGTTGACGTCGAGCATCCGGCGCCACATTTCCTCGCTGGTGGATTCGATGGGCGATGTGGGCGCGATGCCGGCATTGATGGCGACGATGTCCGGCACGGGGGCTTGGTCGAAGGCTGCTTCCACGGAGGCGAGGTCGCGGACATCGATGACGATGCCCGTAGCGCCGAATTCGGCGGCCGCCTGCTGAGGGTTCTCGGATTCGAGATCAAGGATGATGACGTGGGCGCCTGAGGAGGCAAGGAGTTTTGCCGTGGCCAATCCAATGCCGTTGGCGCCGCCGGTAATCAGGGCAGTTTTTCCAGAGAAGTCGATCAACATAAGCTACTGTATGTTACACTGAAAGTCTTCCCCCGTGAGGGCCCGTAGCTCAGTTGGTTAGAGCGCTACCTTGACACGGTCGCCAGATCAAGGAGTTGCGGGTGCCGGTGTTGGGTTTGCAAAGGTTTACGGGCGTTCGATTTGGACGCCATTTGGACTCCAGGGCCTCTACCTTGCGGCTTTGGACTCCGGGTGGACTCCAACCGGACTCCAGTTCGTCGGTCAGTTCTTTGGGCTCGTAGCTCAGTTGGTTAGAGCGCCTGCTTGACACGCAGGAGGTCGGAAGTTCGAGTCTTCTCGAGCCCACCATTTCCCCTCACATAGTCGGAATTCCCGGTTGCCTTCGCGCACGCGCGCGGTCGTACCCGCCTTTTTGAA
>CAYOBO010000169.1:0-12909 GCA_964402295.1 uncultured Candidatus Solibacter sp. | reverse complement strand
TCAACAGCACGGCGGAATTCGCCAAGCTGGATCGCCAGTTGCCGGAAGGTCTTGGCAAGAAGAACCATGGAGACTTCCAGAAGGAACTGGCTGCATTGGGTGAAGGGCAAGTGATCGCAACGGTGGGATATTTCTACTATTTGCAGGAAGGCACGGCGGAAACAAGCAACTGCAAACTGACGGGCGAGGACAATGCCGATTTCCACCTCGGCATCGGCTATGACGCAGCGCTCGCCGAGAAGATCCGCAGCAGGAAAGTCCTCACGGCAACCGAGAAGCGCGACCTGAAGCGCACCAGCGTGATCGTGGAGATGACGCCGCACGTGCGCTTTTCGAACGGCACTTCGTGGAACAAGGAAACGCTACGCAAGGTGCTTGGCCGGAAGGTGCGCGTGGCCGGCCAACTGCTCTTCGACAACGAACACAATGTGCTTTCACAGAACTGCGCCATGGTGGGCGCCGACCAATCGAAGTGCTGGCGCGCCACGGCCTGGGAGATGCATCCGGTGACGCTGTTCCAGGTTTGCCCTGACGACACCTGCACGGAGACAACCGGTGCCTGGGCGGAGGTGGAATAGCGGCTCAATGCGTCATCGAATAGACGATATAGTTCACGGCCACGCGATAGGCGACCGAAGCGAACTTTTCCGGGTAATAAGGGTGATCCGCCCATTCCCAGGCATCGCCTAGATCCATGTTGTGGCAAATGGCCACCGTAACGCGGTTGTGTTCATCGTAAACGGCGCGCCACTTGGGTTCGTAACCGTCGCGCTCCCAGGTGCGCCCGCTGCCGACAATGTGCACGCCGGGCACCTGCACGCGTTCGTCGAGATCGTAAATGGCATGGAAAATGGGATCGGCGTTTTCGATGTCCACCACTGGCCGGTCCGGATACACGCGCCGCAGGCTGTCATAGAACACTTCCCACTCGAAGGAACCGTGGAAGTCATCCACCATGAGGAAGCCGCCGCGATTCAGGTAATCGCGCAGTTTTCGGGCCTGCTGATCGTTGAGGCCCCAATAGCCGACCTCGACTGCATAAATCCAGGGGTAGTTGTAGATCTCGTCGCTATCGAGATCGACAACGTTCTCCATCGATCGCGCGTGCAAGCGCGTAAGCCGCCGCAACCCTTGCAGGAATTGCCGGTCAGCCTTGGGGTAATCCGTCGCCCAGGAACCGCGGCGCCACCGGTATCCACCTTGAAAGGAGGGATAGCGCAGTCGCGAGAAGACAAACTCCGTCTTCTCGGTGGCATCGGGAGGAATTGCCGCCGGATTGTCCTCTTCATCGTCAAAGGAACGGTACCGGCGCTGGCCGTACATCAGACCAGCCAGAAGAACCGCCGCGAGCAGGATGAAGAGCCATTGACGGCGCACTAGGGAACTGTAGCGAACTCAAGGGTGAATGGCAAGCGGCTCGGCCGCCAGCCGGAAAAACAGCAATCCCAGCCGCCCGAGCGGAAGCGCTCGCGCAAGCAGCCTTCACATGGTAGTGGCGCCAGATTGGCCCCCACGTGCCCTGCACATGCCTTACTCCGCATCCGGCCAGATCTTCGTAGCCGATCGACCCCCAATGCGATTCGTCGCAGGTCTACTGCCAAGAACCGAGCAATCAGCCGCCCACGTAGGTGTTCACGGAGGCGGCCTGCTGGAGGTTGCGCTTCCAATCCTCCAGGCTTGGCCCCGCCACGCGGGCCGCTTTCCTCCGCAGGCTCGCCATTTCCTCGGCACTGAACGGCCGGAATTCCTTGGCGATGCGCACGTCGTCTTCCAACTGCCCGATGGTGGTGCAACCGATCGCCGTGCAATGCACCGGAAGGCTGAGCACGTAGCGAAGGCAATCGGGAGCGCTCATCACGGAAAGCAATTTGGCGTTGCCGAAATTCTTCATGCCCTGGATCCCCATGCCGCGTTCCACGGCCGTGGGAAGCACGATTTTCTCGAAGCTCAGGTACGACGGATCGGCGGCATTGAGCGGCATGAGGATGGTGTCGTACTTATCGTATCGGCGGAGCATCTCGGCGTGCACATGGGGATCGCGATGGCCGGTAAAACCGATGAACCGGACTTTCCCCGCTTTCTTGGCCGCCTCAAAGGCTTCGATCGCGCCGCCCGGGGCGAAGATCTGGTCCACTTCCGCCATCTCACCGACGGCGTGCATCTGCCACAAATCGAGATAATCCGTCTGCAACGCACGCAGCGATTTTTCGAGGTCCGCCTCGGCGGCCGCGCGCGTGCGTCCCGCCGACTTGGAGGTAATGAAGACCTTCTTGCGGAAAGGCGGCAAAACCGCGCCGTACACCTCTTCCGATCTCCCTTCCCAGTAGACCCGTGCATTGTCGAAGTAGTTGACGCCAAGATCGTAGGCGCGCTGTACGATTGCCTTGGCGGCATCGAACGAGATCAGGGGAAAGCGCCCGCCGGCCTGTCCGATCACGGTGAGCTTCTCGCCGGTGCGTCCGAAGACGCGCTTCGGGATGTCGCCTCCGGTAGGCAGGTTGGCCGAAGCCGAGCCGGCCGATAGTCCGCTAACAGCGGTACCTACAAAAATGCGGCGTTTCATATGACTTTTTCCTGGAGGCAGTATACACTGTTCCGCGGCATCCGGGCCGCTCGCTATAATCCCTCGATACGTATGAAGCACGTGGATCTCATCACTGACGGCTCCTGTCTGGGCAACCCTGGCCCTGGAGGTTGGGCCTGCATCCTTCGCTACAACGGACACGTGAAGGAGCTCTCTGGCGGAGAAGCGCACACCACCAACAACCGTATGGAGTTGACGGCGGCGATCAAAGGGTTGGAAGCGTTGCGGCAACCGTGTGCCGTGCGGCTCACCACGGACTCGCAATACGTGAAGAACGGCATTACCAAATGGATCGCGGGCTGGAAGCGAAACGGATGGATGACCCGCGAAAGTACGCCGGTGCTGAACCGCGAACTTTGGGAAGAGCTGGACCGGTTGGTCGCCCGGCATCGGCTCGAATGGAAGTGGACCAAGGGCCATGCCGCCCACGAAGATAACAACCGCTGTGACGAAATGGCGCAGGCGGCGGCGCGGGCTGTATCCGCGGACAGGTAAAATAAGGGCGGCACCCATGCTTACCCTAGCCGTCCTGATGGCCCTGTCCGCTTCGGCGGCGGACATTCACACAGAAAAGATTTTCGGGCCCGAGACCCGCACCGGACCGTACAAGCACCCGGCTTCGATTACGGAATTGCTGAACGGCGATTTATACCTTGTGTATTACGGCGGCAAGGGCGAGTATGCCAACGACACAGCAGTCTACGGATCGCGCAAACGGCGCGGAGAAGGATGGTCGGATCCGGTGGTCATTGCCCAGGATCCCTTCCGCTCGGCCGGCAACGGCGTCATCTGGCAGGCGCCCGACGGCGACCTCTGGCTTTTCTACGTGATTCGCTTCGGCGATACGTGGTCCAAGTCGCGCATCGCGGCAAAGATCTCGCATGACTATGGCGACACATGGTCCGATCCGTCGCTGATTGCCATGGAGGAAGGCATGATGGTGCGCGGACGGCCCATTGTGCTGGCCTCGGGCGACTACCTGCTGCCGGTCTACAAGGAGACCGGCGAGGACCGTGAAGAAGTGGGCGCGGACAGCGTATCGACCTTCCTCAGCTACAACCCGAAGAAGAGGGAATGGCGCCGGCTGGGCAGCATCCGCTCGGCGAAAGGCAACATTCAGCCCGCACCGGTGGAAATTGCTCCGGGGCATCTCATCGCTTATTGCCGCCGCGGCGGAGGTTACGGTCCCGTCACGGACGGCTATATCGTGCGCGCCGAATCGAGAGACGGCGGCCTCACCTGGACCGAAGGAAAGGACACCACATTCCCCAACCCGAATTCCGCCGTCGATTTCATCCGGCTGAAGAACGGCCATCTGCTGCTGGTCTACAACGACAGCATGAGCCGCCGCACGCCGCTCCGGGTGGCTATTTCCACCGACAACGACGCGTCGTACCCGTATCGCCGCAACCTGGCCGAGGGCGCCAACGATTTCGCCTATCCCGTGGCGATGCAGTCGAGCGACGGCAAGATCCACGTCATCTACACTTCGGACCGGCGCAGCACCATCCACCACGCCGTGTTCGAGGAAAGCGCAATTCTCGAATGGCATCGTTGAAAGGCAGCTTTCATCTTCTCTACCTGTTCGATGTAGCCGAAGAGATACGCCTTGACGAACTCCGCAAGATTCTTCAGATCGAGCAACCCGGCCGCGAGCCGGGATTCGGGCATCTGGCGCCTTCCTACGTGCGCTTTGAGCACCCTCCGCTCGAAGAATCCATCCCGGCTTTGAAGGCGGCATCGGGCGAATTATTTCCGGCGCGGATGCGCTACTTCGACTACGGCGTGGTGGCGCTGGAGCTGGAAGCACCGTTCGAGAATCAGGACTGGCCGGGCCTGATCGCTTTGGCCTGCCGTTGGGTTGCCGCGCCGGAGATGGAAAGCCTCGCCGAAGCCCACGTCAGCAGCCAGTTGGCACGTACGGAAAGGGCGCTGTACAAGCCATTTTCGCGGCGTCTGTTTGAAGACTACTGCATCGTGGAACTGCGCGAAGCAACCGAGGATGGCATGAGTCTGGATGCGCCGAAGCTGATCGAACGCCATGGTGCGGCCATCTGCCAGATCATCCGCGGCGAAGCGCAGCCGCTCAGCGCAACCGAGCGTCAGGAGGTGCTCGCCTCCTCCATCTCCTATTCCTCCTCCGACCTGCTGGTGGCGGGATGGACTGCCGCCTTTGTCTTCGATTCACAGCCGGAAAGCGGCGCCGTGATGCGCCAGTTGCTCGAATATGCCAACACGCAGTTGCTGGAGTTCCGCCACTACGATGAGGTTCTCTCGGCCGTGCTGAAGGATCTGTACCAACTGATGGACCAGCGCCCCGGCGTACTCCGCCGCTGGCATATGGTGCGCGAGGCACAGAGGCTGAACGCCATCCGGCTCGAGGTGATGGAACTATCCGAGCGCGCCGACACGGCCATCAAGTTCCTCAGCGACATGTTCTACGCGCGTGCGTTCAAGCTGGCGGCGGGCCGCATCGGCGCTCCCGACTACCGCCACCTGGTGGAAGAGAAGGTGCGCACCGCCGGCGAACTGTATCGCTTCCTCATGGAGGAGTTCCATCATGCCCGCGCCTTCGTCCTGGAGTTCATGATCGTCTTCATCCTCATCATCGATCTCTATTACCTGTTTCGTGGAAACACATGATTCCCGCCATCGACGCTCATCATCATTTATGGAATTATTCCGCCGAGGAATACGCTTGGATTTCCGAAGAAATGCGCAATCTACGGCGCGATTTTCTCCCCGCGGACCTGAAGCCGCACATGGACGCGGCGGGAGTGGACGGCGCCATCGCCGTGCAAGCCCGGCAAACGCTGGAAGAGACGGAATGGCTGCTCGCACAGGCCGCGGCGAACAGCTTTCTTTGCGGTGTTGTGGGCTGGATCCCGTTCGCCGGCTCCGATGTAGCGCATCGCATCGAGCGCTTTGCGGCGCATCCGAAATTAAAGGGTTTCCGCCACGTCGTGCAGGACGAGCCCGATGACCGGTTTCTACTCGGTTCCGCGTTCCAGGCGGGGATTCGCCAATTGCTGCACACTGGCCTGGCGTACGACATTCTCATCTACGAACGCCACCTGAGTGTGGCAATCGAATTCGTGGACGCGCACCCGAACCAGATCTTCGTGCTCGACCATATCGCCAAGCCCCGGATTCGTGAAGGTGTCCTCTCCCCATGGCGGGAGAATCTGTGCGAAATAGCAAGACGGCCGAATGTCTACTGCAAGCTCTCCGGGATGGCCACGGAAGCCGATTGGATTAGCTGGACGCCGGAAATGTTGCGCCCGTATTTCGAGGTTGCCCTCGAAGCCTTTACACCGTCCCGGCTCATGTTTGGCTCCGACTGGCCGGTGCTGGAACTAGCATGCCGCTACGAACGCTGGGCTTCCACTGTGCGGACGTGGCTTGCGCGGTTGAGCGAGACAGAGCAGCATCGCATCCTGAGAGGCACGGCAACGGAAGCCTACCGGCTGTAGTTGCCACAACTACTCGCGGTCGAGTGGCGCGCCCCATTCCGCCACGGCGGCCAGTAGTTCGCCCACATGAATCGGCTTGCTGACGTAGCTGTCCATTCCCGCAGCCAGGCACTTTTCCCGATCGCCCTTCATGGCGTTTGCGGTAAGGGCAATGACCGGAATACGGCGTCCCGATCCATTCTCGCGTTCGCGGAGCAGGCGTGTAGCGGTAAGCCCATCCATCTCCGGCATCTGGACGTCCATCAGAACGAGGTCGAAGTGGCGATGAGCCAGTGCATCTAACGCCAAACTCCCGTTGGGGACCACTTCCACCGCGTGCCCTTGTTTTTCGAGCACCCGTAGTGCCAGCTTCTGATTGACGGGATTGTCTTCGGCCAGCAGGATGCGCAGCGAAGCCAGTGCAGGCTGGACTGGCAGATCCTGTTCGGCTTCCCTGGCCAGTCCTTCGGCGCGGTCCAGGCGCAACGTGAAGGAAAAGCAACTGCCTTTGCCGGGTTCGCTTTCCACGGCAACTTCGCCGCCCATCATTTCCACCAGCCTGCGGCTGATGGCGAGACCAAGTCCCGTTCCTCCATAGGTCCGGCTCGTCGAGCCATCGGCCTGGCGAAACGCCTCAAAGATAATGCCCAGCTTGTCTTTCGGAATTCCAATTCCGGTATCCTCCACGAGGAAGCGCAGAACAACCTGATCCCCCAAGTCCCGCCTCAGGTTTATACTCACGCGCACTTCACCTTGGGCCGTGAACTTCAGCGCATTGCCGATCATGTTCAGCAGGATCTGGCGGATGCGAACGCTGTCGCCAAGCACGGAATCGGGTACGCTGTCGGGAACCTCGTAGCTGAGGCGAATCCCCTTCTCCGCTGCCTTCGGCATGAGAGTCTGCACCGAAGCTCGCACGCACTCGCGAATGGAGAATGGGGCGGCGACCAATTCCAGCCGCCCCGCCTCAATCTTGGAAAAATCCAGAATATCGTCGATCAGCGTGAGCAGCACGTCGGCGGAGGCTCTGGCCGATTCCAGATAATCCTTCTGTTCGGGAGACAACTCCGTTGTGGAGAGCAACTGCGTCATGCCGAGAATTCCGTTCATGGGGGTGCGAATCTCATGGCTCATGTTGGCCAGAAACTCACTTTTCATGCGGCTTGCCTCTTCGGCCCTCTGCCGCGCAGCTTCCAGTTCCCACGTGCGCTCGGCCACCAGCGCTTCCAATTGTGCTTTCTCACGCGTGAGCTTCCGCTCCCTCCACAAGCCGAATTGCACCGCCGCCATGATGAACATGAGCGTTCCGCCGAAGAGAACGGGGAAAGTGCGGTACCAGGGTGTCGCCACCGTGAAGCGAACGCGGCCAGTGGCGCCCCAAGGGGAGTCCGGCTGGCGGGCCTGCACCTCGAAGATGTAGTCGCCCGGAGAGAGGTTCGCCAGGGAGATGGACCGTTCCTTCGCCAGTTCCCAATCCGTGTCCATGCCAAGCAAGCGCCGCCGGAACTCCACTGCCCGTTCATTGTGGAACGACAAGCCGGCATAATCGATGACCAGCGCACCCTCTTTCGGCCCGATGCGAAGGCTATCCGGCTGCATCACGCTTCGCTGATTGGTACGGACAGAGGTGATCAGAGCCACCGGCCCCTCGCGGCGAGTGGGACCCTTCGGACGAAACCGGCTGATGCCCCGGCTGGTGCCGACCCAGAGCGTCCCATCCGCGTCCGCCATGATGGCGCGGCTGTTGCAATCGTCCCAAATCAGCCCGTCCATCGCCGAATATCGCCGCCACCGTGAGCCGTTGTATTCGTGAATACCGCTTAGACTTCCAAACCACATTGAACCCAGCGGCCCGAGAGTCATGGAGAGTGTGTTGCTGGGCGCCTGCGTCTCGCCGGCCGGGGCAGGCATCGCGCGCCACTTGCCATCCACCATGCGGACCACGGAGAGCGGCGCATGTTCGCGGTAACCCACCCAGTACGTTCCGTCCGCCTGCTCGCGCACCAGACTCACCATGTTCATGCGCAATCCCTGAGCCTTGGTGATTCGCTCTCGGCGGCCGCCTTCGATCACCAGCAACCCTAAGGCGCCGGCCAGCCAGACGCGGCCTTTGCTGTCCTCAAAACCATCGAAGAAGCTTTCCTGCGGATCTTCGGTGGCGATACGCTCAAAGCTGGGTTGGGAATCGCCCACGATGCTCGCCGTACTACGAAAAAGCCCCGTGGTTCCGGCAACCCATAGACGGTTGGCCCGATCGACAAACATCCGGCGCACCATCTGCATCGATACGCCGGACTTTGGCGTTATCGCCGATGCGGAAGCGCGCTCCGTATCGTACCGTAGCAACTGTCCGCGGTTGGTGCCGATCCAGATAGCGCCATCGGCCGAAGTGGCCATCGCATAGACAGTTCCCAGGGGCGGCAGGCCTTTCGCACTTCGGAATCGGATCTCGTCTCCACGCTCCTCACCCGAGTAGACACCGTTTTCCGTCCCCACCCAGATCCGTCCGGTCCGGTCCCGCAGAATCGACCACACGTAATCGTCGGTAAGCCCGTCTCGCCGCGTCCAGGCAGTCCATTCGCCGTATCCGATCCAGCGTAACAAGCCATGGCCGCCCGTCCCGATCCAGAGGTTCCCTTCCCGGTCGGTCAGCAGGCTGCTGGGCACCGTGCCCACGAGTCCATTCTCCTTGCCGATCGAATGCCACACTCCGGAACGGCGGATGGCAATGCCATTCTGCGTGGTGATGACGAGGTTGCCCTCGGGGTCGAATGCCATCGCAATCCGGCGCAGCGATTGCAGTTCGGGGCCGAATGTCCAGTCTTCGAATGCCGTGGCTCCAGGCGCCCGCGCAAACAGTCTGCTCTCGCTTCGCACAAACAACCAGCCGGCGGGGTTGGAGAGGATGACAGACCAGCGCTCCGCGGGAAGCCCCGGTGTTTGCGCCTGCACGATTCTTTCCTCACCCGGCGGACCTTCCAGACGGCATAGGCTCAGACCGCATCCGATCCAGAGCGTTTCCCCGGCGGCATGCAAGGTGTGGCCTCCCGCCGTACGGGCATCCGCCTCCCCGAGCAGTTCCGCGGGCGCGCGCAGGGTGCGGGCAACCTTCCACCCCTGCTTTTCCCGCGTGATAATCGACAGGCCGGAAGGTGTCTCCACAAGCAGCCTGCCGTCGGGCAAGGATGCCATGGGATACCGGCTGAAGGGCAGGCCCATCGGGCTGATGTCCAACGGCAAGGGCAAAAAACGTCCGTCTTTCCGATACGCAACACCTTGATTGGAAACCACCCAAAGTGTCCCATCCGGAGATTCATGCAGCGCATTCACGAACACGCTCGGCAATCCATGTTCCGTGGTGTGGTGCAGGAAATTACGGCCGTCGTAACGGTACAGTCCCCCTTGCGTGCCAATCCACAGGAACCCGGTCCGATCCTGGAGCAGTGTTTCGACATTGCCGATTTCGAGGCCGTCCGGCGGACCATATTCGCGAAAAGTGTAGCTCTGCGCACTGGCCATGGCGGCCAGACACACCAAAGCAGACAGCATCTTTCCGGCGAAAGGCATGGCCATCCTGATCTTCTATCGGCTGTATCCTGACATAGCCATAGCCCTGGGTGCAATATCGCTACAATCATAGGCGTGATTCAGACCGTGATCTTCGATCTGGGCGGCGTTATCGTCCCCCTGGACTTCCCACGCCTCTACAACAACCTTGCGGCGCACTGCCGCGTACCCGCGGCCGAGATTCCACACCGCATCGCCGAAACGGGCCTCGTTCCGCTGCTCGAGTCGGGGCGGATGCCGCCGGAGGAATTCACGGAAAAAATCGTCCAATTGCTCGATCTCAACGTTCCGGATGGCCGGTTCCGCGATCTCTGGAGCAGCCTCTTCCCCGGCCACACTCTGCTGCCCGAATCCCTCATGGCCGGCATCCGCAACCACCACCGCCTGTTGCTGCTTTCCAACACAAACGCGATTCATTTCGCAATGGTGCGGGAAAACTACCCGTTGTTGCGCCACTTCCACCACTACGTCCTGAGCCACGAAGTGGGCGCAATGAAGCCTTCGCCCAAAATCTATGCGGCCGCCATCGAAGCGGCCCAATGCCGGCCCGAGGAGTGCTTCTTCACCGACGACATCGCGGCCTATGTGGAAGGCGCGCGCAAGGCGGGAATCCGCGCCGAACAATTTCACTCCTACGAGCAAATCACGGCGATTTTCGACGAAATCGGTATTCGATGGAAATAAATCAGCCGCCGAGCGCTCCGAACAGGGGCCGCAGGGCGGGATAAGCGCTTTGGTAAAGCGCGTGTCCCTGGCGGTAAAGGGCGCTAAGGGCGGCATCCGGCTCATGCCGGCTCACTTCGCGCACGGCGCGCCGGCAAACGTCGGACACCGTTTCGCGTTCTCCGGCCAAGGCGAGCAGCGCCGCCCCAAAGGCCGATCCTTCCTGCGACTCCAGCGTGGCCACGGTACAACCGAACACGTCGGCGAACATCTGGCGCCAGAAAGCGCTGCGAGCTCCTCCACCCGACAGGCGCACACGTTCCACCGGCACACCCATCGCGGCAATGATCCGCAGCCCGTCGTTCTGGCTATAGGCCACCCCTTCGAGAATCGCCCGGATGAGGTCCGCCCTGCTGTGCTTTGCCGTCAGCCCGATCCATGCTCCACGGCAGGTTGCGTCGAGATGCGGCGTGCGTTCCCCCATGAGATACGGCAGCCACAACAGCCCATGCGCTCCCGCTGGAGCCGTCGATGCCTCGGCGGTCAACACGTCGTAGTCCGTCCCCGGAGCCAATTGGTTGCGGAACCACTGGAGGCTCAGTCCAGCGCCTTGCGTCACACCCATCACATGCCACTTGCCGGGCGCCGCATGGCAGAACGTATGCACACGGCCTTGCGCATCGTAGGCCGGCGCATCGGTATGGGCGAAGACCACGCCCGAAGTCCCGATGGTGCAGGACACAATGCCCGGCTCCACAATTCCGTTGCCCACCGCGCTCGATGCCTGATCGCCGCCGCCGCCTACAACGGGCGTTCCGGCGCGCAGGCCCGTCCGTGCAGCAGCCGCGGCGGAAATGCGGCCCGTGATTTCCGGCGACTCGTATACCTTGGGCAGCCATTCCATGGGAATGCCGAGCCCCTCGCACATCTCCGCGGACCAGCGGCGGCGCACCACGTCAAACAGTGCCGTGCCGCTCGCATCGGAAACATCGCTCGCAAACTCGCCGGTCAAAAGGTAGCGGACGTAATCCTTGGGAAGCAGCACTTTGTGGACGCGGGCGTACGCCTGCGGTTCGTGATCGCGCACCCATAACAGCTTGGGCAGCGTGAATCCGGTGAGAACCGGGTTGGCAATGGCGGCCAACACGCGTTCCGGGCCAAGCTGCGCGTTGATCCAATCCACCTGCTGCTGGCTACGCTGGTCGCACCAGATCAGCGACGGCCGGATCACCGCGCCATCGGCATCGAGAATCACCAGTCCGTGCATCTGGCCGCTCAAGCCGACGCCAACCACCGCATCGCCCGAAATGCCGGCTTCCCGCAACACGCCGCGCACGGCAGCCTGTGCGGCATCCCACCAGTTTTCCGGCCGCTGCTCCGCCCACAGCGGCTTGTGCATCGTCATCTCCTCGTGTGGCGCGGTGAAACCTGCTTTGACAACCCCGTCGCGATCCACCAACAAGGCGCGCGTGCCACCCGTTCCCACGTCGATTCCCATCCAATACATAAGCCCTGCATTATCGCACGCACCGGTATACAATAGCGGGACCGGTACTTTGCCATGAATCGCAGAACCTTTTTCCAAAGCTCCGCGGCGGGTGCACTCGCCGCCCGTGCGCCGCAACCTGTTCAGGCCGCCAAGTGGCCGAAACCGATCCGCTTTACGTTGGGCTGCCAGTCCGGCCCTACCGACGAAAGGCGGTTGCAGTTTTTCAAGCGGCACAGCGTCAACAACATTAACGGGTATCCCGCCGCCAAGGGTGAGACCGTGAAATATACATTGGAGGATCTGCAAAAGCTGAAGGATCTGTGCGAAAAGCACCAGATCAAGCTGGACATGATCGCACCGCCCTTTCTCGCGTCGAGCCACATCGACCGCACACGGCGGCCCGCCATCATGACCGCCGACGGCGCAAATCGAGACCGCGATATCGAGGAAATCCAACAGTTGATCCGCGATTGCGCCAGGGTCGGCATTCCCGCCATCAAGTACAACATGAGCATACTCGGCGTCCTGCGCACCGAGCGCACCCCCGGCCGAGGTGGCGTATCGCTGAGCACCTGGCGATTGAAGGAAGCAAAACCAGCCACCCCTCTTACACGTGCCGGAGTGGTGAACGCCGACCGATTCTGGGAACGCATCACCTACTTCCTCGATCGCGTCATCCCCGTCGCCAACGAGTACAAGATCCGCATGGCATGCCATCCGCACGACCCCGGCGTTCCTCCGTCGGGCTACCAGGGTGTCGATCGTGTGCTGGGAACAGTGGAGGGTTTGAAAAAATTCATCACCATCCGCGAAAGCCCCTACCATGGGCTCAACTTCTGCCAGGGCACGGTTTCGGAGATGCTCCAGAATCCGGGCAAGGAAATTTTCGACGTCATCCGCTACTTCGGCTCACGGAAGAAGATCTTCAACGTCCACTTCCGCAACATCCGCGGGAAGCGCGACGACTTCCAGGAAACATTCCCGGATGAGGGCGATGTCGATTTCGTCGAGGCCATCAAGGTCTACCGTGAGGTTGACTACCCCTACATGCTGATGCCCGATCACGTGCCGCAGCACCCGGACGATCCGGGCGGCCATCAGGCTTTCGCCTTCTGCTACGGCTACATCCGTGCGCTGATTCAGGCCTCGGACCG
>CAYOBO010000168.1:0-13031 GCA_964402295.1 uncultured Candidatus Solibacter sp. | reverse complement strand
GTCGATTTCCCCGCGCCGCTCGGGCCCACCAACGCCACGACTTCACCGGCTTTCACGGTCAGACTGACGTCTTCGAGCACATAGCCGCTCGGCGTCGTCGGGTAGCGGAACGAAATCCGGTCCACCTCCACGGCATTCGTAAAGCCCGTCAGACGGTGCGCGTTCGGCTTCTCCTTCACCAGTTGGTCGCGGTCCAGATATTCGAACACCTTCTGCGATGCCCCGATCGCCTGCTGGAAAATATTGTGAATCCCCGTCAATCGCTTCACCGGTTCATACAGCATCAGCAGCGCAATGACGAACGATGTGAATTCTCCTGTCGTCAATTGCCCCGCCCGGATCTGCGTGCGGGCATAGGTCAACAACCCAACGATCGTCAGTGCTCCGAAAAATTCGATCAACGGCGAAGCCAGCGCCTGCTGGGCCACATACCGCAGATTCGACGCGCGCAGCTTGTGCGAAGCTTTCCGGAAGCGCTCCGCTTCCAATCTCTCCGCCCCGAACGCCTTCACCACCTGATGCCCGGTCAACGTCTCCTGAAGGATCTGATTGAGCTCCGCGGCGTCATCCTGCGCCCGCCGCGTCGAGCGCCGCAGTTTCCGGCCGATGCGCGCCGTCGGAATGAATACGAACGGCAGCACGGTCAGGCTCACCAGCGCCAGCTTCCAATCCATCTGCAACACCACAAACAGCAGTCCCAGCGCGGAAAACGTCTGCCGTAACCAGTCCGCCAGCAGATGCGATGTCGCCAACTGAATCTTGTCCACATCGTTCATAATCGACGACATCAGTCTGCCCGTCGTGTGCGATTCGAAAAAATAGGCGTCCTGCTGAACCACGCGTTCGAATACACGTTGCCGCAAATCGGTCACCGCGGAAAATCCCGCGTAATTCACCAGGTAGTTGCCCAGATAATCCGCCAATCCCTTCAGCGCGAAAACCATCAGGATGCCCGCCGCTACCAGCGTCCACACATCGTGCAATGGAATCGGAATGATCTGGTGCAGATACAGGGGCTTCTGCAAAACCGGAATCGTCGTAATCAGCACCGGAGCGTCCGCCGCGTTGGGATCGAGCACGCGGTCGAAGATCGGCCGGATCAGCAGCGCCATCATCGCATGCGCAGCCCCGGCCAGAGCCATCAGAAACACCGAAGCCAGTAGCGCAAGCCAGTACGGCCTGGCGTAGCTCAGCAGGCGCTTCAGGTCGTTCATGCCTTGACGCCCAGCCTTTCCAGCGCCTCAAGGACATCCCGCACCGTGACCGAACCGATCCCCTCCCTCGCCACGATCGTCTCCGAGTGCGTCTTCCACGGCCGCCACACCTCGTGATCGGAAGCCGCGAAAATCACCGCCATGGGTATGCCGAAAGCCGCCGCCATGTGCGCCGGCCCGGAGTCGTTCCCGAGAAACAACGCAGCCCCCGCCAGCAGCGCTTTGGTATCTTCCAATGCCGGCGTGAACGTCCGGTGCTTGGCGAACCAATGCAGGGGATCGGCCGGAGTGCCCACGAATATCGGCTCAATCTCGCGCCGCGCCAGTTCCGCGGCCACCTCCAGAAAGCGCTCCGCGGGCCAAGTTTTATCCGGCGCGGAAGCGAACGGATGAATGACCGCATAGGCCGGCCCGCTCGCCAATTCCTTCGAGGGAAACAGTCGCGCCCGGGGAATCTCGCCCTGCGGCACGCCCAAATAAAACATGGCGGAAGCAACATGTTCGGCCGTGTGCACCTTGCGCTCCACACCGAGAATCTCCTGAGCCCGCGGAATGCGCACGTTGTACACCGCCTGATACCGGTAATGCCCAAATCCCGCGCGCCACCGCGCCTTCGAAGCAACCGTGAGCCATACGCTGCGCGTTCCGCCGTGCAGATTCAAGGCCAGATCCGCCCCCCTCGCCCGCACGGCGCCGATCGTTGGAGGTAGAATCTCCTCAATCTCCGGATTGCCGGTAAATACGGCCGCAAACCGCGGCTCGACAATCACGGATACCCGCAGATCGGGACGAAACGTCTTCAGAAGATGAATCGCCGGAGTCGTCAGAACACAATCGCCCAGCGACCGCAGCCGGACCACGGCAACGCGGGAGCCTTCGCCAAGCTGGTCCAGGGTAGTGGGCATCCCAAGCCGCTAATCTTCGATGGTGGCTTCATCGATGAGCATGACGGGAATGCCGTCGCGCACCGGATAAACACGCCTGCACGAAATGCACTTCAGTGCGTTTCCGTCCGCTTTCAACTGTACTTCTGCCTTGCAAAAGGGGCAGACCAGGATCTCCAGAAGTTCTTTGCTAATGGACATGTTCTCAAGGGATAGCGATCAGCTTTGAGTCTAGCATTCTTTGCCGGGGCGCCCGTTCCAATGTGATAAAGTCGGAATCAAGCACAACTCCGGGAATTACACGTGCCCATATATACCCATCTCGCCATCCTCTGTCTCGCCGCCCTCGGCGCGGCGGCGCCGGTTCCCTCTCCGCTCCAATCTTCCCTCGATCGGTCATGCCGCGCCTGCCACGCCGGTGCGGCGGCCAAGAATGGTTTGGATCTCACCGCTCTCCCCTACGACCTCGACAACCGCTCCAACCGCGAACGCTGGATCCGCATCTACGACCGTGTCGAGAAAGGCGAAATGCCCCCCAAAGGCGTCCCCATGGACGAGGCGGCACGCCAAGCGATTCTCAGCCATCTGCGCCCCGCACTCCACGACGCCGATCGCGCCGACGCCGCCCAGCACGGCCGCGGCCCCATCCGCCGCCTCAATCGCGACGAATTCGAGCAAAACCTCCGGGATCTGCTGCATCTGCCCATGCTCGACATTCGTGACATGCTCCCCGAGGACCGCGAGGCTCACCACTGCAACAAGGTTTCCGACACCCTCGACATGTCGCGCGTCCAACTCGCTGCGTATCTGGACGCCACCGAGGCCGCCCTCCGCCAGGCCATGGCGGCAACGCCCGAACCGCCCCCCGTCGCCAGATTCCGCACCAACGGCTTCCGGCTCTTTCCAGGACTGCGCAGCACCGGCGGCATCGAATCCATGTTCTTCATCAAGGGCAACAAAGGCGTCAACGTGGAGAACGAGCGCCCGGGTCCGATCCCGCCCGAACTCGATCGGGACCCCGAAATCGAAATGGGCCTCTTTCGCTCCCCCGGCTGGCCCTACGGCGCGTTTCCTCGCGGTTTCTCCGCGCCTTATGCCGGCGAATACCGCGTCCGTTTCCATGCCCGGGCGGTCCTGCAACACGGCGGCTTCCGCGTCAGCCAATCGCCAAACTACGTCCCCATGACGTTCCGCTCCCGCAGGCCCACCAACCACGACATCGCTGAGGACATAAAACTGACCGGCGGCATCATCGAGATCCTTGAGCCTCGCGTCTACGAAACCATCGTGCAATTGAACAAGGGCCAGACCGTCGAATACGGCCTTCTCGGCCATCCCGTGCCTCAGGTCGATGCCATTCCCAGCAAGCCCGGCAGTTACCGCTTCCCGCCTTTCCCGCCGGAAGGCCAGCCCGGCATGGCCATGAAGTGGATTGAGATCGAGGGGCCCATTCCACCTGCCACCTGGCCGCCGGCAAGCCATCGCGTCCTGTTCGGCGACCTCGGCCCTTCACCCACCTCCGCCACTCCAAAACAGGATGCATCCCGATTGTTGCGCCGGTTCATCTCGCTCGCGGCGCGCGGTCCAGTCCCGGAAGAAGCCATCCGCAAGTTCGAACAACTCATCCACGCTCGCCTCGACAAGAACGAACCGTTCGCTGAAGCGATGCTCGCCGGCTATCAGGCATTCCTCTGCTCCGGCCACTTCCTCTATCTGCACGAGCCCACCGATACCTTCGCCGTCGCCCAGCGCCTCTCCCACTTCCTCATCAACTCCCGCCCCGACGCGCAACTCATGCAACTCGCCGCCGGCAAGCGCCTTCGCGACCCCGCCGTCCTGCGCGCGGAAACCGACCGCCTCATCGACTCCCCCAACTTCGAGCGCTTCATCCGGAGTTTCACCGATTACTGGCTCAATCTCCGCCACCTCCGCCGCGACGATCCCGACAAGCGCCTGTATCCGGAATACCCCCTCGATGAGTACCTCGTCGATTCCATGGAGCGCGAAACGCGAGCCTACTTCACCGCCATGGTCCGTGAGAATCTGCCTGTCCGGGCACTCGTCGAATCTGATTTCGTATTCGCCAACGACCGCCTTGCCCGCCATTACGAACTCCCGCCCGTCAACACTACCAAGTTGCGGAAGGTTCCGCTGCCCAAAGGCAGTCCACTCGGCGGCTTGCTGACCCAAGGCGCGATACTCAAAGTCACTGCCAACGGTACCTCCACCTCGCCTGTGCTCCGCGGAGCATGGATCATGGACCGCATCGTCGGCGAACCGCCGCCGCCTCCGCCGCCCGGAGTGCCTGCCGTCGAACCCGACATTCGCGGCGCGAAAACCATTCGCGAGCAACTCGCGCTCCACACCAAGTCCGCCGCCTGCGCATCGTGCCACGCCAAGTTCGACCCCGTCGGTCTGGCGCTCGAGAACTTCGACATCCTTGGCAAATGGCGCACCCGCTATCGCGGACTCGCCGAAGGCGAACGCATCAGCGGCATCGATCACACCGGCCACGATTTCTCCTATACGCTCGCCGGAACCGTGGATCCCAGCGGGACGCTCGCCGATGGCCGCACCTTCCGCGACGTCCGGGATCTCAAGGCAATCCTTGCCGCCAATCCGCGCCAGCTTGCGCGCAACTTGCTCCATCGATTCACGGTCTATTCCACTGGAACCCCGGTCCGATTCTCCGACCGCGCGGATATCGAGAAAATCCTCGATGCCTGCGCGCCCCGTCAGTACCGTACGCGCGACCTGCTACACGCGCTCATTCAAAGCAGAATCTTCCTCGGAGGACAAGGCTCATGAAAGCGCCTCATATCTCGACCTCTTCATCGCACCTGCCGCGCCGCACGCTGCTTCGTGGAGCGGGCGTCACGCTCGCCCTGCCGCTGCTCGAATGCATGAAGCCCACTTTTCTCAAAGCGGCCCCCGAACAGCAGCCGCCGCGCCGCATGCTCATCATCGCCAACAACATTGGCGTGCTTCCCAAAAACTTCTTCCCCCAGGGCGCCGGCCGCGACTACACTCCGTCGCCCTATCTCTCGACCCTCGCCGATCTTCGCCACGAGTTCACGGTCTTCACCGGACTCTCGCACCCCGGCGTCACTGGCGGCCACAGCACCGACAACTGCTTCCTCACCGCCGCCCGCGGCGCTTTCAAATCCGGCTTTCGCAACTCCATTTCCCTCGATCAATACGCCGCCGAAAAACTGGGACAAGTCACTCGATTCCCCAGCTTGAACCTCGGCGTCAACATCGACAAAGGCAATCGCAGCCTATCCTGGACCCGAGACGGAGTCCTGCTCCCCGCCGAAGA
The DNA here is from genome assembly GCA_964402295.1 of uncultured Candidatus Solibacter sp. Taxonomy (GTDB): domain Bacteria; phylum Acidobacteriota; class Terriglobia; order Bryobacterales; family Bryobacteraceae; genus CADEFT01. The sequence continues at coordinate 7,614 of CAYOBO010000168.1, read as the reverse complement.
CAGCGCCCCCAAGCTCTATGAGCGCATGTTCGTGCAAGGCGATCCCGAATCCGTCCAGCGCCAGTTGCACAAGCTCGAAAGCCGCGGCAGCATTCTCGACACGTTGCTCGATGAAACGAAGCGGTTCCGCGGCAACCTGGCGAGCGAAGACAAAGCCCGCCTCGATCAATACCTCACCTCCGTGCGCGAAGTGGAACAACGCCTGGAAACCGCCCGCGCCTGGGAAAAGCGCCCGAAACCAACCGCTCCCCAGCCCGCTCCGCCTGACCTCACCGACAAGAAACTCTTCTTCGAAAAACTCGACCTGCTGTTGCAAATGGCGCAACTCGCTTTCGAGTCCGATTCCACGCGCATCGTCACCCTCATGGCCGATGCCTTCACCACGCCTTCCTACAGGTTGGACGGCGACAAGTCCACCACCGAGAGTTACCACGGGCTTTCCCATCACGGCATGGCCCCCGATAAGGTCCGCCAACTCGAGGAAACCGACCGCCGGCAGATGGCCACGCTCAAGCGGCTCTACACAAGCCTCATGGAGAAGAAGGAGCACGGCCAGCGCCTCTTCGATCGCACGATGGTCCTTTACGGCAGCAACATGGGCGACGCCAACATTCACGACAACACGAACCTGCCCATCATCCTCGCCGGTGGCGGCTTCAAACACGGCCAGCACCTGGTCTTCAAGCGCGACAACAATCTGCCGCTCTGCAATCTCTACGTCGCCATGCTCCAGCGCATGGGGGTCGAGACGGATTCCTTCGCCAGCAGCACAGGCTTGGTCGGCGGGCTGGAAGCGGCCTAATTCACCTACACCGGCCGCGGTGCGAACGTGTCATCGTGTTTGTCCTGCTGTTCCGCCAGCAGGCGCTTCATCTCCGCCAGCTTCCCAGCGTGTGCCGCTTCGCCCGAGTGATCCTGCAACTCCCAAGGGTCGCGCACCACGTCGAATAATTGGAACCGGCCAATTTTCGGATACCAGATCAGTTTCCACCGGTCATCGCGCACCATCCGCTGAATATCCTTGTACACGGCAAAGGCATACTGCCGCACCTGCTTCTTTTCCCCGCGAATGACGGGAGCGAGGCTCAACCCCTCGACACTCGGCGGAATCGGCACGCCCGCCAGGTCACACAATGTCGGAAATAAATCGTGCATTTGCGCCAGAGCGTCGGACCGGCCTCGCCGGATTCCCGGCCCTGACACAATCAGCGGCGACTTGAAGTGCTCATACAAATTCTGCTTCCCCATCAATCCGTGCCGGCCCCCGACCGCCAAGCCCTGATCGCTGGTGAAGAGCACGATCGTGTTCTGCGGCATCGCCTTCAGAATCCGCCCAATATGGAAATCGAGGCAGGTAATGGTTGCGTAGTAATCCGCCAGGTGGCGGCGCATCTCTTCCTTCGTTCGCGGAAACGCGGCCAGCATCTCATCGCGGATCTTCAGATCGCCGTTATCGAACGGATGCTCCGGCATGAAGTTCTTCGGCAAGGTGATCTTCGCCGGATCGTACATGTCCACGAAACGCTTTGGAGCACTGCGCGGATCATGTGGTACCGGCGGAGCCATATAGATGAAGAACGGCCCGCTACCGCCGGTCTGCATCCATTCGATGACCTGATCGGCATGGCGTTCCGGTTGCTCCGCCCGCACGTCGAAGCCTTCCTGCGAATAGCGCTTTGTCTGAAACGCTTCGCTTGCCGGCACGTACGTATTGCCTCGTTTGCCGTAATGAAAGGTGCGGTATCCCGCGCTCTCGAAAGCCTTCGCCATTACTGTAACGCCCGCGGGGATGGGAGCATTGCGCTCCGGGATATGGAACACCGTCCGCCCCGTCATCAGCATCGTACGGCTGGGCAGACACATCGCCCCCACCATCCCGCCCTGTGAGTACAGATTCGTAAAAACGAAGCCGCGGCGAACCAGGCCGTCGAGCGCCGGCGTTTGTATTTCCGGATTCCCTAACGCCCGAATCGTGTCGAAACGCTGATCGTCGGTGTTGATCAGCAGAATGTTCGGTGCGCCCGCGGCACGGATTGGGGCGGCCGCGGCCAGCGTAGTCAACAATAGATCCCGGCGTCTCATGTTAGTTGCAGGGGTAGGATATCAAAGTCGAGGACGGCGTCTTGTGCGCCGCCCCCGATTTCCGATACAACGGAAGGCAATGCCCGCCCGCGCGCTTTGCCTTCTTCTCCTCCTCTCCGCCGCCTGCTCGCGCAAGCCAGAGGCCCAACCCGCGCCCACAGCCAACTACGTAAATCCCAACGTCTGCGCCTCCTGCCACCCCCAGATCGCCCAAACCTACCGCCAGACCGGCATGGGACGCTCCTTCTATCGGGCGACCCCCGAAACGATGACCGTGGAGAAGTTCGATTCCACCTTCGCCCACAAAGCCTCCGGCCGCCAATACCGATTCCTTCGCCGCGGCGATCGGTTCTTCCTTCGCCGCCATCTGCTCAGCCCCACCGGCGAAGAGGAAAGCATCCTCGAACGCGAAATCCACTACGTCATGGGCTCCGGCCACAAATCCCGCAGTTACATCCACCGCACCGCGGAGAACCGCCTCATCGAACTCCCCGTCTCCTGGTACTCGGAAAACGGCGGAATCCTCGCCATGAGTCCCGGCTTCGACAACCCCTTCCATCACGATTTCCGCCGCCGCATCACCCACGAATGCATGTTCTGCCACAACGGCTATCCCAACGTCGACAAGGGCGCGGATCTCCCCGGCAAAGAGCCCTTCTTCCCAACCGCGCTCCCGGAAGGCATCGACTGCCAGCGCTGCCACGGCCCGGGGCGCGAACACGTCGAACGCGCAACAGCGAAAGCCGGCACCGCGAACATCCGCCAAGCCATCCTTAACCCCAGCCGGCTCCCCGCCTCCCGCCAACTCGAAGTCTGTATGCAGTGCCACCTGGAAACCACTAGTTTCCCGCTCCCCAATGCGCTCCAGCGCACGGGCCGTGCCATCTATTCCTACACGCCCGCGGAACCTCTGGCGGATTACGTCTTCCATTTCGATCACGCCCCCAAGACCGGCCACGACGACAAATTCGAAATCGTCAGCTCCGTCTATCGCCTGCGCCAATCCGCCTGTTTCCTCAAATCGGAAGGCAAGCTCGTCTGTACCACCTGCCACAATCCCCATCGCACGGTCCCCGCCGCTGAAGCCGCCAAACACTACGCCGCCATCTGCCGCAATTGTCACGCCAAGGCTCACGCCCCATCTCCGGACTGCACCTCTTGCCACATGCCGCAGCGGCGTACCGAAGACGTGGTCCACGCCGTCATGACCGACCACAAAATCATGCGCCGCCCACCGCCGAATCCCCTCGCTCCACGCGCTGAGAAGCCCGCCTCGGACGCTTATCGGGGCGCCGTCGTCGCATACTACCCCACCGAAGCTCCCGAACTCGATCTCCACCTTGCCGCCGCCCAGGTCGTGCACGGCAGCAACGTCAAACAGGGCATTCCCCAACTCGAAGCCGCCATCGCCCGGCGCCGGCCCGTCACGCCACATTTTTACTACGATCTCGCCCAAGCCTACGCAGCGGATAATCAGCCCCAGAAAGCCATCGAAACCTTTCGCCGCGCACTCGAAAAAGACGCCGCCTTCGCCCCCGCGCTCCGTGGACTCGGAGCCGCGCTCGCCGAGCAAGGCGAATTCAGCGCGGCCATTACGACACTCGAACAAGCCGCCAAACTCGATCCCCGCGACGCGGTTGCCCGCCACGAACTCGCCCGCGCCCTACAACTGTCTGGCCGTAACGCCGAAGCCATCGCCGCCCTCAACGCCTCCATCGCCGCCGACCCGGACTATCCGGAACCCCACAATACCTACGGCCAGATGCTCTTCCAATCCGGCGAACTCGATCGCGCGAAAGCAGAATTCGAGCAAGCCATCCGCCTCCGCCCCGATTACGCCGAGGCCCACTCCAACCTCGCCAATCTCTATTCCTCGCAGAAAGACTTCCCCCGCGCCGACCGCCATTTCCAAGACGCCATCGCTCTTGCCCCAAAACAAGCCGTGGCGCGTTTCAACTACGGGCTTTCCCTCGCCATCCGAGGCCAATTCGACCAGGCGCAACGCCAGTTCGAAATGGCGGCCCTCTATGAACCGAAAATGGCCGAGGCCCACGACAGCCTGGGCACGCTCGCTTCGCGCCGCCGCGACTGGCGCACCGCCATCAAGCACTATCGCGACGCCCTTGCCGCCCGCCCCGGCTACGACCGCGCCCTACTCGGACTGGGAACCGCACTAGCGGCCAGCGGCGATCCGCTCTCCGCCCGCGGCTACCTCCAGCAAGCCGCCGCCAGCCCCAACCCCGAAGTCCGCAACGAAGCCATGGAAATCCTCGAAGCCGTCCGATAGCCCCGATCCAGTATCATGGTGCACATCCGCCGGCGACGCCAGTGTAGCGGCAAGCCGTAGGCGGCCGATTCGACATGAACTGGCTCGAAACACTGAAATCTCCCTTTGACCACCGTATTGTTGGCTCCTTTCTCCTGTTGGCGATCGCCCTCCTGCTACGGGTTATCCTGCGGCAGGCGATCATCCGCAACGTCCCGCAGCCCGAGGTCCGTCTGCGTCTTCTCATCAATGTCCGCAATGGCTTGGTGCTGCTGTTCCTGCTCGGTCTGGCGGCGATCTGGGCCGCCGAATTGCAGGCCTTCGCCCTATCCGTGGTTGCCTTGGCCGCGGCCTTCGTCCTGGCCACCAAGGAGCTGATCATGTGCATCAGCGGTTCCATCCTGCGCACCACCGGCAACCTCTTTTCCGTTGGAGATCGTGTCGAAATCGGAACCTATCGCGGCGAGGTCATCGACTACAACATGTTCAGCACCACGCTGCTCGAAATCGGCCCCGGCCACTCCTTCCACGTCCACACCGGCCGCACCGTTTCCATCCCGAACAGCATGCTCTTCAATACCTCGGTGATCAATGAATCCGCGCTCGAGGCCTACGTCGTGCATGTTTTCCCCATCCCCGTGCGCATCGAAGACGATTGGGTGCGTGCCGAACGCATTCTCCTCGAAGCCGCCCTCGCCGAATGCGGCCCTTTCCTCGACGAAGCCAAGGAGAACATGCAACGGCTTACCGGCACACACGGCTTCAGCGCGCCTTCCGTCGAGCCCCGGGTAACGCTGCGCCTCATCGATCCCAGCAGAATCGAACTGCTTGTGCGAATCCCTGCCCCTGCCGGCCGCCAGGGACGCCTGGAACAGGCAATTCTCCGCCGCTTCCTCTACGATTTCTATGGCAACTCGGCCGGTGCATGACGCTGTGGCGCCAGAGAGTCCGGAATACGGGTCTCCCCCAGCCGCTTGCTGACCGACCCATCCCGCCGCCCCGTCTGCGCCACTTCCATCTGCCCCAATGTCTCCGCGTACCCTTGCAGCCCCTTCAAGATCGACTCCGCGATCTTCTGCCGGTACTCCGGCTTCTTCAGCATCGCTTCTTCCTTCGAATTCGTCACAAACCCGATCTCCGTCAGTATCGCCGGCATCTGCGCCCCAATCAGCACCACAAACGGCGCACGCTTGATCCCCCGATCCCGCCGCGATCCCTTCGCCACAGGCACTGCTCCACTCGTCGTCTGCACCAGCGAACTCTGCACCTTCGACGCCAGTTCCCGCGATTCCTCCACCTTGTCCTTCAACGCGATTTTCTGTAGCAATTCCTTCAGCTCGCTAATGGAACGTTCGCTCGCCGCATTCTCCCGCGCCGCCACCTCCAGCGCCGCCTTCGACGTCGTGAAGCTCAGTACATAGGTCTCCGCGCCCGCCGCAGTCTTAATCGGCGAAGAATTCGCATGAATGGAAATAAACAAATCGGCTTTCTTCCGATTCGCCACCGCTGCGCGGTCTTCCAACTCCACATATGTATCGCGGTCGCGCGTGAGAATCGCCTCGCTCCCCATCTGCTCTTCCACCAGCGCCGCCAGCCGCTTGGCCACATCGAGCGTCAGCTCTTTCTCCACCAAACCGCCCGGCCCCGTCGTCCCGCGATCCACTCCGCCATGCCCCGGATCGATCACAATGCGCCGGATCTTCAGCCCCAACACCCGCGTCAATGACCGGCCGCCCGTGCTGTTCCGCCGCGCCTGCTTCGGTGCATCCGCCTTCGCCGGAGCGGGCTCTTCCCGCATCGCCGGCGCCACCGGCTCGGGAGCCGCCATCTGCCGCCAATCCACCACCGGCAAGCCGGGAGGCGCGGCACTCACCGGCTTCGCCGCGGCAAATACCGGAGGCTCCATCGACAGCGCCAGGCTCCGCGAAGGCTCGACGATCTTCTTCGCGCCGCTCGAACTCAGCACGGGGGGAGTTGCCGCCGGCTCTTTGCCCTTCACCCGCACTTCCACCATCAGCCGGTCCGGCACCGAAAGCTGCGAAGTCACCACCTCCAGCGGGCCCTCGCCCAGATCCACCACCACGCGCGTTACCATCGGCTGGTTCTCCGCCACCCGCACTTGGCGCACTCGCCCGTCGTTCACCGCAATCGTATGGACACCCTTATCCGCCACCGCCGCCTTGGCCCCGCGCAAATCGAAAAACACGCGGTCCGGCTTGCTCAGCCGCACCGTGCGATACGTGAACTCTCCGTTCGTTTCAATGGCAATGCGCGTAACGTCGGCGAGCGACCAGAACCGGACAGCCGTGACGGACAAATCCCCCGCTCCGCCATACAACGGCAGCGATAAGAGCAACGCCGCCAACAGCGGCATCGCCGGGAGTTCGGAACTACCTGCTCGTCGAGCCATAGTAACAACCGCGCCCCCTTCGCGCGCGTTCAGTTTATCGCATCCGCAGATGCAATCGTCCTTCCTCGTCCACGGTCTGCTCGATGCGTTTGGGCAACTCGACCGTCTTCACGCTCGTCTGCGCCCGCTGCACGCGCCGCGCATTGCCCAATCTCTTGCCGACCTGGTACACGTAATTCTGTGTCTCCGCGTAAGGCGGAATGGTCCCATACTTCGACACCGCGCCCGGCCCGGCATTGTACGCCGCCAGCGCGTGGCGCAGATCGCCGAAAGTGTCCTGCAACTGCTTCAGATATCGTACTCCTGCTTCGATGTTCTCGCGCGGGTCAAACGGATTGCGCACGCCCAGACTGCGCGCCGTGGCGGGCATCAACTGCATCATGCCCATCGCCCCCTTCGGCGAAACGGCGTACTTGTTGTACGCACTCTCTACCTGAATCACCGAGTGCACCAGCAACGGATCCACCTTGTGCCGTTCCGCCGCGTGCTCAATGATTTCGTTCACGCTGGCATCGGCTGCCAGCGGCACGGGCGCCGCCTTCTCTTCGCGCGATTCCGTGGCCAGAGTTGGCTGGATCACACGCGGCTGTACAACAACCGTACGGCGAACCAGCCGCCCGCTCGCGTCCGCTTTCACTGTCATGACACGCCGCGTTGCTTCGATGTTCGCCTCAGCGGCCAGCGCCGCGAGTCCTCCGAGACTAAACGCAAAACAACAGAAACGAAGCATTATGTTTTATCCAGTATAACGTCAAGGAACCCCTGCATGCAGGGCGATCCCTTTGGCAATGGTATCATTCGGGACATGGTGCGTCCTGAAAGACGCGTTCTTCTCGCGGGTGAAAGTCCCGTCCGG
>CAYOBO010000167.1:0-13074 GCA_964402295.1 uncultured Candidatus Solibacter sp. | reverse complement strand
CGAAACGTGGAAGGGGGGAAGGGGGAGGACATGGTGAGCACCTCGTTGCTTTTGTGTTCGCTTTTTATTCGCCTTCAGAATACAGCACCCTTCCGTCTGCGTCAAGAAAAATTTTTTTTAATGTGAGGCGTAACCAAACCGTCGCCTCCATCGCCCTTACGTTCAAATCCCCGTTACGACGGCGGGCGCACTCACCCCTTTCACCCAAATGTTGCGCCCGCCCTTCCTCCTTCTTTCTTTTCTCCAGGCCCTCCTTGACACGTTCACAAACCTTTTCCGATGTTTGGGTTAAATGGCGCTTCCTCCCACCCGCCGAGTGGTGCTAAGATCAAGAAAACGCCCCGGAAGACATGCTTGGAAAGAAGCGCTTCCGGGCTCTAATCAACCCTACCCCAAGGAGACCCGCAATGGAGACGGGCAACCGACGGCTCATCCGTCCACCAATCGATCTAAAGGACAAATCCGATAAGGGCAGAGGACTCCCCCCAGCGAAAAAGCAGGTTCCGCCGGAACAGACCAACGCCGAAAACTTCTACTACGTCAAACAGATGCAGGCGAAGACGCCCATGGTCTTCGTTCTCAAGAGCGGAGAAACCCTGCACGGGGTCATCGAGTGGTACGACAAGTCCTGCCTCAAGGTCAACCGCGAAGATGCCCCGAACATCCTCCTCTACAAGGCCAATATCGCCTACATGTATAAGGACGAACCGGAGGGCGACTAAACTCTTCTCTTAGCCTGTTCCCGCATTTCCAAACGGATTTTCCGCCGTTCCCCAGCCCTGTGGTAGCGGCGGATTTCCTCCTCGCTCTGCGGAATCGCCTGCGGCAGCGCCACCTTCTTCCCCTCCTCGTCAATCGCCACAAAGGTCAGGTACGCCGAACTGGTGTGCCGCACGGCCCCGGTCCGCAGATTCTCCACCAGCACCTTCACGCCCACTTCCATCGATGTCGTGAACACCCGGTTCACCGATGCCTTCAGCAGCACCAGTTCGCCAATGTGCACCGGGTACAAGAAGTTCATGTGGTCGATCGACGCCGTTACCACCGAACACCGCGCATGCCGCATGGCCGCCAGCGCCGCCGCGATATCCACCAGGTGCATCACCCGCCCGCCCAGCAGGTTTCCTAACGGATTGGCATGCGTGGGCAGCGCCATCTCCGATATCTCGCTCGCCGACTCGCTCACCGGCCGGCCTTCCGTGGGTAAACTCATCGCCGGATATATTAGCATGGAGACTTATGCCCATTGACCGCGTGCAGGCTCTCCAAGCCCTTCTCGAACAGGATCCCAACAACAGCTTCGCCCGCTACGGCCTGGCGCAGGCTTACGCCTCCAACGGCCAGTACGAACTGGCCGTCTCCTCCTACCGCGATCTCATCGCCGCCAACCCGGACTACGTCGCGGCCTACTACCACTGCGGCCAGGCTCTCGAACGCATGGGCAAACCGGACGACGCCCGCTCCATCTACGAGCAGGGAATCGAAGCCTGCACCCGCACCGGCGACGCCCACACGCGCAGCGAAATCCAGGCTGCCCTCGACATTCTGTAGGCGCGCCACTGCCGCGCACGCTCCGTTAGGAAAAACGTTTCCTCCACAGCCGCGTTACGTGTTATGCTCACCAAAGCCAGTAACATCGGCCTTTTATCCGATTTAAGGGAGGAATATCGATGAAAAGTTGTGCTATATGCGCGTATGCGCTGCGCGCAGGTCCGGTGGTTTTCCTTTGCGCGCTCGCGGCTTGGGCGCAGGATCCCATTCCGCTCACCAACTGGTATGCGCCGCCGTCGTTCGATCCGGCCGGCGGAACCAAGGATGCGCGCAGCGCCGCCATTACCGGCCCCTTGTCTTTGGTGGCCGTCACGCCTTGCCGACTCGTCGACACACGCCCCGAATACGCCCAATTGGGCTTCACCGGCAACTTCGGCCCACCGGCGCTCGCCGCCGCCGGCCAGCGCGACATCCCCGTTCCGTTCGGCAATTGCGGCGTTCCCGCAGCCCGCGCCTACTCTGTCAACATCACCGTGGTTCCTCCCGGCCCGCTCACGTTCCTCACGGCTTTCCCTACGGGTTCGCCCATTCCCAACGTCTCCACCTTGAATTCCTTCGAAGGCCGCGTCGTTGCCAATGCCGCCATCGTCCCCGCCAGCGCCGCAGGCAGCATCAGTATCTACGTCACCAACGCCACGCACCTGATCGTGGACATTAACGGCTACTACATCGACGGGGGAGGCGGCGGTGCGGGTGGCGCCACGGGAGCCACCGGCCCAACAGGCCCAACGGGCCCCACCGGCCCCTCCACGGGTGTCCCCGGCCCCACCGGACCCACGGGCCCCACCGGTGTCGTCGGACCCGCCGGATCCAATGGAGCCAACGGCGCTACCGGCCCTACCGGCCCCACCGGCCCCGCCGGAGCCAATGGAACCACCGGCCCAACAGGTTCCCCAGGACCAACCGGAGCCAACGGCGCCACCGGCCCTGCCGGACCCACTGGCGCGACAGGCGCGGCGAGTACCGTCCCCGGTCCCACCGGTCCCGCCGGTCCAACCGGTCCTACCGGCGCAGCCAGCACTGTCCCCGGCCCCACCGGTCCCACAGGCGCCAACGGAGCCATCGGCCCAACCGGACCCACCGGCGCAGCGAGTACCGTCCCTGGACCCACCGGCCCCACAGGCGCCAACGGTGCCATCGGCCCAACCGGACCCACCGGCGCAGCCAGCACCGTCCCCGGCCCCACCGGTCCCGCCGGCCCAACTGGACCCACCGGCGCAGCCAGCACCGTCCCCGGACCCACCGGTCCCACCGGCGCCAACGGAGCCATCGGCCCAACCGGACCCACCGGCGCGGCCAGCACCGTCCCCGGCCCCACCGGTCCCGCCGGCCCAACTGGACCCACCGGCGCAGCCAGCACCGTCCCCGGTCCCACTGGTCCCACCGGCGCCAACGGAGCCATCGGCCCAACCGGACCCACCGGCGCAGCCAGCACCGTCCCCGGCCCCACTGGTCCCACAGGTCCCGCCGGACCCGCCGGCCCAATCGGTTCCATCGGTCCGACGGGAGCTACCGGCCCAACGGGCGTGGGAGCGGCATCGGCTGTTTTCACCGCCACGTTTCCTCTCAGCAGTTCGCTGCCTCGCTTCTTCGCCGTCAACGGCAACACCAGCCGCACGTCCGACAACAACTCCGAAGTACCCATGGGCTTCAGTTGCACTTTTAACAACCTCCGGGTCCATCCATTTGCCAGCGGCAGCTACACGGTCACGCTGCAAGTGAATAACGTCAACACCGCACTGAGTTGCATCATCGGCGGTACCAGCGATTGCACATCGACGAGTAGCGTTGCCGTGGCCGCGGGAGATCGCATCCAGTTCTCCGTCACCGGTGCAACACCAACCGGCTTCTCCACTTGGCTCAGTTGCCAGTGAGCATCGCTGTCTGAAACCACCGGGATGCCCTAGAGACCCAGCTTTCCTATACACTGGCAATCTATGGCATCCCGCACATCGCGCCGCGCCTTCCTCCAGCAGGCAGCCGCCGGCACGGCCCTCGCCGCCTCCGGCACCCAGAAGATTGTCTCCGTCAAGGCAGCCCCCCTGCCGCTGCTGCCCACCTCCCGCTTCGGCACCAAGAAGTTCGAATCCGATTTCGACCCCGCCCGCATGCGCTGGTTCGGACCCTTCTCCCAACTCACCGGCTCCATCCTCGTCCAGATCAAAACCGACCAGGGACTCACCGGTTACGGCATGGGCGGCGGCGGCACCGCTGCCGTCCATATCATCGAAACCCATCTGAAAGATCTCCTGATCGGAGCCAACGCCCTCAACATCGATCTGCTCTGGGAACAGATGTTCGCCTCCTCTTCCTTCTACGGCCGTAAAGGACTCGCCATCATGGCCATCAGCGGCATCGATCTCGCCCTTTGGGACATCGCCGGCAAAAACGCCGGCCTCCCCGTCTGGCGTCTCCTCGGGGGCGCATCGAAGCCCAAAGTCATGGCCTACTACACCGGCTCCAACTTCGAGCGCGCCGCCAAACTCGGCTTCCAAGCCTTCAAGATGGGCCTCTTCGAAGCCGCCGCCGCCCCCGACAAGGACAGCATGCTGGTCCTGATCGACACCCTGCGCAAAGCGCGCGGCGTCATCCCCGCCGGATCGAAACTCATGATCGATTGCCTCTGCCGCTGGAATGTCGAATACACACTCGAATTCGCCAAGCGGGCCGCTGACGTCAACCTTTACTTCATCGAAGAGCCGCTATACCCTGACGATCTCGAAGGTTATCAGCAATTGGCGCAACAGGTCGAAGGTACCCGTATCGCCTGCGGCGAACATGAATTCACCCGCTACGGCTTCCAGGAACTCATCCGCCACAAAGCCGCCCATATCTTTCAGCCCGATCAGACCTGGTGCGGCGGACTCACCGACGGCCGCAAAGTCGCCACCATCGCCCAAGCCCATGGCATCCCCGTCATGCCTCACCGCGGCGGTAGCCTCTTCTCCATCCACCTCGTCATCTCGCATTCCAATTGCCCGATGGCCGAAAGCTTCGGTACCGGCGAGCCCGGCAACGAAATGATGGAGCGCCTCACCCCGCGATTTGAAAACGGCTACTACCTCCCGCCCGAAGCCCCTGGCCTGGGGGTGGATCTCCCCGAGTCCGTTCTCAAGAAATACACGCCCACGTTGGCCGGCTGACGGCACACTTACCACTCCCTTACCATTTCCTTCTTCCCTTCCTCGCCAAGGAACTGTACTCTCGATACATGAAGCTGTACACCACCTTTCTGGGAGGATGGAATGAAACTGGGATTCTGCCGCCGGGCGCTTCTCCGTGGAGCCGCCGCGGCAGCCTGTTGTGCCACACTGCCTTCCAGAGCACAGCAGTAAGCGCCGGTGTTCGTTTACTTCGGCGCCTATACCGATCCCAAACCAGCGCGCAACGGGAACGGGATCTACGGATTTCGTATGGACCCGGTTTCCGGAGCCACGGAGTACGCTGGCAGTTTCGCCAGTGCCGTTAACCAGCCCGGGCGCTGCCTCTGCCTTCGCCCTCGACAAGGAATCCGGCGCACTCACCCTCATGAAGACGCGCCCGTCCCAAGAACCTAAAGTCGGCGAATATGCTCGAACGGTTCAGGGAGGAACTGAAGCGCAGGACTCTCGTTGTGCGGATATTTCCCAATGCCGACGCTTGCCTTCGTCTCATTCGTGCCCTGGCCGTCGGGAAGGGGCTTCAACCGCCAGCCCCTTCCCTTGGATCCCATCCCCGCGAATAGGGCTGGCAGGCCAATTTCGTTTTTGCAGAACTTGACAAGCACAACTCGCACTCCCCGCGAGCATGGGCAAAAGGGGACGTTTCTACTTTGCCAGCAAGGAGACATTTCTATTTTGCCTTCACACGGCCCCGTTGGCGCTTGACATACGATAAGTAAGACGATATCTTACGCGCATGAAGACCACTGTCTCATCCAAGGGGCAAATCGTCCTTCCCGCGGAGTTCCGGCATCGCGACCGGATCGAACCGGGGCAGGAATTCGAGATCGAGCGCCTCGATTGCGGAGACTACCGCATTACCCGTATTTCTCCGCCGAATGACGGTGTCATCGATTGGCTGCTTGCCTGTCCGCAAAAGGGCTATTTCACGGCGATCGAGTCTGAGTCCACGGATACCCTGTGAAGTATCTGGTAGACGCAAACGTGCTCAGTGAACCAACGAAACCCGCTCCCGACCCGCGTGTCCTCGGTTGGTTGCGTCTCCATGAACATGAAATGGCCGTAGACCCCGTAATCCTGGGCGAACTCCGCTATGGCATCCTCATCCTTCCCAAAGGAAAACGGCGTACCGCGCTCGAACAGTGGTTCGACATGGGCGCTGGCCGTTTACACTGCATCCATTGGGACGCGGACACAAGCCGTGTGTGGGCGGAACTGCTGGCCAGACTGCGCTCGGCCGGCGCCGCCATGCCTGTGAAGGACAGCCTGATCGCCGCCACGGCGCTCGCCCATCGCCTCACCGTAGTCACCAGAAACCGCGCCGATTTCGCCAAGACCGGCCTTCCCATTGTCGATCCCTTCTCACAGAAACCTTGACACGCCCGTATTGATACAATAGAGAATCACCATGAAGGGCAACGACAAAGTCATCGCGTTCCTGCAAGAGGTTCTCACTGCGGAACTCACCGCCATCAATCAGTACTTCCTCCACGCCGAAATGATGGAGAATTGGGGCTATCATAAGCTGGCCAAGCACACCAAAATGGAATCCATCGAAGAGATGCGCCACGCCGAAGCCCTCATCGAGCGCATCCTCTACCTCGATGCCACCCCCAACATGAGCGAACTGTTCCCCCTCCGCATCGGCCAGAACGTCAAGCAGCAGCTCGAAAACGACCTGGCCCTGGAATACGAAGCCGTCCCCCGCCTCAACAAGGCCATCAACTGCGCCGTCGATGCCGGCGACAACGGCTCCCGCGACCTGTTCGAGAAAATCCTCACCGATGAGGAAAAGCACGTCGATTACCTCGAAGCTCAGCTCCACATGATCAAGGAGATGGGCTACGAAAACTACCTCGCCCAGCACATCGGCGAAGACAAGTAACAAATTTCGCGGAACTTTCCGCCCGCGCACGGCAATCCCTAACAGAAGCTGTCATGGAGCGTCAGTTACAGGGAGTGCCCGAAAGCGCGTTGCTTGAAAAGGCCCGGCGGGGTTGCGCCGAATCTTTCTCCACCCTGTATCGAATCCACAGCGGCCGGGTCTACCGCTTCGCCTTGGAAATGTGCGGCAACACGGAAGCCGCCGCGGAAGTGACCCAGGATGTCTTCCTCGCTCTGCTCGCCGAGATGGATCGCTTCGACCCGGCGCGTGGCAATCTGCTCGCCTACCTGCTCGGCGCCGCCCGCAACCTGACCTATCGCTGGCTGCGCCGCGAACAACCTTTCCTCCCCCTCGAGATCGACGACGATACATCGCCGGCGGGGCAATCGCCGGCGGCAAGCCCGCTCACTGAACTCACCCAAAAAGAAGCTCTCGACGGCCTTCAGAGGGCCATCGCTTCGCTTCCGCCCGCCTATCGCGAAGTGGTGGTGCTCTGCGACCTGGAGGAATTGGACTACGCCCAGGCCGCCCAAGCGATCGGCTGCGCCATTGGAACCGTGCGCTCACGCCTCCATCGCGCCCGCGCTTTACTCAACGAAAAGTGGCATCAGGAGCAGAAAACAAACTCCATGAGGTGTCCCGTATGACCTGTCAGGAATTCCTTGCCATCCGCCGCGATTATACGCGCCGCCAGTGGCTCAGCGAAGCGGGTTTCCGCGATGCAAAGCTTCATCTCGCCGAATGCCCAGCATGCCGCGAGTGGGCAGCCTCTGAGTCCGCGCTCACCACCGCCCTCGCCGATTTGTCCCGCCAGAGCACCGCGGCGGCTGCGCCCCCGCAGGTCGAGTCCGCCGTCATGGCTGCATTCGCACGGCACAAACAGGCGCGCCGGCATGCCATCTGGCGAAAAGCGGCGTGGGCCGTTCCACTCGCCGCCGGCCTGCTGCTGTTCGCACTGCTCCGCCCCAAGCAACCCGCCCCCCAAATCGCGCGGGAAATCGCCCCCGCGCCGGCGCCCGCCGTTGCGCCGGAAAACCCGGCCCGCGTTGCCGCGGCCGAACCTCGGCGCGCCACCCGCCCCGTTGTGCGCAATACCGAATATGTCACCGATTTTGTCCCCCTGCGCTTCGGCAAGCCGCTCGAATCCGGCGAACCCGTCATGGTGGTCCGCATGGAGTTGCAGGGATCGCAGTTGCGGAAGTTAGGATTGCCTGTCGCTCCCGACGATGCATCGGGAACGGTCAAGGCTGACGTCTTGCTGGGCGGTGACGGCCTGGCCAAAGCCATACGATTTGTCTACTAGGAGAAACTCTATGAATCGCAGAACATTACTTGCCGCGGCGCTCGCCGGCACAACGGCAGCCGCCGCCCAAACCCAAACGTCCACGTCCCGCCAGGTGCACGTCATCAGCGGCACAGCCACCTCGGGCGCAGGCCCCATGGTCTGGACGGGCGAAGCAGGCGGCGGCGGTGGCTTGGCGGCCAGCACCATGCACTTCATCGCCGCCGGCAACATGGACGGCAAGGTGGTCAAAGGCGCGCCCTATTCCGCCGAAGCGATCACGGAAATGACCCGCACCCTCGCCGACGGCACACGCATCGTCAACAAGCACACCACCCAGATGGCCCGTGACAAGGATGGCCGCACCCGCCGAGAAAACAATTTCGCCAACCTCAGCCCGTTCCAGAGCGCAAACGCCGACGCCCCGCGCATGGTCACCATCACCGACCCCGTCGCCCGGGAAGTCTTCATCCTCAATTACAACGACAAAACCGCCCGCAAGATCAAGATGGGCGAACCCGCCGTTTTCCGCTCGGAAAAGGTCGAAGGCAACCGCAAGGAGATCGTCGAGGAAAAGATCCATGTCTCGGTCAGCCACAAATCCGAAGGAGGCGCGCCGCCCCCCGATGTCATGTTCACCATCCCCGACGGCCCCGCGCCCATGGGAGCCGTCACCGCCATGCGCCTTCCCTTCGATTCCAAAAACAGCAAGTCGGAAAAGCTACCAGCCCAAACCATGGAAGGCGTCCGCGTCGAAGGCACTCGCAACACCCACACCATCCCCGCCGGCTCCATCGGCAACGACCGCGAAATCGTCAGCACGAACGAAAGCTGGTATTCGAGCGACCTCCAGATGGTCATATTCTCCAAAAACACCGATCCCCTGGTGGGCGAAACCATCTACCGCGTCCAGAACCTGCGCCGCGCAGAGCCCGACCCGTCGCTGTTCAAAATCCCCGCCGATTTCAAACTCGTCGAAAATTCCGCGCCGGCCATTTTTCCGATGCGGCGCAAGATGCACCCCGGCGAACGCGACGAAAACTAGCCAAACAACGGCAGCCCGCGCCTTCGCTCCCCCGTCAGCGCACACCAGGCATTGGCCACCGCCGGGGCAACCAGCGTAATCCCCGCTTCCCCTGCCCCGGCGGGCGCCACATCCCGCCGGTCCACCAAATGAACCTCGATTTCCGGTAAATCCGCCAATCGAGGCACCCGGTACCGGCTCAATTTCCCATTCAACAATCCTTTCCGGTCAAATCGCACCGCCTCAAACAGCGCCCCGCCCAGTCCTTGAATCAACGCCCCCGTCAATTGATTGCGCAGATTATCCGGATTCAGCACGGCGCCGCAATCGAACACCATCACCATCCGCGACACGCGCGCCGCGGCGGCCATCTCCACAAACAGCGCCAGCCGCGCGTCTTTTTCGATGGTGCACGCCACACCCGCACCCTTCCGCCCCGCTACCCAACCAAACCGCCGGGCGCCCTCCTCGACAACATGCCGCAGCCGCGCATCCTCGATATGCCGCAGCCGGTATTCCACCGGATCGGCGCCCGCCATCCGGGCCGCTTCATCCACATGCGATTCCCGCGCGAACGTGTTCGCCACCGCCGCCAGCGAACGGTAACTCCCCTGCCGCAACGGCGAATCCGCGCGGTGAAATCCGCAGTAATAATGCGGAATGGCGTATGGAATTCCAATTCCTGCCGCTCCCGAGTTGTAATTATGAAAATCCCACCCCGTCATTTTCCCGCCCGCATCGAGCGCCGTCTTCACATCCACCACCGCGGCCGGGCGGAAGTAGCCGGCCACAAACTCATCCTCCCGGGACCAGGCCAGCCGCACCGGCTTCCCCGCCGCCTTGGCCAGGGCCGCTGCCTCCAGTTCGCATTCGCCCCGATGCTTCGATCCAAACCCCGCCCCGATCGTCGACACAATCAGCCGCACATTCCCCACCGGAATCCGGAACGCTTCGGCCAGTTCCCGCCGCACCACCTGCGGCGCCTGCGTCCCGCAATGCACCGTCAGCTTGTCGCCTTCCCACATGGCAATCGCCGAGCGGCACTCCAGCGCCACGTGCGCAATATATTCGGCCGTGTACGTCGCCTCATGCCGCTTCACCGCCCCGCGCATCGCCTCTTCCACCGATCCCGCCTGCATCACCGCCGGATACCGCGATCCCCGCTGCAATACCGGCGCTTCCGCAGTCTTGCGAAAATGCGCAAACAAATCCGACTGCGCCGGCAGCCCCGTTTCCTTCCACTCCGCCCGCAGCAGCCGCAAGGCCTCCGCCGCCGTCCGCTCATCGCCCGCTACCACGCCCACCAGCGTCCCGTTGCGCACCACGCGCACGCCCGGCAATTTCTCCGCCGCCGCCCCATCCACCTTCACCAACGAGGCATGATAGGAAGGCCCGCGCAGCACCTTTCCGTGCAACATGCCATCCACCCGCAAATCGCTGCCGTACTTCTGCCGCCCGGTTACAATGTCCCGCCCGTTCACCATGGGCAAGGATGTCCCCAGCACCTTCCAATCCTTCGGGGCCGTCAGCGTCACCGAAGACGCCACCGTCCGCTGCAACGCCTCTGCCTTGAACCCCGCCTCACGCAACGCCGCCGCGGCCATGCGCACCACCGGAACAGTCTGCGGAGTGGTCAAACTCGCCCACGTCCCCCCGTCATCGGGAGTCACCGCCGTATCCGCCGTCTGCACCCGCACCTTGTCCACGGGCACGCGCAATTCCTCCGCCGCCGCCTGCGTCAACAGCGTGCGCAATCCCTGCCCGATATCCACCTTCCCCGTCAGCACAGTAATCGCGCCCGATTCGGCCACATGCAGCCGCATGGCGATTCGCTCGGGCTGTTGCCCGTCGGCATCCTGCGCCGAAATGACGTACAACACCCCGGCGCCCAGCAGACTCCAGAACTCGCGGCGGGAAAATTCCAGCCGGTGCGCCGAAGGAGCGAATATCTCGAAGCGGTCCGGCTCGATGTCGAACGTCTCGATCTTGTACCGCGTCTGGATGTCCATCATCGTTTCCTCGCCTCGGCCGCCATGCGCACGGCCTCCACGATTCGCGGATACGTTCCGCACCGGCACACATGCCCGTTGAGTTCGTGCCGGATCGTCGCCGCATCCGGCTTCGCCACGCGCCGCAACAACCCCGCCGCTCCCATCAAAAATCCAGCCGTGCAATAGCCGCACTGAAACGCGCCTTTTTCGAGAAACGCCTCCTGCAAGGGATGCAAACGTCCGTCGCGCTCCAACCCCTCGACGGTTTCCACCTCCTTCCCCGCCGCCGATGAGGCGGGAACCACACAACTCCGCACCGCCTTCCCATCCACCAGCACCGTGCACGCGCCGCACTGCCCTTCCCCGCACCCGTACTTTGCCCCCGTCAAATCCAGTTGATCCCGCAGCGCATCGAGCAGCGTCACGCCCGCCGGCGCATCCACGGTCCGCCGCGCGCCGTTCACCGTCAAATTCACCCGGTCGCTCATACCCCGCATTATCCCACCCACGGTGCGGCGTTAAGCGCCGGTACTGCGCTTCCGCAACGTGCTCCATCCGATCCACACCTCTCCTGCTTAGCCCGGCTGCTCGGCCAGCATCCGCACGTGCCGCAGCACCCGCAGATGTATGCGGTGAATGATCGCGTCCGACCACCAGCGCCAGTACTCCGCCGGCCACAGCCCGTGGCGATACCATGTGGTTCCTTCCAACAGCGTCCGCCCGCCCGGCAGCGTCACCAGCCGGAATTGCCCGCGCTTGGAAACAAAATATCCATGCAAATGTTTCGGCATGACATCGTGGTAAGGGCTCCACTCGTTGATCGGCGCCGGATTCTCCGTAACCCGGAACCGCAGCAGCCGCGGCTCGTCCCAAACCTCGACCGGCTCCACGAACGGCCCGGTGGAGAATTCGCAATACCGGACCGCCCCCGGCCCCTCACCCACAATGCGCGCCCGCCGCGGATACGCCAGTCCCGCCCGGAAGTACCACTCCTTCGGCTCGGGCAACTCGGAAAAACGGACGACATGGCTCCACACCCGTTCCGGTGGAGCGGCAATCTCCAGTTCCGTCCGCACCGCGAACTCCGGCGCCGGCGCGGCGATGTCCCACGTCAGCGTCGCCGGCGGCAGCATCAGCATCGCGGCGGCGCCTCGCCAGCCATTCTTCGAAGCCATGGAGCGATACGCCATCCACCCGCCCATCGCTCCCAAAGGGACAGCCAGTGGCGCAGTCATGAAGATACAGATGGCCCCTTCCATTCCCAGCAATAGAAACAGGAACAATCCCGCCAGCACAGCCAATGCCCCCGTCCAGGCGGCCCCGCGCCCCGTCGCCGGACACGCCACCCACACGGCCGCGCCGCCGATCCCCATCGGCAGTACCGTGAAGATCGTCAGCCCGTAAATCCCCGTGCGCACCAGCACGTACCCAACCACGGCGAAGAGGATCAGCATGGGAATGGAAGAGAATCGGCGCATATATTTGAACGTGTTCAAATTGAGTATGCGCTTGCCCCCTTCCCCTGTCAAGCAAAATTTGAACATGTTCAAGACAGTGCATCGAAGAACAGCCGCCCCCGATGAACTGTTCCGCCTCTTGATTACGCTATATCCAGTAGAGAGGAGATGCGGCCGCCGATGGCGCTCCAGCAACCGGAAATACCCACCCCACAACCATCCTTACAATTCCGTTGCAGTGCGCTATCATGAGGGTGCGCATGTACGACCCGGTGGAAAACAGTGCGCAGAAACTGTTCCGGCCGAATCCGCATCTGAGCGATTCGATCAACAGTAATATTGTCCAGTCGGAGGTCGAAGGAGGTGTTTACCTCAAAGACATCCCGCCGGAGAGTACGCTCGAGATCGAGACGCAGAATCGTTTTTACACGCTGGTTCATCGCGGCGACGGCCAGTTCATGATCTGCGGCCATCCGAAGTTTTGCCCCGAGCCGACGCTGGTCACCGTCAGCGGCTCCAACTGGGGCGGTTCCATGCTCAAGAAGGCCTATGTCGGCCGCGGCATGCACCTCGAATTCCTCCACCCTTCCTACGAACGCCCCATCGTCACCAGCCGCATCATCGAGATCCGCCTCGTCGAGCCCGTTCCCGCCTGATCGCCACCCGCCTCCGCATTGGTAGATTATGGCGCGGTTTCAGCCTTACGGCTGACCCGTTTCCATA
>CAYOBO010000166.1:0-13279 GCA_964402295.1 uncultured Candidatus Solibacter sp. | reverse complement strand
CCCGGACGGGACTTTCACCCGCGAGAAGAACGCGTCTTTCAGGACGCACCATGCGCACTACGATATCACCGAAGGGCGGCGCCGGGCAGGATCAGCCGCGGGCCTGGAACAGTCTGCCGATTCCGGACAAGAGCCCTTCCGGTTTCTTGACGGGTGTTTCGGCCTTGAGGATGCGGGCGGCAAACTCGGCGTAGCGTCCGGCAAGCGGACCGCTTTGCAACAAGGCCTTGCCTTCGGACATGCTGCGTTGCATGCCGACCCAATCGTTGGGGAAGGATTGCATCACTTTCTGGCCGAGCAGATCTTCGACCTGTGAGACGCGCATGTGCGAGCGCGAATCCATGCGGTTGAGCACGATGTGGACGCGGGAGTCGAGGCCCATTTCCTTCACAACGTCGAGGGTTCGCAGCGTCATGTGGAGGGAGCAGATCTCGGGTGTGGTGACGAGGAAGATCTGATTGGAATGGCGCAGCGTGGCCATGGACGCGGGACTGCCGACGGCGGCGAGATCGACGCAGATGTGGTCGTAGCGGGGGCGGGCAAAGGCGAGAATGGCTTCGAGGTTCCAGACGTTGACCGGGCGGTCGGGATGGGGGCGGCCGGCGCGGAGGACATCGAGCAAGCCCACCTTGGTGAGCAGCCGCTGCCAGATGGTGTCATCGATCTGTTCGCCGTACTCGGCGGCATCGCGGACGGAGAAGCCGGCTTCGAGGTTCATGTAGAAGTCGATGGCGCCGCAGTCCATATCGAAATCGAAGAGGCCGGTGCGGTTTTGCGTGCGCTGGGCGATGGCCC
This sequence comes from uncultured Candidatus Solibacter sp., assembly GCA_964402295.1. Taxonomy (GTDB): domain Bacteria; phylum Acidobacteriota; class Terriglobia; order Bryobacterales; family Bryobacteraceae; genus CADEFT01. The sequence goes on along the minus strand of CAYOBO010000166.1, from coordinate 12,484 downwards.
CGGCGGTGTTCATGCAGATGGTGGAGGCGCCGACGCCGGGCTTGGCCGGAAGGAAGCTGAAGACGTTCGAGACGAGTTCCATGGCCACGGGCTTCTCTTCGAGGCGGCGCACGGAGCGGACGAGGGCATCGCGCAGATCTTCGGCATTGAGGGGAGAGGGCAGGTATTCCTGGATTCCGGCGCGCATGACATACAGCATCTGGCTCGATTCCAGATGGCCGCCGAAGGCGATGATCTGAAGGCCGGGGAGCCACTCGGACGCTTCGCGTGCGATGCGGAGAGCCTTCTCCATGTCAGTGACATCGACAAAGATGATTTGTGGGGAGAGGACTCGGAGCAAGCTCTGCAACTCTTTGGTCTCGGGATACGCCTGGATGGAATTCTCAATCAATCGAACGACGCGATAGTGGGAAAGCATATGGCCGAGTTCCCAACGCTGGGGAGAGTTCGGGGTAAGAATCGCGACATTCATGGGGTTCATCTGGTTTCAGCTCCTTCAACTGCCATCCACAGGATGCCGTGCGGGAGCGGAGCCAACAATGAGGCTGGGGTACTTTTCTGAGGCGCACCACTGTACTGTGACTGGGTACTAAGGTGATTGGGACTGAAACGGGCGGCCGGGATTACTGGCGGATACAGAACAGGGTGTTCTGACCACGCAAGTATAACGAGCCATCCACAACAACCGGGCTGGCGATGAAGGTTTGATCGGCCATGGTATTGGTGGCTAGTACTTCATATTTCTCGCCCATTTTCACGACGACTACGTCGCCCTCTTCGGTGGCGAGGTAGAGCTTGCCGTTGGCGGCGACGGGGGACGCTTTGAAGTTGTAGGGCTTGGGGAGACGCTGCTGGAGGTAGTAGGGTTCGCCGGTGGTGGCGTTGAGGCAGGAGAGCATGCCGCTGTCGGAGATGAAATAAAGCTTGTTGTCGTGGAGGACGGGCGATGGTGTGTAGGAGTTGCCGCGCTGATTGGTGTAGAGGACGTTCTTTGAGCCGGTGAGGTCGCCGGCGCCGCCGAGCTTGATGGCGAGGAGGTTGGGGTTGCGGTGGCCGCTCATGACGATGACGGTGTCGTTGTGGAGCACGGGGGCGGGGATAACGTTGGAGCCAAGGCCGGCGCATTCCCAGATGAGCTTGCCGGTTTGGAGGTCGTAGGAGCGGACTTTGTTGGAAGCGGCGACGATGATTTGCTTTGTGCCGTTGTGGTCGACGACGAGGGGCGGAGACCAGGAGCTGGGCTCATCGCGATCCTGCCGCCAGAGCTGCTTGCCGGTGTTCTTGTCGAGGACGAGGATGTGGGAGTTTTCTTCCTGATCGAAGTTAAGGATGAGGGCGTCGCCGTGGATGACGGGGGCAGTGCCTTCGCCGAACTGGAGGCGCATTTTCATGGGGGCGAAATCCTTCTGCCATTTGAGGGTGCCGTCGAGGTCGTAGGCGAAGATGCCGCGCGAGCCGAAGAAGGCAAAGACGAGCTTGCCGTCGCTGGCCGGGGAGTTGGAGGCGAAGCTGCCGTAGCGGCCGTGGTAGCCTTCATGCGGAGTGGCCGTGCGCGCGGTTTTTTCCCAGATGATTTTGCCGGTTTGGCGGTCGATGCAGAGGAGGAGGAATTTGTGTTCGCGGCCGGCGCCGGCTCCACCGCCGGGTCCACGGCGGCCGCCGGCTTGGGCCGGGGGCGGGGCTTCGGCGGTGGGGACGGCTGTGGTGAGGAAGATTCTGTTGCCGACGACGATGGGAGTGGAGTGGCCACGTCCGGGGATGGCGGTCTTCCAGCGGACGTTCTTGGTGTCGCTGAATTCGAGCGGGGCGTCGCTTTGGGCTACGCCGTTCCAGGAGGGGCCGCGCCATTGCTGCCAGTCGGCGGCGTGGAGGGAGAGAATGAGTGGAAGGTGGTAGAGAATCCGCATGGGTATATGGACGTTATTGTAGCCCTGGTGGTTATGGGAGGGCTCGCGGGGATCCACGGTTATCCTGGGATCGGCTCATCGTGGGTGAGCCGGAGTTCCCTTTGACTCGTTTCCCGTCAATCGGGTATGCTGCGGAAAGTCGCTGGGCCGTCCTTGCCACCCCACGTAGCAAATAGAAGGAGATCACAACAACATGTCGAATGCCTCCGTTTCAGGAGCAGAATTCAAGGAGCAACTGCGCCAAGGCGCGCCGAAGATGGGCCTGTTCCTCAACTCCCACAGCCCCACCGTCGCCGAGCAGCTCGCCCACACCGGTTACGATTGGCTGCTGGTGGACACGCAGCACGGTCCTATGGACCACGAAAAGCTGTCCTACACGCTCTGCGCCATTGCTAGCGGCGGGGCGAAATCGATGGTCCGCGTTGGCGGTTTCGACGACCGTGCCGGCATCCAACAGGCACTCGACCTCGGCGCCGACGGCGTCCTCGTCCCCTACATCAACAACGCGGAGGAGGCCCGCCAAGCCGTCAGTTGCGCCCGCTATCCCACCGCCGGCACGCGCTCGGTCTATTTTCCCCAGCGCAGCACGAACAAAGCCGGCCTGCTCGGCTACGTGCCCAACGCCAATAAGAACATCATCGTCGCCCTTCAGGTGGAGACCGCGTCCTGCATCGAGAACATCGACGAAATCGCCGCTGTTCCCGGCGTCGATATTCTCTTTCTCGGCCAGAACGATCTCTGCATGTCCATGGGTCTATTCGAAACCTACGTGTTCCCGGAAATGTACACCTCGCCGGAACTCTTCGCCGCCACCGACAAGCTGATCGCCGCCGCCAAAAAGAACAACGTGATCCTCGGGCTCTTCCTCTTCGGCACCGCCCGCGTCGGCGAATTCCTCGACAAGGGCTTCACCTTCATCTCCATCGGCAACGATTTGCACCACGTGCTCACGCAGGCCGGTGCACACATCGCCGCTCTCGAAGGGATCGCAAAGGAAAAAGGAAAAACCTGGGCCCGCCGCCCCACCAACCTGCTCTAACTTACCTCTTCACTCACCGGGACGGGCCCCAGGGCCTGTCCCGCCCCATAGCCCCCCGATTCCTCCACAAACAGCGAATTCGCGATCGCAGCGGCGAACAGCAAGCACACTGCTCCCATTACGAAAGCCGAAGGATATCCAAACCGGTGCGACAGGAACCCCGCTGCAAAAGATCCGCCTCCCACAAAGGCATCGTAGAAGGCGCTCAATCCGCCAATCACTGAGCCGCGATCTCCCGGCGCAGTCCGCCGCAAAATGGTTGTCGCCACACACGACCAGGGGAAAGAAAATCCGAATCCCAACAGCCCCGCCGCGAACACGGCAACCGCCGGCCTTGGACCCATCGCCAGCAGCACCAGCCCTGTCCCCATGCATCCCAATCCACCGAAGAATAACGCCCGCGGCGGCAAACGGTCCGGCAATCCGCCCAGAAACAGGCGCGACGTCAGAATCACCGCCGCATAGGCCGAAAATGCCGCCGGCCCCGAGTTCCCGTGGCTTGCCAAGTGCAGGATCGCAAACCCCGCCATCACCGGATAATGCACGTTGACAAATCCCACCGACAAGCCCGCCTGCCAGAATCCCTGCGGCTTCCAATCGGCCGCACGACGATGCTCCTCCGGCTTATAGTGTTCTTCCACGAAGCTCAACAAAGCCATCGCCGCCAGCGCGCTCAGGCATTGAAACAGAGCCGCATTCGCAAACGATCCCAGCCAGTGTCCCACCACCGGACCCGCCGATATTCCACCCCAGATTCCCCCGCTCAGATACCCCAGCGATTGCCCGCTGCGCTGCAATCCGCCCAATTCCACCACCCACGCCGCCGCCCCCGTATACAGGCACGCCTCACCGAATCCCTGCAAGATTCGCCCGGCGTAGGCACTGCCCAACCCAAGAGGAAGCAGATACACCAACCCGGCCGCCGAACAGCACCCCAGCCCCAGCAGGAATGTGATTTTCCGCCCCCGGCGGTCGGCCAGCGGCCCCGAGAGAAAGCGCGAAGCCAGCGCCACCACCGAGAAGATCCCAATCACGAACCCCACGGTTCGGTCAGACCCGCCCAGGTCATGACGCACATGCGGCGCCAGCCCGGGCATCACCGTCCCGATCCCCAGAAATCCCAGAAATGTCGCTGCAATTACGGTCCAGAAGCGAGAACTGAACTCGTGCGGAGTTAAGACCATCTATCTTTCCAGAATATCGCATCGCTTCGGTGGAAAGATCAGGTTTGCGCAACGGCCGGACGACGATGGGCAGCGATTCCCAGCATCGCCGCCACATCCCTACACGAGTCGCGGTCCCGAGCGCCTACATCCCTGCCCCGCGATTCACTCAAAGAGGCAGCATCTCTTCCCGGTCCGGATCAAACTTAATCCGCCGCTTCTGCAAATAGGCAATATTCGCCAAATGCGAAGCCTGTGCCGAGCGGTGCCCGATCCACACATCCCCATTCGGCAACTTCCGTGACTTTACACAATCGAGAAAGTTCGCCACATGCTCAATCGTCTGCTCCTTGGGAGCCTTCACCACCACCGGCTGCGCGCCCTTCTCCGCCGACAAGAATTCAAAGCTGCTCCGCGTAATCAGCAGCTTCCCTTCCGTCCCGCACATCTCCACCGCCGCGCCCTTGATCCCCGGAGACAGCGTCGCTTCAAACGTCGCAATCCACCCCCCCGGATACTCCAGCACCGCATTGATCGTATCCGGAGCCGTTCGTCCATCGGGATACGCAAACACGCCTCCCGCGGCCACCGCCGAAGTCGGATTGTCCTGATCCATGAACATATGCACCACGTCAATCCAGTGCGTGAACAGATCCGTCACCTGCCCGCCGCCGAAATCCAGATACGCGCGGAAATTCCAATACTGCTGCGGATCGTAATCCCGCCACTTCACCGGACCCAGGAACCGCGCCCAATCCAGATTCGACGGCTTCTGCCGCATCGATTCCGGCGCCTTCTGCAAATGCGCTCCATTTCCATGCCACCACGTCCGCGCCAGCGTGATCTTCCCCAGCCGCCCCGATTTGATGTACTCTTCCTTGGCCTGCTTGTAATGCGTCCCGGAGCGCTGCTGCATCCCCACCTGGCAGATGCGGTTATTCACCCGCGCCGCCTTTACGATCTCCGGCCCTTCTTCAATTTTCAGCGTCAGGGGCTTCTCGCAGTAGACGTCTTTCCCCGCATGCAACGCATCGATCGCGCACCCGGCATGCCAGTGGTCCGGAGTGGCAATCAGCACCGCGTCCAGCTCCTTATGCTCCAGCAGCTTTCGGTGATCGGCGAAGCCCTTCGCATTCGGAGCCTTCTGCATGGCCCGGTCCACGCGCGCCGCATACACGTCGCAAACCGCGGTCACGGCGACTTCCTGGTTGGCGGCGAAGACGCCCATCACGTGCACGCCGCGGCCTCCGCACCCCACCAATCCCAGGTTCACTTTGTCATTGGCGCCGAGGATGCGCGAGTACGAGGCCGCGCTCCAGGCGATGGCTGCCGTCCCGGCCGAGCGGAACAGGTCTCTGCGGGCGAGCTGAGCATTCTGCATAAAGGGCATTATATACTTCACAAGGAACGACACTCCACCGAGGAGGCTCAAGGATGAATCGCCGCTATTTTCTCCCGTCGCTCGCCGCGGGCATAACCGCCACACGCAAAGCCGTCGCTGCCACGGACAAGATCAACGTTGCGGTTATCGGCATACGCGGACGCGGGCGCTCCATCGCCACCAGCCTCGCCGCCATGCCGCAAGCCAACTTCGCCGCCCTCTGCGACGTCGATGAATCCGTCTACGACCGTTGCGCCACGGCCGTCGCCGAAAAGAAGGGCGCCAAGCCTCCTTATGTAAAGGATCTCCGCAAGGTCCTCGACGACAAATCCATCGACGCCGTCTTCATCGCCACGCCCGATCACTGGCACGCTCCCGCCACCCTTCTCGCCTGCGCCGCGGGCAAAGATGTATATGTCGAAAAGCCGGCTTCGCACAATCTCCGCGAAGGCCGCCTCATGGTGGAAGCCGCGCGCAAGCACAACCGCATCGTCCAACTCGGCACCCAATCCCGCAGCCGCCCCTCGACGATACGCGCCATCGAGCACGTCCGCTCCGGCCGCATCGGCAAAGCCATCATGGCCAAAGCCTGGAACGTCCAACTCCGCGAAAACATCGGCCACAAGGAAGACGGCCCCGTCCCCGCCGGCCTCGATTACGACACTTGGATCGGCCCCGCCACCCACATGCCCTTCAACGAAAATCGCTTTCATTACAAGTGGCATTGGCACTGGAACTTCGGCACCGGTGACGCAGGCAACGATGGAGTCCACCAAATGGATATCGCCCGTTGGGCGCTCGGCGTCGACGTCCCTAACCGAGTCTCCGGAATGGCCCGCAAGATGTTCTTCGATGACGATCAGCAAACCCCCGACACGATGAACATCACCTACGAATTCGGCGACAAAGCCCTCATATTCGAAATGCGCATCTGGAACCCATACGGCCTCGAAGGCCAGGATAACGGTGTCGCCGTCTACGGAACCGAGGGCATGCTGCAAGTCGGCCGCTGGAACCGCACCTGGGGATTTCGCATTTACGACAGAAAGGGCGCGCTCGTGCACGACGAGTCGAACGGAAGGGATCCCGCGGAGCTCTGGCACTTCCAGAACTTCTTCGATTCCGTCATCAGCCGCAAGCGCCCCAATGCCGACATCGAAACGGGCCATCAGTCCACCATGCTCTGCCACCTCGGCAACATCGTCGGACGCACCGGCCGCAACATCGCCTTCGATCCCGCCAAGGAAACGATCTTGGGCGACGCCGACGCCGCGCGCTACCTGAAACGCGAATACCGCAAGCACTGGTCCACGCCCCGTGCTACGTAGAACATTTCTCCTCGCCGCTGTTTCGGCCGCGCGGCGCGAAAACGGGCGTATCGAGTTTACAGAAGGCGCCAGGCCCATCACCGCCCTGCACTACGCCGAACAGTGGGACAAGCCGTTCCTCCATCCGCTGCGCACCCCGAAGGGCCAAGTCATCTCCCGGGGCTGGCCCGTCGATCCCCGCCCCGGCGAACAGGAAGACCACGCCTGGCACCGCGGCATCTTCTGGGGCCACGGCGATATCTCCAAACACGACTTCTGGCGCGAGCAGGGCCGTCAGAAAACCAGCACCCTCGTCCCTAAATCCGAACCCAGAATCACATCCACCGGTTGCGCCATCGAACTCGACATGCGCATCCCCACGGGAGCATCCATCGGTACAGTCCAACAAACCTACGCCTTCCGGCTCACAGAGCATCTCATCATCGACGCCACCATCGCCATCCACGCAGACAGGAACCAGCCTCTCATCTTCGGCGACACCGATGACGGAGGCTTCGCCTTCCGCCTTTCCGATGAGTTCCGCCAAGACCGCGGCGCAGTCCTTCTCAACTCCGACGGCCTCGAGACCACCGAGAAAATCTGGGGCAAACCGGCCCGCTGGGTCGATTACTCCGCCGTCGTCAACGGCTCACCCTGCGGCGTCGCCATCTTCGATCACCCCTCGAACCTCCGCCACCCCACCCGCTGGCATGCGCGAGGCTATTCGCTCTGCTCCGCCAATCCCTTCGCCTTGCGCAGCTTCACGAAAGACAAGACGCAGGACGGCAGCTACACCCTCGAAGCCGGCAAGACACTCCAATTCCGCTACCGTGTCCTGATCCACGAAGGCATGGGCGGCCGCGCCGCACTCGACAAGGCATGGACCGAATACAAATGACCCGCCGCAGCCTTCTCCTCGCACTCCTCGCGCCGAAGCGCCCGCCCAACGTCATCCTCATCCTCACCGACGATCAAGGCTACGGCGATCTTTCCTGCTACGGGGCCAAGGATATCCGCACCCCCAACATCGACCAACTCGCCCGCGAGGGCATGCGCTTCACCGATTTCTACGCGGCTCCCATCTGCTCCCCCTCCCGAGCCGCGCTCCTTACCGGTTGTTACCCCGTCCGCGTCGGCATCCCCAAAGTCCTTCCATACAACTCCCCGACAGGCATTGCCGCCACGGAAACACTCCTCCCCGAAATTCTGAAGGAAAAAGGTTATTCCACCGCTTTATTCGGAAAATGGCACCTTGGCGACCGGCCGCCCTATCATCCGCTCCGGCACGGCTTCGATGAATTCTTCGGCACGCCCGGCTCCAACGACATGGGTCCGCAAATGGATCTCGAACTGCGCCGCGCCGGCAAAGCAGGCGTTGCCCTCATCGACGGCGAGAAACAAATCGAAACCAACCCCGATCAATCCCAGCTCGCCCACCGTTACACGCAACGCGCCATCCAGTTCATGGAGCGCAACCGCTCGAAGCCCTTCTTCCTCTACATCGCCCACAACATGCCGCACACGCCCATCTTCGCCACCGCTCCATTCCAAGGTAAGAGCAGCCGCGGCCTTTACGGCGACGTTGTCCAGGAAATCGACTCCACCGTCGGCCAACTCATGGCTGCCGTCAAGCGCCTCAACCTCGACGACAATACCCTCGTCATCTTCACCTCCGACAACGGCCCATGGCTCATCTTCGGCGATCATGGCGGTTCCCCCGAACCCTACCGCGGAGGCAAACGCGAAGTCCTCGAAGGCGGCTTCCGCGTCCCCGCCATCTTCCGCTACAAAGGCAAAATCCCCGCCGGCCGTGTCTGCCGTGAAATCGCCACCAACATGGATATCCTCCCCACCATTGCCCGACTCGCCGGCGCAAGCCTGCCGCAACGTCCCATCGACGGCCGCGACATCTGGCCTCTGCTCGAAGGCCGCCCCAACGCGCGCACTCCGCACGAAGCGTTCTTCTACTACTATCAGGACGAACTCCGCGCGGTCCGCTCGGGCAAATGGAAACTCATCCTCCCGCACACCGATCATGCCGTCCCCGACCCCGCCAAAATCGGCATGGGAGGCAAGCGCGGCGGAGTCAAATCCGTCACCTACGCCCAAGCCCTGTACAACCTCGAAACCGACCCCAAGGAACGCACGGATCTCTCCACCGAACACCCCGCCATCGTGGAAAGACTCACCGCGCTCGCCAACACCAAGCGTAAGGAAATCGCCTACTAGCGTTTCACGGCCACGGCAGCGCCTTCGCGGATCTCATCCGTTCCACGCCGCACCACTACATCCCCATCCTTCAACGCCCCGAACACCTCCACCAGATCCCCCGCCGCCAATCCACGCGACACATTCACCCACTCCGCCTTCCCGTCGTTCACGCGAATCACGAAGCTCCGTTCCGTCGTCGTCACAATCGCCGTCGGCGGCACCAGCAGCGACGCGCGCGGACGCCGGTACGGCCACTGCACTTCCGGATACATCCCTGGGGCCAAACGTAGTCCCGCGTTCGCCACGTCCAATTCCACCGGCATCGTCCGCGTCTTCGCATCCAACACATGCGGATGACGCGCCACCGTGCCCGTAAACGTCTCGCCAATATAGGCGGGCACCGTAAACGCCACCTTCGCCCCGCGTGGGACATTCCCACTCTCGCCTTCCGGCAACGCGACAATCAGCCGCAGCCGCGATTGCTGCTCCAACCGCAACAAAGCCTGGCCGCGCCCTGGCCCAACCAAAGCCCCGGGATGCGCCCAGCGCTGCGTGATCACGCCATCGAACGGAGCATGCACCTGCAAGTACGCCATCAGCTCCTTTTGCGCATCCACCGCGGCCCGCGCCACCTTCGCCGAATTCTCCAGCGACACAATCATCGCCTTCCCCACATCCACGGCTTTCTCCGCCAGCACCAGTTCATTCCCCGCGATCACGCCAGGAGTCGCCGAGGCAGCCTTCAGCTTCTCGTAAGTGCTCTGCAAGCCCACCAACCGCGCTTCGGCCTCGATCTTCTGCGATTCCAGAACGCCGATCTTCGCCTCCGCCTCGGCCAGTTGCGCCTTCATCTCCGGAGCCGAAAGCGTCACCAGCAACTGCCCGGCCTTCACCGTGCTGCCGACGTCCACTTCCACCTTCTCCACATATCCCGTGACACGCGCATGCAGATCCACCGTCTGATAGGGCGTGAATTCGCCCGGCAGCCGCGACTTCCGCTCCAGCACCTTCGAAGTCACATGCACCACTTCCACGCTCTGCGCACCGGCAGACAGCGCGGCCATCATCATCAGCAGCATCTTAGGCAGATTCATAATATCGACTCGACGGATCATTCGGATCTAAGGACCGCGACGTGCGCGACGCGCCGCCCTGCAAGATTGCATAAAACGCGGGCACCGCCGTGAGCGACGCCACCGTCGCCAGCGCCAGCCCGCCAATCACGGCGCGGCCGAGCGGCATGTTCTGCTCCGCGCCTTCGCCAATTCCCAGCGCCATCGGCAGCATGCCCGCCATCATCGCCGTCGCCGTCATCAGGATCGCCCGCAGCCGTCCGCGGCCGCCCTCAAGCGCAGCTTCCCGCGAATCCTTTCCATCCCTCCGCGCAAACTCCGCAAACGTCACCAGCAGAATCGAGTTCGCCACCGCAATTCCAATGGCCATGATCGAACCCATGAAGCTCTGGATGTTCAACGTGCCGCCCGTGAACTTCAGCATCAGCAGCACCCCCACCAGCGCCGCGGGCACGGTCATCAACACCGTGAACGCCAGCCGGAACGACTGGAAATTCGCCGTCAGCAGCAGGAAGATGAATCCCACGGCCAGCATCAATCCGAGCGACAAGCCCGACACGGCTTCCTCGAGCGGAGGAATCTGTCCCCGCACACTCACCGTCACGCCACGCGCCGGCGCCCCCGCCCGCGCAATCGCCGCGCGCACTTCCTTCGCCACATCGCCCAGCGGCTTGCCATGAATGTTCGCCGTCACGCTCACTACGCGCTGCATGTTGTACCGCTCCACCACACCCATCGCCGTCCCGTAGCGCAGATCCGCCACATCGCCCAACAGCGGCCTCGATTCGCCATTCAGCATCACCGGCAACTGCCGCACATCGTCGATCGACTGCATCCGGTGCTGTGGAATCTCCACTTGGATCTGGAACGCATTTCCGCTCGCCGGATCGCGCCAGTAGTTCGGATCCGTGAACCGGCTCGACGAAGTCGCCGTTACCAGCGACTTCGCCACGCTCGACGCCGTCAATCCGAATTGCGCCGCCCGGTCCCGATCCACCTTCACGTCGATCGTCGGATAGTCCAGCGCCTGCGCGAACTGTACATCGCGCAGCGAAGAAATCTTCTTCATCTCCGCGAAAATCTTTTCCGCATGGGCGCGATTGGCCGGCAACGCCGGACCCTGCACCGCCACTTCAATCGGAGTCGGCGATCCGAAGCTCATCACCTGGCTGATAATATCGCCCGCCTCAAACGAGATCTGAACATCCGGCAAGTCCTTGGCAAACCGCGCCCGCAGCTTTTCCTTCACCGTCTCCATCGGAGGCACGCCCGGCTGGAGCGCGCAACGCATCACCACCTCATGCGGACCGCCCGTCCACAAATGCACCGTATTGATTGGGTAGCTCGCCGGCTGCACGCCGATGAACGCCGTCGTGATCCGAACATGGTTCGCGCCCACTTCTTCCTTCAACAGATCCACGGCCTTCAGCGCCACCAACTCCGTGCGTTCAATCCGCGTCCCCGCAGGCGCCTTCAACCGCAGTTGAAACTGATTGTTCGCATTCGTTGACGGAAACAGCTCCAAGCCCAGCGTCGGATAGAGCGAATAAAGCGTCAGCCCGCACGCCAGCAGATACACGGCGGCAATCGCCCACCGCCCCCGGATCGCCATGCCCAGATACCCGGCGTACAAGTTGTGGAACCACCCATGCTTCTCTTCTTCTACCGCGCCCTGCTTCATCATCCACGTCGCCAGTACGGGCACGAGCGCACTCGACAGCAGGTACGAAGAGATCATCGCGAAACCCACCGCCATCGCCAGCGGCACAAACAACTGCCGCCCTGCACCCGTCATAAAAAACGACGGCGCAAAAACCGCCAGAATGCACAACATCGACAGCAGCCGAGGCACGGCAGTCTTGCTGCACGCCTCCAACACCGCCTTTGCCCGCGACAGCCCGCTCGCCATGTGCGAGTGGATATTCTCAATCTCCACGGTAGCCTCATCCACCAGCACGCCGACAGCCAGTGCTAATCCGCCGAGTGTCATAATGTTGATCGACTGCCCCGTTGCCCACAGCCACACCACCGCCGACAGCAGCGCGCTCGGAATCGTCAGGATCACGATGAACGCACTTCGCCAGTCGCGGAGAAACACCAGCACCATCAACCCGGTGAGCGCCGCGCCCAACAGGGCTTCATTCACTAGGCTGCGAATCGCGCTCAACACATACCCCGATTGATCGAACTCCAGCGTGATCTGCACATCCTCCGGCACCACGTTGCGAAACGCCGGCAGCGCCGCCTTTACGCGATTGATCACCGCCACCGTCGATGCGTCGGAACGCTTCGTCACCTGGATATACACCGTGCGCTTCCCGTCCACGTGCGCATATCCCGTGAGGATATCCGTGCCGTTCTCCACCACGCCGATATCGCGCAGGTACACCGTCGGCCCCGAGC
>CAYOBO010000165.1:0-13514 GCA_964402295.1 uncultured Candidatus Solibacter sp. | reverse complement strand
GTCTTCGTGTGCGGCGCATGTGACAATGTGCACGTGACGGTGGGTCCGGTGACACTGACGCTGACGCCGGGCGCCTACATGCAACTGGTGGAGCTGATGAACACAAGCGCGGCGAATTTTGAACTGTTCCTACAGCAGAACGGGAGATTGGAGGGGATGGATGAATAGCGCTCGACTGGGGCGGCGGGCCTTCCTGATGCAGTCGGCCGCGGCGGCGGCGGAGTGGCCGGAATTCCGCGGGCGGGGCGATAGCCTGGATCGCAAGGGAAGGCCTCCGCTGGCGTGGGGGGCGGGGAGGAACGTCGCCTGGAGCGCGGAGTTGCCGGGCTACGGGCAATCGAGCCCGGTGGTGTGGGGAAAGCGCGTGTTTGTGACCGCGGTGGAGGGGGCGGAGAAGGAGACGCTATTGGTTTGCTGCTTCGATCTGGCCTCGGGGCGAGCGCTGTGGCGCAAGACGTTCGTGGCGACACAGCGTATGAAGAACAGCGATACGGTGAGCAAGGGTGCTCCGACGCCATGCACCGACGGCAAGCGCGTATACGTGTTTTTCGAAAGTGGGGATTTCATGGCGCTGGACCATGACGGCAATGCGCTGTGGCGGCGGAAGCTTTCCGAGGAATATGGGTTGCTGGAGGGCAATCACGGGATTGGCAGTTCGCCGCGGCTGAGTGCCAAGGGGGTAGTGGTGCAGGTGACGCATGGCGGACCGGGGTATTTGTTATGCGCGGACCGGGAGTCTGGGGCGAACGTCTGGAAGACGGATCTGGAGATGAAGGTGGCGTGGACGACTCCATCGGTGGTGCGCCGCGGGGGGAAGGAAGCGGTGATTGTGAGCGCTGGGGGGAGGTTGGATGGGTTCTCGGGCGAAGGCGGAGAACGACTGTGGTCGGTGGGGCAATTGAAGGGGAACCTGCTGTCTTCGGCGACGGTCGCGGAGGATCTGATTGTGGTGGGGTCGAGTGAGAAGGGGCAGGTGGTTGGCATGCGAATGACGGAAGGCGAGCCGAAGGTGGCGTGGACGGCGGAGAATGCCACGTCTTACTTCGGGTCGCCGCTGGTTCTGGGGGACCGCATATGGATGGTGGGGAAAGTGGGAGTAGCGTGGTGTCTGGACCGCGGAACGGGACGGGAGTTATGGAATGCGCGGCTACAGGGAGAATGCTGGGCGTCGCCGCTGGGGGTAGCGGGGCGGGTCTATTTCTTCACAGTGAAAGGCGTGACAGAGGTGTATTCGGCGGACGGGGCGTTTGAGAGGCTGGCACAGAATGAGTTGCCGGACATGGAGCGGACCTACGGGGTGGCTTGCACGGGGGATGGGTTTTTGGTGCGGTCGGGGCGGCGGCTGGTATGCGTGCGCGGTTAGCGGCGGCTCTCATCGGTTTCATCGAGCCAATCGGGGCGTTTGAGGACTTCGCGGGGGCGGCTGCCGTCCGGGGGGCCGATGATGCCGTCTTTGAACATCATGTCGAGGATGCGGGCGGCGCGTCCGTAGCCGAGCCGTAAGCGGCGCTGCAAGATCGAGGTGGAGGCTTTGCCCATTTCCAGAACGACGCGCACGGCGTCTTCATACATCGGATCCTGAGTGCCGGGTTCGCTGCCGTCGCCGCCGACCTCGACATCGTCGTCATCCGAAGGCGGGGGCATGAGGAAGCTCTGGTCGTAGTCGGGGATGGCTTGGCCGCGCCAGAATTCGACGACGCGGTTGATTTCGTTTTCGGTGACGAGGGCTCCGTGGACGCGGGTGAGGCGGGAAGAGCCCGGAGGCAGGAAGAGCATATCGCCCTTGCCGAGCAGATGCTCGGCGCCCATCACGTCGAGCACGGTGCGCGAATCGACGCGCGTGGCCACGCGAAAGCTGATGCGCGACGGGAAATTCGCTTTGATCAAGCCGGTGATGACATCGACGCTGGGACGCTGCGTGGCGAGTACGAGGTGCATGCCGACGGCTCGGGCCATTTGCGCGAGGCGCGTGACGGCTGCTTCGACATTGGCGCGCTCAAGCATCATGAGGTCGGCCAACTCGTCGATGACGACGAGGATGTAGGGCAGGGGATCGAGCGGTTCCTGTTCGGCGCCCTCCTCTTCAAAGAGGCTGCGCGGCTCATTGGCCATCTGGCGCACCTTCTTGTTGAACTGATCGATGTTGCGCACGCCTTGCGAGGCGAGCAGCTTGAGGCGGCGCTCCATTTCGAGGACGGCGTTGCGCAGGGCGTTGGTGGCCTGCTTGGCGTCGGTGATGACGGGGGTGAGCAGGTGCGGGATGCCTTCGTAAATGCCCATTTCCACGCGTTTGGGATCGATCAGCACCATGCGCACATCGTCGGGCGTGGCTTTGAAGAGCACCGACATGATGAGCGAATTGAGCATGACGCTCTTGCCCGATCCGGTGGAGCCGGCGATGAGCAGGTGCGGCATGGTTTCAAGCGGGGTGACCTTGATGCGGCCGTTGATGTCCTTGCCGAGGCAGATGGTCATCTTCGAGGCGGAGTCGTTGAACTCGTCGGATTCGAGGATCTGGCGCAGGCTGATCACTTCGCGGCGCGAGTTGGGGACTTCAATGCCGACGGTGGGCTTGCCGGCGAGGCGCTCAATAAAGATGGATTCGGCTTGCAGGCCGAGGCAGAGATCGTCGTTGAGGGTGACGATTTTGGAGTACTTGACGCCGGCGTCGGGCTTGTATTCGAAGGTGGTGACGACAGGGCCGGGATTGATTTGCACGACCGAGCCGAAGACGTTGAACTCTTCGAGCTTGGCCTTGATGCGGCCGGCGATTTCCTTGAGTTCGAAGCCGTCGTAGCCCGAGCGCACGGGGACTTCGTTGAGCAGCGCCGTGGAGGGGATCTGGTATTCGATCTTGCGCGGGCGCGCCGGGGCGTGGCGCGAGGTGTCCATGCTGGAACGGAACGGCTCGGGCTCGCGAATGGGCGGCGGAGGTGGAGCGAATTCGGGGGGCTCGGGCTCTTCGAGGACGCAGATGGGGATTTCGGGCTCGGCTTCGGGTTCCGGTTCGGGCTCAGGGGAGCGAGGCGGCTGGCGGTCTTCAAAACGCGGGTCGCGTGGCTCTTCCCATGGAGGGAGGTCGACTTCCTGAGGAGTGGGGATGTTGCGCAGTGTGTCGTCGGGGCCGGGTTCGGGGTTCTCGCGTTTGCGGCGGGAGGCCTTCTCGGCGAGTTGCTCTTCCTTGCGGCGCAGGCGCGCGAGCTTGCCGGCAGCGCGTTCCTTGCGCCAGCGCATCCAGCGTTCGCGCTGGCGGCGGCTCCAGCCGATGGGGTGTGCGAACCAAACGGGGAGCTTGGCGAGCGAGAAACTGGACACCAGGTATAGCGAGAGGAACATGCTGGTGGCGGTGAGCAGAGCGGCTCCGGTGGTGTTGAGGGAGCCGGTGAGGATATCGGCCATGAGCACTCCGGCGAGGCCGCCGGCGGGGAGCATGCCGTCGAACGGCCGCAGCCCGGGGATGAGCGCAAGCGCGGTGCATGCGCCGAGAATGAGAATCGTGAAGCCGATGGCTTTGATGAGGGGAACCTGGATTGGCTTGGAGCGGACCCATTTGAGTCCGAGGGCGAGAAAGCCTACCGGCAGCAGCCAGGCGCCGAATCCGAAGAGCTGGTAGAGCAAGTCGGAGGTGTAGGAGCCCGCCGTGCCGATGAGGTTTGCGGCCTGCTTGCCGGCGGTGGCTGTATTGAACGAGGGATCGGTGGGGTGGAACGAGTAGAGGCTCAGCGCCAAGACCAAGGCGCTTATCAGATACACCACACCCGCGGCTTCGTTGAGCCTATCGTTCCGGGTTGGTCCTAATAGTTTCATCCGGTGCCTGGTATTAGGCAGGGCGCCGGAGGAAAGCCAGAGCGATCACCATTATGCCAAAAAACACCCTGTAAAGTACAAACCCTCGGAGAGAATTATTGCGGAGGAACTTGAGGAAGAGGGCGATAACGAGTAGACCGGTCAAGGCGCTAACCAGAATTCCGGTAATGAAGGGGCCTACCATGGCGGGGGGGATGCCGCCTTGTTCGCGCAAGTCCAAAAAGGCTTTCGCGGCGGCGGCGGCTACGGCGGGCGTGGAGAGGAGGAAGCTGAAGCGGGCGGCGGTGTGGCGGCTGAGATTGCGGAAGAGGCCGGCGGTGATGGTGATGCCGCTGCGCGAGGTGCCGGGAATCACGGCCAAGGCTTGGGCAAGGCCGATGGTCATGGCGTCGGCGAAGGTGATTTCCTCCATGCGTTTGTGGGCGGCGGGGAGACGGTCGGCGTAGCCCATCAAGAGGCCGACGGCGATGAGCATGAAGCCGATGGTGTAGGGTCCGCGGAGGACGGTTTCGGCGTAGTCCTTGAGGGCGAGTCCGACGACGCCGACGGGGATGGTGGCGGCGGCCATCCACCAGAGGAGGTTTTTATTGGCGGCGAGTGTGGGGTCGGGGCGGTAGGGGATACCGAAGGCCTGGGCGGTGACCTGGAGCCAATCGCGGAAGAAATAGACGAGGACGGCAAGCAGCGTGCCGAAGTGGAGGGCAATATCGAAGGTAAGCCCTTGGTCCTGCCAGCCGAAGAGCCACGGGGTGAGAGCCAGGTGGGCGGAACTGGAGATGGGGAGGAACTCGGTCAGGCCCTGGATGACGGCGAGGACGGCGGCCTCGATGATAGACATGCAGCAGATATGGTAGCGCAGACGCGGGGGCGCCGGTTGTATGGAACATTTTCGGTGGATCATGTTTTATACACATGTTTTGCACCGTTTCGGGCGCGTAACTGGATGGTGACAAAGGAAATATAGTTGTGTGTAAATCGTCGTTTTCCTTTGACTAAATTTCCGGGTTGTTCCATACTACACATGGTTCCAAGAGGCACGCGGAACAGTGAGCCAGACGGAACGTAGCGGACTCGGAACGATGAGCCGCGGGGGAAACTCCGCGGGGAGCGAAGAGAGATCGGGCGTAAAGTTATGGCAAGCCATCCTGCAAGTTGCCTCGTGGGCGCGTCGTGAACTCGCAAGAGGGAACGTGGGCCGCAAGGCTTAGATCCGGAGGGATGAAAGTCCCGAGGGGGAGTGCCGGCGAGGGAAGAGGCAGGAACGCCTGCCGGAAGCCAGGCAACGGGTTTTCCAGTGTGGATCGGCCCCGAATGCGGAAACGGGCGAGGCCGGGAGCTGGATGACGGACCGGGCAGGGCGGAAGGGTGGCGCTAATCGCGAAGCGTCAGGCCAGGATCGTCGATCCTGCGAGGGTGGACCGGGAGACCGGGAATCCTTACAGGCTAGAGAAAGGCTAACGCGAGTGAATCGGCTTCGGGCAATCTGGCGCGACTGGCGAACCCGATGGCAATGAAGCGCAACCGGCAAATCCGGGGGCGGGGAGCCAGAGGGCAAGCGCACGGCAAGGTTGTTACGCCACGCTCACGCTGAGCATGCACAGCGGGTGGGCAAACTGGAATGTTGGTCACTTGGAACCATTGTCCTTTTTTAACGTTCGTTTTCCGATTGAGTATTCCGCTCTAGAGAATGAAGGCCGCCAGAGATCCTCTGGCGGCCTTGTTCCGTTTCTGGAGCGCTGATCTTCAGAAATCGAGGCGCGCGTTCAATTGGATGAAGCGGCTTTGTCCCACCTGTGCCGTCACCATTCCGAAGTTGGAGTTTGCCGGGTTGGTTTGCGGCGGGCCGAAATTGGTGTGATTGGTGGCGTTCAACAGGTCGGCGGAGAACGTCAGCCGAAGACCTTCGGCGATGCGGAAGCGGCGCAGAATCTTCAGATCCCAATTGCGGATGCCGTCCACACGCAGGAAATCGAGGCGCGTGGGGAACACACGCACGTGGTAGGTGCCGGGCTGGGCGGCGGCGCGGCCATCGAACCCGGTGAAGCTGCTGGGGACCGCACCGGAAGCGCGGTAGGCAATCGAGGGGTCGAACCAGCGGTGAATGTCGGCCTGGCGCGATTCCTTCTGGCGGAACAGCCCGGGCAGCGCATTCATATCGCCGTAGTAGAACACGTTGCCCCAATTGGCCGGGGCGCCGGATTGATATTGATAGATCCAGCTCAACTGCCAGCCACCGGCGAGGTGATTGGCGATGCCGTCCTTGGCCCAGGATTTTCCCGCGCCGAAGGGCAGTTCCCAAATGGCGCTCCATACGAAGCGGTGCGGGCGCACCTGGTCGGAGGGACGCTGCGTGGGGGTGGCATCGAATTCATTGGCGTAGAAATCCTGCTCATAGTTGGAGGCGCGGGTGTACATGACCGAAGTCTGCAGGCCGCGCGCGAAGCGGCGTTCCAGCAGCAGTTGCAGGTCGTGGTATTGGTTGATGCCGCGGGCCGCGGAGAATTCCGTGCCTTCGCGCAGTCCGGAGAGGCTGGTGAGATGGGGGTAGGGGCGCAGCAGTTGATGTTTGCGGATCTGCGTGGCCTGGAAGAACGTCTGCGTGGCGAGGTAGTTGTAGGCGAACGGATTGCTCGCCTGCAGCCCCTGGAGGTTGCCAATGAAGAAGGGGTTCGGGACGTTGCGGTTGAGTTCGTTGTCGAGGGCTTGGTTGCGGACCATGCCGGTTTGCCAATACTGTTGGGGCAGCACGTTCATCGGCTGTGAGAGCGGCACCTTGCTGCGCGCGCCGTTGTAGGAAACCTCGATCACCATGTCGCGCGTGAGTTCGCGCTGCAAGCTGGCGCGCCAGCGCTGCTGGATGGCCGGGCGGTAGTTGAGCGGATCGAAAGAATAACCGCGCCCGGCGGCGGCGAGCAGGCCGAGGCGATCGGCGTAGGGCTGATCGAAGCGTGTGCCGTCGGTGCGCACCGGGAACGGATTGGCCATCGGATTGGACGTGGCGGTGAGATTGGCCGCCGTGCCCGCGCCGCAGCAGAAGGTGAATCCGTTATCCGGGCTGACGATGGTGTTGGTGGGCTGGCTGTAGCCGTACTGGCTGGCGCGGTCGTTGTTCACGTTGAACGTGTCGGCGTACAGGCCGAAGCCGGAGCGCAACACGGTCTTCTCGTTGAGCTGATAGACGCCGCCGATGCGGGGGAGGAAGTTGTGCGTCCCGTTGGTGTAGCTGCCCCCGTTCTGGGCGAGGTAGACGGAGCCGCCGACGGGGCGGAATTGCGAGGCGGGCAATTCGGGCAGTGGATTGCGGCCGTAGGCGGCGATGGCGGCGGACGTAAACGGAAGATCGGCGCCGAAGGCGAACCCGCCGGCGAGGCCGCGCTGGAAGCGCTCGCGGATGCTGCTTTCGCGCTCATAGCGCAGGCCGAGGCCGAGCCGCAGCTTCGAGGTGACGCGCCAATCGTCCTGGAACCAGAGCGTGCGGAAATGCGAAGACCAGTAGCCGTCATCGTTGGTGTCAATGGTGATGGTGGAGGGCACCCCCATGCGGAAGGCGGCCCAATCGAGGGCGTGGTTGGAGGCGGTGTTCGTGTTGTCGGCGGCGCGCGTGTAAAAGTTGTTGAAGACGAACCGGCCGGAACTGAATCCCGCGCCGGCCGAGGCGAAGCGGAAGACGCGCTCGGTGAAGCCAACGCGCAGGGTGTGGGCGCTGAAGACACGGGTGAGGGCGATTTTCCCCTCGCCTGTCTGCGCATTGGTTGTAAATTGCCCGAATGCGCGTCCAATATCGGTGATATTGGACCAATCCATGGTGGGGAGCGTGGTGAGACTGCCGGCCTTTTCGTCGAGGTACGAGGGGAGGCCGGCGCGGCCGGGGCTCAATTGATTGAGGCCGGGGGTGAGATTGCCTTCCAGAAAGCGCGTCCAGTTCACGCCGGCGTCGAGGATGGTGTTGGCCGAGATGGTCCAGTTATAATTGGCGCCGACGCCGAGATTGCGCCGTTCCAGGTCCACGGTGGCGAGGCCTTTGCCCGTCTCGTAAAGCCAGTCGCGCGTGTCGGCGGTGCGTCCGTTCCAATACCAGCGCCCGAAGATGCGGTGGCGCTCGGCGGCGTTGTAATCGATGCGGTTGATGAGGGAATGGAAGCGGGAGATGTTGGCGGTGTTGGCGGCGAGGTAGTTGTTGAAACCCTCGGCGCTTACCAGGCCGGGGACGTTGTTGGGGGCGGGCATGAGGTTGGCGTAGAAATCATGGGCCGGGTTGAGGACGGGCACGCCGCGGTTGCCGGGGAAGGGGGTGCGCACCACCCGCGCCCCGTCGCGCCGCGCCGAGCGCGGATCGTACACCGTGAAGCGGGTGGCGTCGACGGCCAGCAGGTCCGAGAAATCACCGTTTCTCCAGCCCGCGTTGGGCACGGTGTTATTCTTAATGTCGTTGCCGATTTCCGTCATATTCTGATAAATGCCGTTGTAGGAGCCGAAGAAGAAGAGCTTGTCGCGGCCCTGGAAGAGCTTCGGGATGCTCACCGGGCCACCCACGGAGACGCCGAAGTTGTTCTGGCGGCCGGGTTCCTGCTTCTGGGCGTCGGGAGAGATTCTCCCGGATCGGACGTTGTTTTCCCAGGCCAGGCGCGTGAAGTGCGGCGTGGCGTTCCAGCGCTGTTGCCAGTGCTGATTGAACAAAGAGCCGTGATATTGATTCGTGCCCGCCTTGGTCATCACGTTGACCACGGCGCCGCTCGAAAAGCCGTAGGACGCGTCGAAGGGTGTGGTTTCTACCTTGAACTCGCCGACGGACTCCGACGGAGGAACGAAGCCGACGCGCCGCGCCGAGCCGTTGGAAGGCGCGCCGTCGATGGAATACTCATTCTGGCCGACGCCGCCCATGGTGTTGAACGCCGCGGTTCCAGCGCTGTCAAAGGGACGCTGCGATTGCGGTGCGCCGGTCCATTGCATGCCGGGAGCGAGCGCGGTGAGGGCGAACGGATTCATGTTGGTGAAGGGAAGCTCAGTGACCTGGCGGTTGTCGATGACGCGCCCGCCGGAGGCCGTGGACGTATCGAGCAGCGGCGCTTCGGCGCGCACTTCCACCGATTCCGACACCTGCCCGACTTCGAGTTGCAGCGTCAGGTCGATGCGTCCGGCGACGCTCAACTGCAGCCCCGTGCGCACGGCTTTCTTGAAGCCGCTGCTCTCGACGGCGATGGAATAGGCGCCGGCATTGAGGAGGGCGGCTTCGAAATAGCCGCGCTCATTGGTGGTGAGGCGAACGGCGAGATTCGTGTCTTCATTGGTGATCACGACCGAGGCGCCGGCGATGACCGCCGCCTGGCTATCGGTGACCGTACCGGCGATGGCGCCGCGGGGATCCTGCGCGGCAAGCTGCGTGGCCGCGATGCAAAGTACTGCGATGACGTTGCGAAACATAGTGGGGTTCCTATTGGTGCACTGCTTTGTAAAGGCGCTCGAGAAACTCGCCGCGCGTGATCTTCGCGGTGGGGCGGAGAATGGTTTCATCGGTGACACCGGCGTTGCGCAGCCACTCGGTGGCCAGCCCCGGGTCCATCAGTCTGGCGGGTTCGATGGCCAGATCCATACGCGCCTCCGACCATTGTCCGGTGGCCGCTTTGCGCTTCCAGGCGACGCTACGATCGGGCCGCGACAACGAATGGAAATACCCGCGCGTGCCGAAGTATTGCGCGGCGCGGAAGAGAGCGGATTTGGCAGGCTCGTCCAGGCGGCGCACGGTGAAGAAGCCCGGCTTGTCCCAGGAGGGGCGGGGAACCTGGCGTTCCGGGCCAAGGTCCGGGATGTAGACGGTCATCGCGCCGAGTGCATGGAGGCGATCCTGCAAGGCGCTCACCGCAATGGCGCGCGGTTCCTGCTTCGCACGAATTGCCATGGCGGCGGCGAGTCCGGCGGCCTGGCCGAGGGCGGTCCAGGTGGGCTCCATGCGAATGGTGCTGTAGCCGACGTGGCTCGCCGAGACGGCGACGGGCACCAGCAGACCATCGACATTCGGCGGCAGCAGCACGCGGTAGGGGATCTGATAGGGGCTGACGTTGCCGCCAAAGTGGCCGATGGTGACGCCGGGACGCGGGCTGTAGACGCCGTGGCAATTGAGCGAATAGTGGCCGATGGCGACGCTGTCGAGTTGGATGGGGCTGCGCAGGCTCCCGGCGGTGGGTTCGGCCTCCTTCTGGGTAAAGATGTAGTCGCCGATCATGCGGCGGCCTTCGCGCACGTAGAGCGCCGGGCTCCAGTTGTCCGAATCCTTGTACTCGTCCTTGGGAATGCCCCATTGCTTCATCTGCGCGCGCACTTCCGCCGGGACGGCTTCGTCGTTGGCGAGGAAATAGAACAGCCCGAGCGAGTGCTTCTTATATTGATCGAAGATGCCCTGGCGCACGCTGGCGTCGCCTTCCACCCAGGGATGGTTGATGTTTTCCACAGCCAGGCTGAAGGCGGTGGGCATGTCGTTGAAGTCCGCTTTTCGATTGGGGATGGGGCGGACTTTGAGTACGGGTTTGGGGTCAGGATTGCCCCAACTGACGACGGTTTGCGTGCGGAACTGCTCGGCGAGGATGGCGAAGTCTTCGCGCTTGTACCCGGCGGGTTTGGGCAGTCCGAGGCTGTTGGCCGGATCGCGGGTGAGGCAGACGCGGAAGTTGTAGGTCTGCACCCAGTGGTTCTCTTCGTCGAGGGCGAGCGGTTCGTTGTACTTGGATTTGGCTTCGCAGCCGAGGTGGTAGGGGACTCCGGCCTTGGCCATCAGATCGCCTTCATAGGTAGCGTCGATGAAGACAGCGGCCTGGAAATCGCGGCGTGAGCCGGCCTTCAGATCCTGGAATCGGGCGGCGGTGAGGCGGCGGCCTTGCTTGGTCACGGATTCGAGGCGGTGGAAGCGGAAGATCTCCACCCTGGCTTCGCCGAGCATCTCTTCAAAGACGGCGCGGGCGACGGAGGGCTCATAGTATCCACCGAGGACGGAGTCCTTCACCTGCTGGGAGTTCGGGCCGTGGCGTTTGGCGTAGGTCGACTCCACGCGGCGCATGAATTCGAGGAAGGTGCCGCCGACGGATTCAAAGTCGCGGAAGTCGGTATTGGACAGGCCGCCGGAAGTGAGCCCTCCGATGTGTACGGTCTCTTCGACGAGGGCGACGCGCATTCCCTCGCGGCCGGCGTTGACGGCGGCGGCCACGCCGGAAGGGGTCGCGCCGACGACCACCACGTCGTAGTTGGCGGCAGCGGCCATGGCTGCCAGAAGGGGAATCAGTGCGGGAAGGATCACGATACTGATCAGGCTAAGGGGCCTGAGGGGTGTTGGGAAGTGTGGATGACGTTCGGTAAACGTTTGCGGACGTGGCCAAACATGCATAGAATCAAGATGTTCCCTCATGGCGACGACGCCTGTTCCGAATCCGGTGAGTGAGTCCGCCGATGGCCGCGCCCAGGCGTTGGCGCAGGCTCTTTCGAGCCACACCTTTACGCGCTCCGAGCAGTTGCGGGGGTTCCTGAAGTACATCTGCGAACTGGAAATGGCCGGGCGCGGGGCGGAGATTTCGGAATGCCAGATCGGGCAGGACGTGCTGGGCAGGAAGACCGGGTTCAACCCGGTGGATGATGCATCGGTGCGCAACCGGGCGCACGCGTTGCGGCGGAAGCTGGACGAACTGTATGCATCGGAACTGGCCGGGGCGGCGATGCGGATCGAACTGCCGAAGGGAAGCTACCGGCCGCGTTTTGTATCGCGGGAGAGCCTGCCGGCGGCGGGTGTTTCCGTGCAGCCGCGGCGTGCGTTGGCGGCGGCGTTCCTGGCGGGGCTGTTGGTGGCCGCTGCTGGGGCTGGGATTTACTGGCGGTTTTTCGCCGCGGCGCCGGCGCCGGGCCAGGACCGCGTACTGCGCGAGGTGTGGGGGCCGCTGCTGGCGCCGGATGCGGCGACGATCGTCTGTGTGGGGACTCCGCTGCAGTTGTTCGTGCGCCCCTACCCGGTGGATCTGCCCCCGATTGCGGGCGAGCAGAGTGTGCTGCTGCTCGATCGGGAGCAGGACCGGAAAATCTACGAGGCTTATTTGCGGCGCCGCGAGTTGCCCGCGGGCCATGAGCTGTTCGCCAATCCGACCAACAACAGCCCGTTGTGGGGCGATGGGATTGGGGCGTTGCTGGCGACGCAAGTGCTATCGCAGGCGGGCGCGAGTTACGAGTTGTGGCCG
This sequence comes from uncultured Candidatus Solibacter sp., assembly GCA_964402295.1. Lineage (GTDB taxonomy): Bacteria > Acidobacteriota > Terriglobia > Bryobacterales > Bryobacteraceae > CADEFT01. The sequence goes on along the minus strand of CAYOBO010000165.1, from coordinate 1,497 downwards.
GAACGGGCCGGGTCGCCGACGATCATGCGCGGGCGGAACGTGATTCTGTTTGCCCGTGAGGAGTATAGCGAGACGGCGCGGCTGGTGAGCCGGAATGAGAATTTCATTATTCAATATTCCCCCGAGCACCGGAATGTGGCGGTATTTAATCAGCAGCCGGTGGCGGGAGAGCAGGCCGTGTATCCATTGGATCCGCCGGGGCAGCGCCGGGTGTCCTATGGATTAGTGACCGTGATGCCGAGTCCGGGGGTGCCGGGACAGGAGCGGCGCACGGTGGTGATATCCGGGCTGACTTCGGCGGGGATTCAGGCGGCGGCGGAGTTTTTCACCTCGCCGCGGAGTTTGGGGGAGTTGAAGGAGCGGTTCCGCAAGGAGGGAATCGCGGGGGTGCCGGCGCATTACCAGGTGCTGATCCGGACGATGTCGGTGGATACGATGCCGCGGGCGTGGTCAGTGCAAACGCACCGGGTGCTTGCACGCTGAGGGCTGAGTTTACTGTTCCGTTGGCTGGTACTGCGGCGTCCACATCCAGGGGATGGCTTGTGTGCGGCGGGCCCATTGCTCCCATTGGCGGATCATGGCCTGCAAGCGCCGCGGCTCACTGGCGGCGAGATTGCGCAACTCGGAGCGGTCGGCGTCGATGTCGTAGAGCTCCCAATTGCCGGCGGGGCCGACGGCGACGGCTTTCCACTTGCCGATGCGGATGGCGCGGTTGCCTTCGTGCTCGAAGTAGAGGGCGTCGCGCGCAATGCGTTTGCCGTTGAAGGCGGGGACGAGGCTGCGGCCTTCCATGGGCGGCATGGCGGCGGGATATGAGGCGCCGGCGAGTTCGATGCAGGTGGGCATGAGATCGACGATGTGGCCGGGCGTGTGGTCGATGGCGTTGCGGCGTTGGATGCCGGCCGGCCAGTGGGCGATGAGGGGCGTCGTGATGCCGCCTTCGTGGTTGTAGTGTTTGTAGAGCCGCCAGGGCGTGTTGCAGGTGTTGGCCCAGGCTGAGCCGTAGCTGTGATAGGTTCCGGGTTGGCCCATTCCGGCGAGCGCTTCGCCTTTGTGCAGGATGTTCTGTGGGCCGCTCGAGACGTCGAAGCCGTAGGGGTCCCATTCGGCGCAGGCGCCGTTGTCGGAGAAGAACAGGATGAGCGTGTTGTCGAGCTGGTTGTTGGCGCGCAGGTCTTCGATGACGCGGCCGATGTTGCGGTCCATGATATCGACCATGGCGGCGAAGGTGGCCATGCGGCGGGCGAGATCGCTGCGCCGGTCCGCGTCCAGCGAATCCCATGGGGGATTGACCTTGCCGGCCCAGCCGGTCTGCGTATTGAAGCGGTTGGGCGGAATTTCGCTCAACGGGGTGAGCGGCCATTTACTGGAAATCAGTCCCATTTTGCGCATTTTTTCGTAGCGCCGGCGGCGGATGACGTCCCAACCTTTCTCATAAATGGGCTGGTATTTATCGATGACGTCCTTGGGCGCATGGAGGGGGAAGTGCGGGGCGTT
>CAYOBO010000164.1:0-13973 GCA_964402295.1 uncultured Candidatus Solibacter sp. | reverse complement strand
TGTAATGGACCGGACGCTGGCTTGGTTTGCATCGCATCGGGTGGCGTCCCTTCTCTTCATCCTCATTTTTGTGTTGGTCGTCAGCACCCAGCATGAAGTGGTGCAGAGCTTCGTGTTTCGCGCGATGGAGACCTTCACGGCGAACACCTGGCTGACCGGCGTCGGATGGGCGTTTCGCATCGTATTCCTTCTTGTCACGATCTTCCTCATTCGCCGCGTGCTGCACCAGGACCATGGAAAAGGCAAAATTGTCTACTGGGCTGTCACGGTTGTGTTCACCTTTGCCGCGGTGCGCTGGCTCAGCGTAAACAACAACGAATTCATCCACTTCTTCCAGTACGCCCTGCTCACTGTTCCGATATTTGCCTTGACACGCAGCTTCGGACAGACAGTAATTTGGACTACATTGGCCGGAGCATTCGATGAGGGCTGGCAATACGCAGTGCTGCATGCCGGCTGGGGTATCCCCTACGATTTCAACGATGTGATCATGAACGCCTGCGGCGCAGGGTTGGGCGTTGTCTGGATCTGTTCTATGGCGACCATGCGTCCGGTGTCAAATTCTGTAAAGACGCTGGTCGCGGAGCAGCTTGCCGGCTGGGGGTGGCGCACGGCGCTGGGCTTGCTCTTGCTTGGCATAGGGATGCTTGCCACGGGGCAGATGATGGTCTATCAGCCGAAGACCGGGCCGAAGCCGCTGATCTCGTTGAGCCGAATGGAGCCGAAGTCCTTCTGGTTCTACGATGCCACCTGGGGCCCGAAGACGTTCCATATCCTGCATCCGTTCGAAGGCTTGCTGCTGATGGCGCTGCTGTTCTTGCTTTTCAGCACGCTGGATCGCCACTGGAAATGGGACGCTAGGGCAGCTTCACCGGAGGCGTGATCGACAGAGTGCTGCCCTCGGGCTCATGGAGGGGGAACACCATCCAGCGCTCGTCGCGTGACACACTCAGCGCGCCGGTCCAGCGCGGCAGGGGCAGATCGAGGCGGCAGACCGGGCGATGCGTCTTCGCCGCCAGACCGTAATACTGGATGAGCCACTTCCCCGTGGATTCTTCCTTCTCCGTGTAATAGATGCCTTCGCGGCCCACGGCCCATCCGCGATAGAGTTCCACCGCCAGCCGGTCCAGCACCAATTCCGGCGCTCCGCCTTGGGCCGGAAACCGGAACAAGCCTGGCTCACGCTGCCGCGAGAAATAGATCCATTTGCCGTCCGGAGACAGCCGGTGCACCGCACAGTTGGCCGTGGAAAGCATCTGCGGTTTCCCGCCCGCCAGCGGATAACGCCACACCTCACCGGCAGCCAAGCCGCGCACCACGCCGTAGGTGACGGCCGATCCGTCCGCTGTGAACTGCGGTTGCGCAAGCGCGGCGGGAATCGGGAGCCAGCGCGGCTCTCCCCCCGTGGCCGGGACGACAAACGCCGGGTCGCCCGCGCGCAGCGAAACGGATGACACGATCGACTGGCTGTCGGGGGACCAAGCCGGCGGCGCCACCTCCGGCCCGGCGAAGAAGGTCAATTGCAGCGGCCGGTTGCCCTGGCTGTCGCTCACCCAGATTTCCGGCGACCCGCTCCGCGTCGACACGAACGCCACTTTCAGCCCGTCGGGTGAAATTGACGGATTGACATTCACATCGCCTCGCGCCGAGGAAATGAATTTCTCCGGCTTGGCCAGCCCGCCTTCTTTCAAGGGAAGCTCAACCCGCCAGATGGATTCCGTCGAATAGGTATTGGCCATCAGCAGGCGGACCGCTCCGTTGTCCGCCGGCAGCACATCGAAATTGCCATACGGCGTGAAGGGCAAAGCCAGTTCGCGCGATCCGCCGCCGGCGAAAGGAACGTAGCGCAAGGCCCAGCGTTTGGCGCGCGAGCGGTAGATGACGCCCTTCCCATCGGGCGCCCAGCGCAGTTCCCTTTTGGCGGATTCGTCGAAGGTGAGCCGCCGCTCCTCGCCGCCACCGGCGGGGACCACAAACAGATCGGAGGTGGTCATGGTGAAGAAGCGGGTGAACACGAGCCACTGCCTGTCGGGAGACAGGCGCGGCAAGGAATCGTGCCAGCCATTGCGGGGATGCGAAATCGACGCCACGAAGCCGCGATCCGGATGGAACCGCGCCAGATGCATGTCCCGGCCTTCGAAGTTGTCGCAGATCACCAGTTCCTGGGGAGAAAGCCAGATGGTCGAGCCGAAGAAATTGACCGAATAGATGCGCCGTTCCGGACCCGCGCGTCCGCCCTTCCAGGGAACCGTGTAGACGGCATTCTCCCCTGCCCCGCGCCGCAGGAAGGCCACCTGACTGCCATCGGGGGACCAGGAAGGCTCGATTTCCTCGGCCATGGTGCGAGTGATGGGCACGGGCGCGCCCCCATCCACCGGCATAATATGCAGCCGTCCGTTGCCGCTTCCCGGCGCGCGCCAAACAAAAGCGATCCAGTGCCGGTCGGGAGAGACCGTGGGGTCGAGAATAAGCCCACCCCGCAGCAGTTCCCGTTCTGTTTGCGGCGAGCGGGAGCGCCACAACGGAATGCTTCCCGCCACGACGGCGGCCGCCGCCGCTCCACCCATCAGCCATCGCCTGCGAGAAGGGCCGGTACGAGCCGCTTCCCTGCCGAAGCGCGGGAAACGCGCGGCCACATCGGCGGCGGAGGGACGCTGGGCCGGATCCTTGGCGAGCATCTCCAGAATCAACCGCCGCAAGGCTTCGCTCAGCGGAACGCGGAACGGGTGGGGTTCGCGTTGCAGGATGGCATGGGCTGTTTCGAGCGGGGTGGCGGCGTCGAACGGATGCCTGCCGGTGGCCATTTCATACAACACCATGCCCAGGGCAAAAACATCGCTCGCCGGTGTGGCCGCCTGCCCTTTGCACTGTTCCGGAGACATGTAGCGCAACGTGCCCGCGCCGACTCCGGTCATGGAGGAGACACTCGCTTCTCCCGGAAGCCCCGTGCGCGCCAACCCGAAATCGAGGACTTTGGCATAGCCGTCGCGGCGCACCACCACGTTTTCCGGCTTCAGATCGCGATGCACAATCGACTGTGCATGGGCCGCGGCCAGCGCTTGCGCGATCTGCGTGCCGATGCGGATGACGGTGGCTTCCGCCATCGGCTGGCGGCACAACTCGCGCAAGGAATTCCCCGCCACGAGTTCCATCACGATGACAGGGGGAGGCCCCGGCATCACTTCGAAAATCGTCACGATGTAGGGATGATTGAGGCTCGACGCCATCTGCGCTTCCCGCAGAAAGCGGCGCAGCATCCACTCCGAACCCACCTGCCAGGGATGCAGAAACTTCAGCGCCACCTCGCGGTTTAACTGCGTATCGCGGCCTGCATAGACCTCGCCGCTGCCTCCCCGGCCGATCCGTTCGAGCACTTGATAGCGGCCGATGGTCTCACCGGTATGAGACGTAGGCGCTGCGTCGCCCGGCATGGAAGCCAGAATCTGCCGTGCTTCGGCGACGATCTCCGGCGCATCCGGGGCAGAATCGAGGTAGGACTGCGCCTCGGCGGGAGGAAGCTTCGCCGCCTCCTCGTAGAGTTCCCACACGCGCTTCCAACGGGAGTCCGTCATGCGTTTTCGGCGGGTAGTTCCCGCTGTAGCCAGTGTTTGGCGAAGGCCCAATCGCGATCCACGGTCGCCGTGCCGCAACCCAGCCGTTCGGCGGTCTCCTGCGTGGTGAGCCCCTCGAAGACTTTGCATTCCACCACCCGCCGCAACCTGGGCTGAATCGTCTCCAGACGGGCCAGTAAGGCCTCCACCGCCGCCATGGTTTCCAGACCGTTCGAGACCAGGCAATCCTCGGTCACATCCACCTTCACCGCCCGCCGGCGCAAGGGGCGCGTATGCTGGATCAGCAGGCGCTTCATGAGCAGGCTCGCCAAGCCAAAGAAGGCAGCCTTCTCCTGCTGTTCATCGCCTTCGGCAGGCTGCAACGCCTTGATCTTGAGTAATTCCAGATACAGCTCGTTCACCAGCAGCGTGGGATGCCAGGAATGCCCCGTGGCTTCGTGTCGCATCTGCGCCGCGGCGATACGGCGAAGCTGCGGATAGAACATTTCCACCAACCGGTTGGCAGCGTCCTGATCCCCTTGACGGAAAGCAGCCATAAGCTGGCTTACAGATGGCGCGGCGCTTTCCCCGTTCATGATGGCGATTGAAAATTTTATCACGCGGGTGATAGAAAACACCCTCCTGCTCTCACCCCAAATAGATAAGGGATGTTTGCCGTAGGAGGATGATTATGAGGAAGCTGTTGTGGAGCGCAATGCTGCTGCTGATGCCGTCTGCGTTTGCGGGCGTTTTGAATTCAAACCCCACGGCAGGAATCCAGTGACGTTCCGGTTCACGGACGTGAGCATCGCATGTACCGCCGCGACCTGCGGAAACCTCAACCTCCACGCGGCATTTTCCTTCGTCGCCACACTTGGCACTCTCGCCTTTGAGCTGGGGCAGACGATCCGGGACTATTTGATGATGGATCGCGTCGATTCGATGAGCAGAGGCACGGTCCGCTTTCCCAATAGCGTGACCATGACCTTGGTGGATGTGCCGGAGCCGGCGGCGCTCGGCTTCCTCAACCTGGGACTCGCTGCTTTGGGCTTGGCCGGCGTCTCGCGCAACCTCTTGCCGAACGGAGCAACCACCCAACGGACTCCAACTTCCTGCTGCCCTGCTGCCCGGCTGCTTCGGCCCGCTCGACCGGCGCCGGGGATCAAGAAAAATGTACAAGCCGTGATAGAAAAGCAGGCCTTGCTCTCACCCTAATCAGTAGAGGAATTACTATGAAGCTCTCTCTCGGACTCTCCCTCGCCCTGCTCGGCGCACTCAGCACCGCGCACGCGGCTCCTGTGAAGTACAACATCCAGTTCGCTACCACCTCCGGTGGCCCCGCGCCCACGTCGGGTTCGTTCTTCTACGACCCCGACGTCCCGGTATTTTCGAATTTCCTGGTGGTCTGGAACGGAATCTCCTTTAACATGACGGCGGCAGCCAATAATCCAAGATTCGCGTGGGGCGCCTGTAATACGGCTGGCAACGGCGCAGCGGACACGTTCGATTTCCTGCTGAATCAGAACTGCGGGAGTGGGCAGTACTTCAACGGATGGGCATCTGACACCCAGGATTGGGGGGCCGGCATCGTGAATAGCGTTTTCGGCTTCCAACGCATCGATGACGGAAGTTTCCCCACCGATCAAATTGTCTTTGATGTTTCTGAAACAACGACTTTCGGAGAAATAAATATGGCCGAAGGTACGTTCTCCATCAGCCTCGCCGAAGCCCCGGTACCCGAGCCGGCCACGCTTTCCATGCTCACCGCGGCAGCGGCGCTGCTGGCCGTGCGTTTCCGCATGCGCCGCCCGGACAGCGGCAGCAATCGGTAAATTGCCTTAGTCCGCCCGGTACACCAACCCATCCGGCGCATCGTAGCGATTGGCTTTCCACGGCTCCAGTCCGGCGTATTGGACTTCGGCGAAGCGGCGGCGGAAGGAATCCATCTCGGCGGCGGACATGGGTTTGACGGTCTTGGCGAGCGCCACGTTCGTGTCGACTTGCTCCAGTTGATCCATTCCCATGATGGCTGTGGAGATGGGGAGGCTCCAGGCGTAGCGGAGGCACTCTTCGACGGTGGCGGCTTTCTTCTGGAGGATCTGGCCGGCGCTGAGCACTTTCATGGCGATGATGCCGAGTCCTTTTTTGTGGGCCATGGGGAGCGTCTCGCGCTCAAAGCTTTTCTGCGCGTTGCTGCCGTCGACGGCGCTGAGGGGCATGAGCACCGTGGAGAACGGGTAGCGCTCCAGCATTTTGTTGAGGATCTTCGGGTCGGTGTGGCCGGTGAATCCGACGAAGCGGATTTTGCCGGCCTTCTTTGCTTTTTCGATCATCTCCATCACTCCGTTGGGTCCGAAGATGAATTCGATGTCGGAATCGTTGATGACGTTGTGGACTTGGTAAAGATCGATGTAGTCCGTTCCGAGATTGTTGAGCGACTGGTCGAGGTCAAGCTGCGCCTGCGTTGCGGTACGGTGGCGGGTTTTCGTGCCGAAGATGACCTTGTCGCGGAGACCCTTGAGGGCGATGCCGTAGCGTAGTTGGCTGAGGCCGTAGGCTCCGGCGGCGGCGGCATCGAAGTAGGTAATGCCCATGTCGTAGCAACGGCGCACGACATCTTTGGCGTTTTTGCCATCGTCCTGCATGCCGATGCGGGCTCCGCCGAGGCCGAGGATGGAGACTTGCAGGCCGGTTTTCCCGAGTGGGCGCTTGGGGATCTCCGCGGCTCCGCTGGCGGCGGCGGCCAGGCTGAGGGCGGCGATGGATTGAACGGCTTCACGACGAGTGCTGGACATGTCTATCGGTTCCTTTCTGTGAGCCGATTGTATCAGTGCCCGCGATCCACCGGTTTTGAGGAACATCCGTTACATCTTTGGCGTATACTCTTCTCGGAGGGCCAATGGCATTCAAAGACGCTCTGGGGAGCTTCCTCAAGAAACAATTCATTGACGTTATTCACTGGGTGGAACCCGAGGACGGGATCCTCGCCTGGCGCTATCCCATGCAGGACATGGAAATCCAGAACGGCGCCAAGCTCACCGTGCGGGAATCGCAGATGGCTGCCTTCGTCAACGAGGGCCGCATGGCCGACGTCTTTGGACCGGGCCTCTACACCCTCAACACGCAAACCCTGCCCCTGCTCACCAACCTCATGAACTGGGACAAGATGTTCCAATCCCCGTTCAAGAGCGACGTGTATTTCTTTTCCACACGCGTCCAGACCAACCAGAAATGGGGTACGGCGACGCCGGTGACCGTGCGCGACAAGGATTTCGGAGCCGTCCGTCTGCGGGCGTACGGCATCTATTCCTGGCGCATCGCCGATCCGCGCGCGTTCCACACCAACGTCAGCGGCACGCGCGAAACCTATACGGTCGCCGAGATCGAAGGACAGCTTCGCAACACCATCATCGGGCGCATGACGGACACCTTCGCCGAAAGCCAGGTGCCGTTCCTCGACATGGCCGCCAACCAGGTGGAATTGGGCCAGAAGATCGCTGACCACATTAAGCCGGAATTCGAGAAATACGGCATCGTGCTGGACAGCTTCGTGGTGGAAAACCTGTCGCTGCCGGAAGAATTGCAGAAGCGGCTCGACGAGCGCATCGGCATGAATATGATCGGCGACATGGGCAAGTACACGCAGTTCCAGGTAGCGCAGTCGATGCCGATCGCCGCGGCCAACGAAGGCGCGGGCGGCACGGCGGCTCTGGGCGCGCAACTCGGCATCGGCGTGGCCATGGCGCAGTCGATGATGGGCGCGTTTCAGCAGGGTGGCGGAATGCAGCCTCCGCAGCAGCCGCCGCCGGGAGGTGCGCCCGTGGCTCCGGCGCCGCCGGTGACTCCCGCCGCCGGTGGAGCGGTTCCGGCAGGCAAGGAGACGAAGTTCTGCATGGAGTGCGGCACGACGATGCCCGCCAGGGCGAAATTCTGCCCCAACTGCGGCACCGCGCAAGGGTGACGATAAAGGTGGTACGCTAATCTCTCCATGACTGGCCGTGAATGGGTGGTGGATGCCTACGGCTGCCGCCCGGAAGATTTGAAGAGCCGCGAGCGGCTGGAAAAGCTGTTCACGCAGTTGATCGGTTCGCTCGCGCTCAAACCCGTGGCGCCGCCGCACTGGCATCGGTTTCCCGAGCCTGGAGGGATAACGGGGTTCGTGATCCTCGAAGAATCGCATTTGGCCGTGCACACGTTTCCGGAACATGGATCGCTGTGCCTGAGCCTGTTCTGCTGCAAGCCGCGGCCGGAGTTCAATTTCGTGTTCTATCTGGGAGGCGAGTTCGGAGCCGAAAGTGTGCGCGTGAGGCGTATTGAGCGTCCTTACGGCACGCTGCCGCCCGCCGCATAATTCACGTTATGTCGAAACCCTCGGGAAATTGCCCCAATTGCGGGGCGCCGGTCCAGTTCCAATTTTCCAGCGCCGTGCAAACCACCTGTCCGTACTGCCGTTCCATCCTGGTGCGCCACGACGTCGATCTGGAAAAGGTCGGTGAAGTGGCGGACCTGCCCGTGGACCCTTCCCCGATTCAGTTGCTCACCGAAGGCATCTACAAGAACAAGAGCTTCCGCGTCGTGGGGCGTATCGTCTACCAGTACGACCAGGGCTATTGGAACGAGTGGCATTGCGTCACACATCAGGGCGAGAGCCTGTGGCTATCCGACGCCATGGCGCAGTACGCCATTACCTGGCACGTCCAGCCCAAGGAGCCGCTGCCTAAATTCGGGCAGATCAATATCGGAAAAAAGATCAAATGGGGAGACGTGACCTACGAGGCGTTTTCCTGGCACTCCGCCAGTTACGTCACCGTGCAGGGCGAGTTGCCCTTTGAATATTGGGATAAATCGCAATGCAGCTTCGTCGATCTGAAGGCTGCGGGCAACCTCTTCGGCACCATCGATTACAGCGAGGACCCGCCTTTGTTATTCTTGGGCGAGTATGTGGAGTTCGATGCCCTGCGTCTGAAAAATCTACGGGAGTTTGAAGGCTGGTAAATGGGTATTCCGGCAAAGCCCACACCCGCGGCGAAATCGCTCAACTGCCCCAACTGTGGCGGGACGGTGGAACTGCGCGGGCTCGGGCGATCTCTGAGCGTGGTGTGCATTCAGTGCCTGAGCGTGCTCGACACCACGACGCCGAGCCTACAGGTGATCCAGAAATTCCAGGCCAAGCAGCGCATTCAGCCGCTGATCCCGCTGGGCACGCGGGGAACCCTGCGCGGCGACCCATATGAAGTCATCGGATTCCAGGCTCGCGAACTAATGGTGGATGCGGTGGCGTATCAATGGCGGGAGTATCTGCTGTTCAATCCCTATAAGGGCTTTCGATACCTCACCGAATACAACGGCCACTGGAACGATGTGACCGTGCTGCGCACGCAACCCGAGGTGAGCACCGCGGGAATGCGCCCCACGGCGAAACACCTCGGCGAAACCTACCGGCATTTCCAGCACTACGAAGCGCGGACGGTCTTCGTGATGGGCGAATTCCCCTGGCGGGTGCGCGTCGGCGAAATGGCCACTTGCGACGATTACATTCATCCGCCGCGGATCCTGTCACGCGAGGCCGCAGACAACGAAGTCAACTGGTCCGTCGGCGAATACACCACGGGCGCCGAGGTCTGGAAGCACTTCAAGCTGAAGGGCTCTCCGCCGCCGGCGATCGGCGTCTTCGCCAATCAGCCGTCTCCCACGGCGGGCAGCGTGGCGCAGGCATGGTCGCGTTTCATCGTCTGGACGTTCATTCTGATCTGCATCCAGGCGGTTTGGGCCACTGTGCTGCATTCGAAGAAGACGGTGTTCCAGCAGCGCTACTCGTTCACCCAAAGCAGGACGACAGGGGAGAATTCCTTCGTCACCGACGTCTTCGAACTGAAGGGCCGCACGGCGAATCTCAACGTGGAGATTGCCACGGACCTGAGCAACGAATGGGCTTTCTTCCAACTGGCACTGATCAACGCCGACACTGGCACCGCCTACGATTTCAGCCGCCAGGTCAGTTATTACAGCGGCCGCGACTCGGACGGGGCCTGGACAGAGGGGAGCGCGCGCGATTCGGTGACACTGCCGCAGATCCAGCCCGGCCGTTACTACCTGCGCGTGGAACCGGAAATGGACACCACCACACCGGCCACCGTGCCGCGTAGCGTGCGCTACGAGATCAAAGTGGTGCATGATGTTACGACATGGGTATACTTCTTCATCGGGCTCCTGCTGCTGTTGATTCCGCCCATCTGGACGACTCTGCGCAGCGGTAGCTTCGAGATGAAACGATGGGCAGAGAGCGACTACGGCAGTGGAACGTCGTCGTCGAGCGGAGATGACGAGTAAATCATGATACGATCCCTGTTTTCGATTTACGGATTGCTGGTGGCCGGCTGGGTCGGCTATTCGCAGTGGAGCGGCTGGAGCATTGACCGCGTCAATGAGCTGAAGAACGTGCCGAAATCCATCCGCGACAACCCTGGCGCCTGGCGCTCCCACTACGGCGGCCTCGGCCGCTACTACGGAGGCAAGTAACTTTTATGGCGGAATTCCATCCCGGTTTCCTGCTCAACGCACTGATTTACGCGGTGCTGGGCATCGTCATCTTCGTCATCTCCTTTATGGTGCTGGATAAGATGACGCCCTACGCGCTGTGGAAGGAGATTGTGGAAGAGAAGAACGTGGCGCTGGCGGTTCTGGTGGGCGCGATGAGCCTGGGCATGTGCATCATTATCGCCTCGGCCGTGCACTAAGCAAACGTTGGCCCTCCTTCTTCTTCTTTCGATCTTCGTCATCGCGGCCTGCGGCCTCATCTATGAGCTGCTCGCGGGCACGCTGGCCAGCTATCTGCTTGGCGATAGTGTCCTGCAATTCTCCACTGTCATCGGCAGCTATCTGTTCGCGATGGGCATTGGAAGCTATCTTTCCAAGTTCGTCGCCCGCGGGCTGGTGACGCGCTTTGTCACCATCGAAATCATGGTCGGCCTGGTGGGCGGCCTGTCTTCCACGATCCTATTTCTTGCTTTCGCCTACACGCAGGGCTTTCGAGTGTTGCTCTATGCCCTGGTCATCGTCATTGGAACTTTGGTGGGGCTGGAAATTCCCTTGATGATGCGGATTCTCAAGGACCGGTTTGAATTTCGGGATCTCGTCGCCCAGGTGCTGACGTTCGATTATCTGGGCGCGCTGGGGGCGTCGCTCGTGTTTCCCTTGTGGCTGGTGCCGCAGCTTGGGTTGGTGCGCGGGGCGATTTTTTTCGGGCTTCTGAATTTGGCGGTGGCGCTGTGGACCACGTTTCTGTTCCAGGACCGCATTGGATCGGCGACGCGGCTGCGGGTGATTTGTCTTGCGGCGATGGCCGTGCTGAGCATGGGGATGGCATACGCGGATCACATCCTGGATCTGGCCGATAGCGCTTTGTACGCCGATGAGGTGATCTTCGCGCGCAACACGCGCTACCAGCGAATTGTGCTGACGAAGTGGCGCGATGATTTGCGGCTGTTTCTGAACTCCCATCTGCAATTCAGTTCGCGGGATGAGCACCGGTATCATGAGGCGCTGGTGCATCCGGGATTATCGGCGGTGCCCGGTGCGCGGAGGTTGCTGGTGCTCGGAGGCGGCGACGGGCTCGCCGTGCGCGAGATGCTGAAGTATCCGGGTGTGGAGTCCATCACGCTGGTGGATCTTGACCGGGAGATGACCGATCTGTTCGCCACGCATCCGGTGTTGAAGGAGTTCAACATGGGGTCCTTGCGCGCGCCCAAGGTGAAGGTGATCAACGCCGACGCCTTTCCCTGGCTTGAAACCAATCGGGAGATGTTCGATTTTGTCGTGATCGACTTCCCCGACCCCACGAACTATTCGTTGGGCAAATTGTACACGACGGCCTTCTACCGGCTGCTGGCGCGGCATTTGAGCCAGGGCGGGTTGGCCGTGGCGCAAAGCACATCGCCGCTGTTTGCGCGGCAGTCGTTCTGGTGCGTGGCGGAGACGATGAAGGCGGCTGGGTTTCGGACGTATCCGTATCACGCCTACGTGCCCTCGTTCGGGGAATGGGGCTTCGTCCTGGCGGGCAAACGGGATTATGAGCCACCGCAATCGCTGCCCGCGGGTTTGAAGTATTTGACGCCGGGAATGATTCCCCAGTTGTTCCAATTTCCCGCGGATATGGGCCCCGTTCCGGCGGAGGTGAACCGGTTGAACGATCAGGTGCTGGTGCGGTTGTATGAGCGCGAGTGGCGGGAGGTGGCGCGATGATCAGGCGCGGGATTCACCCAGGTTTCCCGCTGAAGACGAGTGTTCCGACACGGCGCCGATTTCTTTCCGCGGCCTTGATCGGACTCAGTGCGAAAGGCGAGCGCACGGTGACGGGCCGCATCGTCGATGAATCCCATCTGCTCGGCCACCGCCTTCGCGGCCGGCAGAAATTCGCCGCGCCGAAACAGCAGGTGAAGATTCCGCTGGTGATTGCCGGTGGCGGGATTGCCGGTCTTTCCGCCGCGTGGCGGCTGCGCAAACGGGGCTTTCGGGATTTTGTGATTCTGGAACTGGAAAAGGAACCGGGCGGCAATTCGCGGTGGGGCGAGAACGAGGTTTCCGCATACCCGTGGGCGGCACACTACCTCCCTACGCCGAATCGCAACTCGGCGCTGGTGCGGGAAATCTGCCGGGAGATGGGGCTATTCCAGGAAGATGGGCATTTCGCCGAACGGCACCTGTGCCATTCCCCGCAAGAACGGCTGTTTATCCACGGACGCTGGCAGGAGGGCGTGGAACCGGAATCGGGCATCGGGCGCGAGGGCCGCGAGCAGGTGCGGCGCTTCGAGGAGCTCATCGGCGAAGCGGCGGCGACGGGCCAGTTCACCGTACCCATGGAGGACGGCGCCAAGCCTTCCCCACTCGATTCCCTCAGCATGGAACAGTGGCTCTCGCAGCACCGCCTGGACTCCCCATTCCTGCGCTGGTACATCAACTACGCCACGCGCGACGATTACGGATCGCTCGCCAAAGACACCTCCGCCTGGGCCGGCGTCCACTACTTCGCCGCGCGCGAGCACGAGGATCGTGGACCCTTCGTGTGGCCCGAAGGCAATGGCTTCATCGTCAAGCATCTGCTGAAGCATCTGCGCGAGCACATCCGAGCGGCGTCGATGGTCACCCGTATCGAGGACGGGCGCACCCTCCGCGTGCTCACCGAACAGACGGAGTACCTGGCGCAATGCGTCATCTGGGCGGCTCCAACATTTCTGCTGCCCTATGTTTCAGAGCGCGCGCCCGACACCGGCGGCATCGTCTATTCTCCCTGGTGGACCGCCAATCTCACACTGCATCGCCTGCCCAAGGAACACCACTCCGAACTGGCCTGGGATAACGTCATCTACGATTCGCCCTCGCTCGGCTATGTGGTGGCCACGCACCAGAGCCTGCGCACGCACATCGAACAAAGCGTCTGGACCTACTACTTCGCGATGGCCGAAGGCTCACCGGCGGAAAATCGCAAGTCGCTGCTCAACCGCGATTGGGGATATTACCGCGATTTCATTCTGCGTGACCTGGAGCGGGCGCACCCGGACATCCGGCAATGCGTGTCGCACATCGACGTCATGCGCATGGGGCACGCCATGGCTCGGCCGGCGCCGGGGTTCCTGCAACGCCGGCGGAAGCTGACCGAATGGGGTTCGAATCTCGTCCTGGCCAATTCCGACCTGAGCGGATTTTCCATATTCGAAGAGGCGCAGTACCGCGGCGTGCAGGCCGCGGACCGCATTCTACGCCGCTTGGGAAGAGCCTAGCTGGCGCACTCGCCGCGGCCGAGTTGCAGCGAGTAGGCGACATCGTCGCCCCAGTCCTGATAGATTTCCGGGAATAATTCCGCTGGTTTCGCCAAATCCGCCGTCAGATTCTTGAAAAATGGAATCTGAAAGCGCATCACGTACTGGCGGAACGATTCGCCGTCCTGGCGATTGGCGGCGTAGTGATCCAGAACGCGGCGGACCGCCTCCGGGGCGAGGCGCGCCGGCACGCTCTGCACGGCAAGGCCAAACCGCAGACCCCCTGTTTCGTCATAGCCGCCGCCTAGCAGCATCTGGTAGTACGGCACTTCCTTGCCGTTGATCTTACGCGCGTTGCCGTAGAATCCGATATCGCCCAGCCAGTGCTGGCCGCACGAATTCGGACAGCCGCTCGAGCGGATACGCAGCTTCCGCACATGCTTGTCCGGGTGGTTTTTTACCGCCGCATGGAGAGCCGCTCCCAGATTCATCGTCTTTGTCAGCGCCAGATTGCACGAATAGGCGCCCGGACAAGTAACGACATCTTCGATTTCGTCGGCGCCCGGCGCGTGCATCCCGATCAGCTTCAGCGCCGCATACACACGCCGCAAATTCGCCACCGGAATGAAGCCGAGTACGATATTCTGCTCGATGGTGAAGCGCAGCG
>CAYOBO010000163.1:4025-13996 GCA_964402295.1 uncultured Candidatus Solibacter sp. | reverse complement strand
TTTTCCCCAACATGCTCGATTCCCAACTCCAAGCCCTGGCCGCATCCGCCCAGCAGCGCATCGATGCCGCTACTTCCCCCGATGCCCTCGAAGCCGTCCGCGTCGAAGTCCTCGGCCGCAAAGGCGCCCTCGCCGAAGTCTCCAAAGGCATGGGCAAGCTCACCCCAGAAGACCGCGCCCGCATCGGCAAGCTCCTCAACACCACGAAATCCACTCTCGAATCGGCGCTCGATGCAAAGCTGAAATCCTTCGCCGACGCCGCCCTCGCCGCCCGCCTCGACGCCGAGTGGCTCGACGTTACTCTCCCCGCTCCAGGCACGCGTCCCGGCTCCCTCCACCCGCTCACCCGCATCCAGCAGGAGCTCGAAGACCTCTTCACCTCCATGGGCGTCGCCGTCCTCGACGGCCCTGAAGTCGAATCCGAATACAACAACTTCGACGCCCTCAACATCCCCCCCGATCACCCCGCCCGCGACATGCAGGACACCTTCTGGCTCACCACCGGCCAGTGTCTCCGCACGCACACATCCCCCGTCCAGGTTCGCGGCATGGCCAAGCTCGGACCCCCGCTGCTCATGATCGCCCCCGGCCGTGTCTTCCGTAACGAAGAAGTCGACGCCTCCCACGAGCACACCTTCTACCAACTCGAAGGCATGATGGTCGACCGCCACGTCTCCATCGCCCACATGCTCTACTTCATGAAGACGCTGCTTAAGCACATCTTCCACCGCGAAGTCACCGTCCGTCTCCGTCCCGGCTACTTCCCCTTCGTCGAACCCGGCTTCGAACTCGACATCCAGTGCCTCATCTGCAACGGCTCCGGATGCCCCGTCTGCAAACACAGCGGCTGGGTCGAACTCCTCCCCTGCGGCCTCGTCCACCCCAACGTCCTCCGCATGGGCGGCATCGACCCCGACCAGTGGGGCGGATTCGCCTTCGGCCTCGGACTCACCCGCCTTGTCATGATGCGCTACGGCATCGACGATATCCGTTGGCTCCAGAGCGGCGACCTGCGCTTCCTGCGCCAATTCTAAATTCTTTCCTGACTACGAACGAGGAACACTCTCTTGAAGTTCTCCTACAACTGGATCCGCGAAATGGTCGACGGGCTCGATACGCCCCCGCACGATCTCATGCAGCTCATCACCATCAAGACCGCCGAATGCGAAGGCGTCGAAGTAGCCGGCGCTCACTTCGCCAATGTCGTCGCCGCCCGCGTGCTCGAAGCCGAACCTATCCCCGGCTCGCACAACCAAAAAGCCCGCATCGACGCCGGACCCCTCGGCGAGCGTACCCTCGTCTGCGGCGCCCCCAACTGCCGCCCCGGCCTCCTCACCGCCTACGTCCCCTCCGGCACCGATCTCGATGGCGTCCCCATCGGCAAGCGCGTCGTCTCCGGCATCGAAAGCGACGGCATGCTCGCCAGCGCCCGCGAACTCGGCATCAATAAAGACCACGAAACCATCGTCGAACTCGACGGCGTCACGCCCGGCCAGCCGCTGCCCGGCCTCGCTCCCGATCACTTGATCGAAGTCGACAATAAAAGCCTCACCCATCGCCCCGACCTCTGGGGCCACTACGGCATGGCCCGCGAAGTCTCCGCCATCACCGGCCATCCGCTGCGCGATCCCGTCAACATGGCACGCATTCCCGCGGGTCCCGCACCCATGAAAATCGCCATCGAAGACTTCACCCTTTGTCCGCGCTACAGCGCCCTCGTCTTGGAAAACGTCACCGTGCAACCCTCGCCGCTCTGGTTCCAGCACCGCCTCCAGATCCTCGGCCTCAACCCCATCAATAACATCGTTGACGTCACCAACTACGTCATGGCTGAACTCGCCCAGCCCATGCACGCCTTCGATGCCGCCAAGCTCCACGGCGACACCATCTTCGTCCGCAACGCCCGCCAAGGCGAGCGCGCCGAGGCCCTCAACGGCGAAACCTACGGCCTCACCCCCGCCGCCCTCGTCATCGCCGACGCCTCCGGCCCCATCGCCCTTGCCGGCGTGATCGGCGGAGCGCACTCCGCCATCAACCCATCCACCACGCGCATCGTACTCGAAAGCGCCAATTTCCACGCCGCCAACATCCGCCGCACTTCCTCCCGCCTCAAGCTCCGCACCGACGCTTCCATGCGCTTTGAAAAATCGCAGGATCCCGTCAACACCGTGCGCGCCCTCGCCCGCGCCGTCGAACTGCTCGAACTCGTGAGCCCCGGCATCCGCCTCGTGGGAGGCCTCGCCGACCTCGCCGCGCCCCCCAGCCCCGCCCCCGTGATCGAGCTCCACATGGACTGGCTCGTCCGCAAGCTCGGCCGCGATATCTCCGCCACAGAAGTCCGCTCCATCCTCGAATCCCTGCAATTCACCGTCGAACAGCAAGCCGAAGGCATCTTCTCCGTCACGGTCCCCTCCTGGCGCGCCACCAAGGACATCTCCATCAAGGATGATTTAATCGAGGAAATCGGCCGCATGATCGGCTACGCCACCATCACTCCCGTGGCCCCCGTCACTCCCACGGAAGTCCCCGCCGACAACCCGCGCCGCCGCTTCCACCGCCGGCTCCGCCAGCTTGTCGCCGACCAAGGCTTCGATGAAGTTTACAACTACAGCTTCCTCAGCGAAGAGGACGCCCGCCGCTTCTCGCTCGACCCGGCCGCGCACGTCGCCGTCGCCAACCCCATCTCCATCGATCAGGCTCTGCTCCGCCGGACATTAATCCCTGGCATCTGGAAAAATATCCAGGAAAACAGCAAGCATTTCGAAGAATTCCGTTTATTCGAGATCGGCTACGAAATCCACAAACGAGAAAACTCCCTCCCTGACGAAGTCCCCCACCTCGCCGCCGCCGTCTTCCAGAAAACCAAGGAGACCGGCCCTCTCTTCGAGGTGAAGCGCCTCGCCGAATGCATCCTCCCGGGCAGCGAACTCCGCCCCGCCACAAACCCCGCCGCCTACGAACACCCCACGCGCACGGCTGACGTAATCTGGCGAGGCGAAACCGTGGGCCGCCTCTTCGAGTTCCACCCCCACTTCGTCGATGGCCGCGCCGTCGTCCTCGATCTCAACCTCGGCCAAATCGAAGCCATGGGCTCGCCCGAAAAGCGCTATCAGCCCGTCCGCCGCTACCCCGAAAGCGCTTTCGATCTCTCCGTCATCGCCCGGCGCCGCACCCTCGCCGGAGACGTCGAAAAGCTCATCCGCTCCTTCGCCGGCCCGCAACTCGAATCCATTCGCTTCCTCCGCCAATACGAAGGCCCCCCGCTGCCCGAAGGCGCCAAAAGCATCAGCTTCCGCCTCGTCGTCGCCGCCAAGGATCACACGCTATCGAGCGACGAAGTCACCGCCATCCGCGATGCCATCATCGAAGGCATGCGCCAGCAAGGCTACGAAATGCGCGTCTGAGTCCGCCGCGGCGCGCCCACTCCTGAAATCAAACAAAACTATTACATTCCCCCAATCCACCTGGGCGCATACTAAGGCTTAGTCCATGTCCCAACACCCCACCATCATCCAGGGCGGGATGGGAGCAGGAGTCTCCCACTGGCGTCTTACCAATTCCGTTTCCCGCCTCGGCCAACTCGGCGTTGTTTCCGGTACGGCTCTCGATCAAATCCTCGTCCGCCGCCTCCAGGACGGCGATCCCGGCGGCCACATGCGCCGCGCCCTCGCCCATTTCCCTTTCCCCGAAATGGCCGCCCGCGTCCGCGACACCTGGTTCCTCGAAGGCGGCAAAGCCCCCGCCGCCCCCTACAAATCCCCGCCGATGCACTCCAAGGATAGCCCCCGCCATCTCAAGGAACTCACCGTCGTCGCCAATTTCGTCGAAGTCTGGCTCGCCAAGGAAGGCCACTCGAACCCCGTCGGCATCAATTTCCTCGAAAAAGCTCAACTCCCCCACCTACCCTCCATCTACGGAGCCATGCTCGCCGGAGTCGACTACATCCTCATGGGCGCCGGCATTCCCATCCGCATCCCCGGCGTCCTCGACGCCTTCGCCCATCATCAACCGGCCACCTACCCGCTCCACGTCGCCGGCGCCGGCGACCCCGTCAACCTCGAATTCGTCCCCGCCGACTACATGGAACGCCCGCTCCCTCCGCTCACTCGCCCACTCTTCCTCCCCATCATCGCCTCCAACACACTCGCCGTCACCCTGCTTCGCAAATCCAACGGCAGAGTCGACGGCTTCATCGTCGAAGGCCCCACGGCCGGAGGCCACAACGCCCCTCCGCGCGGCAAGCTGCAACTCACCGCCGAAGGCGAGCCCATCTACGGCGAACGCGATGAAGTCGACCTCGCCAAACTCCGCGAGCTCGGCGTCCCCTTCTGGCTTGCCGGAGGCTACGGCACCCACGAAAAACTCCAGGAAGCGCTCGCCGCCGGAGCCGCCGGCATTCAAGTCGGCACGCCCTTCGCCTTCTGCCTCGAAACCGGACTCAGTCCCTACTACCGCGAATCCGTCCTCCAGCGAGTCGCCGCCGGCACGGCCCAGGTCTTTACTGACCCCATCGCTTCCCCCACCAATTTCCCCTTCAAAGTCGTCCAACTCGAAGACTCCGTCGCACACCCCGACACCTACGCCCAACGCACCCGCGTCTGCGACCTCGGCGTCCTTCGCGAACCCTATTTCACCGAAGACGGCAAGATCAACTACCGCTGCGCCGCCGAGCCTGTCTCCACTTACCAAGCCAAAGGCGGAAAACCCGAAAACACCGAAGGCCGAAAATGTTTGTGCAACGCCCTCCTCGCCAACATCGGCTTGGCCCAGGTCCGCGCCGACGGCTACGTCGAAAAGGGTCTCATCACCGCCGGCAATAGCCTCGCCGG
This sequence comes from uncultured Candidatus Solibacter sp., assembly GCA_964402295.1. Classification (GTDB taxonomy): domain Bacteria; phylum Acidobacteriota; class Terriglobia; order Bryobacterales; family Bryobacteraceae; genus CADEFT01. The sequence continues at coordinate 9,167 of CAYOBO010000163.1, read as the reverse complement.
AGTCGTCGCCTTTCTCCCCAAGGGCGGCATCGACTACTCCGCCGCCGATGTGGTAAACAAGATCCTGGCATGCGCAACCTGATCTTCTTTCTGTACGCCGCGGCTACACTCGCCGCCCAATCCCTCACCTGGACCGCCATCGAGCAGAAACATCTTCAGGGCCAAGCCTGGCGCGACACCCAGTCCCCTTTTGACCGCATGCCCGCCAAAGCGGAAAAGACCATCCGGGAGGCTGTCTGGTCCCTCTCCCACGACAGCGCCGGCCTCAACGTCCGATTCACCGCCGCCGCCCCCGCCATCCACGCCCGCTGGACCGTCCGCCGCGAACGCCTCGCCCTCCCTCACATGCCCGCCACCGGAGTCAGCGGCCTCGACCTCTACGTCAAACAGGATGGACAGTGGCGCTGGGTCGCCAACGGCCGCCCCGAAAAGAAATCCAACGAACAGGCGCTCGTCCAGGGCGTCACCGGCCCGGCGCGCGAATATCTCCTCTATCTCCCGCTCTACAACGGCATCGAATCGCTCTCCCTCGGAGTCCCCGAAGGCGCCAAACTCGAAATCCTTCCCCCCGACACCCGCAAGCCCGTCCTCTTCTACGGCAGCTCCATCCTTCAGGGCGGCTGCGCCTCCCGCCCCGGCATGGCCTACACCAGCATCATCGGCCGCCGCCTCGATTACCCCGTCATCAACCTCGGCTTCTCCGGCAACGCTCTCTCCGAGCCCGAAATCGCCCAACTCTTCGCCGAACTCGATCCCGCAGTCTACGTCTACGATTCCCTCCCCAACCTCCGCAACGTGGACATGATCAACGAACGCACCGAACCCTTCCTCCGCACCTTGCGCAAAGCCCACCCCACCACGCCTATCCTTCTCATCGAAAACGTCATCTACACCCAGGCCGAATCCGTCTCCTCGCGCGCGGAACAAGCCCGCGAAAAGAACCGCGCCTTGCGCGCCATCTACGAAAAACTCAAAGCCGAAGGCGACCCCAACCTCTACTACCTCTCCGCCACCAACCTCCTCGGCCTCGATGGCGAAGGCACCGTCGACGGCACCCACCCCACCGACGTCGGTTTCCTCCGCATGGCCGACGAAATCGGCCCCGCCGTCGGCCGCCTGCTATCCAGGCGCTAAATTACTCCCGCAACAGCGGCAACACTTCGCGCTCGTAGAACGGCGCCTCCGCACCCCAAAAAACAAAATCCACCCGTAATGTTTCCCTTGCGAACTGGAGCAATTCCCGCACGCTGCTCCCCGCCGAATAATTCCCCTCCTGCACCGCGATCCCCGTCGGCGTTTGCCCCGCCACCCCCCGAATCAACGGATACGCATGCGCCAGTTGCCCTTTCCTCCGCGGCAGCAAATCCGGCCCGCCGACTCCCGCGCCCACCCGCACCGCCTCCGCATACACAGACCGCAGGTACCCTTTGTCTTCTCCCGGCAACCACTCCCCCGGCATGAAATTCGCATACTGCATCGCCACCGACCGGGGAAACGCCTTCTTCAGCGCCCGCACATTCTCGAGCACCGCATCCCGATACGCCCCCGGCGTAAACCCCGGCGTATCCTCGGCCGTCACTCCGATCGCCGTCTCCGCCAGAGTAATCCCCGCGATCTTCCCGTCAAACTCCTTCCCCAGCGCAAACAGCAAACGGTGAAACCGTTCCCGCACGCCTCCATCCCAGCGCTTCGCCACCCACCCATCCGGCGTCCATTTCCCGCCCTCTTCCCGGTACTGCCGCACCACCCCGTCGGCGCGCAGATACTCCGGCACATTCACAATCCGGTCATCGAACGACACATCCTGCAACTGCACAAACAGCCGCTTCCCCCGCGCCGTCAAGAACTCCAAGTCCTTCCGCACACCCGAAAAATCATACGCATCCCGCCGCGGCTCCAACTCCCGCCACGTGTACTTCAACTGTGCCCCCTCCACTTGACGCGCCTCCAGAAACGACGCTTCCGCAATCCGCTCCCGGTCCCGATTAAAAAACACATAGTGTCTCTGCGCTTCCGCACCCACCGCACTCACCAGTGCTATCGCCACAATAGTAGCCGTCATCTCAAATCGATAGTACCGTATACTACCAACTCAGTATTGTAATCGATCGCATCCGTAGTTTAAGATCTGACAATTTGCTATCTCGTATACTGCTGATGCTTTCACTGGGTTCCGTGCCACCTTCCTCGGAGCCGTCGGCCCCGTCACCGTCGAGGATTTCACCCCAACCAGCCATTTCCCGATCAACACGGGGATTCTCAACTCAGCCACTAACATCCCAAGCATTGGCATCACGCCGGGGCTCATTCAACCCGGTGTCACCTACTCCGCTCCCGTTACCGGTTCCGGCTGCTGCGAATTCAATATCGACACCGGCGCGGGCTACACAGGCGGATTCCTCGACACACTCGTCCTTTCGGCAGGCAGCCGTCCCATCACCATCACCTTCGACGGCCCCGTCCGAGCCTTCGGATTCGACACCAGCAATATCGGCGGCTCCAGCAAGAACATCGTCATCAACTTTACCTCCGGTTCACCCTTCGTCACCAACCTCGCCATCGGTAGCGGCTTCCCCTTCTTCGGTTTCGAAAGCAGCGCCCAGGACATCCTCAGCGTCGTCGTTCAGTACAACGACGTTCCGCAAAACAACCCGGTTGCCTTTGGTGCGGCCTTCGACAACTTCACCTTCACCGAAGTCGGCGCCCTCTCCGATGTCCCCGAACCCGCCACGTTCACCCTGGCCGGTCTCGCGATTGCCTTCGCCGCAGTGCGCCGCCGCCGCTAAACTTACCGCGAAACCACCGGCCTCCCGTACTCATCCAGATGCGGGTACGGTCCCCCAATCCGGAACCGGTCTAATATGTAATCGTCGTATTGAGGCGTGGGCTCAAAATACCCGCCCTTGCGGATATGCTCCTTGATCCGCGCCTCATCCAGTTCCAATCTGCGTGGTTCTCCATCGCCAGAAAGTCCTTGATCGTCGCCGCCATGTGCAACGAACCTAGACACCCCACCGGCGAACCCGCAAAGTGAATCCCTGTCAACCTGCCTTACGCAATGCATCCTCGACAGCCTCCGGATGTTGCGCGATCACGGCAAGCAGCACTCGCGCAGGTCCATCCGGACGCGTACGGCCCTGCTCCCAATTCCGCACGGTGGCGGTTTGGAACCCAAACTTCGCCGCAAATTGCGCCTGGCTCAACCCCAACCGCTTCCGCACCGCCCGTACGTCCGTAACGGGAACCTCCACTGTAGTGATGCGGACAGCCACGTCCTTCCCTTCCACCCAATCCACCGCTTCCTGCAAGCTGGCAATAATCCGGCTCCCGGCGCTGGGTTTCTTCCTCTTCATCGAACTTGCGCGTTTCATTGCCTCATCCTTCTCTCAAAACCCGCCACAAGGCGGGGCAACAGGCTCTTAATCGCGTCTCCATTTTTTTCCTTACCCTGCGACTTCCACCGAAGTTTGCGCGCTCCACCCGTACCCGCCATAATATCCCCAGCTTCGGGGTTCGCCGCCAGGAAACTGACCATTTCAATGCGTTCCGATTCCGTCATCGTGGTTGCAGCATCCCGTATGAACCCGGGTAGCTCCACCACTGTCATGGGAACAGAGGCCACTCCAGCCAATATACGCTTTTAGCGTATCAGCGGGCAAGTATCTCCGTAGTCCGTATGGTTCCGAAAGAAGGATTGAATCGCAGCAGGTCTAACGCGAAACCACCGGCCTCCCGTACTCATCCAGATGCGGGTACGGCCCCCCAATCCGGAACCGGTCCAATATGTAATCGTCGTACTGAGGCGTGGGCTCAAAATATCCGCCCTTGCGGATATGCTCCTTGATCCGCGCCTCATCCAGTTCCAATCCCAACCCCGGCGTATCGGGAACCGTAATAAAACCGCGGTCCACAATCGGCTTTGAAATCCCGGTCACCAGATCCCCCCACCACGGAATATCCACCGCGTGGTTCTCCATGGCCAGAAAATCCTTGATCGTCGCCGCCATGTGCACCGAAGCCAGACACCCCACCGGCGAGCCCGCAAAATGAATCGCCGTCCGCACCCCGTGCATCGCCGCGTAATCGGCAATGCGCTTGGTCTCCCGGATCGCCCCCGAAGTCAGCGGATCGGGATGAATAATATCCACCGCCCGGTGGTCGATCAAATCCTTGAATCCTTCCTCCAATCCAAACAAGCTCTCCCCCGTGGCAATCGGAGTCACCGTCGCCTCACACAGATCCTTATAGGCCCGCCAGTTCTTCGGCGCGTCACCCCCCGGACCCAGATGCCCCACCTGTATCATGTCTTCCGCCCACGCCAGGTCATACCGCTCGAACGCCCGCGCATAGCGAATACTATCGTTCAAATCGAGCGGCCCGAAATGGTCCGTCGCCAGCGGAGCCTCCCATCCAATCGAATCGCGCACGGCCTGGATATATTCGCAAAGGTATCCCAGCCCTTTCTCCGTCGCCGTCCCCCGCGCATTTACCGCACCCGGCCGGTGCGCCACCAGCCGCGTCCCCAAGTCCATCTTGAAATACGTGAACCCGTTTTCCTTGCGCTTCTTCAGCCTCTCGGCGAACACCTTCGGATCCGCGCTCTGGTCCGTATCGCAGTAAATCCGGATCTTATCCCGGTACTTCGATCCCACCAGCCGCCACGCTGGCACCCCATACACCTTGCCCGCGATATCGTGCAGCGCCATATCCACGGCGCTGTATCCGCCCCCCAGCCGCTGTTGGCCTGCGAAGTTGCGGATGCTGTCCAAAATCGGCTCAATCCCCAACGGATTCTTCCCGACAAGATGCGGCTTCAATACCAGCGCTGTACCCTCGCGCCCCGCGTCCCGTACTTCACCCAGCCCATAGACACCCTGATTGGTATCGATGCGGATAATGGGATAGTCATAATTCGATGCGATCAACACAGACCGCATATCGGTGATCTTGAGCTGGCTCGGTGCGGAATTGCGGTTGAATCCCGCGGTTTTCGATTGTGCGGAAACACTGCCCTTCACCATCTGGAACAACCCGGCGAAGGCGGCCGTGCGTGCAAGGAAGTTCCTGCGGCCCATCCGGCTGCGGGAGGAAAAAGACATAGGCGTCGACCTCCTCCCTTCACACTACACCCTTCTTCCATCC
>CAYOBO010000163.1:0-3925 GCA_964402295.1 uncultured Candidatus Solibacter sp. | reverse complement strand
ACCCCGCTCTACCCGAGACAGGAGGGCCCCCGCCGCTAATCCGATTCCACCCGTTCCTTGCGGAATGTCCACGAAGCTTTCAGGTAGTCCCGGTTCATCCGTGCGATGAATTCCAGCCGGATTCCCTTCGGACAAACGGCCTCGCATTCCCCAATATTGGTGCAACTCCCGAACAGTTCCTCGTTCGCGGCGGCCACCATATTCAGGGCCCGTTCCATCCGTTCCGGCTGCCCCTGCGGCAACAGCCCCAGGTGGCTGATCTTCGCCGACACAAACAACGACGCCGATGCGTTCGGGCAAGCCGCCACGCACGCCCCGCAGCCGATGCACTGCGCCGCGTCCATCGCCATGTCCGAATCCTTCTTCCGGACCGGCAGCGCATTTGCATCCGGAGCCGAACCTGTCGACACCGACACATACCCGCCCGCGGCAATGATCCGGTCAAACGCCGACCGGTCCACCACCAGATCCTTGATCACCGGAAACGCTGCCGCCCGCCACGGCTCCAGGTACAGTTCATCGCCGTCCTTGAAATGCCGCATGTGCAACTGGCAAACCGTCGTCGCCGGCAACGGCCCGTGCGCGATCCCGTTGATCATAAACCCGCACGACCCGCAGATGCCCTCCCGGCAATCGTGATCGAACGCCACCGGCTCTTCGCCCTGCCCGATCAGCCGCTCGTTCAAAACGTCCAGCATCTCCAGGAACGACATGTGCTCGTTCGCTTCCGTCTCGTACCGGACCATCTTGCCCGCCGCGGAAGCATTCTTCTGGCGCCAGATATGCAAAGTCAGCTTCATGGTTACTTGTAGCTCCTTTGGGCAAGATGCACGTACTCAAAGGAAAGCGGTTCTTTATGCAACTCGTGTTTCTTCCCCGGACCCTTGTATTCCCACGCCGCCACGTAACAGAAGTCGTCGTCGTTGCGCAGCGCCTCGCCTTCCGGAGTCTGGTACTCCTCGCGGAAATGCCCGCCGCAGGATTCCTCGCGTTCCAGCGCGTCCCGGCACATCAGTTGCGCCAGTTCGAAAAAGTCCGCCAACCGCCCGGCCTTCTCGAGCGATTGGTTCAACTCCTCGCCCGTCCCGGTCACCTTCACGTCCTTCCAGAACTCCTGCTCGAGCGCCGCAATCTGCCCCATGGCCCTTTCGAGCCCCTTGCCGTTCCGCGACATCCCGCATTCGTCCCACATCGTCTTTCCCATCTCGCGATGGAACGAATCCACGGTCCGCTTGCCCCCGATACCGAGCAGCTTGTTCACCTTCGCGTTCGCCTCGGCTTCGGCTTGCCGCGCATCGGCATGCGAGGCGTCCACCTTGTCGAGCTTCGTATTCGCCAGGTAGTCGCCGATCGTATACGGCAGCACGAAGTACCCATCGGCCAGGCCTTGCATCAGTGCGCTCGCGCCCAGCCGGTTCGCCCCGTGATCGGAGAAGTTCGCCTCCCCAATCACAAACAACCCGGGGATGGTGCTCATCAGCCGGTAGTCCACCCACAGCCCGCCCATCGTATAGTGGATCGCCGGAAAGATCCGCATCGGCACAGTGTATGGATCCTCGCCCGTGATGCGCTCATACATCTCGAACAGGTTCCCGTAGCGCTCCGCCACCACGCCCTTGCCCAACCGCCGGATGGCGTCGCTGAAATCCAGGTACACGCCAAGCCCCGTCTCGCCGACGCCGCGCCCTTCATCGCAAACGGCCTTGGCTGCCCGCGATGCCACGTCGCGAGGCACCAGGTTGCCGAACGAAGGATAGCGCCGCTCCAGATAGTAATCGCGCTCGGCTTCCGGAATCTGCGAAGGTTTTCGCTTATCGCCCTTCTCCTTCGGCACCCAGATACGCCCGTCGTTGCGCAGCGACTCGCTCATCAGTGTCAGCTTCGATTGATAGTCGCCCGACACCGGAATACAAGTCGGATGGATCTGCGTGAAACAAGGATTGGCGAACAGCGCGCCCTTGCGGTGCGCCCGCCAGATCGCCGTCGCGTTCGATCCCTTCGCATTCGTCGAAAGGTAGAACACGTTGCCATAGCCGCCCGTGGCCAGCACCACCGCATCGGCAATGTGCGACTCGATCTTGCCGCTCACCAGGTCCCGCGTCACAATCCCGCGCGCCTTCCCGTCGATGACGATCAGCTCCAGCATCTCGTGCCGCGGATACATCGTCACGCGTCCCGCGTTCACCTGCCGCTCCAGCGCCTGGTAGCAGCCGAGCAGCAATTGCTGTCCCGTCTGTCCGCGTGCATAGAACGTTCGCGATACCTGCGCGCCGCCGAAGGAGCGGTTCGCCAGCAGCCCGCCGTACTCGCGCGCGAACGGCACGCCCTGCGCCACGCACTGGTCGATGATGTTCACGCTGATCTCGGCCAGCCGGTATACGTTCGCCTCGCGCGCCCGGAAGTCGCCGCCTTTCACCGTGTCGTAAAACAGCCGGTAAATGCTGTCTCCGTCGTTCTGGTAGTTCTTCGCGGCGTTGATGCCGCCCTGCGCCGCAATGCTATGCGCGCGCCTCGGCGAATCCTGAAAGCAGAACGCCTTCACGTTGTAACCCAATTCGCCCATCGTAGCCGCGGCCGAACCGCCGGCCAATCCTGTGCCCACCACGATCACCTGGAATTTTCGCTTGTTCGCGGGGTTCACCAGCTTCATCTCGAAGCGGCACTTCTCCCATTTCTTCTCAATGGGACCGGAGGGAATACGTGCGTCTAGCTTCATTGTCTTTAACGGATCAGACCTGTCATCACGGCCACGGGAATCGATACGTTGCCGCCCACCAGCACGGCCGCCGCCACTGCGGCCAGCCTCTTGAACCACGGTGTGTACTTAGGATGATTGATGCCCAAGCTTTGGAACATGCTCCAAATTCCGTGGTAGAGATGCGTGCCCAGCATCAGCATCGCCACAATATAGAAGAGCGACGCCGGTATGCTCTGGAATCCCGTCACCACATTCCGGTACACCATGCCCGCCTGAAAATCCGGATGCGCCTGCCCAGTGGTGAAGTGCATCAGGTGATAAATGAGGAAGGCCAGCAGGATCGGCCCGCTCCAGTACATCGTTCGCGATGCGTACGAGGAGCCCGCGCTCGCCTTCTTCACGTACTTTTGTGGACGCGCCTTGCTTTGCAGCCCGGCCAGTTGAAAGGCCGCCGTCACATGCAGCACGACGCTGGCGAGCAGCACCAGGCGCACGCCCCACAGCAAGCCTTTCGTCTTTTGCAGAAACTCCGCATATGCATCCAGCTTCTCGGGGCCAAGGTATATCTGGAGATTGCCGAGCATGTGGCCGATGACAAAGCCGAACAGGATGAATCCTGTCACAGCCATCACAGCCTTCTTTCCGATGGGAGAGTCCCAAAAGCGGGTCCGCTCGGCGGACTTGCCCGTAAGGGCGGTGGCAGCAGCGCTCATATCTTTCTTGATGTGCAGAACTGGGGGCGAGATCGCGTAAGTTTTATTCTAACGATTGCACGAACTCTTCCACAACCCGGAGCGCAGGTGCTCCCTTCGTCTGGCGGCATATCGTAACATGTCATACGGTATGGATCGGCGATGGGAGCAGATCGAGCGCATCTTTCATGAAGCCTCGGAATTCGATGCCGCCGCGCGGTCTGCTTTCCTCGATCAAGCCTGTGCCGGCGACACCGGTCTGCGTGCCGAAGTGGAATCGTTGCTCGCCGCCGATGGACATGGCGCGCGGGTGTTCGGCGAAGCGCTGGGCCGCGTCGTGGAGAGCATGCCCGATGACGAATCGATGGAAGGCCGCACGTTTGGGCCGCACACCATCGCGCGCGAGATCGGCCGCGGCGGAATGGGCGCCGTCTACTTGGCGCATCGCAAGGACGACTTCTCCAAACTGCCGGTTGGCGAGCTTGATGGCTACGCGCTTGCCTCGCGTTGCGCGAAGCCGCTGCGTTGTGGGAGA
>CAYOBO010000162.1:0-14174 GCA_964402295.1 uncultured Candidatus Solibacter sp. | reverse complement strand
ACCGCCATGGCGGCGGTGATGCCGTTGGCGCGGATGACGGGGATGTGCTCGCTCGCCGGGTTGACGGCGACGGCGGCGCGCAGTTGCGGCTTGAAATCGCCGAGTTCGCTGACGTCGGATGTTTCGCGGACGGAACTGATTTCGGACATGCCCACCTGCGTTGCCGAGTCGATCATGCCCGGATAGACGTGGAGCCCCTTGGCGTCGATGGTCCTTGCGGTCTTCGGCGTCTTGAGCTTCGCGTCGCCGATCTCGGCGATCTTGCCATCGACAACCAGCAGCGAGGCGTTCTCGACATCGGGCCCGCTGACGGGATGGACCGTAACGCCGCGCAGAACGAAGGTGTCTTGAGCGCCCGCAAACAGCGTGGCGGCAAGGAAGAAGGAGAGGTGCTTCACTGGAGCCTCCGTGTGGGCGCTGCGTTCTTCTTCTGCTGCGGCTGGCTCTGCTTCTCCTTCTCGAGCAGTTGCTTCTTGCGGAGTTCGCGCTGCCGGCGTTCGGTGAGGTCGCGGTCGCGGTCGAAGTAGACGGTGCCGTCGATGAAAACCTTCTGCACCTTGGCGAAACTCGACAGCGGGTGCTTATCGTAGAGGACGAGGTCGGCATCCTTGCCGGCTTCGATGGAGCCGATGCGGTGGTCGAGGTCGAGTTGCTTGGCCGGGTTGATCGTGATGAGCGACAGCGCCTCGGTTTCGGTGAGGCCGCCGTACTTCATGGTCTTGCCGGCTTCGGTGTTGAGCCGCCGCATCAGCTCGGCACTGTCGGAGTTGAGCGAAACGAGAACGCCTTTCTTGACCATGATGGCGGCGTTGTAGGGAATGGCGTCGAAGGCTTCCACTTTGTAGGCCCACCAGTCGGAGAAGGTGGATGCGCCGGCGCCGTGCTCCCGGATCTCCTTGGCCACCTTGTAGCCTTCCAGCACGTGCTGGAGGGTCTTGATCTTGAAGCCGAACTCGTCGGCGACGCGGAGGAGCATGAGGATCTCATCGGCGCGGTAGCAATGGGCGTGGACGAGGCGCTTGCCTTCGAGCACTTCCACGAGGGCGTCGAGCTTGAGGTCGCGCTTGGGTGGAATGACCGTCTCGCCGCGGGCCTTACGCCCGTTGTAGGCCTTCCATTCCGACTGATAGATCTTGGCATCGTTGAATGCCTGGCGGATGACATCTTCGACGCCCATACGCGTGCCGGGGTAACGGAGGTACTGCGGCCCCCCGGGCGTGCGCGTGGATGCGGACATGCCCTGGCGCTTGGGGTTTTCGCCGAGGGCGAACTTGATGCCGGGCTTTGCACCTTCAAAGAGAATGCCTTCGCGGTCCTTGCCCCAGCGGGTCTTGATGACCACGCACTTGCCGCCGATGGCGTTGGCGCTGCCGTGCAGGACGTTGACGGTGGTGACGCCGCCGGCCAGGGCGCGGTAGATGGAGATGGCTTCCGGGTCGAGCACGTCTTCGATGCCCACCATGGATGACACGCTGACGGAGCTTTCGTTGATGGAGTCCGCGGCGATGTGCGAATGGGCATCGATAATGCCCGGCATGAGGAATTGGCCGGAGGCATCGATGATCTGCGCCCCAGGCGGGATCATGACCTTCTCGCCGGCCTCTTTGATCTTGCCGTCCTCCACAACGACGCTGCCTTTGAAGGAGCCTTTGGTGACGGTGAGTACCGTGGCGTTCTGAATGACGATGGGCGGCGCGGCGGAGAGGATGCCTGCCGTGAGAAAGAGAAGCGGTTTCATCGGGTGGCCTCCGAAGGGGGAGCTGGTTGCGGGGGAGCCGGCTCGTACTTGACGCCGTCGACGAGGACGTACTGGATGCGCGTGCGGTCCTGGAACAGATCGCCGGTGGTGACGATCAGGTTGGCGATCTTGCCTTGCTCGATGCTACCGAGGCGGTCGGCGACACCGAAGATTTCGGCGGGGCTGAGGGTGAGGGCGCGGATAGCGGCGCCCGGCGCGAGTCCGGCATCGATGGCTTTCTTGACCGCCCGCGAGAGATCGGATGGCTGCGCAAGCGCTCCGGCGTAGAAGGCGAAGGGGATGCCTGCTTTCTCCAGCTCGGCGGGCGTGGATGGGGCTTTGTCGCGCAGTTCGAGGGTGCGCAGCGAGTCCGTCTGCTCCGGGTCGGCATCGCGCGGCTTCTCCGGCCAGCGGAGATCGACGAGGGCTTTTCCGTTGTATTGCTTGAGGAGCGGGGCGGCGCGGTAGCCTTCGTGCAGGCCGTAGAGGATGGTCTCCTGCTTCAGCTCCTGGCCGAAGCGGAGCATGCGCTCGATCTCCTTGGGGCTGGAGGCAGGCAGCAAAATGCGCGGAGCCGCGAGCACACCTTCGAGGTGCTTGTCGTAATCGGGGCGGCGATTGCCGACGGGATGGGCGGCGTAGATCTGCTTCGCCTCTTTGTAGAGGGCCGCGTCGAGGTAGATCTGGCGGATGTAGGCAATGACTCCGAGGAGGGAGCCGGGGTAGCCCGCCGTGAATCCGGCCGTGCGCAGCGTGAGGAACATGCCGGCCGGCGAATGGACCACCATGTTGCCGGGACGCTCGCCGGCGAGGTTGATGACAGCGCCTTGGCCGCTGAAGATGTTGCGGTTAGGGAAAGTGACGGCACTCGTGAATCCGGCGTTGCGGGCGGCTTCGATCCGCCGGTCATTGGCGGCGATCTGGTCGGCGGCGAGGAGATAGCTTGTATTCAGAGGGCGGTCTTCGGGACCGCGGGCGGGCGGCGTGGGTGGGCCGCTCGAAGATGAAGATGCAGTGGGGGGACCGCCACCGCGGCGGCTGGAGGAAGATGGCGCGCCCATCGGAGCGGCATCGGTGAGCCCGAGTGTGGAGAGCGAGTCGATCAGACCGGGATAGACGGTGAGTCCGGCGCCGTCGATGATCCAGGCATCGGCCGGCGGGGTGACGGATGCACCAACCGCTTCGATGAGGCCGTTGCGCACAACGACGGTTCCTTGGGCGATCACGGGTCCGCTGACGGTGACGATGCGGGCGTTGCGGATGGCGATGACCGCGGGCGTTTCGGCTTTGCCGGGGATAAGGCTGAGAGCGGCAAGGCACACTAGCACGCAGAGGTGTCTGAGCATGGCGGTATCTTTGTATTATAGAGGGCGGCCGAGGTGCGGGGCTGTCAATCCGATTCCAGGGCGATCAGCACCCAGCGTTTCTGGCGAAAGCCGAACTGCGCGCGGGGCATCATCGGGCTGATTAGGTCGGTGGCATTGACGAAGCCGCGCAGACCCTCGCCGGTCTCGACGGGCACAAAGGTGGCAAGCCCTTCGGAACGCACGGGGTCGCCCGCGGGGCGGACGATGTCGAAGGAAAGCATGGCACGCACGGGAGCTTGGAGCGAAGGAGATTCGCGCAAGGGGACTTTCTCCTTGGCCACGACGAGGTGCTTGCTCCGGCTGAGATGATCCGGAAAGCGCCAGACGACGTAAGGGGAGAGATATAGGTCGGGCTGTTCGCGGAGAAAGCCGAGGTGCAGGCACTCACCGAGCGCCGCCCAGAGCGGGGTTTCGGCATCGCCGGGACGCCAGCGCTCGAGGAACTTGTGCCAGCCGCGATCATCTTTGTCCGGACCTACGACGACGTCGTCATCGACCAGACGGCGCAGGGCTTTCGTATTGCGGCGCTCCACGGCCGAGCGCAGGCGCGAGGTGAACGCTTGAAACGACGGATCGCGGGCCGATTCATCCACGGGATAGAGCTTCGGCAATGGCTGCTGGGCCGAAAGCACGAGAACAAGTTGGGACAGGATCAGGACCGGCATGCGCATAGGCGCCACGACCATCCTATCGTGCTCAAACATCTTGTCAACGAGGGTTCGGCTCCTCGGAAACGTTTCCCGCCCAGCCCATCTTACACACTTATATGTGTTACATATAAGTGTGGCGAACAAGAACATTACCTTCAGTCTTCCGGTAGCCCTTCTTCGGGAAGCCAAGGTGTTCGCGGCCCAACACAACACCACCATGAACGCCATGGTGCGCGAGTTGTTGGAAGAGAAGCTGCGCTCGAATAGACGGGCAAGTGCTGCTGTGGAGCAAATGTTGGCCATCGCAGCCGAAGCCCCCTTGTTCTCGGTCGATTTACAATCCTTTAGCCGCGACGAACTGCATGAACGGTAAGTGTTCTTCGATACTACCTCCTTCAACTGCCCACCGTGGTGGTGCAAGCAGATCATATTTCCGCGGCTCTTGAACTTGAGACACGGTTTCAGATTTCGTTCTGGGACTCGCTTATATTGGCGGCCGCGGAGTCAGGCGGGGCGAGGGTTGTATTGTCCGAGGATCTCAATCATGGGCAGCGGTATGGCAATGTGCTTGTGGAGAATCCATTCCTGACCTCCAGCCCGGCGTAGACTTCATGCCGAGGGCGCCACGACGCTGAAGGCGGGCAACAGATTGCGCGGAATACACAAAGCGGCGAAAACAGGTCATCGGCAACCCTCGGAGGAAACAGCCTCTGGGCCTCAAGTTTGTATGATAGAGGTTTCCCTCATGGCAAAGAACAGTACCCCCAAAAAGCCCGCGCCGGAAGTGGTGCGTTACCAGGATTCCGGTGTGAACATCGACGAAGCGGATCGCGCGGTTGGGTTCATTCGCGGGCTGGCGAAGAAGACGTTTTCGAAGTCGGTGCTGACGGGCATCGGGAGCTTCGGCGGCGGGTTTCATCTGAAGGGGTGGAAAGACCCGGTGCTGGTCAGTTCGATCGATGGCGTCGGCACGAAGCTGAAGGTCGCCTTTCTGGCGGGGAAGCATGACACCGTCGGACAGTGCCTGGTGAATCATTGCGTCAACGATATTGCCGTGCAAGGGGCGCGGCCGCTGTTCTTCCTGGATTACTTTGCCGTGGGCAAGTTGCAGGCGGAAGTGGCTCGGGACGTGATCGGCGGGATGGCTGTGGCTTGCCGGCAGAACGGGTGTGCGCTGATCGGCGGCGAGACGGCGGAGATGCCGGGGATGTACGCCGAGGGCGAATACGATGTGGCGGGGTGCATTGTCGGGGCAGTGGACCGGAAGCGGATGATCACCGGCGAGGCGGTGAAGCCGGGCGATGTGCTGATTGGATTGCCATCGACGGGGCTGCATACGAATGGCTACTCGCTGGCGCGGAAACTGCTGTTTGAAGTGGGCGGATACAAGGTGGACAGCGAGGTGCCGGAGTTGGGTGGCACGGTGGGCGCGGAGCTGTTGAAGGTGCACCGGAGTTATCTAGGGGCGATCACGTTGTTGCACGATGCAGGGTTGTTGAAGGCGGCGGCGCATATTACGGGCGGGGGGATTACGGATAATCTGCCTCGCGTGTTGCCGAAGGGGACGGGGGCGGAGATCGACACCGCGGCGTGGCCGGAATTGCCGGTGTTTACGCTGCTGAAGAAGCTGGGGAACATGCCGGAGGACGATTACCGGCGGACGTTCAACACGGGGATTGGGATGGTGCTGGTGGTGGGTGAGAAGAAAGCGGCGAAGGCGGCGAAACTGCTCGAGAAGGCGAAGGAACAGGTGTACGTCATCGGGCGGATTGTGAAGGCTGGGAAGGGCGCCAAGGTCGCCTACAAATGAGGCGGCTGGGGATTCTGCTGTCGGGGCGCGGATCGAATTTTCAGGCGATCGCGGACTCGATTGCCGCGGGTCGCCTGGATGCGGAGATCGCGGTGGTGATTGCGAACCGGGCGGAGGCTCCGGGGCTGGCGATTGCGCGGGAGCGCGGATTGACGGCGGTATGCATTCCGTCGCGGGGGCTGGATCGGGAATCCTATGACCGGCTGCTGCTGGCGGAACTGGCGAAGCATGACGTGGATGTGGTGTGCCTGGCCGGATATATGAGGCTGCTGAGTCCGGCGTTTATCCGGGCGTATCCGCTGCGGATTTTGAACATTCACCCGTCCTTGCTGCCGGCGTTTCCCGGGTTGGATGCCCAGCATCAGGCTTTGGAGCATGGGGTGAAGTATTCGGGCTGTACGGTGCACTTCGTGGATGAGGGATTGGACAGCGGGCCGATTATCCAGCAGGCGGTGGTTCCGGTGGAGGACGGGGACACGGAGGAGACCCTGTCGGCGCGGATTCTCAAGGAAGAGCATCGGATCTATAGCGAGGCTCTGCGCTTGGTGTTGAGCGGGAAGTTCCGGGTAGAGGGGCGGCGGGTGGTTACGGGTTGATGAGCACGGATGTGCCGATGAAGGGCGGGGCGTTGCCGGGCGCCGACATGTTGGAGTACATCACCTGGAATTTCCAATCGCCGGTGGGCATGTAGGCGAAGTTGTCGTCAAGGCGGCTGGTTTCGTCTTCGGTGAGCAGGGTGCCGTCGTCGTAGAGGAAATGGACGGGGCGGGAGTCAGCCTTGGGCTCCCAGTCCTCGAAATGCACGGAGTCGGATTCGGAATCGTTGTAGATGAGGCGGATGGGTTTGCGAGCAGGGCCGGGGCCTTGCGGCGTGTCGGGGTGCTGGTTGAAATACATCTTGTAGCGATTGCCGCCGAGGTGCATGGGGGCCATGGCCTGCATACCCTTCATGAGCTTGGGGCAGCCGTCCTCCTGGTATTGCACCAGCCAGCGTTCGCCATCGTAGACGGCGTAGCCGAAGTTGAAGCCGGCGGTGGAGCAGCTTCGGTCACGGTATTCCGTGGTGAAAAGCAGGAAGGCGCCGGGTGCGCCGTCCCAGGCGCGGCCGTCGCGATTGGGCCATGCAACTTTGAATTGGCGGGCGTTGGGGACGTTGGGGTTGGCTTGCCCGCCATCGAGATCGACACCAATTTCGATGGTGGGTTCGCACGGGCCGCCCGGGGCGAAATCCTGGAAGGTGCTGCAACGGGTGGCTGCGCCGCGGTGGAAGTCGCGGGCAACGTAGCCGTCTTGCGAGTCAAGGGAGAGAACCCGGGTGCGGCCGTCGGTGGCCTGGGCTTCGAAGAAGAGGCGGACGGAGCCGTTCGTCATGGGAACGGGCTGGAACAGAGCGAGTTGCGCGGAGAGGTTCGGAGTGTTGGGGCACACAACGCCGGGTGCGCCGCAGACGCGGATGAGGCCGAAGCCGGAGACGGGGCGGAACTCGGTGACGTCGCCGGCGGCGATTTGTTCGCCGATCTTCATCCCCTTCTCGTCACCTTGGAGGGGGACGTAGTAGAGCTGAACTTTGCCCGCAAGATCCTCGCCCGCCCAGTCGCCATAGCGGAGGGCGGAGGCGTTGACGTTGCCATCGGCGACGAGGCGCTTGGCGGTGCGGAAGGAGTTGCCTGTGCCGAGGACGCGCCAGTATTCGGCTTCGGTGGTTTGTTTGGACTCAGAGATGACCGTGCAGGTGGCCTCGATGCAGGCTTCGACGGCGATCGCGTATTCGGTGGCGGATTTGAGTTCTTCGAGGAGGACGGAGGTGTCTTCGCGCGGGATGGGGACGCTGACGGTGTGGCGGCCATCGGTGGCGGTGACCCGGTAGTAGTGAGCGGTGGGCTGGGCGGTCCAGGCGATCTTGAGTTGAGAGGAAGACCGGTAGGTCTTGCCGGCGAAGGTGTATTCCTGTTGTGCGAAGCAGGTGAAGGCGAGGAGATAGAGACAGCGCCACATGCAGGGAAGACGAGCTTCGCCGGGGTTCGGTTTACAGAGAGGGCCCCGGCTTGCCGGCCAGGACCCAAGACACATTAGAAGGACAGGCGCAGGGTAAACTGAATCTGGCGCGGAGTCCAGTAGGAGGTTTGGCGGAGTTGGATGCCGTCGGATGAGCCGGGGTTGGTGAGTCCCTGCATGTTGAAGGCATTGAACGCGTCGATGTTAAAGCGGAGGCGGAAGCGCTCGCTCAACTGGAAAATCTTGTAGAGCGACATGTCGGTCTGCCAGTTGTAGGGCCCCATGAGGAAGGTCCGGTTGTAGGGGTGTGCTCCGGCCGGACCGGGGCTGAAGGCCGTGGTGACCGTGCGGCCGTTGCTGAGCGGGACGCTGACGTTGTTGTTGCCGAACTGGGGTGTGCCGGGGGTGTTGTTGATGGGGGCGAGGTACGGCTTATAGTTCGCCGGCAGGCCTTGTACGCCGCGCGGAGCGTTCACCAGGTTGGGGGCGATGTAGCCGTTGAACCAGAGGTAGCCTTCGCGGCACACGCCGCTTCGGCAGTCCGTCACGGGAACCTTCTCTTTATACAGCTCGATGGGATTCGTTTCCCCCCAGTTGCTGGAAGCGACAAGGAACATCTGCGAGATGACTTGGCCGGTGAAGGCCAGTTGGAAGCCGCCGAGCGCGGCGTTCACGAAGCGGTTGGCGTTGCCCAGGAAGCGCTTGCCTTTGCCGACGGGGACATCGACGATGCCGTTGAAGCTGACACGGTGCAGGGGGATGGCCGAGTCGGTGTTGTAGAACTGGTAGCGGATGAATTCGCGGTTGGGCTTGAGCGGGTTGCCGATGTTGATGTTGGCGGGAATCACGCCGGGGGCGTAGACATCCGGGTGATTCAGCACATTGTCGCGGAAGGTGTTGCCACCCACACGGAAGGCGCGGGAGTAGACGTAGAAGATCTGGTAGCCGAAGCCTTTCTTGTACGGGCGCTGGTAGTTCAACTGGAGCGCGCTGTTGTTGGACCAGCCGTACTTGGTGGAGACGACATTGCCGCCCCAGGTGCGGTTGTCATAGGGACGCGTGGCCACGCTGGCGAGGGCTCCCGTGGGAGGTGTGGTTCCCGTTCTTACCTGCCAGACATAGGCCGACGGGGCGTTGTTGTACTGGAAGTTCTGATCGAGGTTATCGCCGTGGGTGAAGACGTAAGTGGCGCGGAAGACGGAGCCATCCCTGAAAGGCTGCTCAATGGTGAAGTTGGCGGTGTCGACGGTGGCTGGTGGATATTCCGCGTCGAGAGTGGTGCTCATGGCGATGCCAGGCAGCAGGGCGTTGACGGTGCTGGAGTCGACGACATCGCGGCTGTTCTGGCCGGCGACGACGGAAACCGGAGCACGAAGCAGGTAGTTGGGAAGTCCGTCGGGTGACTGCTGCGCTGAGTTGTAGTTCTGCGTATAGGTGGCGATGAAGGGATAGACGGCAGTGAGATAGCGCACCGAATTGCGGATGGGCACGGGATAGAGATACCGGCCGTAACCGCCGCGGATCACAGTGCCGCCTTTACCGAACGAAGGCAACCAGGCGAAGCCGACTCTGGGAAGGATGTTCTTCCAGTATCCGTAGAAGCCGGCTTCGGGAATGCCCGCTTCCCGTGGCGTCATGAACTTCGCGCCGAGGTTGCGGAGGTTCGTGACGATGGAGGGAGTAGTGTAGCCGATGTCATAGTAGTGCTCCAGGGGGTGCTTGAGCACGATGGCATTCTTCTCGATGCTGAAGGTGGCATAGTTGCCGCCTTCGGAATAGGGCGCGGGGAGTCCTTCCCAGCGGACGCCGAGGTTGAGGGTGAGGTTCCGGGAGACGCGGTAGTTGTCCTGGAGGTAAAGGGCGAACTGCTGGAGCCGGGAGCGTCCGAAGGGGGCGTTCCTGCGCTGGGAATAGCTGCTGGCGGCGCCGAGGAAGAAGTCGGCATCCTGGTAGCCGGTGTTGGGGCGGGGGTTGTAGTTGGCTCCGGTGGTGGGATCGTAGACGGCGGTGGCCATGCGCGAGAACGAGATCTGGTCCGGGGAGCGGTCAGAGAGGTAACCGAAGCGCTCATGGCGGTAGCGGCCACCGAAGGCGAACTGGTGCTTGCCCTGGATCTTATTGAAGTTTTGGTCGATGTTGTCGACGCGCTGGTTCATGCCGTAATTCCACTGCGAACCGCCGTAGGGCATGATGAGGTTGGAGCCGATGGCTGGGAATCCGGTCTGGCCGAAGTTGTTGGGCAGTCCGAGCTGGGCTTCATAGTTGGCCTGCGAAACGGGATTGCCTTCGACGTACATACTCTGCCACTGTTGGCTGAGAATGGTTTCGGAGAAGAACGTGGGAGAGATGGTGCGCGTCCAGCCGAGCGCATGGCTCACGGTAGCGACGGGGACGGACTGGTAGCCGGTGGCTCCGGCGGGGAGTCCGCCGCCCTCGATGTTGGCGGGAGAAGCGCTAGGGTAGTTGCGGAGGGCCTGCTGGTGCTGGCGGATGTCGGTGAAGCGCACGTATACGCGGTTGGTTTCGTTGAAGACGTGGTCGAGGCGGGTGGTGATATTGGGGACCGTTCGTGTCGTCTTGTTGACATCGACGAGGTTGGCGTTGACGAGTGGGTTATCGGGACGATTCGGAGAGGGGGTGGCGGCGTATAAGGTTTTGGCGAGCGGGCTGATGCGGGTGAGGGGGATCTGGTTGTTGGCGAAGGGCAGGCGGGCATACTGGTTGGCCGCGCCCTGGGTGGTGCTGGGATCGTAGAGTTGCTGGAGGATGCCCTGCGATGTGACCAGCCCACTGAAGTCGCCCTGGCGCATGGCGAGGGTCGGCACGCGCACCAACTGATTGGCGTCCTGGCGGAGCGAGTAGCGCTCATAAGCAAAGAAGAAGAAGGTGCGGTTCCTGCCGTTGTAGAGTTTGGGAAGGACGATGGGGCCGCCGACGGAGCCTCCGAACTCGTTGCGGACGAGGTGCGGGGCGGCGAAGTTGGCTGGATTCTGGCGGGCGCGGGCGATGCCGAAGTAGTTGTTGCGGGCGGTCTCGAAGAGGCTGCCGTGAATCTTGTTGGTTCCGGACTTGGTGGTGAGGATGACGGTGCCGGGGGTGGAGAATTGGGCACTGGAGTTGAGGGTTTCGAACTTGGCTTCCTTCACGGCGTCGGGGTCGGGGAGAGAGGCCTGCGATGTATTGCCGACGCTACCGAAGTTGCGGTTGGTGATGGGGGCTCCGTCCTGGGAATATTCGAGGGCTTCGCCCATGAGGCCGTTGGCGCGGGTACCGTTGGCTTCGATGCCGGGGACGATGCGCTGGGCAAGTCCGAGGACGTTGCGGCCGTTTTGGGGGAGCTGGTCAATACGGTTGGAATCGAGGTGGGTGCTGACGGTGCCGCTGTCGTAGGTGGCGAGCTGGACGGTTTCGGCCGAGACAGTGACCTTTTCGGCGACCTCGCCGACGGAGAGGCGAGGATTGAGGACGAGGACTTGGGCATTCTGGAGCGTGATGGTGGTTTGATAATCGCGCATGCCCGGGGAGCTGAAGGTGATGGTGTAGGTTCCGGGGAAGAGTCCGCGGACGGCGAAGAAACCGACTTCGTTCGAGGTGGAGTCGGTTGTGACGTTGGTTTGCGTGTTGACGACATGGACGCGGCAAGCCGGAATGGCTGCGTCGGAGGCATCCTGAACGGTGCCCTGAATGGCGCCGGCGCCGCTCTGTGCCAGCGCAGTCGGCGCGTGGCTGAGCATGGCGGTGAACATGGCAAGCGATAGAAGCATCGCGGACTTCGAACGAGGGTATGTGAACATCGAGCTAATCCCTTCCAAAATGTTTCGAGGAACCCCTTGACCCTTAGCGACGATCGAGGCTCTCCAGGCGGGCGAAAGGCTCGTGCGTCCACGCAGCTTGCCATCCCTGAAGACAAATCCAGAGAAACGTATAATTTTGTCCGGATCCGGTTTCTCAGTATATAGATGGTGGTTGGCGCGGTGCAACTGCGGATGCGTGACTCGCCCCTCGAAGAGGCGACGTCCACCAGCCTCTCGATGAGCGGGTATCATCCTCGTACTGCTTGGTGCAAGAATAGGTGCTTCAGTCTGTGACGGCCAATTCACATCTTCGCGGATCGACGCGGAACAAGCGGTAGATCCTGGCATGTTCTGCTTGAAAGAGTTCGCGGAATGGATTTGCGGCCTTCGGCAGAGGTCTCTTTGCGGGATTCCAGGCGCTGCGAGTCACTTACGAGTCATGCTCGTCAGGCGACAACTCGATAGTGCCGCAAGATTAATACTTCGGAACGCGGGGGTCGACTTTGTCGGACCAGGCGAGAATGCCGCCTTTCATGTTGCGGACTTTGGTGAAGCCGTTCTGGCGGAGCAGGTCGCAGGCCTTTGCGCTGCGCATGCCGCTCTTGCAGTGGAGGATGTATTCGGCCGAGGGGTCGAGTTCCTTGAGGCGCTGCGGGAGCGTGCCGAGCGGAATGAGTTTCGCGCCGATGTTGCAGATCTGGTATTCGTGCGGCTCGCGGACATCGAGGAAGACGAAGTTGTGATTGGCATCGAGCAGGGCTTTGACGTCGGTCACTTCGATTTCACCGCTGCCGGCCGCGGCCGGTTCGGGCTGAGCCGGCTGCTGCGGGATGCCGCAGAACTGGTGGTAGTCGATCAAGTGATGAATCGTACGGTTGGGGCCGCAGATGGGGCATTCGGGGCTGCGGCGCAGGCGCATTTCGCGGAAACGCATATTGAGGGCATCGTAAAGGACGAGTCGGCCGGCGAGGGTTTCGCCTTTGCCGAGGATGAGCTTTACGACTTCGGTGGCCTGCATGACGCCAATCATGCCGGGGAGGATGCCGAGGACGCCGCCTTCGGCGCAACTGGGAACGAGGCCGGGAGGTGGCGGCTCGGGATAAAGGCAGCGGTAGCATGGGCCGTCCTTCGTGGCGAATACGGTGGACTGGCCTTCGAATCGGAAAATGGACCCGTAGACGTTGGGGATACCGAGCAGAACGCAGGCATCGTTGACCAGGTAGCGGGTGGGGAAGTTGTCGGTGCCATCGACGACGACGTCGTAGCCCTTCATGATCTGGAGGGCGTTTTCGCTGGTGAGCGCGACTTCGTATTTGACGACATTGACGTTGGGGTTGATGTCGGCGATGGTTTCGGCCGCGCTATCGAGCTTCTTCTTGCCAATGTCCTTGGTGCCGTGAATGATCTGGCGCTGCAAGTTGGTGCGGTCGACGACGTCGAAATCGACGAGGCCGATGGTGCCGATGCCGGCGGCGGCGAGATACATGCCGATGGGGGCTCCAAGGCCTCCCGTGCCGATGCAGAGCACTTTGGCGGACTTCAGCTTGAGCTGGCCCTCCATTCCGACTTCGGGCAGGATGAGGTGGCGGCTATAGCGAAGAACTTCTTCGTTGGAAAGAGCAACAGGTACTGCGGTGGCCGACATTAACGTCCTCCGGCGATGGATGGAACGATGGAGATGGTATCGCTTGAGTTGGCGGCAGTGGCGGTCTTGTCCAAGTAGCGGATGTCTTCATCGTTCAGGTAGATGTTGACGAAGCTGCGCAGCTTGCCTTCGTCGTTGTAGAGGTTCTTGCGCAGGTCAGGATACTGGGCGGTGAGCGCTTCGAGGCATTCGCCGACCGTGGAACCGGCGGCATCGACGGCATCGTTGCCGCCGGCGAATTGACGCAGAGGTGTGGGGATCAGGATCTTGGGCATGGTGAATCTAATATTCTAATGTCTCTTTCGGTGCTTCGGTTTGATCGAAGTTGGGGAGAAAGCTGTTGGCGTGGTCGAACTCGCCGTTTTTGATGGAGAGGACGACGAAGGAATACCAGGGACAGGAGTTTTCGAGGTCGCGTTTGGAGAAGTAGGCATCGCAATCGGGGTGCGAGTGGAAGATGCCGACAACACTGAGTCCTTGGGCGCGGGCTTCCTTTTCGACGGCGAGCTGTTCCTGGGGGTCGAGGACGTAGGTGTCTTCCTGAGCGCCTTCGAAGGCGTTGCGCATGGGACGGGCCGCTTTGACAGTGCGCACGCCATCGGCTTCCGTGCCGAGCATTGCGCCGCAGCATTCGCGCGGGTAGCAGGCGCGGGCGTGTTGGACCATGATGTCCCAGGCTGGTTTTTCGATTTTGATCATGCGCTAGATGGAGTAGTCTTCGGGGGATTCCTGATCCCAGAAGGGATCGCTGAGGTATTTCGAGGCGCCGTCGCAGAGGACGGTGACGATGACTGCCTTGCGCCCTTCCTCGTGGAGGCGCCTGGCTAGTTTCAGTGCGGCGACGACGTTGCCGCCGGCGCTGATGCCGACCAGCATGCCTTCTTCCTTGGCCAGCAGGCGAACCATGCGATAGGCGTCTTCGGTCTCGAGCCAGATGTTCTCGTCGGCAAGAGAGGGGTCGTAGATGGCGGGGACGATGGCCGTGGGCATGTGCTTGAGGCCTTCGAGTCCGTGAAAGCCGGTGGAGGGCTGGGCGGAGATGCAGGTGACGCCGGGGATGTCGCGTTTGAGGCGGCGGGAGGTGCCGACGAAGGTGCCGCTGGTGCCCATGGCGGAGATGAAGTGGGTGAAGCTGGCCGGCATGGTCCGGTGGTCGTTGACCACCGCCCGCGAAT
>CAYOBO010000161.1:1594-14225 GCA_964402295.1 uncultured Candidatus Solibacter sp. | reverse complement strand
ATGCTTCCTTGCGCGCTTCTGGCCTTGATCGCGATGCTGGGGGCGCAGCCGGTGCGGGAGTACGGCAAGCCGCTGCTGCTCGCGGATTCCGGGGTGACGTCGGCGGCGGTGAGCCTTGCCGATTTCGATGGGGATGGGGATCTGGACATTCTGCTTTCGACGGGGCGGCATTGGGCGGCGCCGCTGCGGTTGTACCGTAATGAAGGGAAGGGGGTGTTTGCGGCTCCGGTTACGGTGGGGGAAAAGGGGTACAAGAGCTATGGGATTCCGGTTGCGGATTTCGACAAAGACGGGCATCTGGATTTCGCGGTGGGTACGGACAGGGGCGATGAGAAGCCGGTGTACCGGAATGAGGGGAACGGGACGTTCCGGCTGGTGGGATTCTTTGGGCCGGCGGGGATGGTGACGCGCAACCTGGCGGTGGCGGATTTGAATAACGATGGGTTCGTGGACATTGTGGCGGCCAATCGGGGCGGGGGGAACCGGCTGTTTCTCAACGATGGGAAGGGGCGTTTTCCGGCGGGGGTGGCCTATGGGGAAGCGGGGGACCATACGGTGACGGTGGCCATTGCGGATATGGACGGCGATGGGGACTTGGATCTGGTGCTGGCCAATCGGGACGGGCAGCAGAGCGCGGTGTATTGGAACGATGGGAAGGCGCGATGGGAGCGGGGGCCGGGGTTCGGTCCGGGGGAGGCGGATACGCGGGCGGTGGCGGCGGCGGATCTGGATGGGGATGGGGCGGCGGATATCGTGGCATCGCATTTGGGGCTTGGGACGCGGATTTATTGGAACGAGAAGGGGGCGTTTTCGCGTTCGCAGGCGCTGGGGGAGGTGGGGGCTTACAGCCTGCTCATCGCCGATTTGAATGGGGACGGGCGGCGGGACATTGTACAGGGGAGCGAGGGCGGAGCGAATTTCGTGTATTTTCAGGGGGAGGGCAGGCAGTTCCGGACGGTGCGGTTTGGGGAGGGGAAGGGGACGAGCTACGGGGTGGCGGTGGGGGATCTGGATGGGGATGGGTTCGCGGACATTGTGGCGGCGCGGTCGGGCGTGGCGAGTGTTGTATTTTTCAGCATCCCGGCACGATAATTTTTCGCCTTCGCGCCTTTCGCGCCGATAAGGCGGATAGAGAAGCACGAATGGTGACAAGCACCGGGATGCATTTAGAACGAATCGTCGAGAACCACCGTCTGTGGCTCGAGAAGCGCGCTGGGGGAGTCCGGGCGGACCTGACGGGGTACACGATGAACGAGTCGCGGCTGGAGGGGGTGGACCTGAGCCAGGCGATCTTGCGAGGCGCGTATCTGATGGAGAGCGAACTGGGGGAAGCGAAGCTGGTGGGTGCGTCGCTCGAGCAGGCGGATCTGCGCAAATCTGTATTGACGGCGGCGGATCTGACGGGGGCGGATCTGAGCCAGGCGCAACTGGATCATGTGTGGATGCCGGGGGCGAGTTTGTGCGAGGCGAAGCTGGTGGGGGTGGCGATGCGGAAGGCGAATCTACAGAATGTGCGGTTGATGGATGCGCTGCTGCAAGGCTGTGACCTGAGCTGGACGAACGCGGCGAAGGCATCGTTTCATCAGGCGCGGATCTTTGAGTGTGTGTTTACGGATGCCGGCTTGCAGAAGGCGCTGTTTTACCGTGCGCGGGTGCAGTTATCGAAGTTCCGCGGGGCGAATCTTGGGGAGGCGAATTTCAGCGGGGCGCACCTGGTGAACTGCGAGTGCAGCAGCGCGGACATGACGGAGGCCAAGTTTTCGAAGGCGGACCTGTCGCGGTCGAGCTTTACGCGGGCGGCGATGACGTATTGCGATTTGCGCGAGACGGTGCTGAAAGGGGCGAGCTTCCATGGGGCGGATCTGAGCGGTGCGCGGTTTGGGGGGGCGAATCTCTATACGGCGGACCTGCGGGGGGCGGATTTGCGTGGTGCTCGGGAACTGACGCAGGAACAATTGATGCAGGCGCTGACGGATAGCGATACGGTTCTGCCGAATGGATCGCAGGGGCCGTATATGAAGCGTTCGGGGGCGGAACGGCCGCGTTAGCGGTGGGCAGGGTCGAGGCGGACGAATTGGATGTCGCTTTCGGATGGGTCGACGCGGACGCACAAGAGGGATTTGCCGTCGGGGCTGAGGGAAAAGGGACCGCTACCGAGGGGATAGAGGGGTTCGGGGTAGGCGGTTACCGGGCGGGATGTGGCGGTGCGGAAATCGTGGAAATAGAGGATCTGGCTATCGAAGGAATGCTTGTCGGCGGCCAGATAGTAGACGCCGGATTTGGCGAGGGCCCAGCAACTGGTGCAGCCGGGGACCATGCCATCGAGGACGCGGGACATTTCGCCGGTTTCGAGGGATGCTTTCCAGAGGGCTGTGTCGTTGGGCTCGCGGAAGAAGAAGAGGAACTGGCCGCCGGCGTCGACCCCCATGGACAAGCCCTTGGATTTCACGACGGGGGTTCCGGGACCTCCTTCGGAAGGGAAGCGGAGGATCGCATTGCCTTGGCCGGCGTAGATGAAACGGCCGTCAGGGGAGAAGACGGGGTGGATTCCCGTGACGGCGAGTCCGCGGACCTTCCATGTGGCGCCGAGGCGTTCGGCGAGGAACATTTCTCCGTTGTGAGGATTGTTGAAGACGATGCGGCGGCCGTCGGGAGACCAGCGGCCGACGGATGGTTTGGCGCCGTTGGGAGTCAACTGGATGGCGTCGGAGCCGTCGGCGCGGCTGACCCAAAGATGCTCTTCGCCGGAGCGGTCGGAGCGAAAGCAGATCCACTGGCCGTCGGGGGAGTACTGTGGGGAGGCGTCCTGCCCGGTTGAGGCGATGACGCGGGTCCAGCGCTGGGTGGTGAGATCGAGACGCCAGATGTTACGGTCCTGGTGGAGCATGGAGTAGACCATGGTGGCGGGCTTGGCGGATGCCGTGGAGAGCTGGATGGGGAATTCGCCGTAGACGCCGAGGGCTTGTGGCGGTTTGGGATCGAGGGAAGGAGTGAGGGGCAGGCGCCAGAGGAGGAACTCGCCGGAGCGGTTGGAGCCGAGGATGAGACTGTGTTGACTGTCCCAGGCATGGCCGCTGAGGTGGGCGGCATCCTTGGTGAGTTGGTGGGTGACGTTGTCCGGGCCGATGGCGAAGAGTTCGCTTCTGGAGCGGTGGTACATGCGGAGGAAGGTGATGGTTTTGCCGTCTGGGGAGAAGCGCGGGTCGATGTCGCCGGGAAGGCCCGGGTCAGGGTTGGTGATGGGAGCTTCGGCGGCTCCGTCGGCGAGGCGGATGCGGCGCAGGCGGTTGGGGCGGTCTGGGCCATCGGAGTGGCTGACGAGGAGGAAATCGCCGTTGGGGGACCATTCGAGGAGCCTGTAATCGAAGCCGTAGTCGGGAGGGGTGAGGCGGGTGAGGATTTTGGAGGCGCCGGTTGACATGTCGAAGACGAGGACCTCGGAGGCATCGCGGCCGATGCGCATACAGGCGAGCTGCTTTCCATCGGGGGACCAGGAGGGGCTGGAATAGTGCCCGGGTTCGCGGGTGATCTGGCGGGGATTGGCATCGCCGAGACTCTGCGCCCAGATGGTGGGTGGTCCTTTGCCTTCGCGGATCCAGAGAAAGGCGAGCTGCTTGCCGTCGGGGGAAAGGGCGGGTTGAAACTCCTTGCCGGGGAGGCGGGTGATGGGACTGACGCGGATGGGGCCGGCGGCTTTGGGAGCGGAGAGACTCCAGTAGAGCCATCCGGCGAGGCTGACGACGAAGAGGGCGGCAAGGGTAATGGTGACAGGGGATGGGCGCCTGGGCGGAGCCGCGGTTGGGGTGGAGCCAGGCTGGGGGGCAGCCGGGGCCGGGGAGTGGAGGGTGTGCACGGGGCCTTCGAGGCGGTATCCGCGGCCGGGGAAGGTTTCGATGTGGGCCGGGTCTCCCTGGGCTACCCCCAAGGTACGGCGGATGACGGCGATGTTCTGGGTGAGATTGGCCTCATCGACTTCCCGATCGGGCCAGACGGTTTTGAGGATTTCCTCCTTGGTGACCACCTGGCCGGCGTTTTCGACGAGGACGAGGAGGGTTTCGACGACCTTGCGGGTCAAGCGTACAGGCTGGCCGTTCTTGAAGACGACCTTGGCGGTGCCGTCGAGGGTGAAATCGCCGAATTGAAACAACTCCCGTTCTTTAAGCAAGATGGCGGCTCTTTTAGAAAGCTTTTAGGCCTTTTTTAGGCCTGTCTCCTTGACGCTCTGTAATCCCGATGCCTACAGTTTAGCAGCAAGCAAAATTTGCCTAGGGGGCAAGCCATGTTTAGACCTCGTTTGTTGCTGATTTCCTTGATGCTGTTCGTATCGAGCAGCTTTCCTCTGTTGTCGCAGGACGCCCGCGGGGCGATTGTCGGGACGGTGATGGACGCCACCGGAGCGGTGGTGGCCGGTGTGCAGGTGGATGTGATCCATAAGGCGATGGGTACGAAGGTATCCCTGCGCACGAACGAATCGGGATTCTACATTGCGAATTTCTTGATTCCGGGCACCTATCAGGTGAGCGCGGAGCATCCGGGGTTCAAGAAGTTTGTGCGGGACAACATTGAAGTGCGGGTGAATGACCGGATTGAGGTGGAGGTGCGGCTGGAGGTGGGGTCGGCGGAACAAAGTGTGACGGTGAGCGCGGAGACGCCGCTGTTGAACACGGAGTCGGCATCGCTGGGGACGGTGGTGGACGGGCGGCGCGTGGCGGAGTTGCCGATACCGCACGGGAACCCGTACTTTCTGATCGGGCTGGCGGCTGGGGTATCGTTCACGCGGGATCCGCGGCTGGACCGGCCATTCGAGCCGACGCATATCGTGGGATACACGGTGGACGGGACGCGGGCGAACCGCAGCGATCTGACGATTGACGGAGCGGTGAGCACGGCGACGGCGAACGCGGGGGAAGTGATTTCCTCCTATGTGCCGCCGACGGACATTGTGGCGGAGTTCAAGGTGCAGACGGCGACGTTTGACGCCAGTTTCGGGCAGACGGAAGGCGGGGTGACGAACATCTCGCTGAAGTCGGGGACGAACGCGCTGCACGGGACGGCGTACTACACGAACATGACGCCGGGGTTGTTCGCCAATGATTTTTTCGCGAACCGGACGGGCACGCCGCGGCCGGATTTTTACTATCACCGGTGGGGGGCGTCGGCCGGGGGTCCGGTGCTGATTCCGAAACTGTATGACGGCCGGAACCGGACGTTTTTCATGTGGGGTTATGAAGGGATCAAGGAAGCGCGTCCGCGGAACAATGGAACGCCGACGGTGCCGACGCAAGAGATGAAGAACGGGGATTTCTCGCGGTTGCTGGCGCTGAGTTCGAATTACCAGGTGTACAATCCCTTCACGCGGCGGGCGGTGGCGGGCGGACGGTTCCAATCGGATCCGTTCCCGGGCAACATCATTCCCGCATCGTTATTTAATCCGGTGGCCAAGAAGGTGCTGGACACGTATTTCCCGGCGCCGCGCAGCGCAGGGAACCCGGACGGCACGCAGAACTATTTGCGGCCGGAGTTGCAGGAGGTGGCCGATTACTACACCAATTCGATCCGTGTGGACCATAACGTAAGCCAGATGCAGCGGGTGTTTGTGCGGACCAGTTGGTATGACCGCAACAGCAATTACAACAACTATTTCGACAACATTGCGACGGGCGAATGGTTTCTGTTTAGTTCGCGGGCGGGGGTGATTGACGATGTGATCACGCTGAACCCGACGACGGTGCTGAACGTGCGGTATGGATACAACCGGTTCATCCGGGGGACGAACGCGAATCCGGGACAGCGGGGGTTTGACCTCACCACGCTCGGTTTTCCGGCGTCTTATAACAACCTGATCGATGCAGGGACGCGGCGTTTCCCGCGCTTCGATATCGCGGGTTATCAGGGGACGGGGATTGGGGGCGAGTACCGCCCGAATGACACGCACAACATCAACGCGTCGATTCAAAAGGCAGTCGGGACGCATTCCATCAAGGGTGGAATGGAGTTTCGCGCCTATCGCGAGACGGATGTTTTCTTCGGCAACAACCAGACGGGCCAGTTCAATTTCGATTCGACCTGGACACGCGGACCGCTGGACAACGCGCCGAACGCGCCGGGACAACTGGGGCAGTCCGTGGCGGCGATGCTGCTGGGGTTGCCTTCCGCGTCGAGTTTTGCCGCTGTGCCGGCGTCTTACGCGGAGCAGTCGCTCTCATGGGGGTTCTATCTGCATGATGACTGGAAGGTGAACAACAGGCTGACGCTGAACCTGGGCCTGCGGTGGGAGTTCGAGAATGCGCTGACGGAGCGGTTCAACCGTAGCGTGAGTGGATTCGATTTCAGCGTCGTGCAGCCGTTTGAAGCGGCGGCGCGGGCCAACTATGCGGCGAATCCGACGCCGGAGGTGCCGGCTTCGGCGTTCCAGACACGCGGGGGATTGCAGTTTGCCGGTGTCGACGGGCGTTCACGGTCGCTGTATAACACGCCGAAGCGGAATCTGATGCCGCGGTTTGGATTCGCCTACAAGATGAACGACAAGACGATTCTGCGTGGCGGGTATGGGATTTTCTTCGGGTTTCTGGGGCAGCGCCGCGGCGATGTGATCCAGATCGGGTTCAGCCGCAACACGCCGTTCGTGCCCACGCTGGACAACGTGACGTTTATCAACACGCTGTCGAATCCTTTCCCGAATGGCCTACTGGCTCCGCTGGGCGCATCGCAGGGAGCGCAGACGTTCGTGGGGCAGAGCATCACCTTCTTTAATCAGAACCCGGTGGCTCCATACATGCAACGGTGGCAACTCGGCATCCAGCGCGAGCTTGGCCACGGGTATGTGTTCGATGTCGGGTATGTGGGAAACCGGGGCACGAATATCGAGATCGGGCAGAATCTGAACGTGACGCCGCAGCGGTACTTGAGCAAGAGCCTGACTCGCGACCAGGCGACGATCAACTATCTGAGCACGAACCTGCCGAATCCGTTCCGTGGGGGACTTTTGCCGGCGGGCGCCACGGGGACGTTCACGGGCGCCAACATTGCCCGGGAGCGGCTGCTGCGCCCGTATCCGCATTTCGATGCGGTGAACCAGTCGCGCTTTGACGGCTATTCCTGGTATCACTCGCTGCAAACGGGCATTGAGAAGCGGTTTTCCCGTGGATACACGATCGCCCTGAACTACACTTTCTCCAAGTTCATGCAGGCCACGGAGACCTACCAGGCGGACGACCTGCGTCCGACGGAGGTGATCTCGGACGTGGACCGTCCGCACCGCGTGGCAATGAGCGGGATTTGGGAGCTGCCTTTCGGGCGGGGAAAGAAGTGGCTGAGCAGCACGGGCGGCTTCGGTTCGCGCCTGGTGGGCGGGTGGCAGTTGAACGGAGTGTACACGTATCAAAGCGGCGCGCCCATCAATTGGGGGAATATTATTTTCGGCGGGAACATCAACGACATCAAGAAGCCGTCGGGGCAGCAGACCGTGGAGCAGTGGTTCAACGTGAACGCGGGGTTTGAGCGGAATGCCTCGCAGCAACTGGCTTCGAATGTGCGGTGGTTCCCGCTGCGATTCGGGTTCATCCGCGCGGACAACATCAACAACTTCGACCTGTCGGTGATCAAGAACACGCAGGTTTTCGAGCGGCTGAACATCCAGTTCCGGGCGGAGTTCCTGAATGCGTTGAACCATCCGTTGTTCCCGGCGCCGAACACAACGCCGTCGGTGGTTTCCTTCGGGCAGATCAATGCATCGAACCAGGCGAACTATCCGCGGCGGACGCAATTGAACCTGAAGTTCATCTTTTGATCAGGGTTGGGCGCCCACGGTTGCCAGTGGGCGCCCTTTGTCCACGATTGGCTACTCGTCGGGTGAGATGTAGCGCACACTGGCGAGAGTGGCGATGGCGGGGAGTTTCCCGAGGGCGGTGCGCGCGACCAGGAAGCCGCCGGCGGTGTCCTGTTTTACGATCTCCACTGCGAGCGCGCGCAACGCTTCGATGGCCGCGGCCGTGTCGCCGGTGAGATAGATCTTCACCTTGGCCACGGTTTTCGGTTGGGAAACGTGGAGGGTAGCGAGAGTGGGATGAAGCTTGGCCATGGCGTTGTTGGCCGGCGCATCCTTGCGGCCGCGGGTGGACGGCTCCCAGTCCGGCTCGGGTTGCCGGGGAGACGGCGGGACCTGCATTTCCATACGAGCGCTTCCACCGGCGAAGCCTGGCGACAAGGCCACTTGCGAACGGACCATGGCCATTCCCTTGGGCATGGGTCCGCTGGCGGATTTCCGTTCTCCGAATACACCCTGGTAGCTGACACCGGCGGGCATTTCGACGGGGACTTCGATACGCCGGGGCGCGCCGCCCTCGGTCACCGTTTTTTCTTCGACGGCGACGAAGGCCGTGAACTGCGTCATGAGGCGGTAGTCGAGGCCGAGTTTCGTGATCTCGTTGCGCAATGCGAGAGGCACGGCGCCGCGCTGGAGGGCGGCGTAATCGGAGCTGGCCAAGTCCTCGATTTTGGTGC
The DNA here is from genome assembly GCA_964402295.1 of uncultured Candidatus Solibacter sp. Taxonomy (GTDB): domain Bacteria; phylum Acidobacteriota; class Terriglobia; order Bryobacterales; family Bryobacteraceae; genus CADEFT01. Next base: position 5,723 of record CAYOBO010000161.1, on the reverse strand, counting down.
GCGCCCAAAGCGAGGCGAGCACGTCATGGGATGGCTGCTGGGCGGGGAGATCGACGGAAACGGTACGAACGATGTCACGGCCGGCGCTTTTGGCGTGGACCTGGATAGCGCCTTTCGCCGCGCCGGTGTAGCGTCCGTGGATGACGATGGGCTTTGCCGCGAAGAGATCGGGAATGCGCTTGGGGTAGACGTCGGTGACGGGCAGGCCATTCCATTCGATGCGGATATCGGTGAGCAGCGGCGTGCGCATGCGCTCATGGAAGCGTTTGGCGGCGGCCGAACCATCGTCGTTGAGCATGACGTATTCCACTTCGCCGCGGCCGTGCTCGGCCATTTTGTCGAGCAGGAAGCGATTGACGGAATTGCCGATGCCGAAGCTGAAGACGCGCGCATTGGAATACTTCTTCACCTCGGCGATGATTTCCATGTCGTTGCCGACATAGCCGTCGGTGAGGAAGGCCACGACGCGCAGATGCTGCCGGCTGCGGGTCGGTTCGAGGGCGGCGCGGATGGCTTTCATCATCTCGGTGCCGCCGCCGCCGCGCCGGCCGTCGAGGAATCGCTGGGCCATGGCGACGTTTTCGGCGGTGGCGGGTACGGGCTGCGGGAAGAGGATATGCGTATCGCCGGCGAAGGTGACGATGTTGAAGGTGTCGTGCGGGAGCATGGAAGCAAGGGCCATGCGCATCACTTCTTTCGACTTGTCCAGGGGGAAGCCGGACATCGACCCGGAGGTGTCGAGGACGAAGACCAGTTCCCGGGGCGTGACCTCGGCGGGGGCGACGCGGCCGGGCGGTTGGAGGATGAGGGAGAAGAAGCCGCCTTTGGCTCCGTGGTGGGTCAACACGGCGTCCTCGATCTTGCGGCCGGCGACGTCGTAGCGCAGGACGAAATCCTTGTTGGGGATGGTGGCGAGATTTTTGAGTTTGACGGTGGCGCGATGGGCGTCGTGTTGCTGCGTGACCACCTCATGGGAAGTGCAACGGAGGACATCGATGGGCACGCCGGCATCGAGCGCGACTTCGACGGTGATGTCGTGGCCGGCGCGCGTACCTTCGGGGGGCACCGGGGGTGTGATGCGGGAGGCATCGGGCACGCGATCGGTATCGGGGGCCCATCCGCCGCCCGAGCGTCCGATGGCTTGCTGGCCGGGGATGTAGCGCGGCCCGACGACCATGGGGAAGACGAACTCATAGCTGCCCGCTTCATAGCGCAGGGTTTCGACGTAACTGATGGTGATCGTCACTGTTTCGCCGGGACGGATGTTAGCCACCGATTGAGTGAAGATATTGGGGCGTTCCTGTTCGAGCAGGCTGGCCGTGCGTCCGGCCTGGCGCGCGGCATCGTAGATGGCTTTGGCTTCCTCGCGAGGCTTGATTTTGCCTTTAATGGTGCGGCTGCCGACGAGCATGGTCATGTCGTCGACGGCAGCATTCTGGGGAAGGGGGAAAGTGTAGACAGCCTCGATGCGCTCATTGAGGGGATTTTCGAAGTGCTGGGTTACGGTGACGCGGGACAAAAAGCCGCTGATGGAGGCTTTGACATTGGTGCGTTTGAGGGGGCAGTGGGCGCCGGGGTGGCCTTCTTTGTCGACGATACGCAGGGCGCCCGCATCGTCGGCGGATGCGGCGGCGGGCAGTGCGGATGCGGCGATCAGGGTTGCGAAAGCGGTGGGAAGGAATAGGTTCATGTTTGTCTCCTCAGTGGGGGAATGCTCCGCGGGGGAGCATCCTTTCACGGTTTCTGGGAAAATCTTCACCATGCCCACCTTGACCGGCTTGCGGCCGAGGGTGGGCGCTTCACGAATTTTTTCCGCGCCACGCCGCTGTGCTCAACGAGCCGGGCGAGTTTTCTCACCGGGGGGGTATGCGCATTCGCACCGGGTGATCCACAACGACAAGGTCGGACTGGCGGAGATTTCGCACACGCCGATGACGTGGCCGCGCCTGCTGCGCGAATCGGGGTATGAGACGGCGTATGTGGGCAAGTGGCATATGGGGTTGGACGATTCGCGGCGGCCGGGATTCGATCATTGGGTGAGCTTCAAGGGGCAGGGGGTGTATATCGACGGGGTGGTGAATGACAACGGCGACTCGCGGCAATTGCGCGGGTACATGACGGATTCCATCTGCCGCCATTGGAATTGAAGCCGCCTCCGGCGGGGGATCTGGAAGGCAAGCCGATGCTGACGCGGAAGCTGGAGCAGCGGGTGGATGTGCTGCGGATCGAAGGGGCCACGCCGGAGCCGGCGGAACCGCGGCGCGGGCGCCCGCGCACGCCGGATGCGGTGTTCAAGGATCAACTGCGGCGCCTTGCTTCGGTGGACGATGGGATCGGCATGCTGCGGCAGGCGCTGGCGGAAACGGGGCAGTTGGACAATACGATGTTCGTTTTCACGGGCGATAACGGATACCTGATGGGGGAACACGGATTGTTCGACAATAAGCGGCTGGCGTATGAGCCATCGATCCGGATCCGGAAGAGTTGCGCAACCGCATCGAGGATCCGGACGCGAGATCGACGCTCGAGGAGATGCGCCGGCTACTGAGCAAGCACCTCAAGGAAAGCTCGTAGGGGTTGGCGGAGGCCGGCGGGGTCGAGATAGCGGACGATGCGGACGTGCGGGCAGCCGGCAATCATGGCGGAGAGGACACGGCCGGAGTCTTCGCGGAAGAGGCAAAGGACGGGCTTGCCGGCTTCGACGGCGCGGCCGATCTCGTAGCCGACGCCGAGGCTGGGGGTGGTGACTTCAGCGACGACGACGCGGGCCTGGGTGAGCCAGTGCAGATCGCGGTCGTGAATGGCGCGGTCATCGGGGCCGTCCTCGCCTTTGGCGGAGAGGGCGGCATCGGCGACATGTTCGGTCAAGACTTCGCCGTATTCGCGGAGGAGAGAGAGGATGGTTTCGTAGTGGGATTGGTCATGGCGGCCTCCGCGAATGGATCCTGCAAAGTAGATCTTCAATTGGTGTTTCCGGGAATGAGGATTTCGATGACGAGGGGTTGGGGGGCATCGGCGTCCTTGGTCTTGCTCAATTCCTGTTTGGTCTCGCCGGAGGAGGAGCCGGCGCGGAAGCCGCCGATGATTCGTCCGGGGGGCAGCGGTTGGCGGGTGAACTCGAGGCGGTAGGGCCGGCTGCTGGGGAGGAGAAATCCGCTGGGGGGGAGTTGGACGGTCTGTCCTGGGCGGACGGGCTGCGCGGTGACGAGGGGTTTCGATTCGCCCTGGCGTGTGAGCGCCATGTAGCCCGATTCGTGCGCCGTGACCTGGATGCGCACGGCGTCGGAATCGCGGAAGGATGTGGCGGGGGAGTAGGCGCCTTGTTCGTTGCGCTTGAGCAGGACGTATTCGAGGGGTGGCCGGGGAGCGGGCGGCGCCGTGGCGGCCATTTGTGGGGCCGGCGGTGGGCCTTGTTCGGCAATGGCGGCGGGAGGCGGAGCCTGCACCTGAGTTTGGCGGTCCTGGCGGAGGGCCTGCGGTTCGGAGACTTGTTGCTGGGTTTGTTGCTGGACTTGTGGTTGGACTTGTTGTTGGGCGAGTTGTTGGGCGGTAGGTTGGGCCGTGGGTGGCGGGGCGCTATCGGCGAAGGACTGCCGGTCCGGTTGCGGTGGGGCCTCACGCCTAGGCTCGGCTTCGATTTTGCGGGCACTTGCCATTTGACGGGCTTCGTTGGCTTGCTTCGGTGCGGGGGCGGCGGCAGGGGCGGAAGGGGCTGGGGATTCCTTGGGGGCGCCCATGGTTACGGCTTCCTGCCGGGCGACTTGTGCGGATGGGCGGGAATCGGGGGTGCGCGGGAGGAGCATGACAATGAGTATGGCGGCGGCTGCGACGGCGCCTGCCGTTCCCCAAGCCATGGGGGTGGCGAGCCAGCGGCGGAAGCGGGATAACGGGGTCTGCTGCGGCTGGAGGGCGTCGAGCAACTCGGCTTTGGCGCCGGGCCGATGGAGCAGATCGCGGAGCGATTCCTCTTCCATCAACGCGTCGAAGAGCTGTTGGTCCTGGAGCGCGGCGGAAAACAATTCCTGCTTTTCCTGTTCGGAGAGGTTTTCCGTGGCATAGCCGCCGAGCATGCGCTCGGGGCCATCGTGGCGGGGATCTCGATTCGGCCCGTTCATTTGCCGCCCTCCCA
>CAYOBO010000161.1:0-1494 GCA_964402295.1 uncultured Candidatus Solibacter sp. | reverse complement strand
CATCGCAGGTCCCATGTGTAGATGGTGTTGATGGATGCCGCTTTCAGAAGGCGCTGGATCTCCGGAAACGATCTTCCTTCCAATTTGTACCGCATCAGCTCGCGGCAGCGTTCGCCGAGGGCGAGCAGGGCGGCTTTCAAACGCGCCAGTTGTTCACGCTGTTCGGCCAGTTCGGCGGGATCCGGGTCCGAGGCGGCGAGAGGCAGATCCTCGACGGGGACGGCGTTGTTTTCCCCATGGCGCTGAGCTGTGCGAACTCCGGACATGATCTTATACCTCGCGATTTGCAGCGCCAGCGGCACCAGTTCGCTCATTTCGGCGACGTGGGAGTATTTTTCATGCAAAAGCTGGAGAACCTCTTGCGCCACATCTTCGGCGAAATCCTTCCTGTAACGAGATGCCGCGAACGCGACAATCCTTTCACGCAACAGTGCCAGAACGCGTTCGCGGTCCACGAGGGTTTATCCGAAAACCTTGCGGTAGATCTCCTCGTCAAAGCCTACCAGAAGAGTCTTGCCTTTGCGTAAAGTAGGTGCGCGGAGATTGCCTGTGGGGCCGAGGAGAACGGCCTTCAGTTGTTCTTCGGTTGGGGCATCCTTTTTCAAGTTGTAATGGACGATACGCTTGCCCTTCATGGCGTAGATTTCGTTGACGCTTTTGGCCAAGGATAACGCCTCGGCGGGGCCAAGGGTATTTTTCCGTGCATCGATTTGCTCAGCGGGGGCGATGCTGTGAGACGCAAGAAACTCTTGCGTACGGCCACAGGTGGTTCAACCGGGGCGGTGATAACTCCAATCGATTCTTGGCGATGACATAGGGTTCTCCCTCTAGGGTAATACCCTATGGTACGAAACGGGTGGTCTACCTAGGCAAGAATGCGCTACGGGTGGGCGAAGTTTGGGGAAATGACCCACCGGGCTTTTTGTTTTTGGCGAGGTAGCGGCGCATATGCTCGACATCGCGATCGCAGAAGCCGAGGGTACCGCGGGCCATGTCGATTGCGTCGGAACGGTCCCAGGCGTGGTCCATGACTCCGGTGGAGTGGTGGCCGACGGGGCAAAGGAGGTGGCCGATTTCGTGTGCCATTGCGAAACCCAAAAGGAGATCGGCATTGACACCCAGTTGTTCGGCGAACCTCTGAATGCGCGGCCAGATGACAGCGGCATTGTTGCGGTCCGCGGCACGCAAGGTGTATCCGATGGTGTAGGAATCGCGCTGGGAATAGAGAGATCTATCCTCGCGTACGACGCCGAGTTGGAACGCCCCGCCATCGACGGGGCAAGCTTGGGAAGGCAGCGCATCCTTGGGGTTCGGGCAGAACCGCCAATGTGTTGGGACACCGGCCCTTTCGAAGACCTTCTGTGCCTGGACCATCGCGCTCTTGACGGTTGGTTCGGGTGCACCGACCCGGTTATGAACATGGATATGCGCTACACAGCCATCACCAATTGCAGCAAAACGCACCATGGCCAGTATTTGTAGAATCGGGGCAAG
>CAYOBO010000160.1:0-14253 GCA_964402295.1 uncultured Candidatus Solibacter sp. | reverse complement strand
TCCTGCCTTCCCGCAACTGGATCAATCGCTGTGGCAACGGCCGCATGCCCTTCGATTTCACCATCAACCCGTACCGCGGCTGCGAGTTCGGCTGCAAATATTGCTATGCCCGCTACACCCACGAGTTTATGGAACTGCGCCGCCCGGAGGATTTTGAGCAGCGCATCTTCGCCAAGCAGCTTCACGCTCCGTGGTTTCGGAGCGAGTTGTCTGGCATTGCCCTTGCGGCACACATCGCCATCGGCACGGCTACCGATCCCTACCAGCCCGCCGAGCGGCGCTACCGTATTACCCGCCAAATCCTCGAAATTCTTGCCGGCGAGCAGGGGCGGCGCATCTCGTTGACCACGAAATCGGATCTGGTGATCCGCGACGCCGACGTTCTGGCCCAGCTCGGCAAACGCAATGTTCTCAGCGTCAACCTGACCATCACCACCACCGATGCGGAATTGGCCCGGCAGTTGGAGCCGCGCGCGCCCCGTCCCGACCTGCGGCTGCGAGCCGTCCGTGAACTGACCTCGCGTGGCGTGGCTGTAGGCGTCTTCATGAGCCCCATCCTGCCCGGGATCAACGATAGCCTGGCAAGCATTCGCGCCCTGGCCCGCCAAGCCGCCGGCGCGGGCGCCAGCTACCTGCAAGGGGGAGTGTTATTTCTGAAGCCTTGTGCGCGGGCTGTGTTCGATCCGTTTCTCCGGGAACGCTATCCGCATCTGGTGGAGAGATACGCGGCGCTCTACGAAAAAGCCGCTTACCTGCGCGGCAGCTATCCGGAACACATCGCCTCGCTCATGGAAGTGGCGCGGCGCGAGTTTCGCCTCGACCGCAAGCCCGCCGAATACACGGTGGAGCCACCCGAAGCGGGTGTGCAGTTGGCGCTATTCGATCAGCGCTTACCCGCCTTGCGCGCCACCAAGGGCGCCAGGCGAACGTTGACGGTGTTGTCCGCGCCAGGCGTGATGTAGACTTTCTGCCGGAACGCTTGATGGGCAGGCCCTTCCACCAGCAAATCGTAGGTGCCTTCCGGGAGCCGCAGTAAATAGGCTCCCGTGGGGTTCGTGGAAGCCGTGAAGGTTTGCTTTGTTTCCGGATTTGTCGCCGTCAGTTTCGCCCCGGAGATCACGGACTTTGCGTAATCCGTCACGATGCCGGAGATCTGGCCTTGCTCGGCGGCCGGTACGGGCAGGCAAGCGAGAAGCGATAGGACCAGGGCTCGTAGCGTCATGGTTCGTCTCACCCTTATCCATCGGTGGAGATGGCGAGAAAGATTATGGCTAGCGTGAAGTATTGGCCGCTTTCCCATTATGCGGCTTGGTGGCGCTGCCTGTGCGGCACTCCACGGCGAACGTCGCATAGCTGTCCGCATTCAGCAACCGCTTGTGCGCCGGCAGCCGGGCGATGGGTGTCGTCCGTAAACCAACCGCGGCCATTGTCGTCGATCAGGCCGCCGCCCGGAAAGCCGACAAAGTGCGCCATCTCATGAAGCATGATGAAGGCGCAGAACTCGCTGTCATCGATGGCGAAGAACGCCCGCCGTCCGAGTGCGCCGGGCATCGACAGTACGTTCGAATACATCGTGAAGACGCCGTGGATATCGCGGATGGCCTGCGCCCGCGCAGCGGACGAGAGCGTGTTCAGGGCGAAGTGGCGGTCGAGCCGTGCCTTCGCCGCGCTCTGCCCCATATCGACGGCGCCGCCCGGAGAATTGGCAAGCAGCAGCGTCGCCTGCGCCGCGTGCACCGACTTTGCCACCAGTCCCAGGTGCGCCACCACGCGTTTTCGGATGGCCTCGTTCGCCGAAGGGTCCACCGGGGCATTCGAGAACAGAAGCTGATGGATGCGCTGGATGGTCTGCTTGCCGGGTTCGATGAGTCCATCGGCGCCTTTGGCCTTGAATTGCTTGAACTGGAAGTTCCAGATCGCCGAGTTGGTCTTCGGTCCGCACTTGCCATCCACCGCCAGGGGGACCGTAGGGCCGCCGTGAAGGGGTTTGATTTGATTGAGCGCTTTTTGGATCGTGCGCACGTCGGAATCGAGGTTCTTGGCCTTGAAGCCGCTGCCGACGGGCAGGTCAATGCCGATGAGTTGACCGGTTGCCGGCAGTCCGCCGAGCACGTTATCGCGCCGGCAGATGTGATCGTTGTGCATGACAATGGGCTTCATGAAGGAAAAGCCTCCCTTGCCGGTACATACGCAACGGGAGGCCTTCTTGCTTCATGGACCTTAAAAATCTTCGAGGCGGAGTGAGACTTGGGCCTTCTTCCAGGCTTTGTCGAACTCGGACTTCACCCAGACGACATCCGCGGTGCGGCCCTGGGCGTCGAGCGAGCGCCACAGGCCGAACAGCGAGCGGCCATTGCGCGGGTTCCGGTGGAGGTCGTCGCGGAAGACAGCTTCGGCGGCCTTGGCATCGCCGGAGCGGAGCAGGGCGGCCCCCAGCGATTCGCGGATGGGGTAATAGAACGGAGGTGGTTCGTCATAGACCAGCGCATCCTGAAGGGTGGCGGCCTGGCGATAATGGGCAATCGAAGCGGCGGGGGAAGCCGCCATGCGTCCCTGAAGCACAAGCGATGCCACCGCCAGCACGTCGCCGGCCTTGTTGTTGATCCAGAGGGCGGCGGCGGGCACGGCTTTGCGCGCACTTTCGAACGCGGCTACTTCGGCCGCGGCTTTATCGGCCTGCTGCTTGCCGCGATAGGCGAGCGCCCGCGCGTAGTGCCACATGGCTCGCGTGATGGGCAGTTTCTCGTTGTCCACCTTCGGCAGCGCGAGGATGGCATCCCACTTCTGAAAGCGGGCCATCACGAAGTACGGCGTGGGCAGGAAGGCATCGATGAGGCCGGGGGCTTCCTGGACGAACGGCTGCGCGGCTTCCACCATCTTGTTCGCCGCCGCGAGCGAGTCTTCGTAGCGGCCCTGCATCATGCGGGCATAGGTGAGGAAGTGCAGGTTGTGGGCATAGTAGCCCATGTAGCCGCCGTGCACGCCGGTGTGGTGGAAGTACTCTTCATCGACACGGATAGCGCGCTCATTGGAACTGGCCACCACTTCGTAGTCGCCCATGCGCAGATAGATATGGCCGGCCATGTGGACGAGGTGTCCCGCGCCGGGGGCGACGCCGCCCATCAAACGTTGCGCGCTCGGCAGCGCGTATTCGGGGTTGGGCGACATCTCCATGGCGTGCACGTAGAAATGATTGGCGCCGGGATGATCGGGGTCGCGTTTGAGGATCTGCTCGAGCGTGCGGATGGAGAGCGCCATCTCGCCGTTCGGCTTGCCGTCCTTCCACCAGCGCCAGCGGACGGGCACCATCAGGCTCTCGGCGAGAAAGGTGGCGGCATCGGGATCGTCGGGATAATCGCGGACCAGAGCGCGCAGGGCGTGGCGATGCGCTTCCTCGCCCTGGCACAGGGCGGCGGCGGCGCGCGCGTAGGCTTTCTCGTGCGCGGGGCCATCGAGCGCGACGGCTGCCATGCCATGCTCGCACGCTTTCTTCATGTCGACGTCCTGATCGAGGTCCATGTTGATGTGCGGCGCGAGCGCGGCGGCCATGCCCCAGCGCGGCATGATCGCCTTCGGATCGAGTTCGGATGCTTTCTGAAAACTACGAAAGGCTTCGTAGCGGTTGAAGCCGTAAAGGAGAACAAGCCCTTGATTGAAAAACTTCTGCGCATCGGGACTGGCCGTGGCGATGGGGTGCGAATGCGCGCCCATGCCAGGCAGCAGATGCACGGGCTTCTCCTCGGCGGCAAGGGTCAGGGCGAGGAAACAGAGAACGAATCGGTGCATGGGAACTCCTGTTTGTCATCGCGAATATACCTGCTTTTTCGGATCAGGTGTTGCGCGATGGGCCGGCCGAGCTTGCGGCTATGCCGCGGCGGGGCGCAATGCCTGGCGCGGCATCAGCGTGGCGGCGGCGATGGCGATCAAGGCGAACAGGATTTCCATGGCCGCCAAGTGAAACAGATCGTTCGGCGATGGGAGGAACGACTTCATCATCGAGTTCCCGACGGAGGTGATGAGCAGCAGCAGGAAGAGCGGCGCGGGTTCGCGGAATCGTTCGACAAGCACGGCCACGACGATGGTGGTGACGATGACGAAAGCCCAGAGCGCGGTTTGATCGAGGTTGGGGCGGTTGCGCTGGAAGTCGATGGAGAAGGCGCAATAGGTCATGGTAATGGCGATGTGGCGGGCTGATGGGATGTAAAGGATCGCCAGGGCGAGCAGCACCGCGCCAAGGTATGTATATCCGGCGCGCGCGGGCATTTGATCGGCGTAGATGGCGAAGGGGACGAGCAATGCCGCGGCGAGGTTGGATTGTTTGGGAATTTCCGGGGCGGTGAGTTCCTGGCGATGGAGCCAGGCGGACAGGCCGAGTCCCGCGCCGAGCATGAATCCGAGAAACAGCTCCATTTGTTTCCAATAGCCGATCAAGGGTTTGGGATAAGGTTTGCCGAGCACCTGAATATAGCCGCCGAAGCCGAAGCCGATGCCCCCGGCGATGGCGCCGATGAGGGCGAATTGCAGGAGGATGGCGTTGCGCAGCCAGACGAGGATGGCCACCGCTCCGGCGAGCAGTCCGAGCCAGATTTCCGGCCTCGGCTTGTCGGTGGGGTGCGAGAAATAGACGAGTTTGGGTTCGTTGAACAGTTTCCATCCGGCGAAGGTGGCAATGGCCATGAGGGCGAGTGCGATGAGGATTTGGCAGCGGCTGAACTTGTGGCGCAGAAGCGCGAGGGCAATGACGATGCCGCCGAGAAAGCCCCAGATGGCGCCTTTGAGGGCGAGTCCGGTGAGTCCCCAGGCGCGCGTCGATTCGGCGAGTGCGAGGCCGATGGTTTGGCCGTACGTCATCTGGCCGCCGAAGCCGATGCCGACGGCGCCCCAAGCGGCAACGATGGCCGCGTCATCGCCACGGCGGTCGAGCAGCAGGCAGAGACAGAGGGCGACGAGGGCGCCGGGAATCATGGCGCCGAGCGGGCCGCCGCCGATGTAACCGCGCAAGCCCCAGCCGAGCGACATGGTGAGGGCTGGGAAGAGGATCCAACGAGCGAGCGGAGGCATAGGCAACCTTACAAGGTATCACGGCGAATCGTGCTACGATTGTTAGTTTCGTATGCGTGCCGTAATTTGCCTTACCATTGCTGTCTTGCTGGGCAAGCAGTTGCCGGCGAGCGTCAACGCCGATTCGATTCCGCTGCGCCTGGACCTGTCAACGGCGACCGTCGGTGGAACGCTGCTGCTGCCCAAGGATGGCAAGCCCTACCCTTGCGTCGTGTTGGTGGGCGGTACGCTATCGCAGCTTCGCGACGGCGAGTTGGAGCGGCCGGGCGTACCGGAGCGGAAGGCGATGCTGCGGCTGGCGGAGTCGCTGGGAATTGCCGGATTCGGCAGTTTTCGTTATGACCAGGTGGGTCATGGCGAGAGCAAGGCGAAGGCAGGATATGAGGACTTGTATCGCGGCGATGCGGCGGTGCTCGCCGAGATTTATTCCTACCTGCGCGGCCGCAAGGAGTGCACGAAGATTGTGGCTGTCGGCGAGAGCGCCGGAGCGTACGTGGCAAGCCTAGCGGCGAAGGCGGGCGCGCACGCCGATGGCTACGTATTTTTGGGCGGATTTTGTGGAAAAGCGGAAGAAATATTCTCCTACAATCATGGGCGGCTGGCTGCGTATGTAGACCGTAGCCCAGCGAACGCGGCCTGGGCGAAGGCGAACGGGCTGGAGCGCTACGTGGCCTATGGGCGGAAGTGGAAGGAGATGTTCGCGGCGGCGCGCGCGGGCCGTACCACCTACGAGGTGGCCGATGGCGCATTTCGGGAAACCGCGCAATTGGCGCGGCGCAAGGAGGAGTTGGATTTTCCGCCCGATGCGATGTTCGCCTATATCCAGAGTCCCACGCTGGCGGTGGCAGGCTCGCGGGACCGGAATGTACCCGCCGAGCACGCACGCTGCATCGCCGAGAACATTCGCAAGGGCGGCAATGCGCAGGTGCGGAGCGTGGTCATTGAGGAGGCGGACCACAATTTTCAGATCGCCCCGGCCGATGAGGATCTCGCCGTGCGGGAGCGATTCACGTTCGCTTCGTTCCGGCGTCCGTATCATCCGCAGTTGGACCGTGAGGTGCTGCCGTGGATAGAGGAGTACTTTCCCGTGCACGGGCATCATCATGAGCCGGAGGGTCCGTCGCGGAACACGGAGTTGGAGCGGCGCCTGTATTCGAGAGCAGTGCAAGGTCCGGAGATGGACGCGCAGACGGATGTATCGCCGCCGCGGTTGCACCTGGCTCCGGGCGTGACGATCATCGACGATATTTTGGACAAAGCGAAGACTCCCGGGGTGGAGACGCTCGAAGGGCGCATCGGGCCGTTGCTGCGAACGGGGGAAATGCGGGCGCATTTCATCGATATGCCCGCGGGGTTGTACCTGGAGGAGCATCCGCACACGAAGGGCTCCATCATCTACACGGTTCGCGGGCGCTGGGGCTTGAAGAGCCTGGGGCGCTGGCATCTGATGCAGCCGGGGAGCCTGTATTGGTTCGGGGACAACATCCCGACGGGGTTCCAAGTGCCGTTTCGCGAGGATGCGTTTATCCTCATTTTCAAGGCCACGCCGGGCAGTGAGGACGGAGATTTTCAACGGTATTTGCGCCGGCTGGCCGAGGATTTGAAACGCGATCGGAAGAGCGGGACTCCGTTCCGGCTGGTGGATCTGCCGGCGGATCATCCGGCGCTCGGATTTGCGCGGGAAGTGAATCCGCGGTTTGACGCGGAATTCGTGGGGAAAGAGTAGTCATGCGGCGGGGTGCGGGAAATCCAAACACGCACGCAGGTGCGTATTACTTTTTTGTCAAGTGTGCTACAGGAGGGATGGGCATGTTTCGTCACTGGATTTGCATTTTGAGTGCGATGGCGGTGACCGCCGCGGCGCTGTTCGGACAGACTCCGGCCGCGTCATTGTCGGGAGTTGTGATGGATGAACAAGAGGGAGTGCTGGCATCGGCGAAGCTGACGCTGCGGGACACAGGACGCGGCACGATGCGTGAAACGGCGACGGATGGCAATGGGGCATTCCTGCTGGCACAGATTGCGCCGGGAGTGTACGAACTACGGGTGGAGCGGCAAGGATTCGCGGCGGCGCGGTTTGAGAACCTGGAGTTGCGGGCCAACGAGCAACGATCCTTGCGGGTGAAGCTGAAATTGGCCGAGCGCGGGGATACGGTGGTGGTGACCGCCGAGGCTCCGCTGGTGCGGGAGGGGATGGCGGTGGCCACATCGGTGGATAGCGGATTTATTGCCAATCAACCGTTAAATGGGCGGACTTTTCAATCCTTGATTCATTTATCGCCGGGTGTGGTGTTCATGCCGGCGAGCCTGCCCGAGCAGGGACAGTTCTCCGTCAACGGGCAGCGCACGGGGACGAACTATTTCACGGTGGATGGAGTGGGCGGGAATTTCGGACTGCCGTTTGCGACGACGCCGTACGAAGGCGCGGGCGGCGGGACTCCGTCGTTGACGGCGCAGGGGAGCACGAGTGCGCTGGCTTCGGTGGACGCGGTGCAGGAGTTCACGATTCAAACGTCGACGTACGCGCCGGAGTACGGAAGGCAACCGGGAGCGCAGGTGGCGATTGTGACGCGCTCGGGGACGAACCAGTTGCATGGGACGGCGTTTAACTATCTGCGCAACGATAAACTCGACGCCAATAGCTGGTTCGGGAATTACAACCGGCTGCGGAGGCCGGCGCTGCGGCAGAACGATTTCGGGTTCACGGTGGGCGGGCCGGTGCTGCTTCCCGGGGTCTACAACGGGAAGAACCGGACGTTCTTTTTCGCATCGTATGAAGGGCTGCGGCTGATTCAGCCGGTGATCTCGGCGGCTTCGCGCGTGCCGTCGCTCGAGGCGCGCCAGCGGGCGACGGGGATGGTGAAGAGCTTGTTGGAAGCCTATCCGTTGCCGGTGGCGGCACCGCTGGCTTCAGCGCCATTGGAAACGCCATATGTGGCGGGCTTCTCGAATCCGTCGCGATTGAATGCGACAGGTGTGCGGCTGGACCATTCGTTTTCGCAGCGGGTTTCGGTGTTTGGCCGGGTTCAGTACGCTCCGTCGGAGAACCGCGAGCGGGGCCGGTATGCGACGCCGAGCTTCGTGGCGGTGCTGCCGGGCAAGACGGAGATGGTTACCGTTGGTTCGACGATGGTGGTGACGAACACGGTGACGAACGATCTTCGGTTCAACTGGAGCCGGTCGCTGGCCGCGCAGATTTACGAGCAGGACACCTTCGGCGGGGCGAAGATTCTGCCGCGGGAGATTTTGTTTCCTTCTTTTGCCGATCCGGCGACATCGCTGTACTACCTGACGATCGGCGGCAACGATGAGAACACGATCAGTCCCGGGACGTTCAGCCGGAACACGCAACGGCAGGTGAACGTGGTGAATACGACGAGTTGGAACGCGGGCGCGCATGCGTTGAAGTTCGGCGTGGATGTGCGGCGGCTGTCACCGTCGATCGGCGGGCGGAATTATGGGAAAACATTGATTGTTCCAACGATCACGCAGCTTGCGGCGGGCATTGTGCCGTCGGCGGAGATCCGGCAGGTGGATTCGTATCTGGAGCCGCGCTACACGAATTTTTCGGCCTTTGTGCAGGATGCCTGGCGCGCGGGACGCGGGCTTACGTTGACTTACGGAATGCGGTGGGAGTTGAATCCGGCGCCGGGCGAAGCCAACGGGAACCTGCCCTTGACGCTGGTGGGGATTGAGAATCCGTCGTCGGCGCGGCTGGCCGAGCGCGGGAGCAAACTGTACGAAACGACCTACCGCAATTTCGCGCCTCGGGTTGGGATTTCCTGGCAGCCGCTGCGGGGGCGCGATACGGTGATTCGCGCGGGAGTGGGATGGTTTTACGATTTGGGGTACGCCTTCACGGGCACGGCATTCACGGCGACGAACTATCCGTTTTCGCGGATCCGCACGGTGTCGAATGTTCCGATTGAGGATCCGGTGCTGTTTTCCGAAGTAGGGCCGCAAAGTCTGAATCCGCCGTATCCGCGGCTCTTCGACTACTACGATAATTACCGGCTGCCGTACACACGGCAATACAGCGTGGCGGTGGAGCAGCCGTTGGGCGGGGCGAGTTCCTTGTCTGTGTCGTATGTGGGGGCGGCGGGGCGGCTGCTGGCGCGCGTGGAGAGCCTGCGCCCGCAGACGCTGCGGAATCCGCTGTTCACGCGTGTGGACGCGGTGAGCAACGGCGCCTATTCGGATTACCACTCGTTGCAGACGCAACTGCGGCGGAGAATGAGCCGCGGATTGCAGGCGCTGCTTTCCTATACCTGGGCGAAATCGTTGGATACATCGTCGGATGAATCGATTGTGAATTTGTTGGGTCCGCTGTCGCGCGGGAATGTGGACCTGGACCGCGGGCCTTCGGCGTTCGATATCCGGCACGTGTTCACGGGAGCGGCGAGTTATGAACTGCCGCGATTTGCCGGGAATCGCGCGGCGCGGGCTGTTTTCGGAGGATTTGCGCTGGATTCGATTGTGCGTCTACGCGGAGCCACGCCGGTGTCGGTTGTCACGGGGCGCGATCCGTTAGGGCTGGGACTAACGAACGTGGCACGTCCGGATGTCGTGGCGGGGCAGCCTTTGTATCTGGAGGGCGATGGCTATCCGGGCGGGCGCGTGTTCAATCCGGCGGCATTCGATGGGGCAACGCCGCTCGCGCAGGCGCGGCAGGGGACGCTGGGGCGGGGCGTGATGCGCGGGTTTGCGCTGCGGCAGGTGGACCTTTCCGTGCGGCGGCGGTTCACGCTGACGGAGGGCGTGGGTCTCGATTTCCGGGCGGATGGGTTTAATTTGTTCAATACGGCGAATTTCGCGAATCCGATTGGAGTGATGACGAATGCGAATTTCGGGCGGTCGACGCAGATCGTGAGCACGTCGAGCGTGAACGGGTTGAATCCACTGTTTCAGGTGGGTGGTCCGCGGTCGGTGCAATTGTCGCTGAAGCTGCAATTCTAGGAGGTTTTTACGTATGCAAAGAGCATGGATCCTGTTGTTGGCCGCGGCGGCGTGGGGACACGATTTGTACCTGATGCCGGAGCAGTTCATGCTGCCCGCGGCCGGGCCGTTGCGGGTGGTGTTCCAGAACGGCGATGCGTTCCCGGAGGGTTCGTCGAATGTGAAGCCGGAGCGGTTGCGCAATACGCGGGCGGCGATGAAGTCCGGTTCGTCGAATTTTGAGGGGATCACGGCCGAGGCGAAGCGAACGGTGGCATCGGTGCGGGTGGCGGGCGAGGGCGTGGCCATTCTCACGGCGCAGACGATTCCCAATTTCATTGAACTGGCGCCGGCGAAGTTTACCTCGTACTTGAAGCACGAAAATCTGACGCACGTGATCGAGTGGCGGCAACAGCACGGCGAGACGGCGAAGCCGGGGCGGGAGCTTTACAGCAAATATGTGAAGTCGCTGGTGCAGGTGGGAAAATCGGACGGCTATTTTCGGGAAAAGACGGGATTGACGATTGAGATTGTGCCGGAGGTGGATCCGTACTCGTTGCGTCCGGGTGGGGAGTTGCCGGTGCAGGTGCTGTTTCGCGGCAAGCCGGCGGCGAACCTGGCGGTTGAGGCGGCGTGGCTCGAGAAGGGAAAGTCTGTCGTGCGAACGGTGGGGCGGACGGACGGCGAAGGACGGTTGAAGATTCCGGTGAAGGCGGCGGGGCCGCACCGGCTGCATGCGATCGCGATGGAACGCTGCGCGGATGCAAAGGCGGCCGATTGGGAAAGCTTTTGGGCGAGCCTGACGTTCGCCATTCCGGCCCGGTGAGGTACGCACCGAAAAAGGTGCTCTAATGAAGGCATGCTGGATATTACGAAGGACATCCAATCGCTGACCACGTTCCGCCGGCGCTCGGCGGAGTTTTTGAAGCAATTGAAGAAGAGCAAGCGTCCGGTGGTGCTGACGGTGAAGGGGAAAGCGGCGGCGGTGGTGCAGGATGCGGAGGCATACCAGCGGTTGCTGGATATCGCGGCGCGGGCGGATGCGGTGGAAGGGATACGGCAGGGGCTGAGCGACAAGACTCATGGCCGTACGCGGCCGGCCCGGGAGGCATTCGAGGAGTTGCGGCGGCAGCATGGGATACCACGTTGAGCTTGCCAACCGCGCTGTACGCGACCTCACCATTCTGTATGTGGAAAAGCAAGCCGCGGATTCCATCACCGCGGCTCGGTGGTTCAACGGATTGGAAGAGGCAGTGTATTCATTGGAGAATCTCCCCAGCCGGTGCCCGGCCGCACCGGAGAGCAAAGTAGCAGGCCGGACGCTGCGGCATCTTCTGTATGGGAAGAAGCCGCATGTGTACCGTATCATCTTCGAGTTGGATGAGCGGCGAAAGCTGGTGACGGTGCTGACCATTCGACATGGCGCGATGGAGCCGATGGGTATCGAGGAACTTATGTAGGCTCAAGCCCGAAGTCCCGCCTGGCGAAGCTTAGCGCTGAGAAAACGGTATGACTTTTGCGCCGCCTGCGCGGGATCGTAGCCGGGTTGCGTTTGCAATTGGCGGCTGATTTCGACGAGCATCCAGCCGGAGTAGTTGCGCTGCCGCAGGACGCGGAAATACAAGTCGTAGTCGATGGTTCCCTCGCCGGGGAGCAGGAACTGCGGCTTGCCGTCCACCAGACGGCCGTCCTTGACGGTGAGAAACAGCGAATGCGGCAGCAGTTGCAACAGGCTTTCGGTGAGGTCGATGCTCATTAATTGGAAATGGCTGAAGTCATAGATGCCGCCGAGGGCGGGGTTCGAGACTTGGCCGATGAGGTGAAGCAGTTTGCCGGGATCGTTGCAGGCGCTGCCGAAGTGGGCTTTGACGGCGAGGCGGATGCGGTTGTCTTCGGCGACACGGGCCCATTCGAGGAGGCGCGCGGCCATGCGTTTGTTGACCGAGGGCCACTCATCCGGTTTGCCGCCGAGAACGGTTTGCAGAATCGGGGGCGAGGGCGGGGCGATGTCGTGGGCGAGCGCGGCGGCGGCGCGAATGCGGTCGAGGGTGGCGCGATGCGCCTCATCGCTCACCAGCAGGTTGAAGTTTTCGATGAGGGTGGCGATGGGCAACGGCTGCTCGCGGATGCGGCGGCGGGCGGCGGCATCGAGCTTGGCGGGATCGCTGGGCCAGCCGGGCATGAGGCATAGCTCGGCGCCGTCGTAGCCGGTTTCGCGGATGAGCGCGAGGGCGCGATCGACGCTGAGCGTCTGCATGCCGTAGGTGCCGATGGACAGCCGGATACGCGGCTTTGGCGGAGGCGCGGCAAGCAGGGCCAGCAGATGGCGGCGTGTCATGAACGGGCGGCGCGCGCCTGGGCGAGCATCCGCATGAACTCGCGCATGAAGTAGGGATTGTCGTGCCAGGTGCGGCCGGAGACGAGATTGCCATCGCGCACGCAGGCTTCATTGACGAAGGCGCCGCCGCTGAATTCGACATCGTAGGCGCACTTGGCGACGGTGGCGACGCGCTTGCCGCGGATGACATCGGCGGCGGCGATGATTTCCACGCCGTGGCAGACGCTGGCCACCGGCTTGCCGGTCTCAAAGAAGTGGCGCGTGATGGCCATCAGTTCCTTGTTGTAGCGGAGGTATTCGGGCGCGCGGCCGCCGGTGATGAAGAGCCCGAGGTACTCTTCCGGCTTCACGTCGCGGAAGGCGATATCGGAGGCCATGTGATAGCTGGGGCCTTCGCGGGTGATGTCCCAGCCGGGCGGGATCTCGTGCATCACGAGGTGATAGATGCGTTTTTCCGGGCCGGCGACCACCACCTGGTAGTCATCTTCTTTCAGGCGGAAGAAGGGATAAAACGTATCGAGCGCTTCGGCAGCGTCTCCGATGACGATGAGGACTCTGTCTTGCGGCATGATGAACTCTTTCGATTATGCGGGTTCAGTGTAGTTTTCGCCGGTGCCTTCGTAGCCGGGGCGCGGCGGCGCTTCGGCGAGCAGCGTTTCGGCGGTTGGGTCGAAGGCCATCATGCGGCGCTGGCGGTAGGAATCGGCGGCGAGCTTGATGGCGGTCATGACCTGATAGCCGAGTTGTGCGTCGAGGACCGGCTTCTGGCGAGTGCGCATGCAATCGTAGAAATTGCGGGCGTGATTGATGCGGATGGTGTTCAGATCCTTGGGAAGCGCCTCGATTTGCAGGGCCGGTTTTCCGGTGGATTGTTCGAACTTCTTGCGGAACTGGCGGTCGGGGACGACCTGGATGTAGCCATCGTGGAAGCTGATGGTGGCTTCGTGGCCATAGATGGCGGGGCCGTGGTGGCGTTCGGGTCCGGCGGAGGCGGCCGAGGAGGCGATGTTGATGAAGAAGGAATCGTACTCGGCGGTCATGGTGAAGGTTTCGGGGACTTCGCGATCCTTCACCTGGTAGATGCCGCCGTTGGCGCTGACGATGCGCGGGAACTGGCCGCCGAGAGTGACGAGGAGCGGGGAGAGCCGGTGATAGAAGAAATCGGAGACGACGCCATTCGAATAATCCCAATATTTGCGCCAGCGAAAGAAGCGCTCGCCGGAGTAGGGGCGCTTGGGGGCGGGACCGAGGAAGCGCGGCCAATCGACGGTTTGGGGGGAGGCCTCCTTTTCCACTTCGTATTGCCAAAGCCCGTAGACGGAGTTCATGGAATAGGTGGATTGCGCCCAGAGGACATTGCCGGTGAGTCCTTTCTGAATGACTTCGCGGGCGAGGCGATAGCGCGGATCGGAGCACCATTGCGCGCCGATTTGGAGAATACGCCCGGATTTCGCGGTTTCCGTGGCGATTTCCTTGGCTTCGGCGATGGTGAAGGCCATCGGTTTTTCGAGATAGACGTCCTTGCCGGCGCGGAGGGCATCGAGAGTCATGCGGTGATGCCAGTGTTCCGGAGTAACGACGAAGACGGCGTCGAGATCTTTGCGGGCGATGAGTTCCTGGTATTCGTGGTGGACGTGGCGGTCTTCGAGGCCGGTGTGCTGCTGGGCGCGGCGCTTGGCGGCGGTGTAGATATCGCTGATGGCGGCGAAGCGGATCTTGTTCTCATCGACCATCGGCTTCTGGTAGATGCGGAGGTGGCGCATGCCGAGGTTTCCGCAGCCGATGAGGCCGACCTGGATGCGGTCATTGGCGCCGAGGATACGAGTATAGGATGCGGCGGCAAGAATTGCGGTGCGGCGAGGAATGCGCATTGGTAGATTATGGCGCGGTTTCAGCCTTACGGCTGACCCGTTTCCATA
>CAYOBO010000159.1:0-14272 GCA_964402295.1 uncultured Candidatus Solibacter sp. | reverse complement strand
TGCGGCAGGAAACGCGAAAACAGGGACTGGAGGGTTATCCAGCCCCTGTTTTGAGCGACAGTACAGGATGCGAATGAGCGAAAGCTTCTCGAACCGGGCCTCGATTTCGCACTACCCCGTAGCTCGACAAACTCAAGCCCGAACGCCGTTACCGGTGCGACTTTTGGTGCGGTAACGATGCCGGTTTTGCGGGGCATCGACGCCTGATCCGAGATGGCTTCGGGAACCATCCGGCTCCGTCTGCCTTCATCTAATAACGCGCAATGGGAAGGGAAATTCGATCACGAAAGAAGCCAAGTTCTCCCCAGTCTTATTCCCGAATCGGATTCGTGCATGAGTTTCGGCGGGTGGTGCGATCGATCCCACAACGGGAGTAGCGAGCGAGCTTTTCAGAGCTGCAAAAGAATCTTCATTCGCCTCTCAACCTCGGCCAAGGTCTGAGCGGCGACGGTTCCGCAGAACCGTTTGAGCTGTTGCTTGGAGACGGATCGGATATCGTCGCACTTGATGAAGCTGGGCAGAGACAAGCCACCTTCGGGAGGTGTAACGGCGACGTGCAGGGGCTGGTTCTTATTTTTGGAAGTGATCGGCAGGACGATCACCAGCTCGGCGGGGCCGTGGTTGAACTTGTCGATGGAAAGGACAAGGGCGGGCCGGGTTCCGGCTTGCTCGCGTCCGATGGTGGGGTCGAGGCTGACTTCCCAGACATCGCCGCGCGAGGGTTTGGTGAAGCTCATTCCTTTTCGAGTCCGTCGTTAAGGGTGGCGTCCCAAGCCTGACGTTCTTCCTGCTCTTCGCGCCATGCCTGGGGATCGCTTTGGAGCCGGGCATAAGCGGCGTTGGCTTCCTCCATGAACTTCTCGCGCTGGTAGTGTTCGATGGCCTCGTCAAGAACGGCCTGCATGGGTTTGCCCTCACGTTTGGCCAAGTCGCGCAAGGCGGCTTTGGCGTGTGGGCTGATGCGGACGTTGGGATTTTCGCTGGTTGCGCCCATACCGTGACAGTACCATCATGCCACGGATTTACAAACTGAGAAGTATACTAGCCTGTATACAGATCGCGCATCGATAGCAGAACATCATCGCCATCAACGTTGCGTTTGCGGCGCTCGGGCAGATCCGCATGGGTGAGCATCAGGGGTAGTGCCCCCATCTCGCCGCGCATTCACCCTTCCGAAGCGTTGCGGATTCTGGAGGACAATCTGCTCGCCTGCTTCCAAGTCATTGCGCTGGAGCCATTGGATTACGCCGAGGTTGTCCGTGAAATGGCTGCGTATGGATGGCGGAGCGGCAGGATTTACGATGCTCTTTATCTGCGATGTGCGCGGAATGGCTTGACCGCATCGGCGAGCCCTGAACCGGGCAAGGTACAATATCCCCTTCTATGACTCCGCAACAGAAAGCCGAATCTCTCGGCATTCGCTTCGCCCCGCAGACGCCGGGGTATTTGAACCTCTGCGTCCGCACCGGCAACCAACTGATCACCTCGGGCCATGTCAGCGGGCTGAAGGGCAAACTCGGGGCTGGGCTCACGACGGAAGAGGGCTATCAGGCGGCGCGCGATTGCGCCACGCGTATTCTCCAGTCGGTGTGGAACGCCCATGGAACGCTGGATGGGCTGCGTGTGCTGAAGGTGCTCGGATGCGTCAATTCGGCGCCGGAGTTCATTGAGCAGCACCTGGTCATCAACGGCGCCTCGGATCTGCTGCACGAAATCTTTGGCAAGGAAACGGACGGCTACCACGCCCGCAGCGCACTGGGCTTCGCCTCACTGCCGACAGGAGCCGCGGTGGAAGTGGAAGCGATCTTCGAAATCAAGTAGAAGTGCCGATCCATTCGACGGCGATTGTTTCGCTGAGCGTGCGAAGCTCCGGGTCACCGGTCACCAGTGCGGCGCTATCCCGCAACGCGAGAGCGGCGGCGAAGGCATCGGCGTAGGATATTCTGTGCTTGGCTTTCAGCTTGGCCGCGCTCAAAACATCGGCGGCATCCGGCAGTTGCAAGCGTAGCGGTAAAGAGGGCAAGCGTGTCAGAAACACCTCAGCCTGGTCAGCCCCCAGTTTTCGGGCCACCATGTAATAGACCTCGCCGGCATTCAGCCAGGACATCGACAAGGATATCTCCCCGCCCTCGGCCCGCTCCAGGAGCGACTGCACTGGAGCCGAGGCAGGCTGGTCCAGCAGCCACGCCAACAACGCCCACGAATCAAGAACCTTGTGTGCGGGCATCTTCGCGCGCCAGTTCCGCGGCTCTCTCCCGGGCCAGCTCGGCGAGCAGGTCCGCACGCGTAGCGAACATGCCCCGCATGGTGCGCCAGTCGGGATAGCCTGGCGCCACACGATGGATGACCAGGGTCTCCCCTTGCACGTCGATCCGTAGCGTCGTACCAGGGATCAACTGGAGGCGGTCACGGATCGGCTTGGGGATGACGATTTGACCTTTGGAGGAGACCGTAGTGGTTTCCATAGATTGATCTTACCACGGTAAGATTGAATCAGGTCAGCCGCTGTACGAACCCCTCGGCCAGGCGCACGCTTTCCGGCGTGCCGATGTCGAGGAATGGCGCCTGCACGCCCACAACCCGCAAATCCGCGCCGCCGGCGAGCAATGCCGGAAACACATCGGTTTCCATACTCAACGGCTGCTTGCTCGGGAAACGATCGAGGGTGGCACGGCGGAAAAAATAGACTCCGCCGTTGATCCACCCGCGCCCGGGACGCTTTTCATGAAATCCGAGCAGGCGCCCAGTCTCATCCACCGCCAGCGATCCGTAACGGCTGGTGTCTTCCACTTCCACGCCCAGCACCACCCCATCCACGCCATCCCGCGCAATGGCCTCGAGCGCCGCGGAAACATCGGCCAGCACGAGGGAATCGCCGTTGGCCACCGCGAAGGGGTCGCTGAGCGGTGAGTTGGCGGCGGCGAACAAAACGGCTCCGCCCGTGCCCAAAGCGTTCGGCTCACGGACTGTCGTCACTTCCGTGCGTCCGGCGAAGTATCGTTCGGCGACCTCGGCCAGATGGCCGAGCGAGAGCACAAAGCGGCCCACGCCCTGGCCCTTCCAATAGCGGATGGCCCATTCGAGGAACGGTTCGCCCAAGACGGGAATCATCGGTTTCGGGACGTCGGGGTACAACTCGCGGATGCGCGTGCCAAAGCCGCCCGCCAGCAGAATGGCCGTCAGTTCGGTCATTAATTCAGAAACGCCCGGTAGAGGAAGGTAGCCATCTGCTCGCGGGTCACGATGTCGTCGGGGCAGAATCCCGCCCCCGAACCGCAGCCGAGTGTCACGCCCAACTCCCGCAGCTTTTGAATGAATTTGAATGATGGGTGCGTCGAAGGCACATCGTTGAAATAGGCCGTCTGCGGGAAGCTGAAATCGTCGCCCAGCAGCGCGCGCAGTTTTCCGCGGACCAGGAAGATCGCCATTTCCGTGCGGGTGATGGGAGCATCCGGGCAGAATGTGGTCGCCGTACAGCCGCTGGCGATACCCAATTCCCGCATTTTCTGAATCTGCGGGAAAAACTGGTGTGTCGCGGGAACGTCGGTGAAATAGGGAGTGGCCGGGAACGTGAACGTATCGCCGAGAAGCGCCCGGATTACGAACGCTGCCGCCTGGCTGCGCAGCACCGGATTGCCGGGGCAGAAGGTGGTGGCGGTGCAGCCCAGGGTAATCGACCACATGCGCAGCGTATTGATGGCGTCATAAAAGACGCTGGAACTGGAAACGTCCGTGAACTGCGGGCTGGTGGCTACGGGAAAGTATGCGGCACGCGTTCCGTAGACGCCAAGGCCGCTGACACGCGGCTTGGCATACTGGCCGTACACCCACATTCCGCCCAGGATCGGATCGAGCGATGCTCCGAAGTAGTCGCCCCAGCGCTGGCGGTCGCCGATGATGTACCAGTCTTCGCCGGCTTTCACTTCCGTGATTCCGGCGTAGGTGAGGGAGCCGGTGGAGTCCGTCGTTGTGCCTGTGATCAGCTTATTGGGGAAAGCATTGCCGGGACCGTTGCTGGCGGGGACATCGAAGGCCGGATAGAAGTAATTCCCGTTCGAGAGACGCCCTTGCAGCGTCACTTTGTTCGTGGCCAAGTCGATGCGGTCATAGGTTACCGTGGTGGGTTCGGTTGTGTAACCGGAGTTGCGCGCGGTAAACAGCACTCCATTGCGAACCACGGCCTTCAATACCGCGCTGAAGCCCGAATCGAGGCGGACGGCGGTGCCCAGTTGTGGAATCGAGGCGGGTACGTCGTACGGCCAGACACCGCGGATGGTGGTGCGGACGGCGGTCGGGGCGCTGCCGGTGGGATCGTTGATCCGCCATACGGTCAGATAGTCGGCGTTGGCGGTTGTGGCGGTGTTCACCAGGATTCCGGGGCTGGTGGCAGAGCCGGGGCGGCCCCGTAGAATCGTGGGCTGGATATGCGCGGCCTTGCTGTTATCCTCATTGCGCAGATCCCAAATATCCTGGAAGGTCAGCGTCGTTGTGGCGGGGTTGTACAGCTCGCTTTTTTTCAGAATGCGAACCTTCGCATATTGGAATGTATCGAGAAACACCGTCAGCATGTCCGTGCAGAGGTACACGGCATTGCTGTCGTAGCCGAGTTGCGTGAAGTCGATTTCAAAATTGGTCTGCGTGGCGCCGTTGACGCTTCCCTCAAGCGCCCAGTTCTTCCAACCTCCGGCAAATGTCGATCCGTTGGAAACGGAGATGAGGAAATAGGTTTTTCGCGTTGCCGTGTCGAGTGAGATCGCCGAGAGCAGGAAGCGGCCGTGCAGGGAATCGTAGAGAATTTTCGGATCGAAGATGGCGCAGGACCCAATCGTGCAGACGGTCGGGACCAGGTTGCTAAACCATTGCTGTAGGCTCTGGAGATTGCTCTGGACGCCGGTCTTGCTGTAGCGGGCGATTTGGGAGTTGATGACGGCGATGAGATCCTCGGGGCCGGCGGCGAGGTCGGGATCGGGTGGCGCCAGTTGTTGGGCGATGCCTTCAAAATTGACCGTGGCGGTCAGCCCGAGCGGTTGCCGGGGTTCGAAAATCGGCGCCCGGGCCTGGGTATAGTCGGACAAAATCAAACCCGGGGGGCCGGTAATAATCGGCCGGCGCGCCTCGGCGACTGCTTTCCGCTGCAAATACTCTTCCAGGGGAACGGCGGTATGATTGCGGACCGGCATCTGCGGAACCACCACGGGATTTCCCGGCCGCGTCGGGTCGTAAATGGCGCCATAGGGCGTGCTGCCCATGGCAGCCGGCTGGCGGGCCAGGCTGGATGGTCCGGCAGTCTGCGCCGATGGCTGCATTCCCAGCAGCTTGCGCCACCAGCGTACGGGCGTTTTCGCGGGTAAAGCGGCCATTGCCGGAGCCGGCTCGGGCTTCAGGTTGGGCAGGTGTTCGGGGAAAAATTCCACCCCGCGCGCCGAACGGCCGGCCGCGGTTTTCTGGGCTTGTGCAGCCGCCCCGAAAGCCAACAGAAAGAACACAATGGCGCCCGTCCGCCCAAACGCTCGTGGCAAATCCGCCTCCTTTCGCAATACCATAGTCTACCCTAAGGAGGGGGGATTCTTGCGTGCGGCGGAAAGGGGATGGGGGAGTGTTTGAGAGATCACAATAAAAACGGCCTAGCCAGTTGCCCAGCTAGGCCGCGGATCTTTGATGGTCGAGAAGTGTTAAACTTATTTCACTCCTATCCATCGCTTCTGTCAAGCCCCATTTTGCATAACCGCCAGGGGCATAACCGATTTCGGTACTCTATCGAATTGCCTACTACGCCACCGGTGCTTGCTCCGGCACCGCGCAGAAAAGCCGTATCTTGTTACAAAAAAAGCACTTGCTGAATTCTACAAGGCTAGAACGAAAACCGGACGGCAAATTGAATCTGGCGCGGGTTTCTGGCCGCCGTGAACTGCCCCAGCCGGCTGTTTACTTGTGCTCCGGTGGCCGGATCGAAGCGTGTAGTGGTGTCCAATCCGGAAAACTGGGTGTGGTTGAAGGCGTTATAAAACTCCGTCCGGAATTGCATGTTTACCCGTTCGGCGATGGGAAAGTTTTTGAATACAGCCAGATCCCAATTGTTGTTTCCGGGTCCGCGGATCACCGTCTTTGCCGAATTCCCAAGCGTGCCCACCGCCGGTAGGGCAAAGGCATCGGTCCGGAAATTGCGATAAAAGGTCCGCTCTCCCTTGGGGAGTACGGGATTCGATAAAACCACCACTCTGGCCCCTTGCGACGGGGTACCCGTAATATCGAGAGCCGTTGTCGTGGATAATCCAACGCCGAGGGGCGCGCCGCTGATGAAACTGGTGATTCCCGAAACCTGCCAGCCATTGCGGATATGCCGCAGCACCGGATTGGCGAGTGTGGCGTTGGGGATATCCCAGACGTAGTTTACCCGGAAGACATGGGTGCGGTCGAAGCTCGCCAGTCCGTAGTTCCAAGTGCGCACGTTCACCAGCGGGCTGATGGCCTCCGTATCGCTGTCGGCGAAATCCATGGCTTTTGACCAAGTCCACGCCAATCCGAATTGCAACCCCGCCGCGAAGCGACGCTTGGCCTGCACCTGTAGCGAGTGGTAATTCGAACTGGAAGCCGCCTCGATATTCTGGATATTGTTGTAGCCGACAATCGGCCGCAGAAAGGCATTCGGCAGAGGCGCATTGCGCACCGTGGGATCGGCGTTGCCCGGCAGGAAATTGGCTCCCAGCGGAATGGCGTTCGTGTCGCGCCGCCACAGCAAATGGCGTCCCAGCGACCCGGCGTAGGCGATATCGAGCACCGTTCCATATCCCACATCTTGCTGCACCGACAACGAGTAATTCATGACGTTCGGCAACTGCCCGGCGCGATCGGCGGAGAACACGTTGTTCGGATACAGCAGCCCGGTGGATTGCAGCAGCGTACTCAATTGCCCGTAAGTAATGACGGGTTCATCGAGCACAGGCGGTTGGCCGACAAAGGGATTCGAGAAAACCTCGGTGAAATGGCGGTTGTAGAACATGCCGAATCCGCCTCGCACGGCTGTTTTCTGATTGCCGAAGACGTCGTAGGCGAAACCGAACCGCGGACCCCAGAGGATGCCCCGGTTTTCGATTAATCCCCGCGGGTAGGAAGGGTCGTCCTTGACGACCAGCATGCCGTTGTATGGATCGCCGGTCCCGGGAGCAATGGCGCCGATCTGGGCCGCCGCATACACTTGGCCGGTCACCGGATGTAGACCCACGCGGCGCGTACCCACAAGCCCGGGCTGCACCAGTTTCACGGCCTGCGCCTGGTTGTAGCGCTCGGGCACGAAGCCCACCAGCATGTTGTCCCGCTCCACGATCGGATGAAGGTTGTACATGCGCAGCCCGTAGTCGAGCGTCAGGCGCTGCGTCACCTTCCAGTTGTCCTGGATGAAGAACTCCTCGCCGCCGGTGCGCACTTTCATCCACGCCGGACCTGAGATCTCGCGGTAGCTGGCGAAAACGCCCAGGATGGCGTTGGTGTAAGGGTAGTTGGTATCGAGCGGGTTGTTGACATTGCGTGCGAAATCGAAAGAGCCGTTGAAGTTTACGGCCTTCTTTTGATGGCGGAAGAACGTTTCCACGTAGATTCCGGCCTTGATGGTGTGCGCACCCTTGTTCCAGGTGACGTTGTCGGAAAAATTGAAAATGTTGTAGCGGTTGAACAGCGGAAAACGGCCTTCCATGGCAATATTGGCCGCGCCCGTGATGCCGCCGAAAGTGGCGCTGGGAAGAACACCGAGAGGATTCGCCGCCGGAGTGAACTGGCCGGTGCGGAACCCGACAGTCTCACGCTGAATCCGTTTCAGATCCTCTTCGGCGTACGTATTCTCCGCCGGCTGCGACAGCCACCCGAAAGAGAACTCGTTGAGCAATTGCGGGCGGATCACGCGCGTCCATCGCGTGCTGAGGCCGTTGCCATAGGTGAAGTAGGTTTTGCGCAGTTGCGGCCAGTTTCCGGCGGCCGTCGTGATGCCCGCCGCTCCCGTCTGGTCCTCGCGGTAGCGGTTAAAGCTTCCCGTGAGGGTGTTCCGTGTATTGACGTTCCAGTCGAGCTTCAGGGACTCGGCGTGTTTCGGCAAATCCGTGTTCACCTGCCAGACATAGTTATACTGTCCGCGCGAGATGTTCCGGTCAAAGAAGTTCGGCTCGGGGAAAAAGTTGAGCAGCGCCTGCCCATTGCGGTCAATGCGTGCCGCCGGGACCACATTTCCCGGAAAAGGCGCATTGGCCACGGGGTCGCGCACCACCACCAGCCGGTCGTTCAAATCGAGGGATTGCGAGAAATTGCCGGCGCGCTCGAGCGCTGTGGGAACGGTAACGCGTCCACTGGCCGCGCCGGAAGTAGGCCAGAACTCCTGGTTCCAGAAAAAGAATACTTTGTCGCGAACCACGCGCCCGCCGACGTTGTAGGTAAAAGTGTTAAAGCGGTACCGCGGCCGCGGCTGGCCGTTTTGATTGTTGAAGAAGTTGTTGGCGTTAAACTGTTCGTGGCGTTTGAAATAGGCGAAGGTGCCGTGGAAATCGTTGCTCCCCGATTTGGTGACGATCTGGATATTCGAGCCGGCCATGCGCCCATATTCGGCCTGATAGTTGGAGAGCAGAATCTTCACTTCCGCCACTGCATCCTGGCTCACGGTCAGTTTCATCTGGCTGCCGTTGCCCATGTCGGTGGACGGGACGCCATCGACGGAAATGTTATTGAAGGTTCCGCGATTGCCGTTGACGTTGATACCGGTGCCGAGCGAAAGATCCTCGCTTTCATTGGTGACGACGACGCCCGGCAGCAAGCCCATCAGATCTTTCACGTTGCGCCCGCGTAAGGCAAGGCCTTCCACTTGGGCGCTGGTAATGACTTCGGCGCGCTCCGCCGACTGCGTCTGCACCACTGCGCCGCCGCGCGAGGTGACGGTTACGGATTCGCTGACGGCGCCGACTTCGAGTGTGACGATTCCCACCGGAAGGCGCTCTCCGGTCGCCAGGCGCAGGCCTTGGCGCAACGCCTGCTTGAAGCCGGGATGCGTTACGGTCAGCGTGTACTCGCCGCCGTCGAGGCCGGTGAGCAGAAACGCGCCGCGCTCATCGCTGACGCTGTCGCGCTCGCGTCCTGTCGCGGAGTGGACGAGTTTGATTTGCGCGCCTGCCACGGGCAGGCCGGACGTATCGGCCACGCTGCCCGCGATGGAGCCGGTGACGATCTGCGCCGGCACGGGCAAGGTCAAAACCAGCAGAAGAAGAAAATAAGCGATCATGGGGACCCCTGCGGAATTATATCAGAGGAAAAAATGAATTTTCCCTCTCGCCAAAACCTGCCCAATCGGGTTATCCTGTCGGGGATGGATGTCAACAAAATGATCGCCGAATTACGGCAAGAGCGTGAACAAATCGAGGAAGCCATTCTCAGTTTGGAACGCCTGGCCAGAGGACAAGGAAAACGCCGTGGCCGCCCGCCGGCCTGGCTGAAGGCCGCCCAGGGCGAGCCGGCCGCCGCGGCGCCGAAGAGGCGCGGCCGTCCTCCAGGGAGCAAGAACAAGCCCAAGGAAGAGGCCGCCGGTAATTAGCGGGATTCCTCTCCCCGCCAGATCCCGCTTTTCATCCAGCTCTTCGCTATCGCTGTCCCTATGATTCCCGGCGCTTGCCTTGCAGGCGCCGGGTGTACGTGTTTCGTGTGTGCGCGCGCGGACCGGCGGTGCGACGCTATTTCTGCACCGGCAGATTGCCGGAATAGGCCGCCACGACGTCCTCCGTCGGGCCGTCCATCGCCAATTCGCCGTGATCCAGCCATAAGGCCCGGTCACAGAGCTTTTGCACGGTCGATCCGGCATGCGAGACGATCAACAACCCCTTGCCCGCCTTCTTCAGTTCGACAATCTTTTCATTGCAGCGCGCTTGAAACGCCGCATCCCCCACCGCCAGCACTTCATCGATGATGAGAAATGCCGGTTCGACGTGAATCGCCACGGAAAACGCCAACCGCATCATCATCCCCGACGAATAGGTGCGCAGGGGCTCTTCGATGAAATCTCCGACGCCGGAAAATTCCACAATCTCGTCAAAGCGGCTTTCCGCTTTTTGCCGCGACAACCCCAGCAGCGAAGCATTGAGAAAAATATTCTCCCGCCCGGTCAGATCCCCATGAAATCCCGAGCCAAGCTCCAGCAGAGCGGCCACCCTTCCCTGCACCGTTACCGTTCCCTCGTCGGGATACGATAAGCCGGCCACCAGACTCAGCAGCGTGCTCTTGCCCGCGCCATTCCTGCCGATCACACCCACCGTTTCCCCATCCCCGATCGTGAACGAGACATTCTTCAACGCATAGAACGGTTTCTCAGTCTGGCTCCGCACGGGATTCCACAGCAGGCTGCGCAGCAACATGCGCCCGCTGCGGCGTTGGAACGTCTTCGATACTCCGGCAAACTGAATCAGCGACATCGTTGTTTCAGAAACGGTTGCCCGTGAATCCACCGTCGACGTAGATTTCCGTGCCGGTGATGAAACTGCCCGCCGCGCGCGAGCAGAGCAACAGCATGGCGCCGATTAACTCCCGCGGTTCCCCGAAGCGAGCCATCGGAGTCTGCGCCATAATATTGGCCACGCGGTCCTTGTCGAGAATCTTGCGATTTTGCTCGGCGGGGAAAAAGCCCGGACAAAGAGTATTCACGCGCACTTTGCGCTGTGCATATTCGCGGGCTACGTTTTTCGACAGATTCACCACCGCTGCCTTCGACGCCGAATAGGCAAACACGCGCGAGAGGGGCAGATGCGAAGTCACGCTGCCGATATTGAGGATAGCCCCCCCTTCGGGCTGCGATGCCATCTGGGGAGCAAACAACTGGCAGCCCCAGTGCGTGGCCTTCAAATTCGTGTCGATGACACGATCCCAATCCTCGTCGGTGATCTTTTCATAGGGGGTCGCCGAATTGACGCCGGCGCAATTGACGAGAACATCCACGCCGCCGCGGGCGGCCACGACCCTGTCGCGCAGGCCGGCAAGAGACTCGCGCGAAGTGACATCCACTTCCTCGTAAACCGACGCGCCGCCGAGCGCGGCGATGGCCCGAACACGCTCCTCGCCCCGCTCGCGCGAACGGCCCGCCACCACGACATACGCGCCGGCCTGCGCCAATCCCTCGCAAAGCGCTCCCCCCAGCACGCCCGTTCCACCAATCACCACCGCCGTCTGCCCGGCCAGCGAAAACAATCCATCGAGAAAAGAATTCGGCATCAAGGCCTCATTATCGCGCGAGCCCGGCTTCGCCTACAATAAAGTCATTCGAACCGGCGCACCGCACGACCATCCCGTGAAAGAGTGGATTCGTCCTTTCTATCTCAAGTGGCTCTATTTCCGCCTCCATCCGGAGGCGAAACCGGCGCAATGGAACCGCTGCTGGGAGTTTCCCGCCGTGTCCCTTTCCGGATCCTTGCCCGGACCGGGCGAAAAGGCGGATGTGCTCATCCTGCCGATGACCGACTGGCACACACGCATCCAGCGCGCACAGCATTTCGCGCGGCAACTGGCTGCCTTGGGCCACCGCTGTTTCTATCTCAATCCCAACCTCGGCCGTGAGTTTCCCCAGCCTGCCCTGCTCAGCTCCGCGCTGGCGGTCCACCGCATCGAGGAAGGCATTTACGAAATACACTTAGCTCTGCCGCGCGAGCCTGTCTATCACCACCGCTTGCTGTCGGAAGCGGAATCGCGCGCGGTGGCGGCTCACCTGGAGCGGACTTTGGCCGCTTTCGCATCTCGCCGCCTGGCGATTGTCTCGCAATTCCCGCTCTGGAACCGTGCCGTGGAGTTGCTGCGCCGGCGCCGCCCGGCCGTGCTGGTATCCGATTGCCATGACCTGCTCGGCGGATTCCGCCGCATGTCGCGTGAGATAATCGCCGCCGAGGAGCTACTCTTTCAGCAAGCGGAGATTCTGGTGTTTTCAGCCAAATCTTTATTGGAGAAGAAGCGCGCCGAGTTCCCCTGGCTGGAGGAAAGCTTGGGGAAAAGCGTGGAGATTATCCCCAACGGCGCCGAGGTGTCCCATTTCCAATGGAGTGCGGAGAGCAAGCAGCGGATTGTGGGCTACGCCGGCTCGCTCGATGAGTGGTTCGACGTGGACGCGGTGCAGGCGGCCGCCCAAGCCAATCCGCAAGCGCAGTTTGTGCTGCTCGGCCGGATTGAAGACGAAAAGGTGCGCACGCTCGAGGCGCTCTCCAACGTACGGCTGTACGGCGAAGTCCCCTACCATCGTCTGCCCACGTACCTTTCCGAGTTCGATGTGGGCCTGATTCCCTTTCTGGTCAATCCGTTGACGCTGGCCACCAATCCCATCAAGCTCTACGAGTATTTCGCCTGCGGGATGCCTGTGGTGAGTTCCCATCTCCCCGAAGTGGCTGCTTACGGTTCCCTGGTGTACACGGCGTCTACGCCGGAAGAGTTCGCCGCGCAGGTGAGCCGGGCGCTAGCCGAGCAGGATCCCGAGCGCCGCCGCCGGCGCCGCGTTGTAGCTGAGGGCGAGAGTTGGCCGGTTCGCGCGGCACAGCTTTCGCGGGCCATTGAGTCCCGCTAGAGGCTTTCTCTCTGGGCGCCGGGGCCATATTGTCGGTGTGGTAGGGCCGTGGCGCCGTGTCATGAATATCGGGGAATTTCCAGTTCAGCCCGCGCTTAAACGTTATCTCGCCGGGCTGCTTCGCGGCGCGCGCCAGACAACGATCCTTGGCATAGAAGCGTACCTCAGGCCGCTGGAACCCCATATGCTCACACATATCCTGGATGCAGAGCCCCGTCGGCTGCCACCACATGCCGCCATAGAACCGGCCGTAATTGGCGTAGGAATGCTCCATGTCCGGGACGGCGTTGGTTTCCACCAGCAGCACACCGTCATCCCGCAGCAATTCCCGTAGCGCATACAAGCCCACCAGCATGTCGCTCAAATGATACAGCACGCCGCTCAATAGAATCAGATCGAAACTGCGCGCTGAGAATTCCCGCGGCATTTCATACAGGCTCAACTGATGGCATTGGATCTGCCGGCAGCCCAGCGCGCCGGATACCAACCGGCACTGCTCGACATGTTCCGGCACCTCATCGACGGCATGCACTTCCGCGGCGCCTTGCGCAGCTAGGAATAACGAAAGACCGCCGCTGAAGCAGCCCACATCGGCGCAGCGCTTCCCCGTAAGGTCCGCCACCCAACCCCATTCCCGCAGCAGCGCGGCAACGCCAAGATAATCCTTTCCTAATAATCCGGGAATTTCAAACGGCCCAAAATCGATGGTGTGCCCCCATCCAAACGGGGAGCGCGCGGCCAATGCCGCCGCCGCTGCTTACACACGCTCCGGATCGTCCTGCAACTGAAATGGCCATGTCGGCATCGCCGCGAGTATAGCACTCGGGTCACAATGGAAGAATGATTTTTCTCATCGGCGGACGCGGTCTGGTGGGCAGCGCCTTTGCGCGCCAATGTGAGTCCCAGGGGCTTGCCTTCGCCATCCTCGACCGCCAGTCCTACCCCAACTACCGCGGCCAGTCCTGCCGCCTCCTGATCAACGCCAACGGCAATTCCAACAAGCGCCTGGCGTTGACGGACCCGATGGCGGACTTTGAGGCGTCGGTGCGTTCGGTACGCGCCTCACTCGCGGATTTTCGTTTCGAGCGCTATGTCCATCTGTCATCCTGCGATGTGTATCCGGATTGCTCTTCCCCGGAAACCACGCTCGAATCGACGCCTCCCGATATTTCCCGCCAAAGCCCGTACGGATTTCACAAATATCTGGCCGAGTTGTGCGTGCAACACGCGGCGCCGGATTGGCAGATCTTCCGTCTGGGCGGCTTTGTCGGGCCCGGTCTGAAGAAGAACGCGATCTTCGATATTTTGCAGGGGGGGCCGCTGTGGCTCGATCCGGCAAGCGAACTCCAGTTTCTGCATACGGACGATGCGGCGCGGATTGTGCTCGAGATCGCCCAGCGCGGCGCCGGCCGCGAGGTGTTCAACCTCTGCGGTAGCGGCACGATCGCCCTTTCCGAAGTCCTTGCGGCCAAGGGCGGTGGCATCGCGGTGCAGCCCAACAGTCCGCGTGTCCGCTACGACGTCTCGATCGAAAAGATCAGCCGGCTGGCCCGTATTCCGGAGACGCGCGCCACGGTGCTCGATTTCTGCCGCGGGAGTTAGATCGAAAGACACCCCAAAAAGCGAACGGCCCGGGCTCTTCACCCGGGCCGTTTGCTGTCTTAGGTTTCGTTTCTTCTTACGGGAAGAAGGCGCGCACCAGGAAGGTCA
>CAYOBO010000158.1:0-14307 GCA_964402295.1 uncultured Candidatus Solibacter sp. | reverse complement strand
TTCGCCACCGGAATGAAGCCGAGTACGATATTCTGCTCGATGGTGAAGCGCAGCGTTCCGTCGCCGGCATCCTCGGCGATCTTCGCCAACCCGCGCATCTGGTCGCCCGTGAGGTTGCCCTGCGGCACCATCACCGTCACCGCGGCATAACCCGGCTGCACCTGCTCCTTCACGTTCGTTTCCAGCCACCGGTCAAACTCCGCATCCGGCTGGCGGGCGTCGATCACCGGAAGCAGATCGCCTTTCCCGAGCGGTGGGGGCTGGCTGACGAATCCGCCGAATCCTTCCGGAACTTCCGTGGGAATCGGCACACCGCCATTGGCGAGGATGTCCCGATACTCAGCCTCGATGGTCTCTTTCACCCAATCCCAGCCGCGATCCTTGATGACAAACTTCAACCGCGCCGTGTTCTTGTTCTGGCGGTTGCCGTACTTGTTGAACAGCCGGATGATTGCCTCCAGCCGCGGCACGAGTCGCTCCACGGGGAGAAACTCGTCGAGCAGATGTGCTTCGCGCGGCAGAGGCCCCAGGCCCCCGCCGACAAAAACACGAAAACCTTTTTTTGTTTCGCCATTCTCTTGGCGAGTCACCGCCACCAAGCCCGCATCGTGCATCCCGGCGAGCATGGGGTCGGAAGCATAGCCGCTGAAGGAGATTTTGAATTTGCGCGGCAGGCTGTCGGTCAATTCCTTGTGCAAGAAGGCAAACGCCGCCTGCCGTGCATACGGACGCACGTCGAAGGCTTCGCCCGGCAGCAATCCCGCCAACGAATCCGCGGTAACGTTTCGCACCGTGTTATAGCAGGCTTCGCGCGTCGTCAGCCGCGCGTCGGCGAGCATGTGCAGCAGATCGGGCACCTGTTTCAACGGCACAAAGTGATACTGCATGTTTTGCCGCGTGGTGAGATGGCCCTTTCCACCGCCGAATGTATCGGCCACCCGTGCCAACTGCACCATCTGAGCCGCCGTCAACGTGCCACCCGGCACCTTCGTGCGGATCATCTGTACGCCCGGCTGCCGCTGGCTGTAGATGCCGCGGCGCAACCGCTGGGCGCGAAACTGGTCGTCGTTGATCTCGCCGGC
This sequence comes from uncultured Candidatus Solibacter sp., assembly GCA_964402295.1. GTDB lineage: Bacteria > Acidobacteriota > Terriglobia > Bryobacterales > Bryobacteraceae > CADEFT01. The sequence goes on along the minus strand of CAYOBO010000158.1, from coordinate 13,225 downwards.
AAGGTAGCGTTCAATATGTTGGCGAAATAGCTCGATGTCCGAGCGGACAGTCTTGTCGTACTCGGCTTCGGTCGGCGTGTTGGCGGAATAGACGGGCGCTTCAGTAATCTCCATATTCCCTATAGAGATTAGCATGTTTGGATCTTGCATACAAGTAGTAATTTGTATAGATATCACATCCGGCGGAGGCGCCGGTCAGCGAAAGCGGCGCCAGAGGGCAAGGAGAATCGGTATGCCGACCATGAGTCCGCTTCCGGGCTCGGGGATGGTGGAGGTGATTTGGTAGATATTGCCGGTACCCCAGTCGGAGATGAACAGCGAATCGTTGGTTGCCATGACACCGACGAGGTTTCCGACTCCGGGCAATCCGCTTTCGACGAAGTGTGAGATTTGGCCGGTGGCGAAATCGTAGAAGGCAACGGCATTCTCGTCATTGACGCCGCTGCTCTTGCCGGAGAAGCCTGTAAAGATACCGTTGTTCCAGCCGAGGGGGAACGCGGCGGGTGCGAAGGCAATCTCGGTGGGCCCTTCGCTGCGGCCGGCGGCGGGGGGATTCGGGATGGGCTGGAACACCGCAACCGGCATCTGCACACCGGCACAGTTGCCGACCTCGATTCCGGTGCCGAAGGCGATGTAGCAGTTGGGGTAGCCGAAATCGAACGCTGCGCTTCCAACCAAATGCGCGGCAATTCGATTCAGCTCCTCGGCCTGCGGGGGGAGGCTTGTCGGGGTGTTCGGCTCCTCGTCGATGGCGTTGTCGGCGAAGTAGAAGTCACCCGTTTCGGGATGAAAAGCCATGCCGTAGACGTTGCGGATGCCGGTGGCCACGGTGCGCAGATTGGATGCCACGGGAGTAGCGCCGGTTGTGTCGATGGTGATCATGTAGAGAGCGTCGCCACTCAGTTGGAGCGGGCCCATTTGGAAGCCGCTGACGGTAACGGGATCGACGGAAGATTGCGCATTGAATTGGGAACCGACGTTGAAGACGAGGTCATAGGATCCGGGGCTGCCGGGAGTTGCTCGGACGGCCATGCCGAGGGTCGGGTGGTACCAATCGACGGGAAACGTGAACTGCAAGTCACCGACGATGGTCATGGGATCGGCGGGGCTTGCTCCGGGGGACAGCATGCGGATCGTCCGGCTGCCGAATTCCCCCACCAGATAATAGGGGCCTGCTTGTTTGAGCTGGGTGATGGGGCCCGAACCGGTGCTGTAAACGATGGTTCCGGGCCCATCGGCGAAGCCATCGCCATTGTTGTCCGTGAACCGGGTGATGGTGCCCGCGGACCAAGTCTGCGAGTGGGCGACGAGGAAGGATCCATCCGAGGCCAACGCCACGGCGTTCGCGCGCGGGAGATTTGCCACGAAGGTTGTGACACGAAACAAGTTGGGATCGACCGCCGTGGTGTTGAGGGTGAGATCGCCGAAAACCGGAAATACCGAAAGGATCACTGCAACGGCAAATTTTTGCATGCGCGGTACGATACTATATCAAAGCTTCCGTTCTGGTAGCGGCGGCGCATCACATGGGAACCAGAAAGGCGGACCAGCCGCCCGCATTTTGGCCGGCAACGATGAGGGACGGAGCCGCATCAGGGGCCGCGGCCATGAGACGGCCTTCTTCGGACCAGAAGCCGCTTCCTCCGGCGGAGCGCTCGCCACCGGACTCCCCGCTGTAATTCGCCAGCAGCACGGCCATCCGATGGCGCCGCGCGTACCCTTCGAGCAGCGCGGCTTTGCGTTCATAGGCGCTTTCCTCAATCATCGCGCCGACGGCGTAGATGCCGGCGCGGCGCGCTGCGGCATCGGCGGCGTGTTGAGGCTGTGAGGCATCCGCGCAAATGGCCAAAGCCACCGGTATTTCGCCGGCAATGAGGTCAGGCCCGCCATGCCCCGGCTCGAATACTCCGCGTTCGCTCGCATGGACATGGATTTTGGTGTAAGTCGAAACAGGGCCCAGCGGAGGAACGATAATGGCGCCGATATTCCAACCGCCCGATTCGCTGCGCAGGGGCACACCCGCCACGATGGTCATGCCGGCAGCCCGCGCCTGTCGGCGCAATCCATCGAGCGTTTCGCTGTCCGGCGCCGGCGTGCACTGTCGGGCCAACCCGAGTTCATATCCGGTCAAGGACAACTCCGGAAACACCAGTAATTGCACGCCGTGTGCGGCGGCAACCGCGGCGTAACGCAGGTGCTCCGCCATGTTGGCGGCCACGTCTCCGGGAACGGCGGCGATTTGCGCTGCCGCGAGAATCATCGAGCCTTGCCTCCTCATAACGGGATGTTGCCGTTAAGGCAGTTCGACGGCCACGTGAACACGGCCGGCCGCCGGCTCCAAAAGCGTGGTCTTCTTCCCCGAAGGCCACAGGATCTCCAAGGCCCGGACCTCCGCCTTCGCACCGAGCCCGAAATGAACCGCCGCCGCGCTCGAGGAAGCATAGCCGACGGAAGTACTGGCGTGGTTCCATTGCTCGGAATCCGGGGTCACTAAACGCACGCGCGCTCCGATTCCGTCGCGATTGCTGCTCTTCCCACGAAGCTGAACCGCGATCCAGTGGTTTGCCGCACCCATGGTGTTGCGCAATAACAGCGGCGTTTCCCCAAGCCTGGTAACGGCGATATCCACGCGGCCATCGTTATCGAAATCGGCGAAGGCCGCCCCGCGGTGCCATGCCGGCCGGCCCACTTCCCGCGCGCTGAACGTGCCATCCGGTCCGGCAAGCAGCAGCAGGTTCGCCTGCCTCGATTTGCGGCTGGAATACACCTCCGTGTTCGTCTGCACATCGCCGCAGGCGGCGAAGATATCCTTGCGGCCGTCGTTGTCGAAATCGTAGATGCCGGCGCCCCATCCGCTGTAGGCCATCGTGGCGCGGCCGATGTGCGAAGCATAAGTAGCGTCGGAAAACGACGTCCCGTCGCGATTGCGATACAGTGGAAACGTCTCATTGGCCAGCGCTGTAAGGAACAAGTCCGGCAGCATCCCCCGCATCGGGCGAAAATCCACGCCCATCGATGACAGCGCGCGCCCATCGTCGTTCATGGCCACGCCGGCGGCGAAGCCGGCCTCTTCCAACACACCCTGGCCGCGGTTGCGGAACAGGAAGTTCGGTGTGGTGTCGTTGGCTACCAGGACATCCATGCGGCCCCCACCGCTCATATCGGCGAAAGCGATTCCCATTCCTTTTCCAATGTGTTTCCCGACGCCTGTCTGTGCGGAAACATCGCGGAACGTTCCGTCGCCGTTGTTGCGATACAGTATGTTCGGCAATCCTTCGTAAAATTTCGGATGGCAGTAGCTGCGGTAACCGGCCTTGGCATCGCCGCAGAAGGGTTCGGTCCGCGGATCCCACTTCACGTAATTCACGACAAACAGATCCAGCCACCCGTCGTTATCGTAATCGAACCACCCGGCGGCCACGGCCCACTGCCCGCGGTTGGCGACGCCCGATTTCGCCGTGACATCCTCGAAAGTCCCGTCGCCACGGTTGCGGTACAACGTGTTGCGGTTCACGCCCGCCACAAACAGGTCCGCGAAGCCGTCGTTGTCGAAATCGGCGGTGGCTGCGCCCATGCTATAGCCCTCACCGCACACGCCGGCGTGCGCGGTGACATCCTCAAAGCGCCATCCTCCCAGATTGCGGTAGAGGCGGTTGCAATCCTCAGGCGCCTTGCGCAAAGCGGGCTGCGGCGCGCCGTTGGTGAAGTAGAGGTCCATCTTTCCGTCGTTGTCGAAATCGAACGCGGCAACGCCTCCCGGCATCGTCTCAATCTGATGCTTTTCCGGTGTCGGGTGATGGCGCAGCACGGCCGCGATGCCGGCCCCAGCGGACCGGTCCTCGAACGCCGTCTGCTGCGCCGCCGCCATTGCAGCCAGCAACAGAAGGACGCCGCCATACGGAAAGGGAGACATATCCTCATGGTATGTTGACTACGACGTGCTTGTTTTCCTGCTCTGCGGCTTCTCCTTCGCCGCAACGCTTTACGACGATGCCGTGGCGCTGATCGAAAAGGGGAATCCCCAGGCCGCGGTGCCTTTGCTCGAACGCGCCGCGCGCGAACATCCGCAGGATGCCCGCGTGTGGAAAGCGCTGGGCGTGGCGCATGCATCGATGAAGGAATATGCACTGGCCGCACCGGCGTTTGGGGAAGCTTGCCGGCTGGCCCCCAATCTCACCGACGCTTGCTACTACCACGGCCGTGCCCTCTATGCGCTCAATCGCTTTTTCGAATCGTTGGCCGCGCTGCGGAACGCCCCCGCCGGCGAGTGCAAGGTCCAGTTGGCCATTGGGCAGGCGCAGGAAGCCTCCGGGAAAGCCAAAGAAGCGGAATCGGCCTTGCGGCAAGCGCTGCGCACTTGTGGCGGGTCCTCGGCGGAGCCAGCCTCGGCGCTTGCGCTGTTTCTCATCCGGGAAGGCCGCCACACCGAAGCCGAACCGCTGCTGGCGCGGGCAGTGCAGCAATTTCCCAACTCCGCACCCCTGCGCACGCACCTTGCCCGGCTGCTGCTGGCGAAAGACGCCGCCGCCGAAGCCCTGCCGCATCTCGAAGCCGCCGTGCGCCTGGCGCCGAATTCCGCGCAGGCGCATCTGCTGCTGGCGAAAGCCTACACGCGGCTGGGGCGCGCGGCGGAAGCGAAACCGCATTTCGAAACCGCTTCCCGCCTGGAGGCCGCAGGACAAGGCATCACACCGTAGCATGATGGATTTCGCTCCCGGACTCCGCGATACGGTCAGGGGCTGTGGTACATTGCCCAATCATAGGAGCCACCGAAAATGACCGATCCCGCCATCGCCGCACTTGCGCCCGGATGCTGTAAGAAGCCCGCATCCCCCGATTTGAAATATGTGCCCCTGGGAAGCATTCCCTACAAAGTCCAAACTTCCGACGACTGGTGGAAACTGGCCGCCAAAGACCAGGTGAAGGCTTCCGGGCTGAATGCGCTTCAGTTATGCGCCTTCAATTTCAAGACGTCCGTACCGGCCGAAATCAACTGGTATCTCTACCACAAGGTGGGATGCCGCAAGACGACTCCCGATCGGAAGAACTTCATGTTCCACTCCGACGCCAGCCCGGGCATTGTGTATTTGCCGGTGCTGCAAGGGGAAGAAATCGTCGTAATCGGCCAGCCGCCCGCCGAGCCTCCCCTGAAGATGTGGTTCGGCGTCGGCGAAAAGCATGGCGGCATTCTGGGCATCGCCGGCAAGGAGAACATCAATGGCGTGCTGTTCGCCGCGCACCGCTTCCCCGAATGCATGGGCTTTATGTCCGAAGGCTGGCGCGTCGGTCCCGGCCTCGGCGGCGGCATCGGGCTTACCGGGATCATCGTCACCGGCATGGACAAGCATAACGAGTTGAACGGGTATGTGAAATCCGCCGATTGGGATTTCAACCTCAGCGTGGGCGTGAACGCGGGCAAGGCGATCAAGCTCGGCAAGCTCACCCCCGCCATCAAGTTCTTTAAGGGCCTGAATGTCGGCAAAGTAGCCGCCTTTACCGCCAAAATGAAGCAAATTGGCGCCAATGCCGAGAAAACCGCCGAGCTGATCAAGCAACTGCGCGGGCTGAAGGAAGCCATGGGGCTGAATAGCGATCAGCTCGATGTGTTCGCCTTCGATATCCCCTTCGTCCCGGGGACGCTGGAAGTGTCCTTCTTCTGGGTCGCATCCGAATACCGCAGCCTGGGCCTGGTGAACGGCTGAGATGCTTATGCGTTCATTTCGGCCAGGATTCTCAGATCCAGCCGGCCCGTATAGATCGCCATGCCGAGCGCGGCGTGGATGTTTAGCTTCTGGAGTTCTCGGACGTCGTCGTACGTGGTGATGCCGCCGGCGGCGGTGATTTCGTGATTGGTTGCCGCCCGTAGCCGCCGAAACCAATCGAGATCCGTGCCCTGCATCATGCCTTCCTTATCCACATAGGTGCACAGGAAGCCGCCGCAGTAAGGCTCCAGATCTTTGATGACCGTCTCCGCCGTCAATTGCGTGGATTCACGCCAACCCTTCACCACGATGCGTCCGTCTTTGGAATCGAGGGCGATGAGGATCTGTTCCTTGCCAACCGCGCCGGCGATGGATTCCAGCAGTTCGCGATGGATGCCGTCCGGCCGGAACGCCGCGGTGCCGACAATCACCTTCCGCGCACCTTGCGCAATCAGTTTCGCCGCGCGCTCCGGAGTGCGGACGCCGCCGCCCACGCGCGTCACGGCGCGGGCGGCGAGGAACTCCACCAGCGCGTCGTTCTCACCGCGGCCGATGGCCGCATCGAGATCAATCACCTGAATCACCGGAAAGGCCGAGAATGTTTTGAGCATCTCTTCCGGAGTGCCACCCTCCAGCGCCTTATCCCGGCCCTGTACGAGTTGCACCACCTTCCCGTCCATCAAATCAATGCAAGGGATAATCAAGCCATTTTCCTCACTGGAATGCCGTTCTTTTCCAGATATTCCTTCAAATCATTCACGGTATAGGTACCGTAGTGAAAGATGGAAGCCGCCAGGGCAGCGTCCGCCTCGCCATCGGTCAGCACCTTGAGAAAGTGCTCGGGTTTGCCGGCTCCGCCGCTGGCAATGATGGGGATATGCGTAGCCCGCGAAACCGCGCGGGTCAACTCGCAATCGAACCCCGTCTGCACGCCATCGGCATCCATGGAAGTGAGCAGAACCTCGCCCGCTCCGAGTTCTTCGCCTTTTTGCGCCCACTCGACGGCATCCATTCCCTCATCGGTTCTGCCGCCGTGGGTGTACACGTTCCAGCCCCCGCCTGGCCGGCGCTTAGCATCGATGGCCAGCACCACGGCTTGCGCTCCGAATTCCTCGCTCAGTTCGGAAATGAGCTCCGGACGCCGCACCGCGGCGGTATTCACACTCACCTTATCCGCCCCGGCAAGGAGAATCTTGCGCCCGTCCAGGACGGAACGGATGCCGCCGCCTACGGTAAGCGGAATGAACACCTTCCGTGCCGTCCGCGCCACGACGTCCACCATGGTGTCGCGGTGGTCGCTCGACGCCGTGATATCGAGAAACACCAACTCATCGGCGGATTGCTCGTTGTACCGCTCGGCGAGTTCCACCGGGTCGCCGGCGTCGCGGAGATTGACGAAATGAATGCCCTTGACGACGCGGCCATCGGTCACGTCGAGGCAGGGAATGATGCGCTTGGCGAGCATGGCTTAAAAATCCACGAAATTTTTCACAATTCGCAAACCAAGAGGCCCCGATTTTTCCGGGTGAAACTGTACCCCAAAGAGATTGCGGCTCTCGACGACGGCGGTGTAGGGAACGCCGTACTCGCATGTGGCCGCCGTGGCCGGCCCGACCGGGGCATAGAAGCTATGGGCGAAGTACAGGTGCGGCCTCGGGCCGAGATTGTGCAGCAGCGTGGTGTCGGGTTTGGGAACGATTTCATTCCAGCCCATGTGCGGGATGCGCAAATCGTGCGAGAACCGCTTCACGACGCCGGGCAGCAGACTCAACCCCTGCAACTCCGGCGCCTCTTCGCTACGCTCATACAAGGCTTGCAAGCCGAGGCAGATTCCGAGGAACGGTACGCCCAGTCCGATCGCTTTCTTGATCGGCTCGTGCATTTCCATCATTTCCAGCGCGCGCATCATCTGCCCGAAATGGCCTACCCCGGGCAATATCACCTTGGAAGCCGCGCGCAACTGTTCGGGAGTGTGAACCAGACGGTACGGAGCGCCGATCTCGGCCAGCGTGTTCTGCACGCTGCGCAAGTTCCCTGCCCCGTAGTCGATGATGCCGATCATAACAGTCCTTTGGTCGATGGCAATTGATCCTTGAGGCGCTGGTCTTTCGAGCAGGCGTATTTCATCGCCCGCGCGAAGCATTTGAAGATGGCTTCGATCTTGTGATGGCTCGACCGCCCGTACAGGATCTTGGCATGCACGTTCGCGCCGCAATGATTCACGAAACCGTCGAAGAAATCGTGGACCAGCTCCACTTGCAGGTCGCCGACGAGGCGCACCTTGACGAGGTCCGAATAGACAAGAGCGGGGCGGCCGCCCAGATCGACAGCCGTAACGGCAAGCGTCTCATCCATCGTTTGGACAAAATACCCGGCCCGGTTGATCCCTTTGCGGTCGCCGAGAGCCTTGGAGAAAAGCTGCCCCAGCGCGATGCCGCAATCCTCCACCGTGTGATGCTGATCCACATCCAGATCGCCCGTGGCATGCAGCGTCAGATCGAACCCGCCGTGCTTGGCGAACAACTCCAGCATGTGATCGAGGAAGCGGACGCCGGTGCGGATGTCATAGCGGCCCTTGCCCTCGATCTTCAACGATCCGGCGATCTGTGTCTCCTTCGTGATGCGTTCGAGCTTAGCGGTTCGCAAGAAAAGTCTCCAATTGATTGATGTCCTCCAGAACCACGGCGGCGTTTTCGGCGGCGAACAATTCGAGCAACTCCCCGCGCCGCCCGTGCGACTGGCTGGCCACGCCGACAAACGGAACTCCCGCGCGGCGGGCGCAACGCGCATCGTCGACAGTGTCGCCAACATACCAGAGCCGCCGCCCGGGATGCATCCTTTGGACCATGTGCAACCCCTCGGGGTCGGGCTTGCCGCGCTCCACGTCGTCGGCCGTCAAGATCGGATCGAAGCGCACCCCATTCGCCCAGCGGTCAATCGACAGCATCGCTTCATAGCGCGGGCGCCCGGTGTACACCCCCAAATCGCAACGCAAGGCAAGCGATTCCAGCACGCCATCCCGTGCAATCCACTTCTCGCGCCGGATCAGCCCGTTTCCGTCAGGCCCCAGGAAGATGCTCTGGAAATAGTCGACGACGGTTTGGTATTCCACTTCCACGCCAAGATCCGCGGCCATCCGCTGCGATAGCTTCCAGTCGTTATTCCAGCCGCCGGCGTTCTTGTAGACCTGAATCATGTCGTAGGTGACAGGCTTGCCGGTGAAATGTTCCACGGTCTGGCGGATGGACTCGCGATAGGATTCCGTCACTTCCACCAGCACGCCATCCATGTCGAAAACGATCAGGTCACGCATCGCGCCACACCGTTTCCAACGCGTCCAGGAAGCGCCGCGCATGCTCCCGCGTCCCCGTGGTGACGCGCACGCAACCGGCGATCTCGTAGCTCCGGTCGCGCACCAGCACTCCCATATCGCGCAATTTGTCCCGCACCTCGATAGCCCGCTCCCCGGCGCGAAACAGCACGAAATTCGCCTCGCTCGCATAGTAGGCGATGCCCAGCCGGTCAAGCCCGGCATAGATCATCTGGCGTGCTTCGAGCGCCTCGGCGACATACTGCGAAACGTACTCGGCGTCGGCCACGGCCGCGCGCGCCGCAATCGCAGCCAGCGTGTTCACGCTATAGGGCGATTGCGCCTTGCGCATGTGCCCGGCATTCCCCGCCTGCGTGAGGATGACGCCCATGCGCATCGCGGCCATGCCGTAGGCCTTCGAAAACGTGCGGCTGACGAACAGGTTGGGATACTCGGCGATCAGCGGCAGCGCCGTAATGCCGGAGAATTCATAATACGCTTCGTCGATCAGCACCACGGCTTGCGGATTGGCTTCCACAATGCGCCGCACCGCCGCCAGATCGATGCCCGTGCCGGTGGGATTATTGGGATTGGCAATCAGAATGGCGCGCGCTTCCCGCGCCCGATCCACGAACCGTTCCAGCGGGAAGGCGAGCGTTGCCGCCTCGTAGGGAATCTCTTCCACATCGCCGCCGGCCACTTCCGAATAGAAGCGGTACATGGCATAGGAAGGATGCGCCAGCAGAACGCGGTCGCCGTCGTCCACGTACGTATTGACCAATACCTGAATGGCTTCATCGGTGCCGTTGGTCAGCACCAGTTGCGGCTCGTCCACCTGAAAAAACTTCGCCAGCACGGCGCGCGTTTCTTCATACTCCGGATACACGGAAAACATGTTCCGGTCTAAATGTTCCTGCAAATAGGCGAGCACCTTCGGCGAACAGCCGACGGTGTTCTCATTGAAGTCGAGTCGCAGTTTTCCGGCCCGGCACGAAGAAGGCGGCGAATAGGGCCGCATCTTCCGGACGGCCGCGCGGGGCTGCGGAAGCTCACTTGCCAAGGCGAACCTCGACCGAACGGGCATGCGCCTCCAGCCCTTCCGCGCGGGCCAGCGTGGTGATGGCGGGCCCCAGGCGCCGCAGCGCTTCGCCGTTCAATTCCTGCACGGAAATCACCTTCACGAAATCCGCCGATGACAATCCGCCGCGCAGCCGCGCCGCACCGCTGGTGGGCAGCACATGGCTTGGCCCCGCCGCGTAGTCGCCCGCCGCCTCCGGACTGTTCGGCCCCACAAACACGGCCCCGGCATGCTTCACCAGATCGAGCAACCGCATTTCGGGAATACTCAAATGCTCCGGCGCAAACTGGTTCGACAACTCGACGGCATGCTCCAGCGAGGAGGTAATCAGGATCGCGCTGTTCTTGTCGATCGCCTTGCGCGCCGTCTTCGCTGTGGGCAGATCTTTCAACTGCCGGTCCACTTCCAACTGCACGGCCGTGGCCAGGCGCCGCGACGGAGTCAGCAGAATCGCCGCGGCGTCTTCATCATGTTCGGCCTGCGCCAGCATGTCGGCGGCCAGCCACCGCGGATCGCCTTCCGCGGAAATCAGCAGAATCTCGGTCGGTCCGGCGACGAAATCGATACCGACTTCGCCCGCCAGCAGTTTCTTCGCCGCCGTTACGTAGATGTTCCCCGGGCCGACAATGCGGTCCGCGCGGGGCACTGTCTTGGTGCCGAAGGCGAACGCCGCAATCGCATGCGCGCCTCCGATCTGAAACACCTGGTTCACTTCGAGCAGCGCCGAAGTGCCATAGATCTCGCGATTCGGCTTCGGCGATGCCACCATGATGTTCGGTACGCCCGCCACCTGCGCCGGAACCACCGTCATGAGAATTGTGCTCGGCAGCGGATAGCGCCCCGACGGTACATAGGCCGCCACCGAATCGAGCGGGCGCAGAATCTGCCCCAGCCGGATGCCCGGAGCAAGCGCTTTCCGGAACGGCTTCGGCAATTGCAGCCGGGAGTAGCCGCGGATGTTGTTCGCCGCCGTGCGCACAGCGTTGCGGAAATCGGGATCGAGTTCCTCGGCGGCGCGCTGTAACTCTTCCTGCGGCACGCGCACCGAAGATCCCTTCAGCCCGTCGAATTTGCGGGCATATTCGATCAATGCTTTATCGCCGCGCTTGCGAACTGCTTCCAGAATCGGCTTGACCACGGCCTCGGCTTCATCCAGCCGCGCCGTGCGCCGTTCGAGGATTTTGCTGGCCTGGTTGGCTTCGAGAATCCGTATCATGGTCACATCACAATCTTATTCAGCGGATATTCCACAATCCCCTGTGCGCCCGCCTCCTTGAGGCGCGGAATGATGTTCCGCACGGTGGATTCATCCAAAATCGTATTTACCGCCAGCCATTCGTCGTCGCTCAGGTGCGAAATGGTGGGTTTCTTGAGGGCCGGAAGCACGGAGAGCACGGCCTCCAGATCCTGTTTGCGCACGTTCAGCATCAGGCCGACTTTTCCGAGCGCGTTAATGGCCCCTTCCAGCAGCATGCGGATATCCGCCAGTTTGCGCCGCTTCCACTCATCGTTCCAGGAATCCTTGTTCGCCACCAGTTGCGTGTTCGATTCCATCACCACATCGAGAATGCGCAGCTTGTTGGCCCGCAGCGAAGACCCGGTTTCCGTCACCTCGACAATGGCGTCGGCCAGCACCGGAGGCTTCACTTCCGTCGCCCCCCAACTGAATTCCACCTTCGCTGTCACACCGTGGCGCGCCAGATAACGCTTGGTTGCGCCCACCAGTTCCGTGGCGATAATCTTGCCTTGCAGATCCGTCACCTTCTTGAACTCGGAAGCTTCCGGCGCGGCCAGCACCCAGCGCACCTTGCCGAAGCTCTGCTTGGCATAGATGAGGTCCGCCACGGTGACGACATCGGCTTCGTTCTCTTCCACCCAATCGCGCCCCGTGAGCCCCGCGTCGAGCACGCCATCCTCGACGTACCGCGCCATCTCCTGCGCACGGATGAGCATGCACTCAATCTCCGGATCGTCAATCGCCGGAAAGTAGGAGCGGCTGGAGACGGTGATATTAAACCCCGCCCGGCGAAACAGGTCCACCGTGGCGTTCTCCAGGCTCCCTTTCGGAATCCCTAATTTCAGTTTCAACGCGCTCATCCTCCGTAAACCTCGTTCGGGTCGAACGTCTGTTTGGCCGTCACCACCCACTGGCCGTTTTCGAGTTTGCGGTAAAAGCAGCTTTCGTACCCGTTATGGCAGACGCCGGGACCGAGAGCTTCCACCTTGATCACGACACAATCGATGTCGCAATCGGTGGCGATTTCCTTCACCACCAACCGGTGCCCCGAGCTTTCGCCCTTCAGCCACAGCTTCTTGCGCGAACGGCTGTAAAACGTGGCAAACCCCGTTTCCACGGTCTTCTTCCACGCTTCCTCGTTCATGAAGCCCACCATCAACACCTCCCCGGACTTGTGGTCCTGGATGACCGCCGGAAGGAGACCGTCCAATTTTGTAAAATCGAGATCCATTGCAGTTCTATAAAAGAAAAAACCCGCCGGAACCGCGGCGGGCATTCAACCTTCGAAGTTGTTTCCGGTTCGTTTCAGAACCCTGCCCGGCGCAGCAATCGCCCGCTGAAATGATGGGGATGACGATGCAGGGCAGCGGCTGTGAACATGAAATAAGAGTATACCACGAACGGACGCGTTTACCCCAGCACGTTTAGGCCGGAACCCCGCTCCGCCCCGGCATAAGCCGACTCCACCCGCCGTTGCTGGATTTCGGCCTGCGCCGCGCTGGCCATCCGTGCCGCCGCCGATGCCACGGCCCGATCCTGGGAGGAAGGCTCGGCCGGAGCCAGTGCCGCCGCCCGCACCCGCTGCGCCTTGCGTAGCGTCTCCTCCGGATCGCCGGGAACCGGTGCGGTGTCAATCGCAACCTCGCCGGCCACCGCATACAGCCGGCCATCCGGCCCGTGCTGAAACGTATAGGTCGGCCCGCCCCGCGCGTACGGACCCGCGGCCGCCATGTGCGCCTGTTCGTGCGCCCGTACTTCCCGGTCCCTCTGCGCCAGCTTCAACAGCACCGCTTGTGCTTCCAGGTCCGGGGCACGGTTGTTGCGCACGGGGCGCACCGGCGCAATCGGCGCTGTTGCCGCGCCGCGCAACGCTTGCGATGAGATCGGGCCGACCATGC
>CAYOBO010000157.1:0-14348 GCA_964402295.1 uncultured Candidatus Solibacter sp. | reverse complement strand
TGCTCGAAGCGAAGAACATCACCAAGACCTATCGCACCGCGGGCGGCGCGGTGTCCGTGCTCGAGAACGTGAATCTCACCCTGCGACGCGGCGACGCGGTTTCCATCATGGGGCCGTCGGGCAGCGGCAAGAGTACGTTCCTCTACGTACTCGGCGCGCTCGAAGCGCCTACCTCCGGCACCGTGACGCTCGAAGGCGAGAACCCGTACTCGCTCGATGAAGCCAAGCAGGCCGCGTTCCGCAACAAGCGCATCGGTTTCCTCTTCCAGGATCATTGCCTGCTGCCGCAGTTGTCCGTGATTGAGAACGTGCTCACGCCTGCTCTCGTCGACGGCACCCCCGATGCAGCCACGCGCGCGCGCGCCGCGGCGCTCATCGAACAGGTGGGCCTCAGCGGGCGTGTCCATCACAAGCCCGGCGAACTCTCGGGCGGCGAGAAGCAGCGCGCCGCGCTGGCCCGGGCACTCATCCGCGAGCCGCTGTTGCTGCTCTGCGACGAGCCCACGGGCAACCTCGATCATCGCTCCGCCCAAACCGTGGCCAATCTGCTGCTCGACCTGCAAACGAAGCAGAACGCCATGCTCGTCGTCGTTACCCACAGCGCCGAACTTGCCGATCGCTTCCCGCAGCGCCTGGAGATGCACGATCAGACGCTGCGCCCGCGGTGATGCCGATGCAGCCATTCACTCTCATCCAGCGCAACCTCAGCTATCACTGGCGCACCAACGCCGCCGTGATCTTCGGAGTGGCCACCGCGGTGGCCGTGCTCGCCGGAGCCCTGCTGGTAGGCGATTCGGTGCGCGGCAGCCTGCGCGAACTCGTGCTCGGCCGCATCGGCAAGACCGACTTTGTCATCGCCGCGCGCAATCCCTTCCGCGCCTTGCTTGCGAAAGAGATGGGTGGCGGCGCTTATGCCATGTTCGCCATGGAAGGCATCGTGGCCCATGGCACCAACAAGCGCTCTGCTTCGAAGGTGGCTATCTATGGCGTGGACGAGGGCTTCTGGAAGTTTCACGAGGTCACGCTGTCCATGGATGCTCCTTCCGGACGCAACACGCTGGTGAGCGGCCCGCTTGCCGAGGAGTTGCAGATCCAAGCCGGCGACCCCATCCTCGTCCGTCTCGACAAGCCTTCCGAGATCCCCGCCGAATCGCTCCATGGACGCAAGGAAGACGCCGTGCGGGCCGTGCGCCTCGCTGCCGCCGCCGTGCTCCCGTCGGAAGAACTCGGCGAGTTCTCCCTCAAGCCGACGCAAGCCGGCGTGCGCGCCGTCTTCATCCAGCTATCGCGCTTGCAGCGCGAACTCGGGCAGAACGGCAAGACCAACGTCATGCTGCTGCGCGGCAGTGGCCCCGTCGAGCAGCGCTTCATGGAGAAGGCTGCGCTCGCCGATTACGGTGTCCGCGTGAAGACGGTCGCCGGGGGCAAGCAGTTGTCCGTGGAGACCGCATCGATGGTGGTCAACGATGCACTGGCCGCCGCCGTGGAAGAAGCCGCCAAAGAGATTGGAGCCAAGACCAGCCCCGTGCTGACGTACCTCGTCAACGCGATGCGCTATGAGGGCAGGGAAGTGCCCTATTCGCTGGTGGCCGCGCTCGACCTTGCGCCCTTCGGCGTGAAGGACGGCATGGTGCTCAACGATTGGACGGCTCGCGATCTCGGAGCGAAGCCCGGCGCAACACTGAGTTTGGACTACTTCGTGTGGAAGACCGAAGGGGTGCTCGCCACGGAGAAGACCGAAGCCACGGTGACGGCCATCACACCCATCCGTGGCGCGGCAGCCGACAAGGACTACGCGCCCGAGTATCCCGGCATCACCGAAGCCAAGACCATCAGCGATTGGGATCCGCCCTTCCCCATGGAGCTGAACAAGATCCGCAAGCAGGACGAGGACTATTGGGACAAGTACCGCACCACTCCGAAAGCCTTCATCGGCATCGAGCAAGGCAAGAAGCTGTGGGGCACTCGGTATGGCAACCTCACTTCGATTCGTGTCGAACCGGCCGGACGCCGCGCCGAGTTCGAAGCCGCGTTGCGCAAGCGCCTGCGGCCCGCGGCGATGGATGTGGCCATCGTGCCCATCCGCCAGGACAGCCTCTCCGCATCGGAAGGCTCCACCGACTTCGGGCAGTATTTCCTCTACTTCAGCTTCTTCCTCGTCGTATCGGCGCTGTTGCTGGTAAGCCTCTTCTTCAAACTCGGCGTGGAGCAGCGCTATCGCGAAGCGGGCCTGTTGCGCGCGGTGGGCTTTTCCGTGGCGCGGATCGGAAAGCTGTTCCTTGCCGAAGGCGCGATCCTGGCGGGCATCGGCTCGCTGCTGGGCGCACTGGCCGCGGCCGCCTACGCGGGGCTGATTCTCTACGGCCTGCGCACATGGTGGGTGGACGCGGTGGGCACTCGCCTGCTGCGCCTGCATATCGGCGCGCCGTCGCTGGCCGGCGGCGTGTTCGGCGGATTGGTGACCGCTGTCATCGTGGTCTACTTCGCCACTCGCACGCTGCGGCGGCCTTCGCCGCGTGCGCTGTTGCAAGGCAATACGGACGCCGCCGCGGCGGCGAAGAGTTCGCGCCCGATCTGGATCGCGGTGGTGTTTGCCGTGCTCGGGCTCGGCATGCTCGGCTCGGCGGTGGCCGGACAGATGCCCGCGGCGGGAGGCTTCTTCGGAGCGGGAGCGATGCTGCTGGTCGCGGCTCTGGCCGCACAGCGGGTGTGGCTCAACTCGGGGATTGCCGAGACGAACAGCATCATCCGCCTGGGGCTGCGCAACGCCACCTACCGTCCCGGACGCAGTGTGCTCTCCACTTCGCTGATCGCCTTCGCCACGTTCCTCATCGTGTCGCTGACGGCGTTCCGTCAGGAAGGCGCATCGATGGATCCGGCCAAGCGCCCGGGTACGGGCGGGTATGCCTTGGTCGGCGAGTCCGCGTTGCCGGTGATCCACAACCCGGGTGTTCCGGCGGGACGTCAGGAGTTGGGCTTCGCCTCCGATGCCGAGAGCCTCTTTCGCGGAGTGAGCGTGACGCCGCTGCGGCTGCGGCCTGGCGATGATTCGAGCTGCCTCAATCTGTATCAGCCGCGCAATCCGCGAGTGCTCGGCGTGCCCGATGAGGTGCTCTTCCGCATGCCGCTGAGCAAGGAGAAGCTGGCGCCGAAGGCGGGCGAGATCGCGGCTTACGTCGATGCGAATTCGTTGCAGTACGTGCTGCACAAGAAGCCCGGCGATGAGATCGTCTTGCAGCCCGAAAGCGGCGCGCCGGTGCGGCTGCGCATCTCGGCGACGATCGCCGACAGCATGTTCCAGAGCGAGATCCTCATTCGCGAGGCGGACTTCCTGCGTGTGTTCCCGGAACAACAAGGGTTCCGAATGTTTTTGGTGCAGGCGCCCGCAGATAAGGTGGCCGCCGTGACCGAGACGATGGAGGACCGGCTCCAGGACTTCGGACTCGATCTGCAATCGACCGTGGAGCGCCTCAACGAGTACCACCGTGTGGAGAACGCCTACCTGTCGACCTTCCAATCGCTCGGTGGGCTGGGCTTGCTGCTCGGCACCGTGGGCCTGGCGGCGGTGCTGCTGCGCAACGTGCTGGAGCGGCGCAAGGAACTGGCGCTGCTGCGCGCGGTGGGCTACCGGCCGGGGATGATCGGGAACCTCGTGCTGGCGGAGAACATGCTGCTGCTGGCGAGCGGGTTGTCGATCGGCACGCTCTGCGCCGGGCTGGCGATTGCTCCCGCGCTCGCTGAGCGCGCCGGCAAGCTGCCGCTGGGATCGATGCTGCTGATGCTGGCGGCGGTTGCGGTGACGGGCTTCGCTTCATCGGCGCTGGCGGTGCGGGCCGCGGCGAGGAGCCCGCTGCTTGCCTCGCTGCGGTCGGAGTAGGCCACTGTTTCCAGATGGCAGAACATTCGGTGAAGGTTACGCCCTCCTCGCGCGCCGATAGCGATTCGCCCATTGGTGAGAAACCTTACAGGGGCGCAAAGCCCTAACCCTTCTACCCATGGACCAGCGCGGTGCGGTTGTCCCTTCGACGACCACAACCAATGCCGAGGGCAAGTTCTCGATAAAGGACGAAGAGTGTTGGGAGTTGTCAAGATCGAGCGCGGGGACGATGTGGCCTCGATGGAAGCCGCTGTGGGTGTAGTCGGCGTCCGAGGCTCCTGGGGTGCGGAGGGAGGTATCTTCGCGAAACGGGAAGGGCGGGGGCGGGAAGGATTGGCGATTTGGCGCGAGGAAAGGGTGTATGCGGTCCATGCGGGGACCTTGCGGTTCGTGTCGTGGCAAAGAGTGAAGGCGGTGCGATGGACGAGTTCGAGGTGGGGAGCGGAGCAGCCGGGCAGGTCCTTAGGGTCGGAGTTGAGCCGGGGCAACGGAGTCGGATGGAGGGGACGTGCGTAGACATGTGTGCTCCCTGCCAGTCAACTTTCAAAACCGGTAGGTGAAGACGATGGTGCCTTGGATGCCGCCGGGTATGCCGTGGCCGTTGGGTCCAGGGGGCGGGCTGCCGAATTGGATGCCGAAACTGGCTCCGCCCTTGGGCTTGGCTTTGGCGATGCCGCCGAGGGCGTCGACGGCGCCGCCGATCGTTTCGACGTGGGGTTTGATGAGAGCACCGACTTTGGCGGCGTCCTGGATGCTGTGGAAGTGTTGAGTGGCTTCGGCGACGCCTCCCAAGGCGGTTTCGGCTTCGGAGAAGACTTTGGAGAGTTGGGAGAGGTCGGGGATGTAGGTGTCTTGGGGGAAGCTGACCGTGATCTGCCAGTTGTCCTTGGAGAGGGTTCCTTGGAAGTGGACGGGGCCGGAGGCGGCCTCGAGTTTGAGTGACCCGCCCCAGGAGAGGTTGAGAGAGGCGGATTGGACGCCTTTTTTGAGATTGGCGGTGAGTCCGGAGACGCCGATGTTGATGTTGGCGCCTTTTTTGCCAAGGGTGACTCCATCGCTGACGGCGGTGATGGCTTTCTTGACGGAGGCAATCAGTTCGTTGTCGGAGGGGGGCGAGGATTGCGCGGGGGAAGTTGGGGCGGGAGCGCCGGAGGGCGACGGCGGGATGAGGAGTCCGATGGCGTGGATGCCGGCCCAGCGGGTGACGATGGTGCGGATTTCGTCATCGCAGATGGGGGGCATGCCGAAGAAGACGTCCCATTTGACGCGTTGGACAACGGCGTTAAGGGTGGAGAACTCGATTTTCGATCGATTGGTGGCGAGCCAGGCGGTGATTCGTTGCTCTGGGGTCATGGGTGCGGTAGCTCCTCTTGGGAAGTAACGCGGAATTTGAGGGGGAAGTCGATCAGGGAATTTGCTGAGGGTGCGGAACCGGCCCTACATCTGAAGGCGCGTGAGGGTGAGGGTGACGAGGCCGTAGATGAGGCCGAAGGCGAGCAGAATGCCTCCGACGATGCGCTCGTTGTGGTGTATGAACCAAAGATAGATTCCGGTGGCGCCGAGCAGGAGGAGTCCGATGGAGGCGAACAGGGAGAGGGCAGCCCAGAGGTTGGAGGGCACGTATTCATGCCACAAGCCATGATTGGTGTGCAGTTGCACTAACGTTTCGAGCGCGCCGTGACGCCGCGTTTTCACCTTGGCCACTCCGGTGGAGGGCGTGTAGGAGACTTCGGCCATCTCGCCGGGACGCACGACTCGGAAGCTGACGCGATCGCCGTCTTGCTGGATCTGGCGGAGTTCGCCTCTGACGAGATTGGCTTGCATGAGGGCGCGGGCGGCGGCGCGCGGACTGGCGGCCTCCTCAGCCGAGAGCTGGAGTGCCGATTCGGTGTCCACGGGCTTGGTGTGGAACCAGGGCCGGTAGATGATGACCATCGAACTGACAGCGAAGACCAAAGCCATGAGGACGAAGACGAGTCCGAGGCCGAGGTGAATGTTGCGCATCAATCGGAACATGGTTTCACCCGAAACATGGTTTTACCGGATTGCGATCCAGAGACCGAGGGTTAGCGCCACCATGCCGCCAAAGGAATACTGCGCCCAGCGCAGGTTGGGACGGGTGGCAAGCCAGAGGTACACGCCGGAGAGCGACATGAATAAGAAGGCCCAGTTGGCGAATTCGTTGAAATAGCCCCAGGCGATGACGGAAGCGGTCAAGCGGTGGCGGCGGGAGTGCGCGGTGTGCATGGAGGAGAGGTATCCGAGCAGGTCGTTGGCGCGGTGATCGACGCGCACGATGCCTTTGTCTTCGAGGAAGGTGACTTCGCGGCCGCCGTTGATGGTGAAGACGTTGAAGGCGAGGTTCGACTGCGCATCGCGGTGGATGTTGTACTGCCCACCGGCGAGCGGAATGGCGGCCACGGCAAGGATCTCCTTGGCCAGTTGCTTGTCATCGAGGCCGCCGGGGGCTTGATAGGGAATTTCGCGCACGGAGGAGACGGGCGGCGGTTTGTATTCGCCGGGTTGGGGCAGGAAGACCGCGTGGATGCCGGTGATCCCCCACACCACCAGAGCGGTGAAGGTAAGCAGGCCGGCATACATGTGGATCTTCTTGGTCCATTCGAAAATGAGTTTGCTTGCCATGGGTGTTCTACCGGTAGAAGGGCTGCCAGGTGATCCAGCGGGGCCCGTATTTGGGCTCGGGTTTGCCGGATTCGAGAGCGCCGAGGTCGGGGGCGCGGCCGGCGAATCCGTCGTTGACGGTGGGGATAACGACGCCCGCGTCGACGGCCTTGCTGTTGGGTTTGAGGCGGAAGTTGAGATCCATCATGTGGTAGACGGCGTGGCGCTTGGCGGGGTCGGGCGGGCGGAGCGATTCGAAGATATCGTAATCGACTTCGATGCCGTGGGTTTCCTGGCCGGTGGCTTGGCGCATTTCCTCGAGAGTGGAGAAGGTTTTCCAATCTTCCTTGCGCGGCTCATAGAGTTTCTGACCCGGTTTGGGGCCGAGCCACCAGTAGTTCTGCGCCACGCCTTTGTTGGGGCGGTAACCGTTGTAGTCGGTGCTGTAGGCGTCGGTGGCGTTGGCCCAGGACATGATGCCGCGGTCCGGGGTGTCGCGGCCGAGGAAGAGATTGTTGCGCCAGTGCACGTTGGAGTACGGGTCGCGGACGATGTTCTCCCCGATCAAGGTGTTGTGATAGACGAACAGGCCGGCGGGTTTGGCGGAGAATTTGAAGGCGACGCCGGTGGGCTGGTGATAGAGGATGTTGCGGATGAAGTAGACGGGTCCGCCGAAGACGGGTTGGGAACTATAGCCGCCATGGGCCGCATTGACGCCGCGGTTGTGGAAGACGCGGATGTTGTGGACGCCGCCATCGGTTTCGACGAAATCGTCGTTCAACATGTGGAACTCGTTGTTGTAGATGTCGATGGAGGAGGCGCGGCGTTCGGGGTCGGATTCGGGGGTGCCGTAGGTGGAGATGCCGATGGCGTCGTGGAAATAGGCGATGGCGTTGTGGGCGATGACGTGGCCGGGTCCGTAGACTTTGACGGCGTAATAGCTGGTGAGCTGATGGGAGCCGTAGGGGCCGGCGCTGGGCCACATGAAGCCGGTCCAGCCGACGAGGCGGAAGCGGTCATCGCGGCCGAGGAAGAGGTTGTCGGCGATGTAGAAGTCGCTCGATCCGGCGTATTCGGTCCAGACGCCGAAGCCGACGTTTTCAAAGCGGCAGTTTTTGACGGTGAGGCCGACGGCGCCGGCGACCTCTTTCTGGCCGGCGAAGAGGGCGACATCGGTGTTGCGGAAGGTGATGCCGTCGAAGATGTGGTAGCGCGAGCCCATGACGTCGAAGAGGCGGTGATTGCCGGCGCCATCGAAGACGGGTTCGCCGTCGCCGGCGGCTTTGATGGTGATGGGCTTGTCGGGGGTGGCTTTGAGGGAGAGCACGTTGGTGCCGTCGAAGGGGGTCATCATGGGGTCGACGTAGTTGAGTTTTTCGGGGCGGTAAAGGCCGGCGTGGACAAGGATGGTGTCGCCGGGTTGGGCGCGGCGTTCCCAGACGACGCTCCAGTCGCCGAGGCCGGCGCCGTAGTAGGCCTCAAGGAGGCTGGTGAAGTGCGGCTCGAGTTTAGGCCCCTGGTAATCGGGGGCGTAGACGTGGAGGGTGCGGCCGCCCTTGTAGGGCTGGGGCTCGGTGCGGGTGCGGACTTTGACGGTGTGGGTGGCTTGGCCGGAGACGCCGTCGGGGTCAGTGAGTTGAAGGCGGCATTCGTATTCCGTGCCGGGCTGGAGATTGAGAATACTGCCGGCGAATCCGTCAGGGACCGTGTAGTCGAGGTTCTCGCGGCGGCGGTAGATGTTCTCACCGCCGATGCGGACGAGGGGGAGCGCGTCGCGCCAGTTGGTTTCACCGGTGGGGCGGAATTGAACGGAGACCTTGGCGTTGCGGTTGGCATCGCCCGAGATAGCCCACTCGAAGCCGAGGTTGAGCAGCGTGGGATGCTCGACATGGAAGCGTCCGGCTTGGGTGGCATTTTGGGCGCAGGCGCCTGCGGCCGCGAGGAGAGGAAGGAGAAATCGGATGCCCATGAATCGGGGTGATTATATCGTGAGTTGGGCGTGCCGCGGGGAGTGCGGAGAAAAGAAAAGCGCCGCGTGCTGCCCTGCGGCGCCTGGAAAGGATGATACAGGAAGAGTGACAAGAGCACCTCCCCCGCCCTCGGAGGCTATGCGGGGGAGGAAGAGACATTGATGCGGAGCGATGCTCCGGTTCAGTGACTCGTTCGATCTGCGTTGGATCGATTTTCGCCGAATTGGCGGCTTGCGAAAAGAGAAGGTGGAACTAGCCCGTTGCGAAATTGTAATGGTACGGGAAGTTTAGGCAGTGAGCGTGCGGAGTCCCATGCGGCCTTGATGGCGCTGGAGGCGCTGGCGGAGTTCGGCGCGGGCGCGGAGGAGGCGCGATTTGGCGGCGGGGACGCTGATGCCGAGCCGAGCGGCGACTTCTTCCATGGGCAATTCCTGAAGGTCGCGGAGGATGACGACGTCGCGCATGAGCGGGGGGATGCGGTTGACTTCGCGGCTGAGGATTTGCGCGGCTTCGCGCTGGGCGAGCGATTGTTCGGGGTTGGGTTGGCGGTCAGGGAGCTCGAAGGTGACGCCTTCTTCCTCGACGGGGGCATCGATGTGGAAGAGGCGGGAGCGGCGGAGCTGGCGCAGCCGCATGAGGCACTGATTGGCCACAATGCGATTGAGCCAGGTGGAGAATTTCGATTCCTGCTGGAAGGCGCCGATGTGTTGGAGGGCTTTGGTGAAGGCAGTTTGCACTTCGTCTTCGGCGGCGTGGGAATCGCGGAGGATGGAAAGCGCAAGTCTGCGGGATGCTGACTGGTTTTGGCGGACCAGTTCCGCGAAGGCGGAGGTATCTCCCTGCCGGGCGCGGCTCACGAGGTCCTGTTCGCTGGTAGTTGGTAGTTGCGGCGGGACTTTTTGCATCGATAGGCTCCTTTGGGGAGTCTCAACGAGGAGACGCTCTCAAAACCATGATCAGCAATCCAGACCATAATAGTCCAGAATCACATGAAACTCGCTTTACGGGGGATGAAATATTTGGCGAGATTTTTAATGAGGGTAAAATGGAATCTATGAAGTCCGAGAGCAGTGAAGAGACGCTCCAGCGGGTGCTGGCGGATTACAATCTGGGGACGAAGCTACGCACGCTGCGATTGCGGAAGAAGATTTCGCTGGTGGATTTGGGGAAGCACACGGGGTTGTCGGCGTCGATGTTGTCGCAGTTGGAGAATGGGAAACTGGTGCCGACGCTGCCGACGCTGGCGCGGATTGCGATGGTGTTCGATGTGGGGCTGGATTATTTTTTCGCGGAGAAGCAGCGCAAGAAGCTGTTTTCGGTGGTGCGGGCGGCGGAGCGGATGCGGTTTCCGGACCGTGCGGGGAATCCGCGGCCGGGGTATTTTTTCGAGGTGCTGGCGTTTTCGGCGCGGGAGAAGGGGATGCAGGCGTTTTTGGCGGAGTTTCAGGCGAGCGCGGCCAAGCCGGAGGAACATGTGCACGAAGGGGCGGAGTTTTTATTTGTGCTGCGTGGAGAATTGGGGATTCAGTTCCAGGGGGAGGAGCATGTGTTGGGGGCGGGGGATTGCGTGTATTTCGACTCGTCGGAGCCGCACGGGTATCGCGGGGTGACGGAAGCGCAGGCGCTGGTGGTGACGACGCCGCCGCGGCTGTAGGGGGTCTTGCCAGTCGATTTCAATTGGGCGTGCCGATACGCCTGCATTCACATTTTCTGTTGACACTCAGTTGCAAGTAGGATATTGTGGTGTACACCACGGTTCGATCCTGTCCGAGCCGTGGAGTGCTCCAGACCCGGGCGCCTAACTCTTGGCGGAGGTTGCGCCCGGGATCTGTGGGATCGACAACCTGTGCAGGCCGGCGACCACTCCCATTGTAGTTGCCGGTCTGCTTTTGTTCAATCGCGAAGCGAGGATGCTTCGCGAGAGGAAGAAAGGGGCTGGCATGGAAAACAGAACGCGGAGTCGCGGCAACGGGCGGGGGATGCGGCAATGGCTGACCTTGGCGCTGTTGCTGGCGGGGGGATTGCGGGGGCAAACGCTGCGGGTAGAGGTGCAGGACCCGGACGGGTTAGGCATCTCGGGAGCGCGGGTATCGCTGCGAGGGGCGGCGGGGAGGCCACTCGAACTGGTTACGGACGGTAGCGGGCGGACGGAGTTTCGTGCTCTGGCGAAGGGGCGCTACACGCTGGCAGTGCAGGCCGAGGGGTTCACAGGAGTCAACCGTGGCGTGGACTGGACGGGTGCGGACTTGGCGCTTGCGGTGGTTTTGGATGTGGGAGGGTTACGTGAGGAGATCACGGTAACGTCGGGTTCGCGGCTGGAGGAATTGCAGCAGGATTCGCCGGTAAAGGTGGAGGCGGTGACGCGCGAAGCGATGATGGCTACGGGTTACGAGCGGCTATCGGACGTGCTGGCGGAGATCCCGGGCGTGGTGACGCGGAGCGGCGCGTCGGGGACGGTGAGTACGCAGCAGATCCGGGGGATCGGTGCGCGGCAGGTGGC
This sequence comes from uncultured Candidatus Solibacter sp., assembly GCA_964402295.1. Taxonomy (GTDB): domain Bacteria; phylum Acidobacteriota; class Terriglobia; order Bryobacterales; family Bryobacteraceae; genus CADEFT01. The sequence goes on along the minus strand of CAYOBO010000157.1, from coordinate 3,379 downwards.
GGTCTTGCAAGACGGTTTGCCGATGGTTGGGGCGCGGGGCATCAAGAGCGGCAATATCAATCTGAACCGGCAATCGACGGGGCGTCTGGATCGGGTGGAGGTGGTGAAGGGCGCGGCCTCGGCACTGTTCGGCAGCGATGCCATTGGCGGGGTGATCAACATGATCTCGCGCGAGCCGGACAGCCCTTTGCAGGGGAATTTGAATTTTTCCGGGGGGTCGCTGGGGATCTTCGACGGGCGTGGGGATATCGGGACGCGGTACAAGAACCTGACGTTGTTTCTCGATCTGGAGCAGCACCGGCAGGGGAGCTACTCGCTGGTGCCGGGGAGTCCATACACGGTCGGGCCGGAGCTGCGGCGCAACGATTTATTCTTCAAGACGCGCTATAGCTTCACACCGCGCTTCACGCTGGGCTTTTCGGCGAACGCGTATCACAACCGGGAGGAAGGGCGAAACGCGAGCGAGTCGGGGCCGGTGGCCGGGCTTTACAACGACAGTATGCAGAATTATGCGCTGGTGGGAGACATCGTGCCCACGGCGCGAACGATGCTGCAATTGCGCGGATATTCGGCGCGCTATGACGAGAATTCGCTGACGCGGCTGCTGACGCCGGCAGCGACGGAGGCGAGGGCAAACCTCAACGAGCGCTACCGGCGGCTGGATGGGACGTATTCGTTCCAGACGCATTCGCGGAATCTGCTGCAACTGGGTTATGAATGGGTGCAGAACCACTATCGCGGGGCGAACCGGCTGGTGGGGGATAACGCCGGACAGCAGATCACGGCGAATGATGTGTGGCTTCAGGACAAGGTGCATCTGAGCGGGCGGGCGACGCTGGATGTGGGAGGACGGATCACGAGCCATTCGCTATTCGGGACGCAGGCGGTGCCGAAGGTGGGATTGGTGGTGCGGCTGTCGGATGGATGGTCGGTGCGGGGGGCGTTCGGGCGCGGGTTCCGCGCACCGGATTTGGGGCAGTTGTATTTCCGGTTCGCCAATCCGGCGAGTTTTTATCAGGTGATCGGGAATCCGGGACTGGAAGCGGAGACTTCGCGCAGTTTCAGCGCTGGAGTCGATTACCGGAAGCGGCGTTTTCGCGGCGGGCTGTCGCTGTACCGCAACGATGTGCGGAACCTGATCGATACGGTGAACATCGGGACGCCGCGCACGGCGGACCAACTGTCCGCGTTGTTGGCACAATATCGGATTCCGCTGTTTTTCAATCCGCTGCTGAACCGGCAGACGTTTATTTACCGGAATTTCGGGCGCATTTACACGCAGGGCTTTGAATTGGATGCCGAGCGGGCGCTGACGTCATCGCTACGCGTGGCGGGGGCCTACACCTATCTGGACGCGCGGGATACGGCAACGAAGTTGGACCTGCCGCAGCGGCACAAGCACCAGGGATACATGCGCACGGAGTATGTGAACCGGCGGCTGGGGCTGCTGGCCAACGTGCGCGGGACGTTTTTCGGGGACTGGTGGCTGAATCCGGCGGCCGGTACGCGCGCCTTCGGCTACCGGATGTGGGATTTCTACGTAGCCAAGGATCTGGCTAAAGGGCTACAGAGTTACTTCACGATCGACAATCTGGCGGGGAGCAGGGACCGCAAGCTGAACCTGGCCACGCCCACCTTTGACCGGCCGGATTTCGGCCGCATGTATCGTGCCGGGTTGCGCTGGCGATTTGGAGGAAAAGAATGAAATTGAGAGGAATGATTGGTTTGTTCGCCGCGGCCGTTGCCGCGCAAGCGCACTTTCTTTTTGTCGTGCCGGAATGGGGAGGGAAAAAAGCGGCAGTCGTGCTGACGGAAGATCTCGTTCCCGGCAGCGATGCGGGAGCGGACTACGTGGCCGGGGCGAAGCTGAGCCTGCGCGGAGCCGACGGCAAAGACGCACCGCTCGAGATGGTGAAAGGCGAGAAGAGCTACGAGGTGACGCTAGCGGGCAGCGGCGTGCGCGTGGTGCATGGGAGGAAGGATCTGGGCTGGCGGCAGATGGGCACGGGAAAGCCGCACCTGCTGCTGTACTATCCGAAGACGGTACTGGGGGATCCGTCCGGCGTGGCGGTAGGCGGTGCGACGCCGCTTGAAATAGTCGCGCACGGCTCGGCGGGAGCGCTGCAACTGGAACTGCTGGCGCATGGCAAACCCGCGCCGAACGCGGAAATCACGGTGATCCTGGAAGGGGGCAAGCAGCGGAAGGTCAAGACGGATGCCTCCGGCCGGACCGCGCCCTTGGCGGTGGCGGGGCGGATTGGAGCTTGGGCACGGTATTGGGAGACCGAGCCTGGAGAGAGGGATGGGAAGAAATACGAGGAACTGCGGCATTACGCGACATTTTTGGCCGATGTTTATGGGAAAGCCACGCGCGTGGCTGCGCTGCCGCAGGCCGCTTCGAGTTTCGGCGCGGTGGAAAGCGATGGATGGCTGTACGTCTATGGCGGCCATGTATCGCCGACACACACGTATTGGTCCGAGTCGGTGTCGGGACGGTTTCACCGCATGAAGGTGTCGACGGGGCAATGGGAGGAGTTGCCCGGCGGGGAAGGCTTGCAGGGGATGAACCTCGTGGCGCACGGGGGGAAGATCTACCGCATAGGCGGCATGGCGCCGCGGAACGCCAAGGGCAAGGCGCCGGACAACCATTCGGTGGCGAGCTGCCGGCGGTTCGATCCGGCGGCTGGCACATGGGAGGATCTGCCGGCGCTGCCGGAGGCGCGGTCATCGCACGACGCAGTGGCGATCGGGAACCAAATCATCGTCGCCGGCGGATGGAACATGAAGGGGAGCTCGCAGAAGTGGTTCGACACGATGCTCGTGCTCGATTTATCGAAGCAGCCGCTACAGTGGGAGAGCCGGCCGCAGCCCTTTGTCCGTAGGGCGCTGATTGCGGCGGCCTGGGAGGACAAGATGTACGTGATCGGAGGGATCGACCCGCAGGGCAAAGTCACCGGCTCCGTGGCAGTGTACGATCCGCGTACAGCGCAGTGGAGCGAGGGGCCGGCGCTGCCCGATGTGCCGATGGCCGGCTTCTCGCCCGCCGCGGCGGTGTACGAAGGCAAGTTGTTTGTCAGTATCGCCGATGGGTCGCTGCTGCGCCTGGATGCCCCGGCGAAGGCGTGGCGGAAGGTGGCGGAGGCGACGGCGCGGGTGGCGCATCGCATGGCGCCGGGCGGCAAGCAGTTGCTGGTGCTGGGTGGCGCGTCCAGAGGAAATAACCTGGATGCGGTGGAGTGCTGGACGCCGGAAGGGGGCATGTAGATGGAGACAAGGTATCGGGAGCAAGACTTTTCCCTGGCATCGCGCCCCGGGCTGGGGCGTGTCTTCGTGTGCGGCGCATGTGACAATGTGCACGTGACGGTGGGTCCGGTGACAC